>JAFRLH010000083.1 GCA_017431345.1 Lachnospiraceae bacterium | reverse complement strand
TTAAGATGTAAAGGATGGCGGCAGGAAGCGCTGCTGCGCATGCTTGAGAACAATCTTGAGAATGGAGAGGACCCTTCCCATCTGATCATTTACGGAGGAAACGGTCAGAGCGCCAGAAACTGGGAATGCTTCCATGCCATTTACAAGGCTCTTACTGAACTGGAAAATGATGAGACTCTTGTTATGCAGTCCGGTATGCCTGTGGCAGTATTTAAGACAACAGAGTTTGCACCTAAGGTTGTTATGGCAAATACCAACTTTGTGCAGGCAAACTGGGATAGATACTATGAACTGCGTGAGAATAATCTGATTTGTCATGGACAGTATACTGCTGGTCCCTGGGAATATATTGGAACACAAGGTGTTCTGCAGGGAACTTATGAGATCATTTGCATCATTGCCAGGAAACTGTTTGGAACAGCCAGTATGAAAGGTCATATTATTCTCAGCGCAGGCTGCGGTGGAATGGGCGGCAATCAGGGAAAAGCCGCGACGATGGCTGGCGGAGTGATTATTCTTGCAGACGCCGACGAAAGAGTTGTAGACCGAAGAATGGCAAAGGGATTCATTCAGAAAAAAGTCTATTCCTTTGACGAAGCCAGGGCAATGGCGGAAAATGCTGCTGCGAAGGGAGAGCCTCTTTCTGTAGCTGTGATCGGAAATGCAGCAGATATTTTTGAAGAAGCTCTCGACAAGAATTTCCTGCCTGATCTCCTGATGGAGATGTGCCCCTGCCATGATCCGTCTATCTATATCCCCAGCGGATATGATGGCGTACAGGCTGAAGAACTCAGAAAAACCGATCTGAAACAGTATTTAGAGAAAGCATATGCAACCATGCTTCGACAGCTGCGTGCCATGAATAAATATAATGCAATGGGCGTAGAGTGTTTCGAATACGGTACCAGTATCAGAAAGGAATGCATGACTGCCGGGATGTCTTATGAAGAGGCAATGCAGATCGAAGGATTTATGGTCAAATACATGCGGCCTCAGTTCTGTGAAGGCAGGGGGCCGTTCCGATGGATCTGTCTCTCCGGTGAAAAGAAAGATCTGGATAGACTGGACGATCTGGTACTTGAAATGTTCCCGAATGATGATGTCCTTACAAATTGGATCTCCAGAGCCCGTGTAGAACTTCCTGTGGAAGCGCTTCCGGCACGCATATGCTTCATGGCATTTGGTCAGCGAAAAGAATTCGCATTGAGAGTGAATGAGATGGTGAAAAACGGAGAGATTGGTCCGGTCTCTTTTACAAGAGATAATCTTGATACAGGTTCCATCGTAAATCCTTTGGTTGAAACCGAACAGATGAAGGATGGAAGTGATTACATGAGTGACTGGGTCTATCTGAATGCTTTGCTTAATGCGGCCGGCATGGCAGATCTGATCTCTATACAGGCTAATGGTTCGATGGGGTATTGTTATCACACCGGCGTGACAATGGTTGCGGATGGTACGGACGAGACTGCATTCAGACTGAAGGTCTGTATGACTACAGATAGCGGAATTGGAATTGTCCGGCATGCACAGGCGGGTTACAAAACTGCACTGGAGGTTGCAGAGGGAAAAGGAAAACTGACAAAAGAATCAATCAAGATACCGCTTCTCTGGACCAGGGAATGTACCAGAGGACCGGAGAGTGAAGGCGCGGAAGTATTGGAAGACAACAGTGAATTGCTGTAGAAAGCATGGTGTTTATATGCCCGTAAAGGCAGATGAAAATCTTATAGAACGGCATTTGCGGGAACTTTCCCGTTTTTCTTCAGAATCTGGAAGGCTCACGCGTCAGACATTTTCTGACGCGTGGGCGGAAGCCGTAACATATGTGGAATGTTTGATGAAGGAGCTGGACATGACCGTCAAAATGGACGGATTCGGAAATCTGACAGGGATCTTTAATCCTGCAGGTTCTTCTGCAAAGCCGGTGGGAACCGGATCACATCTTGATACGGTGATAAACGGCGGAGCCTATGATGGAGCAACAGGTTTGATTGCAGGAATAGAGGCTGTAAGAATCCTGAAAGAATCGGGCATTGTTCCCGAAAGACCGGTTGAAGTAATTGCTTTTGCGGAAGAGGAAGGCGGAGTGTTTGGAAAGGGCTGTCTGGGCAGTGAATATATGGCAGGCAGCACATCTTTGCTTCGGCTTGAGCAGTACAGGGACTCTTCAGGGAGAACGCCGGGTGAAGCCGCTGCAGCAGTCAGATATGATAAACCGGTTTACGGTGAGGATTTCGGTTGGGCAAAGAATCGCTATCATGCTTTTTTTGAAATGCATGCTGAACAGGGCATTATCCTCTTTGAGAAAGGAAAAGCCTTTGCAATCGTGGATGGTGTGGTGGGAATTATGCGTACCAGAATTGCTTTTACCGGACAGGCAAATCATGCAGGAACTACGGAAATGAGCCGCAGGCAGGATGCAGTTGCAGCGCTCTCGGAATTTATCTGTACAGCATATTCATACGGGCTGGTTAACAATGGAAAAATCGTTGTTACAAACGGAAAGATTGGTGTTCTTCCAAATCAGCATAATGTAATCCCGGGAGAAGCATGGTCTGTCATGGAAATGCGTTCGGACAGTGAGGAAGAAATCAGAAAGGCAATGGATGTGCTTCGAAAGGAAGCTGGCCGTATTGCAGAAAAATACGGAAATACTGTAAGCATCGGAGAACATGCATATGTGCCTCCAATCAGCTTTGACAGAGATCTGATTGGAGCTGCAGACAGACTGGCTGCGGGAAGAGATGATATGATGCATCTTTTCAGCTGGGCAGGACATGACGCAAAAATCATTTCAAAGACAAATCCGGCTATGATGATTTTTATTCCGTCGAAAGATGGATACAGCCATTGCCCGGAGGAGTATTCGGATTCTTCACAGATTGCTAAGGCTGTGGACTTTTTGGTTTTAAATATGCTGGAGGCGGATAAATGTATCTGATAAAAGCAGGACTGACAAAACTCACGTCTTATCCGGGGTGTGAAAGCCGTTATGTAAAAACTGATATTCTTATATCAGGAAACACGATAACAAAAATAGCAGCGGATATCGATGAAAAAGATGCGGTTGTCATTGATGCATCCGATAAGATTGTGATACCGGGGCTGGTAAATGCGCATCTTCATTCGCATGACAATTTTAACAAGGCGTGGCTTGAAAATATGCCGCTTGAGATATGGATGCCAGTGGTGCGCCCGTTTTTTTCAGGAGTCAGGCATACTCCCGATCAGGTTTATTACCGGACGATTCTGGGGGCTATGGAGATGCTTCATTCTGGCACCACATCTGTTATGGATGACGTACTGCTAAACGGAATTACCGACGAGGAATGTCTGGATGCGATCGTGCGTGCGTATGAAGATATCGGCATGCGTGCGGTAGTGTGTCCGCATACAAAGAACATTACCATGGAAAAGACTATCCCTTATGCAGATGAACTGTTTACAGACAGGATGAAGGAAGCCATCTGTGTAAGCTTTCCGCCGGAAGAAGATATTATCGGATTTATGGAGGATTCCATGAACCGATATAACAGGACGGACGCATTGGCGACAGTTGGTCTCTCCATTTCGGCACCGATGCGCAGTACACAGAAGATGATGGAAGGGTTTAGGGATCTTTCTCTGAAGTACAATGTTCCTGTTTCCTGTCATATGCTTGAAACATATGTACAGAAATGTACCGGACCGATGTTTTTCGGAAAAACACTGGTCAGATATATGTATGATCTTGGACTTCTTAACGAAAATATGGTCCTGATCCACTGCAACTGGATAACAGAGAAAGATCTCAAACTTATGGAGAATTCAGGCTGTACCGCAGTACATAATCCCGCCTGCAATCTGAGGATGGGAAGCGGTGTTGCACCGATTCGTGAAATGCTTGAAAAAATTCCGGTTGGTCTTGGCACGGACAATATGAGCGCAAATGATTCCGCAAACATTTTTGACGCCATGAAGATCGGATGTCTGATCAGTAAACTTCGAACGCCGGATTATACCAGATGGCTGACAGCGAAAGACATGTTTCGGATGGCAACATTCAATGGGAGCAGGTGCCTGAAAAAGGAACAGGAAACAGGAATCATCGCTGAAGGAATGAAGGCTGATATCACCATACTGAATGCGGAAAATGAGCAGTATGTCATGTCGGACGATCCCGATATGGTGATGACATATTCCGAGAATGGTTCCAGTGTCGATACAGTGATCGTAGACGGAAAGATAGTGCTTCAGGACGGCAGACTGGTCACGATAGATGAGAAATCTGTTTTGGAACACTTGAAAGAAATCCGCAAAGAGATCCGTAAAGAACATGACCTCGCCTGGAAAGAAAGTGAAGGTGTTAAGGAAATATTTGCCAAATGCTATAAGCGTTGCAATAGTACACGTCTGTAATAAGGAGGGGAAAATGCTGGATTTGATTGTCAAAAATGCAACGGTAGTACTGAAAGGAGCTCAGGTCTGCTGCAGCATTGCTGTTAAAAATGGAAAGATAACAGGACTTAATGCGGACAATTATGAACTGGATGCAGAAAGAGTGATCGATGCGGCAGGAAAATATGTATTGCCGGGTGGTGTAGATCCGCATGTACATATCAGGTATCCGGGAGGCGCACACAGGGAGGATTTTTTTACAGGAACCTGTGCGGCGGCGGCAGGAGGAACAACGAGCATTATAGAACATCCAATATCTACACCGCCGCAGTATTCTCCTGAAATACTGAAAGCCCGCAGGGATGCGTTTCTGGAGCAGGCAGTAGTGGATGGCGCATTTCTCGGCGCTGCAGGCGGAGACCATCTTGATCAGATCGGACGAGTGGCAGATGCTGGAATCGTTGGATTTAAGACATTCCTGCATGAGCCTCCAGAAGGCAGGGAAAAAGAATTTGAAGGTCTGTGCTGCAGCAATACATACGAACTGTATTGTGCATTGAAAGAGATCTCATCGACTGGTCTTCTTGCCGCAGCACATACTGAAGATAACGATATGGTATCCAACGGAATCAGAGAACTGCGTAGCAAAGGAATGACATTCCCGAGAGCACATTGTCTGTCCAGACTTCCTGTTACGGAAGTACTTGCAGTAAAAAAACTTCTCACATTAGCCAGAGCAACAGAGGCAAGAACCTACTTGGTACATATCTCAAGCCCAGAAGCCGTTGAGGCGGCACTTGAAGCCAGAGCAAAGGGACAGGAGGTTTATATTGAAACTTGTCCGCAGTATCTCTATATGGATGAGACATGGCTTGACAAATATGGTACATACGTAAAATGCAATCCGGCACTCAGATCTCCTGAAATGGTAGAACAGCTTTGGAAATATGTAGAAGACGGATCAATAGATACCATTGGCAGTGATCATGCTCCGTATACCGTTGCGGAGAAGGAACGCAAAAAAGAGGATATTTTTGTTGCACCGTCTGGATTCCCTGGGCTTGAAACAAGAGGAGCTTTTATCTTCAAAGCTGTAAAGGACGGAAGAATCAGCCTGGAGAGAGCAGTTGAACTTCTCAGCGAGAATCCGGCTCGTATTTTCGGACTGGTAGGAAAAGGAAAGATCGAAGTCGGTTACGATGCAGATCTTGTTATCCTGGATCCTTATAAGGAATATGAACTGAAAGCTGATGAGATGCATACAAAGGCGAAGGACATCTGCCATTTCCTGGATGGCGTGAAGGTGACCGGGAAACCAGAGACAGTAATCCTGCGTGGAGAAATCATCTATGAGAATGGTGAGGTAAAGGCTGAAGCCGGATACGGAAGGCTGATGTAAGAGTAAGCTTTATTGTTAAGACGCCATACTTAGAGATGTAAAGTAGACTTAATAAAAAACCCGAATTAAAAAAAATTTACATATTGATATTAAGTAGACAGAATACAATATAATTCTAACAGCAGAATTAAATCTGTGCAAAGGTCAACTGGAAATCAGCATTAAATACTGTTGCAGAAGGGGAGTACTATGGCAGAGATATCCTTGAAAAACATTTTTAAGAAGTATCCGAACGGATTTGAAGCTGTTAAAGACTTTACATTGGATATAAAGGATAAGGAATTTATTATTTTCGTGGGACCTTCCGGCTGTGGAAAATCTACTACTTTAAGAATGATAGCCGGATTGGAGGATATTTCTTCCGGCGAGCTGCTGATCGATGGAAAGGTGATGAATGATGCGGAGCCGAAGGACAGAGATATCGCCATGATATTTCAGAATTATGCTTTGTATCCTCATATGACGGTCTATCAGAACATGGCTTTCGGCCTGAAGCTGAGAGGAACTCCAAAGAAGGAGATCGAGAAGAGAGTAAAGAAAGCGGCTGAAATCCTGGAGCTTACTTCTTTACTTGACAGGAAGCCCAAGATGCTCTCAGGCGGTCAGCGGCAGCGGGTAGCAATGGGAAGGGCAATCGTAAGGAATCCCAAGGTGTTTCTGATGGATGAACCGCTTTCAAATCTTGATGCAAAACTTCGTGTTCAGATGAGAACAGAAATAGCAAAACTGCATCAGCGCTTGAATGCTACCATAATCTATGTGACCCATGATCAGACCGAAGCGATGACGTTAGGCACACGCATTGTTGTCATGAAGGATGGAGTGATACAACAGGTGGACAGTCCTAGGAATCTATATGACAAGCCTGAGAATCGGTTTGTTGCCGGATTTATGGGATCGCCGCAGATGAATTTTCTGGAGGTTCAGGTTGAAGAGCATGATGGGAAAATCGCGCTTGTGACTGAGGGGAAAAGAATTGTGCTCCCGGATGAAAAAGCCAGGGCAATTCGGAAAAGAAACTATGTTGGAAAGGCTGTAGATCTTGGAATTCGGCCGGAAGATATTTGCATATTGAGTAAATATGAACCGAGGGATGAAGTGTTCGAATGCAGGGTAAACGTCTACGAGATGCTGGGAGCGGAAGTATTCCTGTATGTTGTCCTTGGAGACAGACAGATCACGATAAGGACTGAATCTGCAACTGAACTGAGACCTGGAGATCAGGCGGCGTTCACATTCGATAAAGAGAAGATTCATGTGTTTGACAGAGTTACCGGAGAAGTAATCACCAACTGATAACAGTTGAGATATACAGGAGGAATCATGAAAAGTATTGCCATAACATTTCCAAACGGCTGCAGGGTCGTGGCGGACTTCGCCGGGAAGGAGACAGAACTTGAAGAGAATCTGTGGAATTTTCTCAAAGATGGAAGGAAGGATTTTGTTTGCCATCATACCGGGTCCACAGGTGGACTGATCAATTCATATCCGTTTCCGGACAAGAAGTTTATGATGGTCGCACCAAAAGAGCCACTTCTTCTTTGCGGTGATTTGGCCGGAATGATCGGATGGAACGGATTTGATCTGCTCCTTATGCACGAAGAGCTTACAGAGCCGCTTATCTCGGGTGCGGGAGAGATCGCTCATGTCAGAGAAGAGCAGCTGGCAGAGTATATGGAAGCGTGTAAAGATGTCTGGTATCACTGCTATCTCTATCACAAGCTGGCGGTCATATCAGCAGAACGCTTTGAAGAAGCGTGATAAGAGAAGGAAGAGGTGATACAGATGAAAAATTGGAAAGATGTACAGGATGCCATTTACGAGGCACTGAAAAAGATATGGTTTGACGAGCCAAAAGCTGTCACGATGAGCAAAATGGGAGTATTTCCGGGAGGGGCTGGCACAGGCGGACAGGTTCTTACGAACCAGCTGTTTCTGATTTCTGATACGCAGGCTATGGGCTGGGCAGTGATCGAGCCTGCAATGTATGACATGATAAAAAGCGATCTCTATTCGCTGGATCAGTGCAAGGATATGTTCAGGATTCTTACAGAGGGGACATGCCAGCTCTATGGAAAGTACAACCCGCCTCACTGCCCTGCCCCCTGGTTCAATATGAAAGAGATGTGGAATTTTTATCTGGATATCGTAGATTCTTATGACAGCATCACGAACAAGGAAGATTTCCGGGATTTGATCTGGATTTGGGAATGCTATGTGAACAGATATCACTGGTGGTATTGGAATGTGTTTCCCTGGGAACTTGGTCTTTCCAGACCGAAGATGACAAAAGAATATATTGAAAAACTGTGTGAGCTTTCAGAACCGGAACTTTAAGGATGTGTCGGTAAAACATGCAGTAGGTATTTTGAAAAAACCGATGCTCCTAAGTAAATAAAAGGCAGATTAAGCCTAAAAACAATAAGGAGGAAGACATGGAAAAGAAAATGGGAAAGATCGTCGCACTGGTCATGGCAACTGCTATGATCCTGTCACTTGTTGCCTGCGGAGGAAGCTCTGCACCGGAAACGACTGCTGCACCTGCAGTTGAAACAGAAGCAGCAGAACCTGCGGCTGCAACAGAGGCTCCGGAAACGGAAGCTGCTGAAGCATCGGATGAGCCGGTTTTGATCAGTATCCTTGACTACAACACGGAGGGTACTCTTGGTGCTGCCATGGAGGAGATCCAGGCGAAGTTTACGGAACTGCATCCAAATGTCTCTTTCGAGTATATCGCAATGGATTCCAATGATATGCTTACGGTATTTCAGAACCGGGTCGTGGCAGGGGATGCCCCCAATATCTGTCAGGCTAAGCCAAGAACCATCAAGCAGTATATCGAAGCCGGTTACGTGATGGATCTTAGCGAGTATGACGATTTGATTGGCGGTATCAATCCTGATCTTCTTGCTGAAACCGAGGTGGGCGGAAAATACTATGGAGTTCCTTTCGACGGGCAGGTAAAAGGCGTTTTCTATAATGTCAGGATGTTTGAGGAAGCCGGAGTATCAGTTCCTACAACGTGGGATGAATTCGTTGCTGTGTGTGATGCATTTATGGACAAGGGAACGTATCCGTTTATGGTTCCGCTGAACGGTGCAAATACGGTTTTCCATTTCTTTGATTCGTACGCAACTGTAAGTGCTCATGTAAGGGGAGAGGACAGCATTTTTACACAGTCAGAATCAGGAGAGATCAAGTTGGCAGATTCCGAACTTGCAAAGGAATGGTTTAAGATCCTTGCAAAACTTACGACCTATAAAGCGCCTGATGACGGAAATCGTACACAGGGTGATGCTGTTGCCGGATTCGGTGTTGGTGAAAGACCAATGATGATCTGCGGCGGATGGAGTGTTGGTGATATCCTGGCTGCAGCTGCAGATGCGGGATCTACAGATGAATATGGATTTTTCCCGTTCCCTTGGTCCAATAACCCTGAAGAGAACCTGCTGTGGTTCGGATGTGATGATGTTTTCATCATTGGTGCAGACTGCCCGAACCCCGAGATGACCAGAGAGTATGTAAAATTCCTGTCTTCCGGCGAAGGCCAGGCAATTTGGACGGCAGCTGCCAAGTGCTATTCTGCAGCAGCAGATGCTGCAGTTGATACATCGGCATACAAGCATCTTGCAGATATTGATGCTTATGTGTCAGCAGGCAAGGTTGTCTCCAAGGCGGATGTACCGGATTATGACGGTGAAGCCCTGACGACGCTGAAGACTGCGATTCATACCTTCATTTCGGAAGGAAAGACCGAGGCTGATATTGATCAGACGCTTTCTGATTTGGATGAAGAGCTGTCTTATATCACTCAGTAATGACAGAAACTCCTTGAAAAACATGGGAATCCCGGCTAATACCGGGATTCCCGGATAAAGAGCGGTATGGTGATAAACAGTAAAGATTTTAATACTAGTCATAGAATATATCCTCTGGAACAAAAAAATGGGAGACAACTATGAATAATAACAAGGGATCTGCGCAGACAGGAGTACAAAGGAAAAGAGTAAGTATTTTTCGCAGAAAGCTAGCGGATTTTTCTTTCCTGGTTCCGGCACTGGCCCTGTTCATCATGATAATTATCATCCCCTTTTTTGAGGGCGTAAGGCTGTCCTTTACAAACTGGAATGGAATCAGGCCGACCTACAGTTATGTGGGCTTTCAGAATTATATACGATTGTTTACAGATAAAACATTTTCAAACGCAACAGTTAATACGGTTGTGTTTACGGTCATCGCCACAATTTTTCCGAATATATTGGGACTGATCCTTGCACTGCTGCTTCAAAGAAGTACAAGATTTAATAATTTCTGCCGTACGATTGCGTTTATGCCGTATTGTTTGAGCCTGGTGCTGGTATCTTTCACCTGGAGATATATTTACAGTGATGTTTTCTATGGCATATTCGGTGTGTCTAATCCACTCAGCTCGTCGACATGGGTTATGGTTGGAATTTCATTCATCTGTGTTTGGGCGACTACCGGATACTGCATGGTTATCTATATTGCGGGTCTGCAGGGTATTCCGGCTGATTATTATGAGGTTGCTCAGATCGAAGGCGCAAGTCCGTGGCAGACATTCAAACATGTAACACTGCCGCTGATCGTGCCATCAATCACAACGAATTTTACGCTGCTGATTGGTTGGAATATGAAAGTGTTTGACTATCCCATGGCAGCAACAGGAGGCGGTCCGGGACGGTCTGCCGAGACAGTGGCAATGCTGATTTACAACAACCTGTTTAAGTATTACAAAGCCGGATATGGACAGGCAATGGCTGTTGTATTTACAGTGGCAGTGTTTATCATAAGCGGGCTGACAGCCTGGTTCTTCAGGTCAAAGGAGGTGGAGATGTAATGAAAAAGATCAGGATACGGGATATTCTCGCCAAGATTGTAGTCATTGCTTTTATGTTCACCTTTCTGATTCCGTTTTTTCTTGTAATGCTTTATTCTGTCAAGTCAAAATCAGAAATGATAACTGACAGGCTTTCGTTTCCTAAAACATTTCACTGGGAGAATTTTACCGAGGGTATTGCCTATACAAAATTCTGGCATGTGATGGGAAACAGCCTGATCGTAACCAGCCTTTCTATTATTCTGATAACGATAGTCTGTACAATGGCTGCCTATATCATTGCCAGAAAGAGATCTCTGCTGTACAACTTCGTATATTATCTCTTTGTGGGAGCAATGATTATTCCTTTCCAGTCTATCATGACGCCGCTTTATAAGATGCTGGTGAATTACGGACTGGTGAATACATTGGGTGGATTTGTAATAGTCAAGTCAGGAGTTCAGATAGCTTTTACAGTATTGATTATTACCGGATTTGTAAATGGAATTCCGAGAGAACTGGAAGAGGCTGCGTTTGTAGACGGAGCCGGAAGATACAAAACATTCTTTGCGGTGGTACTGCCGCTGATGAAACCGATACTCTTTACTTCGCTTGTGTTAAATATCCTGAATGTATGGAATGATTTCCAGGTATCAGTAGTGTTGTTGCAGAAGATCGACAAAAGAACGATCCCGCTTGTGCAGTTCTATCTGCTCGGAGAACGAGCAAATGAGCTGAATCAGGCATTTGCCGTATTTCTGTTATCCATGATACCCGTTCTGATCATATATCTTATATTTCAGAAATATATCATTCAAGGGGTTACCGCAGGTGCTGTTAAGGGCTGATATTCTCTAGAAAGAAAGGTTACGACAATGAAAAAGATTCTCAATTCACCGGATACATTTATCAAGGATATGCTCACTGGTCTCTACAAGGCACATTCGGATGTTTATACATATGTAAATGACGACATCCACTCCCTCGTTAAAAAGAATATTACTCCCGGCAAGGTAGGTTTGGCGACCGGTGGCGGCAGTGGACATCTCCCTCTTTTTCTGGGGTATGTTGGGGACGGAATGCTGGATGGCTGTAGCATTGGAGAAGTGTTTCAGTCTTCAAGTGCGGAGCAAATGCATGAGGTCACGAAAGCCATTGATACAGGAGCAGGAGTGCTTTATATCTATGGGAATTACGGTGGGGACCGCATGAATTTTGACATGGCCGCCGAGATGGCTGATTTTGAAGATGATATTAAAGTAAACACGGTCATCGGAAGAGATGACGTCTCTTCCAATCATAAAGAGAATCGCCGTGGTGTCGCTGGAATTTTCTTTGTGTATAAAGTCGCTGGTGCTGCAGCAGCCGAAATGCTCTCTCTTGAAGAAGTCACGAGGCTGGCGCAGAAAGCTGCTGATAATGTCGCGACAATGGGCGTTGCTCTTTCACCGTGCACCATTCCGAGAGTAGGGCACCCCAGCTTTGAACTTGCTGAAGATGAAATGGAAATCGGGATGGGAATTCACGGTGAAGCTGGAATAAGACGGGGAAAGCTGGATACGGCAGACAGGATCGTTGACGAGATGCTTGAACCTGTGCTTGCTGACATGGATCTTCAGGAAGGCGACGAGGTTGCTGTATTGATGAATGGGCTTGGAGCCACTCCGCTTGAGGAACAGTATGTAAGCTATAACAGGGTACACGAAGTTCTTTCTGAAAAAGGGATAAAGATTTTTAAAGTTTACACAGGGGAGTACGCGACTTCAATGGAAATGGCAGGAATGTCTATATCGCTCTTTAAGCTTGATGCAGAACTGAAGAAGTATTTGTGCCGTCCTGCGAACACACCATTCTTTACACAGCTGCAGCTGTAGAATAGGGGGCATGATGAAACTGACAGCAGCAGAATTTGCGGTTATTTTTGACGACCTGGAAAAGGTTATGAAAGAGAACAGGGAATATCTTATAAAGCTTGATGGAGTCGTGGGAGACGGGGATCTGGGAATAACCATGACAGATGGATTCGGGGCTGTTAATAATTATGTGAAAACAAACCCCGAAGAGACTGATCTTGGAAAGCTGTTCTACAATGCAGGAAAGACCATGAATGCCCATGCTTCATCGAGTCTTGGGACACTTATTTCGTCTGGATTCATGCAGGCAGGAAAGGTGTTTAAGGGGAAAACGGAAATGTCCGGCATGGATATCGCGATTTTCCTGGACGCTTTCGAACAGGGAATTATAAAAATCGGAAAGTCTAAAGTCGGGGAGAAAACATTCCTGGATGGATTTGATCCGGCAGTTCAGGTAATGAAACAGATTGAAAAAGAAGAAGATTCGAAAGAAATGCTCCTAAGGGCTGCTGAAGCAGCGAAAAAAGGATCTGACTCTACGGTAGGCATGCTTGCAGTATGGGGCAGAGCAGCAAGAAGAGGTGAAGATTCAAGAAGCCTTCTGGACCCCGGATCTGTAGCAGCTGCGCTGATCATAAAAACTATTGCAGAGTGTGAAGCTGTAAAATAGTAAAGGCACAAAAACACAGGTACAGGACGGTTTTTCTGACAGAGCCGGCCTGTATCGGCTGTTCAAGGTGCATTACAGATTTCGAATGTGATTATTTGTTCAAAAAGGACGGCGGTAATTGAAGACTGCAAGAATGACAAGTGGAAATATCCTGAAGGTATTGCTGGTATTTGCAGTGCCTATGATATTGGGCGCGATGCTTCAGCAGTTCTATTATATGGCAGACCTGATCATTGCCGGATATTTCCTTGGAGACCGTGCCATTGCTGCGGCAGGAGCTAATGCAGGTACGGTTATACTTTTGCTGAATGGAGTAAATGGTATTGCAGCAGGTGCAAATATTCTGATAGCCAAGATCTATGGAGAAGGAGACGAACATCTGTCTGAGATTCATTCTCTGACCGGAGGTTTCTCGTCTTTTATGTGTCTGGTCTCTTTGATCATTTCCCTTGCCGGAATAGTCTTTATGAGACAAATCCTTCATTTTATGAACGTGCCGGATGACATAATGGCGGACGCGTTGTTGTATAGCCGCATAGTGTTCGCCGGAATTCCTTTTCAGGCGATGTACAGCCTTTTTGCGGCGTTCCTTCGCGGTATTGGTAACAGTCGTGATGCAATGATTGGAGTTATTGCATCAGCAGTGACAAATATCGTGCTTGATATCATGCTTATAAGCTTTGCCGGAATGGGAGTAGGAGGACTGGCAACCGCATCAGTGGCGGCACAGGCAACTGCGTGTCTTTATTTGTTTATCAGAATAATGGCTGCACATGATCTGCTGAAGTTTTCAATAAAGGATATGATGCCTGGGAGAGATGCTCTTCTGCCGGGGCTGAAGCTTGGACTGCCGATTGGACTGCAGCGGATGATTCTTCCGCTGGGAAGTTTGTTGTCAAAGTATGCCATATATTCCTTTGGTACCGCAGCTGTTGCAGGTATAACAACTGCCTATCAGATCGATACCATGATCATGCTTTCTGTGACCAATGTTGGAACAGCAATAACAACATTTGCAGCACAGAACAGAAGCGCAGGAAAAAAGATACGCGCAGTGTCAGGATTCTGGTGCGGTGCAGGAATATCTGTAATATTTTCGGTATTCGTAAGCATTATGCTTTTTCTGTATAACAGGCAGATGATCGGTTGGTTCAGTGTTACCGAAGAGACTGCATGGTATGCAGCAAGACTGCTTCTTACTTTCTGTATTTTCTATCCGGTGTTTTCACTTGAATGTGCTGCACTTGGACTGCTGCAAGGGTATGAAAAAGTAAGTATTCCTGTAATCGGTAATACAGCAGCACTCGTGATCAGGGTCGTGACAATCTATTCTCTCTATAGAATTATTGGTTTTACTGCAGTTCCCATAAGTGAGGTGGCAGGCTGGACGACCGCAACAATTATATATATGACGAGGTGCTTTAAGAAGGATATAAATGTACAGTCAGTAATCAAACAGAAAAGAGCATGGTAAAAAATATAGTATGCTTTACCATTTTTCGCTTTTCAACAGGAAAACGATATTGACCTAAAGTAAAGTTAAAAGGGTATGATTGTTATATCATTAAGAGCGTCTGCACGGGGCAACGTTTCCGTGAAAGATATAAACACTGCTGTTGAAGGAGGTAGTATTCATGAGAAGGATCAAAGTAACATTTCCGAATGGCTTTGTCGCGCATGCTGTGGTAAATGACGCGGAAGAGCCTTACGGTTCCGAGCTGATGTGGAAATACCTTGAAAAACCCACAAAAGCTGTCTGCCAGCATACCGTATCCACAGGGAGAGGGTATCTTGCAGTTCCGCGTCCCCCTAAAAATCCAATGGAAATCGAAAAAGCTCCGGCAAAAGAAGGATTTATGCTTACGGACACACACGCTGGTGAAATCTATTTCAGAAACGGCTGGAATTTCTTTATGATCTATGGAGATCCCACAGAGCCGCTGAGCCCTAGCGGTCCCCTGACAGCAAAAGTCATCCCGGAAGATATGGATCAATACTGCGAAGCCTGTTATGATATCTGGCTTCATAACTATACATATCACAAGATGGCATATCTTGTATTTGAGAGAGAGGAGGCTTAATCAGATGAGAGACTGGCGCGATGTCAAAGAAGTTATTGAAGCCGAAATAGATAAGATCTGGTTTGATGAGCCCGCGGAAATCACATTGGGCAAAAAGGGTATTTTCCCGAGTGGTGCTGGTACAGACGGACAGGCATTTGGAAATCTTTTCTTTATGCTGAGTGATGTCGAGGGAATCGGCTGGCTGCTTATTGAATATCCTTTCTATGAGACACTGTTTGACGAAGAGATGACGTTAGGGTGCTTCAAACGTCTGTTCTATAATATGTATCATGATGAGGTCATTGTGCTTGGAGGAAATTTGGGAAAAGACAGCAAATGCCCTGCTGCTTGGCTTAATTTGCCTAAAATCTGCGACTTCTTTTTCATGATCGTAGATGCATATGACAGCATCCAGACCAAAGAAGATATGTATAATCTTCTTTGGAGCTACTATAAGTATATTAATCGTATTGGATTCTGGATGTACACGGTATTCCCTTGGGACTATTATGGAAAAGTTTTCCCTGCAATCAACGGAGATGCTATTCCCGAGGATATGATGTTGCTTGCAAAAGAATGCGGCATCGTCAAGGAATAATCGATGTAAGGTAGATTCATGTTGCCCCGGGAGATTTAAATCCCGGGGCTTTTGATATAAAATGGAGAATGATCATGCTGAAACCCAAAATCTTAGTAGCGGGCAGTCTGAATATGGATATGATATTTGAAACAAAAGTAATGCCACAGCAAGGACAAACGGTTATGGGAAGTCTGTTTAGAAAAGCTGCAGGTGGAAAAGGAGCTAATCAGGCAGTTCAGATGGCAAGACTAGGTGCTGCTGTTGTGATGCTGGGCAAGCTCGGACGGGACAATATGGGGAAGGAACTTCTTGATATTATCAGTTCAGAGGGAGTAGATACCGGGAGAATAGTTTTTGATGAAATGGTTTCCACTGGTTGTGCAGCAATTCTTCTCGAAAAAAATGATCAGGGATCTGCAGAGAACAGGATTATCGTAACACCAGGAGCAAATATGACGCTGTGCAGTAATGATATAGCGGGAGTAAAGAAAGATATAGCCGATTTCAAGATGGTTGTTCTGCAGAATGAAATACCGGCAGCTGTAAATGAGGAGATCGCAATGGCTGCAAAGGCGGAAGGTGTTCCCGTAATGCTGAATCCGGCTCCGTCCTCTCATATATCGGAAAAATTATTGAAAACACTTCAGTATATTGCCCCGAATGAACATGAATTATACGATCTCACAGGTGTTAGAGTAAGAGAGGGTGATAGACTTGATGAGGAGTCTTTAAGGAAGGCAGTTGTTTTTTTGCATAAAAAGGGAGCTGAAAATGTGATTGTTACACTCGGCTCTGCCGGAGCAGCAATACTATATAAGAATGAGTATCTGTACAGCCCTGCTGTCAAGGGCGTCAAAGTTGTAGACCCAACAGGGGCAGGCGATTCCTTTATAGGTGCGTTCTGCTTTTCGGTATGTATGGGCATCGAACCGGGAAAAGCGATGGAGTTTGCGAACAGGACAGCAGCCATGACAGTTACAAGACATGGAGCTATTCCTGCAATGCCTTTTTATAATGAGATGTAAGAATAGTAAGGTACGGGAGAGGCAAGAAAATGATTCTTGATCAAAGGCATCAGATTCCTTAAAAAACGTTATGGATGAAGAATAAATGTGGATTGCTCAGATGACGGCAACTATACAGAGATAGAAAAGAGATTTTTGTCCCGAGCAGAGGGTAATGTTACAGCTGATATGAAAACAGTCGAGGCTGGCTACCTAAGAACTATATTTGGTCATTTGAACGGTAGTTCCTTACCCATCTTTTCGGGATTGAAATTTCTATTGCCATACTCGCTCACATGAAAGAGATTGTTAATAAGCTCATGGAGTAAGCAAACGGTGAACAAACTCTCGGAAATGCAAGCTATTTTGCAGAACACCATGCCACTGAGTGTGTATATTTGACTATCGCATCAATCAATGGGAGATAAGATGTAGGTCAAGAGGTGTGAGTAGGAATCTTCTTTGGCGATTGTTCGCAATGATGCTTGGGATTATTACCAAGCAATGCATAAAAAACGCCTCCATTTAAGGTGATCGTAGTATTCGTGTCTGTGGGATGGCAAGTCAACAAGTGCGGAGTGAATGGTGATGAAACAGTCTTTTCTAGGGGATGAGACAAATAAGAATAGAGAGTTTTAGGGTAGCTAGCAGTGAACTCCCGGAAACCCGCTGTAGAAGAAAACAGGTGTGCGGGAAATTGACGGTTTGGAGATTGTATGCTATGATTCATTTTCTGGCAGAATGAGAGGACAGAATAGCATTGTTTGAGATTGCCACCATCCCTGCGGACGGCGGCAAATTTGCATTTACAACGGAGGAAGATCATGTGGGATATGTTGTTGCCACTGCTGCTGATCGTAGGTTCAAATTGCTTCTATAATATCTGTCAGAAGTCGATGCCGGGAGAGCTGAATGTATTCGCCGGTTTGACTGTTACCTATCTGATCAGTGCAGTCATCTCGTTTGCAGCATTTGTTATATATGTAAAGCCTGCAAATGTCATGGCTGAAATGGCAAAGATCAACTGGACGTCTTTTGTGCTGGGCCTGGCGATCATCGGGCTGGAAGCGGGGTATGTATTTCTTTACAGGGCTGGATGGAAAGTGAGCAACGGGGCGCTGACATGCAATATCTGTCTGGCTATCGCACTGCTGTTCATTGGATTCCTGCTGTATAAGGAACGCATTTCCATCAGACAGCTCGCGGGCGTGCTTGTATGCGCAGCCGGCCTATTCCTGCTCAAAGGCTGAAAACAGGAGAAAGACCAAGATGAACCAATTTACACTCATTATATCCGCTGCAGGACTATCCTCCAGAATGGGCGATTTCAAGCCGTTGATGAAGGTGGACGGCACGGAAAATATCATCAGGGAGCTGGATACATTCTTTGAAATCGGGATCGATAAAGCGCTGGTGATCACGGGATACAGAGCGGAGGATATTATTGCTGCTGTCCGGAAACAGTATCCGGAAGACGGAGAGCGGCAGGTGGTCTTCCTGCATAATCCGGACTTCGCTTCAACGCATATGTACGATTCCCTGAAGATCGGACTCCAGTATGTGAAGGACGAGTATGCTGCGGCGGCAGCCGCGGAAGGTGCAGACGGTGCGCATGCACGTGCCCTGCGGCAGGGATGTGCACCGGAAGATGTTTCGGGCGTTCTGACACTGCCGGTGGATGTTCCGATGGTATCGTCGTTTACCATAAAGAAGATCCTGACGGCAGCCTGTTCTGCCGGACCGGATGCGATCTTCCCGGAATGCTGTGACGAACCCGGACATCCGATTTTTATCAATGCTGCGGCACTGGATAAGTTCCTGGCATTTGAAGGCCGCGGCGGACTGCGGGGCGCGTACCTTTCAGAACAGATGAAGACCGTCTGCCTGCGGACGCCGGATCACGGCTCGATCATGGATTCTGATACGCAGGAGGCGTACCGGAGGCTGATCGAAGAGTCTGCGCAGCGCAGATGCCCGGACAGGGATCGCTGTGAAGAAATCCTGCGGTTCTTTGTCGTGGATCAAACCCTGCTGGCGCATTCTGCCGCTGTAGCGGTGCTGGCGGCGGAAATGGCAGAGAGGACCGGGTTGGATGCAGATCTGTGTTATGCCGGCGGGATGCTGCATGATGTGGCAAAAGGACTGAAACAGCATGCGGAAGCCGGCGCGGACTGCCTGCTGGATCTGGGGTATGAACGCGTCTCCAGCCTTGTGCGCACACATACGGAACTGCCGGAGGAATATGCAAAGACGCTGAATGAGAACCTGATCGTTTTCCTGGCGGACAAGATGATCCGGGGGTGTACGCGGGTGACGATTGATGAAAGGTTCGCACCAAAGCGGGAGAAATTTAAGAATGACCCGGAGGCAATGAGATCCTTTGAACGCCGGTATGCGCTTGCAAAACGCTGCGAGCAAATGTTCATTGAACATTCCGCAGAGTGATGATAGAATATAGAAAACTCCTTTGGAAGCAAATAAACAACAGGGTGAATCAATATGAAAATCGCAATATGCTGTGAAACGGACAATGCGGACGGCCTGGTGGCTGCGGACTTTAAGAAGGCTGCCTGGCTCCTTCTTGTGGATACCGAGAAGGAACACATCTATGATGTGGTAAGAAAACAGGATGATGAGAATCTGCTGTTTGCGGCAAAGATCATGGATGAGAACTGTGAAGCCGTCATCTGCGGGCCGATCGAAAAGGAGCCGTTCGAGGTCCTCGCAAATGCCGGCGTGAGCAGGTTTGACGGCAGCGGAAGAAAAGCGCAGCGGGCGTATATCCGTTTCCGCAGGAACCAGCTGCCGCTGATCCGTGACTATATCGGTGGACCGGGACCTGCAGGGCACAGCCATGATTTTTCCTGCCATGAACATGAGGAAGATGAAGCGCTTGCTGCTGCGATCGAAAAAGTAGGCGGAAAGACGGAAGAGGACAGGGAAGACACGCTGTTCGTGCTTTCGGATGAAGATGCCGAACTTCTTCCGGACGAGTTCGAGATCCCGGACGGCCTTTCCCGTGAGGAAATCGAGAAATATATCCGGGCACAGGTCGAGAAACGGTTTGACGAGATGGAGACGATCAGCGAGGAAGAAGCTTACGGGAATGCCGGTGAGTGAACCGGCATACACACGAACGCTTTGTTTTTGTGGATAGGAAACAGACCGTCACGGTCGCTTTGACGGTCAGATCATGATAGGAGAGCAACTGTTATGAAAAAGGTGCTGGTATATATTCTTGCGGCGGTGATGGTCTTTTCCATTGCCGGCTGCGGAAGTTCTTCAGAGGAGACAGAGGCTGCTGGTACGGAAATATCTGCAGAGGCTGGCGAGAGTCAGATGGGAGAATCCCTGATGCCCGGATCGGAAGAAGCTTCCGCAGTGGCGGAAGGAGAGCAGGCAGAAGAGGGCGAAGCTGCTGAAGGAGAAGCAGACGGTGAAGCTGCTGAAGGTGAGGCTGTCGAAGGCGAAGCAGCAGAAGGCGAAAGCCAGACATCTGCTGAAAGTGCGGAAGAAGCCGGCGAGACCGTAGAAGCGGTCGAATCGCAGACGGGAGAAGAACCCGATCAGGAAGAGGGGGAGACGGCGGAATCCGGAGAAGAAGGGGAAGAAGGTGAAGAAGGTGCGGAATCGCAGGCCAGTGACGGAAAGCTGGTCGTAGCAGCTTCTTCGACGCTGAGGACCATCATGGACGAGCAGTTCATTCCCCAGTTCAATGAGAAATATCCCAATATAGTGGTCGAGATGGTCTATGACAGTTCCGAAAATCTTCAGAATCAGATCGAATCCGGCGCTGCATTTGACCTGATTTTCATCGGCGGGAAGAAATATATGTCGGCATTGCAGGAAGAGGGAATGGTCATCGAAGGCTCTGTGCATGCACTGATGACGAACGAGCTGGCCTTCGTTGTTCCCAGGGATTCCAGGCTGGGAATCATTACCGTCGCTGATCTTGAGAAAGCGCGTTCCGTTGCGATCGGGGATCCGATCTATCTTCCGGTGGGAGAGTATACGATCGATACGCTGAAAGAACAGGAACTCTGGGAAGGCGTGAAAGAGAAGGAAGTTTATCTGGCAGCGTCTGTAGAAGAGCTGTTGGGCATGCTGATCGACGGCACAGCCGATTGCGGATTCGTATATCAGAATGACGCCGTGCTGGAAGCAGAGAAGATCCATATCGTGGAAGGCTTCGCGCCTACCACTTACCGTCTGGGTATCCTGACGAGCACAGGCAGACAGGAGACCGCAACAGAGTTCATCGATTTCATGAGCAGCGACGAGGTACTGGCGCAGCTCGTGGCAAACGGATTTACGCTGCCGGAGTCTTAACGAAGGCATTTTGTTGAGGGGAAATATGATTGCATTCCCTTTCCGTTGGAAGGTCTTCAGGAAGATGCTGCGGTGCGCTCCTGGCTGATCGATGGCCTTTCGTTTCCTGTATGAAGAGTGAAATGAACTGCATATTTTTAGAGAAGAAGCTTCCGGGCAACCATCAGACTGCCCGGTTTTTTATTTGCATGTTGGAGAAAAGCACTGTTCTGAAGGCAGACCTGAATACTGCATCTGGAATCAAAAGGAAGATGGGAGAAAGCCCGGCAATCATGCTGCAGTTAAAAAGAAGCAGAGGAAGGCCCGGCTGTCATGCTGCAGTTAAAAAGAAGCAGAGGAAGGTCCGGCTGTCATGCTGCAGTTAAAAAGAAGCAGAGGAAAGTCCGGCTGTCGTTTTTCAGCTGAAACAGAATCTGAAGGAATAGCTGGCTGTCTTATTAAGATTTCATCTGGTACTGATGCATACAACTTAGACAAATTGTGTCAATCCGATTCTGCTGCTGTGCATGAAAAATCATATTCTTGATGTTTATGGTCTGAGTCGGTGCACAGATTGTGAGGGCAGGACGAATTATGGTCTCGTACCTTTCTTTGTTTTCCTGAAAATTGCCGGATTCGTGCACAGATGGTAGTTGGCAGGATTTTTAGGTTCCTTAAATGAGAGGACTGCGGGACCATAATAATTGTTATCAAGGATTCTCATGCACAACCAAAGACCATAAACAATCTGAAAGAGCGAATATGTGCACAGATTAAATTTTGAGAGTCGTATATCCGGGATTCGTTCCAATAATAACAGATTCTTTCCTTTGAACCGAGTGCAGGCATTCCCCGCCTTCAATGAGGCAGACTCATAAAGTGAGGTACAGGGGGATGCTTGTCTCAGGTGCAGTGAAAGCGGCACTTGAGAAGCCGCCGAAGGCGGCTGAGGTTCATGCGTATGTAGTAGAGCGGGATGCGAACGTCCGCTTTACGGATGCGAATGACAGTTTAACCCAGCGCGACATCCAGAATCATCATCAGCGTAAAGCCGGCGGAAAAAGCGAGCACACCGATATTGGAGTGCTCCCCGGCAGACATTTCAGGGATTAGTTCCTCCACAACGACATAGATCATGGCACCGGCCGCAAAAGAAAGCATATACGGCATGGCAGGAATGATCCAGGAAGCTGCCAGGATGGTAAGCAGGCCAAATACCGGTTCTACAGCGCCGGAAAGTACTCCGTCAGCAAAAGCCTGCGGTTTGCTTTTTCCTGCTGCATGCAGGGGCATGGAAATAATTGCGCCTTCCGGGAAATTCTGTATGGCGATCCCCAGTGACAGCGCAGCGGCGCCGCCTGCTGTGATCAGGGAAGATTCGGAGAGCAGGCCGGCATAGATGACCCCGACAGCTATCCCTTCCGGGATGTTGTGAAGGGTGACGGCAAGAAGCAGCATGGTCGTTCTGCTGAAACCTGCCTTTATTCCTTCCGGTTTGTCAGCGTGCATATGAATGTGCGGGATCACGCTGTCAAGAAACAGCAGGAACAGGATGCCGGTCCAGAAGCCGATAAAAGCCGGCATAAAAGAAAGCCTGCCGAGACCAGCTGACTGCGCTATGGCAGGAATAAGCAGGCTCCAGACAGAAGCGGCTGTCATCACACCGGCAGCAAATCCGGTAAACGATCGCTGAATCGCCGGTTTCAATTCTCTTTTGAGAAAAAAGACGCATGCTGCACCGGCAGAAGTTCCGAAAAGCGGGATCAGAAGGCCGTATAGTATTTGTATCGTATGATTCATAATACATCCTTACTGAATAAGAAAGTTGTTTTCGATAAGATAGTTAGATATAACTAACCATAAATATTATATGGATCAATTATGCACCTGTCAAGATGCTTGCTGTTGATTAATCCGGGAAGAATTTTTCCATCGGGGGCGCATAGTGCTTCGAATATTGATGCTGCCGGAGGATCGGGGCAATCCCTTCGGAGAGGGCATACTTTTTCAAATACAGATACCGCCGGAGGATTAGGGCATTCCCCTGCAGGTGGAGGCGCTTCAGTCTAAAACAGTGTAAAGGGATATGCTCGTCTCAGGGACGTTGAAGGCTGCAAATGAGTCATACAGCACGCAGTCGGAGTCATGAGGATGCAGGAAGGCAGCAGCTGAATGCCAGCATTACTATTGACTTACCGCATGATTATATTATAATAAGACTGAAAATATAAATAATAGTTTGAAATAAAAAGAAAAAAAGAAAAAATATCAGATACAACAAGACGAAATTTCCTGTATTGAAGGACGGATAAGGAGGTTTTTTATGACATTATTTGAAAGAATCCTGGCACGAAAAGATGCTGTGACCGCGCAGATCAGAGAACTGGATGCCAGAATTGCTTTGTCACCGGAGGGAAGTCTGAAATGCAATAAAAGCGGTTCACGGTACAAATATTATCAGGAAATATCTGACAGAAGCAGAGGTGAGAAAACGGAATACGTTTATTTGCCGAAAAAAGACATAGCTAAGATTCAGGCACTGGCGAGGAAAGCCGTATGGAGAAGACAGCGGCGTGAACTTATCTGTGAATTGCGGGCTTTGGATGCTTATTTGAAAGTTTATAAAACAGAGGAAGATAAAAAATACCAAAGAATCCTGAACTGCGCACCGCTTTATGATGTGCTGCGTCCTGAAACAGAATGGAAGAGTGATATCATACGTGCATGGGAAGATGAAGAATATGAAACCAATCCCGGATTTCCGGAAAACCTGATCGTGCCGGCCACAGGAGGATTAATGGTCCGTTCAAAATCGGAAGCATTCATAGCACATGAACTGAAACGCAGAAATATTCCATTTCGTTATGAATGCGCATTGGAATTGAACGGGATGATTCATTATCCGGATTACACGGTCCTTCAGCCGGAACACCTTGTTATTCTGATCTGGGAACATTTTGGAATGATGGATGTGGAGGAATACAGACAGAGTGCAGCCCGAAAGATCAAAACTTATATCGAGAACGGGTATACGCCGGGAAAGGATCTGATCATGACATTTGAATCCAAAGATCATCCGATGGATATTCAGCAGATCATTGACGTGATCGAAAATCAGATATTATGATTGCAGTGAAGATACAGGGGCAGCCAGTTCCGGATAATTACATGTCGAGTGTGCACAAATAATATGAATTCCTCTGTTTATGGTCTGGAGTGAACTGCTGAGGGATGTTTTGAAGCTGTTGGAAGGCTGATTCTGTGCACAAACAAAGGTGATTAGGAAAAAGCCGCCGGCAGTGCCGGCGGCTTCGTCTGTATATTGTGTATTATTTCTGCTCTTCTGCTGCAGGCTTATAATCCTTGTTCATGAATCCCGGCGAGAAGATGGTCTTGTCGATCGCAAAGATGATGATCATGGAGACACCGCCGGTGACGACTGTCGTCACGATGTTGCGGATGCCGTCCGGCACATGGAATGCTGCCGTGACCGGGTTCCAGATGCATGTGAACAGATTCATGATGAAGAATACGCCCAGGGCACCGGCAAAGTGGCAGAGGATCTGGGGAACCACCGGTCCCTTGCTGCGGAAGGTGACGTTTCTCTGCAGCGGGAAGTTGATGCATTCGCCAATAATGATCGATGTGAAATTGGCAAGTGTAAAGGCCAGTCCGCCGTCTGCCAGGCTGTTGCCGATGACGGCCAGCGTCAGCGGCACGCCCATCACCTGTACGTTTATACCCGGCCATGCCCAGGCAACATCACCGACCATGCCGTGGAACAGTGCAGGCAGGAAGGTAAGAAGTCCCCATTTCAGGAAGGTGACAACATAGCTGAAGATCAGGAACAGGCCGCCTTCACGGATCCACTGGGCTGCTTTCGGATGTTTTTCTGCAAAACTGCTCATATTCCCCCCCTTATTTTATGCTCTTCGCTTTTTTCTGTACCTTTTTCTGTCTGAAGAAACCGCCGATCAGGCCGCCGAGTCCCTTAAAGAACGCGATCGCATGCCCGTTGATGATCGTGACGATCGATTCGCACATTTCCTGGCTGATCATGCCGCCGGCCATTTTTCCGATCGCCCTGAACGGCATGTTGGTGACAAAGATGATGTTCAGGTCGGGTTTGCCCTTCGCCATGCTCTTATCAAGCATGCCCTGCATGATTTTTCCGACAAATCTTGCTTTCAGGCTCTTTGCATAATACAGCTGGGCAATGGCGTCGTTCATGCGGAGATTTCCGGTCCACCTGCCGTCCGGGATCGGATGTCCGAGAAGTTTCGTGAATTCTTCATCCGATACCGCTGTGATATCACCGGATGCATAGCTCGGGAGTTCGGAGATGCCGACCGGCAGAGGGGCTTCCGTCCCTTTTACTTCGATCTTTGCGGAAAGCTTAATATCAGCGACGCTTGCGCCGACTAACAGCTCATATTCCCCGCCGTCGATCTCGTATTTGTCAGTTCTGGTGTTGAAATAACGGAATGCCTTATCATCAATCGGGATGGTGACTCTCTGGCTTTCGCCGGCTTTCAGGAAGACTTTCTTAAATCCTTTGAGCTCCTTCTTCGGGCGGTAGATCCTCGGGGCGGCAGCAGAAACGTACAGCTGTGCAATTTCAGCGCCGTCCCTGGCTCCGGTATTCGTCAGGGTGAAGGAAACTTCCTGATCTGTCGCAGCGATATCGCTGTATTCGAAAGTCGTGTATGAGAGGCCGTAACCGAACGGGAACAGTACCGGCTTATTCACTGTTTCATAATAGCGGTATCCCACGTACAGGCCTTCCCGGTATTCCACGCTTCTTTCCTTCGCGGGGAAGTAGGGCTTTGAAGATACATCGTCATAGGAGAGGGGATAGCTCTCGGAAAGTTTGCCGGAAGGGTTCACGTCGCCCATGATGACCCGGAGGACAGCAGCCGCACCGGCCTGCCCGCACAGATAGCCATGCACCATGGCCTTGCAGGCTTTGATCCAGGGCATTTCGACTGCAGAACCGGCAGACATGACGATCACGATATTTTTGTTTACGGCATGAACTGCTTTCAGCAGGGAAATCTGGCTCTTCGGCAGTTTCATGTGCTGACGGTCCAGGCCTTCGGATTCGGAGATCTCGTCAAGGCCCAGATAGAGCAGTACGACGTCTGCTTTCGCAGCCAGCTCTGCGGCAGCCGCTTCCATGGCAGGATCCTTTGCGCCGACGCGCGGATATCCCTTTTCAAAGCCGACGACTTCCAGCGGGAAATTCTTTATCACATCCATGGCAGAATCAAGCTTTGTCGGGTTGACGACAGAGGAACCCGCACCCTGATAACGGGGTGTTTCGGCAAAATCGCCGATCACGGCAACTTTGGCGCCGGCAGCGAGCGGAAGAATGTTATCTTCGTTTTTCAGCAGAACGACGCTCTGCTCGCTGGCTTTCCTGGCCGCTGCGTGATGGGCTTCAATATCGAAAGATTTTCCTTTGTAAGGCTGTACGGCTGCATCAACTGCCAGGACAACATCCAGCAGTTCATCCACACGGCGGTCGACCATCGCTTTGTCGATCTTTCCTTCTTTCACAGCCCGGATCAGCTGTTCGGCAGAATCACCGCCTGTCGTGGGCATTTCAAGATGCGAGCCGGCTTTTACGCCTTCCACAAAGTTGTTGCCGGCGCCCCAGTCAGATACGACAAAACCGTCGAATCCCCACTGGTCCCTTAAGATCTCCTGCAGGAGATGCTCGTTTTCATTTGCATAAACGCTGTTTATTTCATTGTAGGAGGACATGATGCTCTTCGGATGCGCTTCCGTAACGGCGATCTCGAAGCCGGTCAGGTAGATCTCGCGGAGCGTTCTTTCATCAACAACAGAGTTGGAAGCCTGGCGTCTCAGCTCGGAATTATTTGCTGCAAAATGCTTCGGGCAGGCGGAAATGCCGTTTTCCTGCATGCCGCGGATATAACCGGCAGCCATCTTGCCGGCAAGATAAGGATCTTCCGAGAAATACTCAAAGTTCCTTCCGCAGAGAGGGCTTCTCTTGATGTTGAGGCCGGGGCCAAGCAGAACGGCAACGTCCTGACAGGCAGCTTCCTCCCCCAGGTTCCTTCCGATCTCTTCGCCGAGTTCCGGATCCCAGGAATTCGCGATCGTTGCTGCGGTGGGAAAGCATGTGGCCGGAAGGGATCCGCCGAGACCGAGCTGGTCACCTGCGCCTTCCTGCTTGCGGATTCCATGCGGGCCGTCAGAGAGGCTGATGCTGGGAACGCCTTTCTTCTCTACACTGTAGGTGGACCAGAAATCACGGCCGGAGAGCAGGTAGCATTTCTCGTCCAGAGAGAGTTTTTTGATGATGTCCTGATGCTTCATTTTTCCTCCTTGTTCTATGTATATAATGAATTTTTAATGGGATTCCTGTTTTAATAATTGCTGTATATGGATCACGGAACGGGCCGTGGAGTCTTCGGATTCATGAACTTCAGTTGAAGGCATCCTGCAGTATTTGCGCGGTGGATCCTTCGGCGCTTTGCGCCTCAGGATGACAAATAAGAGGAGCAGTTATGGATTGCCGGTCTTTCAGTGTTATACGCCTCAGGATGACAGCCCCACGCCGCCGTGCCGCTCCGTCAGGGAGAGCACGGCGGCGGTGTTTAATACTTTATTTCATGGAGCAGTCGGTATTATCAGGCAGCTTTCTTTTTCTTCCTCCACATTGCGAAGAAGAGTGCTTCGAGAGCGATCAGGCAGATGCAGATCGGTACGTTGATCTTGGTCTGCAGCTCTTTCAGGGCATTGGATCCTGCAGTAGCGGGATCGACGTCTCCGGCATAGAATCCGGAATTGACAATCGTGTACATGATGTTCTTGCAGGCCTGGCGCATCGCAAGTGTTGCGGTCGCGCTGTTGTCTGTGAACTGGTTCGAAGGAGCGGATGCGAATCCGAGCATCAGGTCGTTGCCGTTCCTTACGCAGTGATCGGCGATCTGATAGCCGTAAGAACCGTTGTAGTCTGTCTCGACCATTCCGACAAATCCCCACTCATCGCGAAGTACGGTATTCAGCAGGTTCGGGTTCGAGCAGGAAGGAATGGTTCCGATGAAGTTGAAGGAGGACATTGCCGCGATCGGAGTGCCTTCGTATTTCTTTACAGCGATCTCAAAAGGCTTCAGATAGATCTCACGGATCGCCTGCTCGTCTGCCCAGGTAAGCAGGAACGAGCATCGGTTGCCTTCCTGGTCGTTCAGGGCAAAGTGCTTGATGTAAGGATATACGCCCTTTGTCGCAGCGCCGTTGATCTCCGCAGCGCAGAGCTTTCCGCCGAGCACGCCGTCTTCTGAATAGTACTCGAAGTTACGTCCTGCGAAAGCGTTTCTGTGGGTGTTCATGGCGGGTCCGTACCATCCGAAGTTGTTGGCGTCGGCATATTCCTGGCCCATCTTTTCACCCATCTCATTAATGAGTTCGGTGTTCCATGTCTGTGCCATCAGTACCTCTGCGGGATAAGCAGTGCCGTAAGCACCGGTAATGAAGTTGGACAGGCCGGCAGGGCCGTCGCAGTCAGAGGTTCCGACCTTGCCTACGGAAGCGACTTCCGCTGTCTGCCAACCGCCGAGGTTGATCATCAGGGACATGTCTTCAAAGGAAAGCTGGTCAAGCAGCGGCTCCCAGGCTTCATCGTCATAAGCTGCGCCGCGCAGGCCATAGAGGGTGAGTCCGTTCTGTGCGCCGAGCGTAGGCATTGCATCTGCATCATTGTCATACGCAGTGGGATCATAGATGCCGAAGACATTCGGTTCGACCGCTGCGCGTACCTCTGCGCTCATCTCGAAGTTCGCGGGAGCAGCGGTAGCTGCCGCATAGTTCGCAAATTTGTCTGCACGGGAGAGCTGTTCGAAATCGCCTCTGGAGTAGTCCTGGAACTGATTCGTTACAGCGACCTTGTCGGAAGGACGTCCGTCGGAATAGATCACGTCTGCGTCTACCGTGAAGGTCTCTTCTGCAAGGACAGTATGGGAATCGGAACGCACGGAGAGAATGTAATCGCCTGCCTCCAGAACATAAGCGCCGCCTGCTGCCTTGATGCCGGTGGAATCATAGGAAGCAAAGTCTTCTGCAGGGATGGAGAAGGAAATCGTCTCGGAAGCGCCGGGATCCAGCGTCTGGGTCTTGCCGAAGTCGACAAGATTTACGGATGCCTTCTCAATACCGCCGTTGGTGTAAGGAGGATTGAAGTAAACTTCCACGACATCCTTGCCGGCAGTGCTGCCTGTATTAGTCACATTCACGTCGAAGGTGACGTTGGTTCCGTCATAGTTGAAGTTCTCGATCTTCTGCTCGAAGGTGGTGTAGGAGAGGCCATAGCCGAAAGGATACTGGACCATATCTTCATAGGTGATCAGTCCTTCTTCAGCGGCAGTCTCGTAGAACTTGTAGCCGACATAGATGCCTTCTACATAGTTTACGAATGCAAGGTTTCCTTCGTAAGCAGCATCGTTTTCCTTGATGGTGTTCTTCAGATCGTCCACATTGCTGTAGGAGAAGTTTCCGAAGTTGTTCCAGGTAGGGGTGGCAGTGAGATCCTTTACGAAAGTGTCGGCGGTCTTTCCGGAAGGATTGACTGTGCCGGCCATGATCTCGCCGAGGGCGGAAAGACCGGTGTTTCCTGCGCCGGGTGCGAGGATGACAGCGCCGATCTGGGGATATTCATCGACCCAGCCGAGTTCCATGGCATTGTTGGCGTTGATGATCACGACGACCTTTTCAAATTCGGAGCAGACCTTCTCGACCATCTGCTCTTCTGTGACGGAAAGTTCGAGATAATGCTCGCCCTGTTCAAAATCATCATAGCTGCCGTTGTTCGTATAAGTTGCTCTGTAATAGCCCATCTGTTCCGGTACGACGGAGACCTGGGAGGAGATATCGTAGGTGCCGTGGATGACGCCGTACATGTCTACGGGAAGGTCCGCGCCTTCACCGCCCGAACGGCCGATGACGATCACAGCAGTATCCGAGAAATCCTTTGCCTGGCTCATTACGGAATCCGTATAAGTGTCCACTGTGGGCTCCGGCAGTGTCCAGTCCTGATTCTGCATGGCAACGACAGGACGGTCTGCACGGTAGTCAGTATAGATCTTTGACAGATCTGCGTTTGTAGTGAAGCCTGCGTCAGCAAGAGATCCGAGGATGCCGACCGCAGTGGAACCGTCGGAGGATCCGGAACCGGTTCCGCCGAGGATGGGATTGGTAGAAGCCCAGCCGAATACATTGATGTTGCCGGCTTCCAGGGGAAGCAGTCCTTCGTTCTTGACGAGGACAAGCCCTTCTTCGCCGACGCGCTTGATGACGTCCTTACTGTCGGCAACAGTGGATTCCTGAAGGTTCACGCCGGAGCCTTTCAGGAAGGTCTCGATGTTGGCTTTCAGAGGACCGGTCACAACGAGGTTCGCGATCAGTGCGATGGCGGCAAGAAATGCCACGAGGGATGTAAGACGGATGAATCCGCGGTTCTCTTTCTTTGCCTTGCCGGCGACGATCAGCAGGACGATCAGTGCGATGAGCGCGATGATCGCTGCATAGACATAGCTCATGCAGGAAGAAAGATAAGACGCAAAGTCCGCTTCGCTGACGCCCATTCCATAAAAGACCGGGCCCAGCAGATTGGTGATGAGTGACTGCATACATTACCTCCTTGATTGTTTTATAGGCAGAATTTTATCATTTTTCTATATATATAGGGAAAGAATGTCGCAAGCTGTTCTTTTTCAGGCATGAAATGCATAAAAAAGAGACACCGGAAATGGCGCCTCAAACGCGTTGAAGAGAGATTCTTCCGTTATTGTGAAAGCGGGATCAGGATATTCAGTACGAACCAGCCGTTTTTGATCTGATGGGAAACATTTCCGCTATATTTGCTTACCGCATACTGAATGCCCTTCATACCGTAGCCGTGGGAAGATTTGTCAGCTTTCGTCGTCAGAAGAGCACCGGACTCCTCCCTGATCTCGGTCCCGAGAATGTTCTCTATACCGATGAAGAGGAATCCGTTCCTTGAAGTGACGGAAATATGGATGAGCCGTTTTTCTTCGTCAGCGATCTGAACAACGCTCTCCATCGCATTATCGATCGCGTTTCCGAAAATGGTGCAGATATCTGTTACATGCAGTTTGTCCAGCAGGGAGCCGTCGGCGACACAGGTGATGCGGATCCCGAGGGTCCTTGCTTTCCTGAGTTTTGCGGAAAGGATCGTGTCAAAGACAGCGTTGCCGGTCCTGTGCGGCAGCCACCAGTCATCGAGCGTATCGGACATCTGATCGATCCATTTTTCGCGCTGTGATTCATCAGTCATCGCACGGAGACCTTCGATCTGATGCTTCAGGTCGTGCTGCATCATATGGAGCATTTCTTCGCTTTCCTGATAATTGCGGTACTGTTCGTACTGGCTGGAGAGAACATGGCGCAGGGAGGCAATCTCCTCCCGGGTGATGAGTTCCGACAGTCTGGACTGGTAGTTGAAAAGGATGGCGAGCCCTCCCAGGTCCACAAGGGTACGGATGGTGAAGATATCCACCATGAGCTGGCCGGAAAACGGTGTGTTGGATAAAAAGAAGCTTACATTGCTGAAGATAAACGTGATTAAGGCGATAATCAGAAACGCTGCGGCATCTTTCCAGGTCAGGTGTTTCAGGTATTCTGCGGTCAGCTGCGACCGGATTATGCGGAATAATAAGAAAAAAACAATGGTATAGATGAGGATAAGAAGGAGCACGGATCCCGCCCGGCCGAGATCTGTCACAAAGGAGAACCATGTGTGAAGCTGCCATTCCAGCGCCGCCGCAAATTCTGCACCAAGGAAAGCACCGGAAGTAATGTATATGGAAGCGATGACAGAAATATCCGCACAGCCGGCAATAAACCCGAACATGATAAGGACCGCTGCTGCCATACATGCGATCCATGCGGGACCGGCTGGCGCATCGACGGTGACGATCAGAAAAGAACACAGAATGCACAGGACGAAAGCGCTGATCAGGGCAAAGACAGCCCTGCCGGTCTTTCTGGGGACGGTCAGCAGGATCATCATGCATCCCAGCCATTCGGCAATACCGGTATATAATCTGGGAATATCGGGAATGAAACGGTCCATAAAAATGTTCCCTCCTAGAGCAGACGGCTGCTCATATACTCGGTCATAACGGACAGAAATTCTTTTTTCTTTGCACGGCTTACGGGAATCGTGTGGCTGCCGATCCGGCACATCCCGTCCACATAGGCGTCCACTTTTTCCAGATTCACAATATATCCTTTGCCGCAGCGGTAGAAGCCGCAGGGCGCCAGCTCTTTCTCCGCGTCACTGATGTTCATGCGGGAAGTGTATTCCCCGCCGGTCGTGTAAAAATGCAGATTGTGCCCTTCGCTTTCGATATAAAGGATCCGAGAAGCAGGGATCTTGTAGATGCCGCCGCCGGCATGGATCGTAAGGAAGGAGGAATCGTGCCGTCTGATCCGGCTGATGGCCCGGTCAAGCTTGCGGGAGAACGAAAAGTATTCCACCGGTTTGACAATATAGTCCAGCGCGTCCACCTGATAGCCCCTGACGGCGTACTGCTCCATATTGGTGATGAAGATAATAATGACATTCTGGTCGACCTTGCGGATCTCCTCGGCAGCGGTCATGCCGTCCATGAACTGCATCTGGATATCCATCAGGATGATATCAAAACTGCCGGAATACTTTTCGACGATCTCATCACCGTCACGAAAGACGGAAACGGACAGATCAGTCCCGTGCTCATGCCTGTATTTTCGGATATAATCATTCAGCTGGTCGATATAAGCCTGCTCGTCCTCCACGATGGCAAGTCTGAGCATTTTTACATTCCTCCCCGGTCAGAATATCACCGCTTCGCGGATTCCGTGCGGCTGCTGTCAGTATAGCACACAGGAGGGAGTTTCCGAAAGAGTTTCTTGTACCCCTCTTTGTACGGGGGTGACGCCGGGATTCGATCGGGCAGCTGTCTATAACAGACGCTTATGCGTTGAAACAGAAGCATAAAAAAATGATTATGCGTTATTTTTAAAATAAAATAACGTTGACTTTTGGAGAAAACAAGAGTTATAATCACGTCATGGATTCGCTATACGAAACCGGATATAAGGAGGAAACAATAATGAAAAAGATCGTAAGCCTTCTGCTGGCTTCCCTGATGGTCTTTTCGCTTGCGGCCTGCTCCGGCGGCGCCCCTGCAGAGACCACTGCTGCCGCAGAGACGGAAGCTGCCGAGACGGAAGCTGTTGAGACCGAAGCCGCTGCAGAGACCGAAGCCGCTGCAGAGACCGAAGCCGCTGCGGGCGAAGAGACCACCATCGTTCTTGCAGCCGCTGCGAGCCTGAAGTATGTCTTTGATGACAAGCTGATCCCCATGTTCCGGGAAGCAAATCCGAATATCAAGGTTGAAGCGACCTATGACAGTTCAGGAAAGCTCCAGACCCAGATCGAAGAGGGAGCAGACTGGGATGTATTCTTCTCCGCAGGCATGAAGCAGATGACAGCGCTCCAGGAAGCCGGGCTGATGAATGATGATACCGTAAAAGTCCAGGTTACCAACGAACTCGTGCTCATCGTACCGAAGGATTCTGACAAGGGAATCGCAAGCGTACAGGATATCCTGAATGCGGATACCATCGCGATCGGCGATCCTGCTGACGTACCGGTCGGCCAGTATACCCAGAAGACGCTCGAAGAGCTTGGTCTGTGGGATGCGATCCAGGAGAAGGAGATCTCTCTGGGAACGAACGTAACGGAAGTGCTCAGCTGGGTAGCAGCAGGAAGCGCTGACTGCGGATTCACCTACAGAACAGACGCCATTCAGGAAGCTGATAATGTTGAGATCATCGAAGGACTTGCGCCCGCGACCTATCCGATCGGCGTGATCGGAAGCTCCGCGAAGCAGGAAGCTGCACAGGCTTTCATCGACTTCCTTGGAACGGACGAAGCGCTGCAGCAGTTCACCGATTACGGATTTACGCTTCCCGAATGATCCGGCTGGCTGTGACAGAATATTATAAATGTAAAAAAGAAGGAGCTTCATTTACACGGAGCTCCTTTTGTGTTATATTGATGAATATATTTTTGCGAAAATAACGACTGAACAAGGAGCAGATAAAATGGATCTGTCACCGATTATCATATCCATGAAGACAGCCTGCACGGCGATCTTCTTTACATTCTTTCTGGGGCTCCTGGTCGCGCTGGTTACCGTAAGACTGAAATCCGAGAAGATCAAGATGATCCTGGACGGCGTACTGACGCTGCCGATGGTGCTCCCTCCTACTGTAGCCGGTTTTTTCCTCCTGTTCATCTTCGGGCAGAAGAGACCTGTGGGGATCTTCCTGCATTCGATCGGGATAAAAATCGTTTTCAACTGGACGGCGACCGTGATCGCCGCTGTCGTCATTGCATTTCCGTTAATGTACCGCTCTGCAAGAGGTGCGTTCGAACAGGTCGATGAAAATCTGATCTATGCCGGCCGTACGCTCGGGATGAGCGAATGGGAGATATTCTGGCGGGTCATCATGCCGGAAGCGCTGCCGGGCGTCCTTTCCGGCGGGATCCTCGCATTCGCAAGAGGGCTCGGGGAATTCGGCGCCACCGCCATGATCGCCGGAAACATTGCCGGCAAGACCAGGACGCTGCCGTTAGCGATCTATTCCGCCGTGGCAGGCGGAAATATGGAGGAAGCGTACGGGTATGTTGCCATCCTTGTAGTATTCTCGTTCGTGATCGTGGTCCTGATGAATGTGTTCGCGAACGGAAGAAGGAAAGGGAGGAAACACGGATGAGCCTGTATGCAGATATACACAAAAAGCTTGGTGAATTCTCTCTGGATGTCACCTTTGAAACAGAACAGGAAGTAAAAGGGATCCTTGGCGCGTCCGGCTGCGGAAAGAGCATGACGCTGAAGTGCATTGCAGGGATCGTGAGACCGGATTCCGGCAGGATCGTCCTGAACGACAGGGTGCTCTATGACTCGGAAAAGCGGATCGATCTGACGCCGCAGCAGCGCAGAGTCGGGTATCTGTTCCAGAATTACGCGCTGTTCCCTGGTATGACGGTCGAACAGAACATCGGAATCGGAATACGCAGTCTGCAGTCTGATGCAAAAAAACGGAAAGTATCGGAAATGCTGGAGTCTTTCGACCTGAAAGAGCTTGCAAAGCGTTATCCCGGCCAGCTGTCCGGCGGTCAGCAGCAGAGAGCTGCACTTGCCAGGATCCTGGCGTATGAGCCGGAAGTGCTGATGCTTGACGAACCGTTTTCGGCACTGGATACCTTCCTGAAAGAGCAGATGCACTTTGAAGTGCAGAAAATGCTGAAGGTGTATACGGGAGACGTCCTGATGGTCACGCACAGCCGTGACGAAGTATACAGGTTCTGTGATTCCGTTGTCATAATGGAAAAAGGCCGTATGGTCGAGCAGGGGAACATGAGGGAATTGTTCAAACACCCTGAAACGATTACAACAGCAAAGCTGTCCGGATGCAAGAATTTCTCCAGGGCGGAGAAAAGAGGAGACCATCATTTGTTTGCATCGGACTGGAATGTAATTCTGAGAAGCACTTCCCCTGTGCCGGACAATGTAAAAATGGTAGGGATCAGAGCGCATGAATTTATACCGGAAGAGAAACTTCCGGAGGAAAACGGTTTTCATCTGACCGTTTATGACATCTCCGAAGGTCCTTTTGAAGTAAGCGTCCGGATGACGGCGGAGGGAAACGATCCGGAGGATGACAGCAGGCTGATCTGGTGGAAGACGGAGTCGGGACAATGGCGGAAGAAATACCATGAGACAGCACCGGAATTCTTCCGCACAGACCCCTCGTCGGTGATGCCTCTGACGGACTGAGACGGCTTGCGGAAGGCTGTATTACAGACAGGGGCGGGCTGAAGACACAGATTGACATCTTATCAGGGAATGATACAATATTTTCCCGGGAGGGAAGAATATGAACACTACGGGAGCGCTTATAGCGGCAGCAGGAAAAACGGACGGGATGGATGAGTTCCGCCCGATGCTGAAATTGACCGGGAATACGCTGATCCAGAAGGAGATCGACACGCTCAGAAAGGCGGGTACGTCCCCTATTGTTGTCGTGACCGGTTACGAAGGAGAACAGCTGGAGCGGCATCTTTCGCACCGCGGTGTGGTCTGCATCAGAAATGAAGCTTATGAATCCTCCCAGATGTTCGATTCGGTAAAGCTGGGGCTTTCGTGGCTTGCCGGAAAATGCAGCCAGATCCTCTTCCTGCCGGTCGACGCGCCGATGTTCTCAGCGGCAACACTGTCTGCAGTTATGCAGGGAAAAGGCGATTTTACGGTCCCGGTCCACGACGGACGGCAGGGACACCCCATCCGGATCGCAGGTTCCGTGATCCCGCGGATACTGGATTATGAAGGAGACAATGGCCTCCGGGGGATCATGGAGGAACCCGGTATTACGGTCACTGCCGTGGAAGTGCAGGACCCGGGCGTACTGCTTGAAGTGGATGATCACAGCGGGTACGGACAGGCGCTGGCCTATGAACAGGAATCGATCGCCGCTTCTGATCTTTCCTATGATATCAGGATCACGCTTTCAAAGGACGATGTGTTCTTCGGTCCGGGAGCCGCAGAGCTCCTGAAACATGTGGACGAAGAGGGATCGCTGCTCTCCGCGTGCAAAACAATGAACATGTCTTACAGCAAAGGCTGGAAGATGGTCAAAGCGGTGGAGGATTCGCTGGGGTTCCCGTTCCTGCAGAGAAAGACGGGCGGCGCGGACGGCGGCAACAGTATTCTGACGGAAGAAGGAAGAGATTTCCTGGAAAAATATCTTGCTTTTGAAGAAGATATAAAACGTACAGCGGATGCATTTTACCATATACATTTCGCTGACAGATATTAAGAGGTCCTGCAGCAATGGCTTATAACGAACTGACCCATTTTGATGATTCCGGCAATGCCGTCATGGTGGATGTTTCCGGAAAGAACATTACGGAACGGATTGCGGCAGCATCCGGCAGCATCAGCATGAATGAAGCAGCTTTTGAAGCGGTTGTAAAAGGTACCGCCAAAAAAGGCGACGTTCTGGGCGTCGCCCGGGTAGCAGGGATCATGGCGGTCAAGAAGACTTCGGAACTGATCCCGCTCTGCCATCCCCTTCCCATCCGGAAGATCGGGATCGATTTTGCGCTGCATCCGGAGAGCAGAACGGTCTCTGCGGTCTGTACGGTAAAGACGGAAGATAAGACCGGGGTGGAAATGGAAGCGCTTACAGGCGTTTCCGTAGCCCTGCTTACCGTCTATGATATGCTGAAGGCGGTGGATAAACGGATGGAGATCAATGCCGTTCATCTTGATGAAAAACACGGCGGAAAAAGCGGGGATTTCATGAGATGAAGGACAGGATCGGGCGTACTATAGATTATCTGCGCGTTTCCGTTACGGACAGATGCGATCTCCGGTGCGTATACTGCATGCCGGAAGAAGGCATTCCGCCGAAATGCCATGAGGAGATCCTCCGTTTTGCGGATATAGAGCGGATCTGCCGACAGGCGGCCCTTCTGGGGATCCGGAAGATCAAGATCACGGGCGGGGAACCGCTTGTGCGGCGCAGGGTGGAACTGCTGATCCGTTCGCTGAAAGCGATCCCGGAGATCGAACAGATCACTATGACAACGAACGGCGTTCTGCTTGCGGACAAGCTTCCGGCGCTGATCGACGCCGGCCTGGATGCAGTCACGGTCAGCCTGGATACGCTTGACCGGGAACGGTTCAGAATGCTCACACGGCGCGATGAATTGGAGAATGTAAAAAAATCGATACAGGCGGTCATCGAAGACGGCAGGCTGCCGCTGAAGATCAACTGTGTTCCGATGGAGGATCAGGATCCGGAGGATCTTGCGGCTGTCGCAGCCTATGCAAAAGACCATCCCGTTCATGTCCGGTTTATTGAAATGATGCCGATCGGTCTCGGGAAAGACTGCGGTTTCCTCTCAGAGGAGCAGCTTATCTCGCGGCTGGAACCGTTTACGGGAAAGCTTGTGCCTGTAGACGAGCAGCTGGGGAACGGTCCGGCGCATTATTACAGGGCGGAGGGTTATGCCGGCAGGATCGGCTTCATTTCCGCGGTCAGCCATAAATTCTGCAGCGGCTGCAACCGCGTAAGACTGACGGCAGACGGGTTCCTGAAGAGCTGTCTGCAGTTCGAGACCGGAGAGGATCTCAGGCCGGTGCTCGCTGCGGGATCGGATGAAGATCTTGCGGAGGCGATCAAAAAAGCGATCCTAAAAAAACCGGAAGGACATCATTTTGACAATGTGGATGCTGCCGGTGCAGAGCACCGCATCATGTCACAGATCGGCGGTTAAAAATCAGTGGACAGAACAATAAATAGAGCGGAGATACAGAAGATGGAAGAAAAAAGAAAATTCAGAGTGGCGGTCATTACCTCCAGCGACAGCGGATACAAAGGCGAAAGGGAAGATGTGAGCGGACCGGCCATAGAGGAGATCCTGCTTGAAGACGGAGGATACGAAGTCGTTCAGAAAATCATTCTGCCGGATGATTTCGCAATGCTGAGGGCATCCATGATGAAGATCTGCGACGAAGGAACGGCAGATCTCATCCTGACTACCGGAGGCACAGGCTTTTCCCCCAAGGATATCATGCCGGAAGTGACGAAGGAAATCTGTGACAGAATGGTTCCCGGCATACCCGAAGCCATGCGCGCTTACAGCATGACGATCACGAACCGGGCGATGCTCTCCAGGGCGGAGTCAGGGATCCGCAGAAGGACCCTGATCATCAATATGCCCGGAAGCCCGAAGGCGGTAAAGGAAAGCCTCGAATACATCCTGCCGGCGCTCGGACATGGGCTGGAGATCCTTCTTTCCATGACATCGAACTGTGCGCGGTAACAGACGAAAATACAGAAAGCCTTTCTCATGACGGGATGAACCCATCATGAGGAAGGCTTTTTTCTTATACTGTGAAGAAATCATTATTCTAAAAGTTGAAAATAATAATTTTGTATAATATATTAAAATGATGGATTAGACTATTAATAAAGACGGAACTTCGAATGCGGAAGATCCGCCGGGCAGCAGATCTTTTCCGATCAGCACGAAAGGCCGGTTCTCATGAGATTGTTTCATGTACTGAACAGAATACTTCAGGTCAGACGGTTGTTCTTCACGACAGCCGTTGTTGTCGTGTTCATCACGACTTATTCCCTGATCCTCCCGGCAATCACGATGGAGAAGAAGACCGTATGCGGAATCGAAGAGCACGAGCATACGGACGATTGTTATACAACAACTACAGTATGTGTCTGCGGACTGGATGAGACCGAAGGCCATGCGCATTCGGATGCCTGCTATAAAGAAGAGAAGGTCCTGGTGTGTGAACAGAAGGAAGAGGACGGACATGTTCATACAGACGAATGTTATGAGACAGAGCGGATCCTGATCTGCGGGAAACAGGAGACCGAAGGACATACCCATGATGAATCCTGCTTCGAAACGGAAACCGAACTGACCTGCGGAAAGGAAGAACATATCCATTCTTCGGAATGTTTCGCGGAACCGGAAACGGAAAAAGAAGTGCAGTCAGAGACAGAGGCTGCCGAAACGGAAGGAAAAGAAGAGACTGCGGCCGGGACCCTGCCCGCCGCCGAAGAAGGACTCCTTCCCGGGGACAGTACGGAAAAGGAAACTCCCGGAACTGTTGAAAACGAGACCGTTGAGAAAAAAGCCGCTGCCGGGGAAACTGCTGCCGGGGAAACTGCTGCCGGGGAAACTGCGGAAGAAAGCATTCCCGTACAGGATACTGCAGATTCCACAGAGGATTCTCAGACGGCTGCTGAAAGAGCGCTCAGAGCGGAAGGAAACGGATATCAGATCACGGTAATCTGCGGCAGTGAAGCAGGCATTCCGGAAGACGCAGAACTGGAAGTACGGGAGATCAGACAGGGCTCGGCAGATTATAAGGAATATATTTCCGATACCGAAAAGCAGCTGGAACCGGAAGAAGGCACGGTCTCTTATGCCAGATTTTTTGATATTACTATTACGGATGCGTCCGGACGGGAGATCCAGCCGGAGGAGGCTGTGGATGTCCGGATCGTTCTCGACGATCTGCAGGACCGCATCGGCGCAGACGCGGAAGAGGCGGCGCAGGTGGTCCATTTCAGCGGCGATCCGGAAAGGATCGATGCGGAAATGGCAGGGGATGAAGTCAACTTTGAAGCGGAAGGGTTTTCCGTATACGGAATCATCGCCACAACGATCGAAAAGACTGTCCTGGCCAGCGATGGACAGAATTACAAAATATCCGTATCCTGCGGACCGGAGACCGGGATCCCGGAGAATGCGGAACTGTATGTGGAGGAGATCACGGAAAGCTCCTCTGCTTATGATGCCTATGCGGCAGCTGCGGTAAATGCGCTTGGTGCGGAAAAGGGAAGCGCCGGGTATATCCGGCTGTTCGATATTAAGATCGTGGATAAAGATGACCCGGACGTAAAGTATCAGCCCAAAGATGGGACAGCGGTGGATGTGAAGATCGAACTGTCTGATCAGGCGGCCCGGGAGGAAGTGCCGGCAAATACACAGGTGGTCCATTTCGCGGATGGAACAGTAAGCGGCGAAGTAATTGAAAATACAGTGCAGGCTGAAAAGGACGGGTTCTCCGCCTCCTTCTCCGCCGCTTCTTTCAGTGTGTACGCAGTAGTGGATGCAGAGGAGCCGGTCAACTTTGAGGATACGGCTTCCTCCCTGTATGATCTGACAAGTGCCCGCGGAGAAGGCGGGTTCTGGCTGTCTGTAACGCAGGGATCAGCGACCGATAATTATTATATGCAGTCTGTTCTGAACGGAAATGGAGCATTTGCTGAAACGACTGATCGCAGCCAGGCGGCTGTCTGGTTCTTTGAACCGGTCGAAGGGACAACGGACAGGTTCCGCATTTATACGGGAAGCAGTTCCTCCAGGCAGTATCTTGCCCGGGATCCCTCTGATGCGCAGAACAGAAAAATGAAGTTGTCCGATACCGGGGATGTTTTTCAGGTCACGCAGAGCAGTGGGAAGTTTTATATTCGGCTGGATGGACAGGATAACTGGATACAGCACTCGGGAAGCGGATCAGGCATAAGGTTATATTCGCAAAACTCGAATGCCGGCAACTGTAAGTTCACGTTTACATTTTCAGAGATTGCCCCTGCGAATCCCTATGGTCTGGACGGTATGACCTATGGGATCATGAACCGGAAAAGCGATACGGCTGCTTATGGCATGCTGGCGGAAGAAAAAGGAAACGGTCTGGATGTCAAACAGGCATTGATCCGCACAGATCCCATGGATCCGAACCACCTCCTCTATGTGGCCAAGGACAGCGATATTGCCATGTGGACGTTCGAGAAGGTGGAGAAGGATATTTACTATCTGCAATCTGAGGGGAAGTATCTTCGGATTACGGGAAACAAACTTGCACTGGCTGATACACCGGATGAGCATTGCCGGATCCGGGTAATCCCCGGGACCGGAGCCAATGCGGGGAAAGTGCGTCTCCTGGGGGAGCAGGCCAACAAAGCTGTATATCTGCCCGGTGACAACAAAGTTTTCAATGCGAATGCTGAGAGTTCCAGCGGCAATAGCTGGCATAACCTGATGGAAAAATCGGTCCTCGAAGACTCGGATTTCGTGGAATATGCCGCATACAAGGTCAGTGTATCCGACCGTGTCAATGTGGCCAATGACAAACAGGTGCTTATTTATACCCGTGTCTGGAATCCGAACGATAAGAAATACGAGTTTTATGCGGTCGACCAGAACAGCAATCTGGTTCCCTGCTATGAATCCGGTGATTCCATTGTCTGGATCGGGACGCAGAATAATCAGCAGATGCTCTGGAATTTCACGGAATATTACAACCCGGGCACGACAACGCCAAACGGTTACTATACCCTGCAGAACGCTTATACAGGACAATATATTGCGCCGCAGATCAATGGAGGGCAGATCCTCTCCGATGAATTCTTCCGGGTCAACCTGAACGGCAGGAGGTATGGGGATTACTATACCCCGATCCTGGCATGGGACGATCCTCATTATGACTATGCCGGCTACAAAGTGGAGAACGGAAAGATCGTATCCTGTCCGATGGCAGAGGCCGATACATTCTATTTTGCCGTTATGAAGAAGGCGGAAGGTACGCTGACGCCGGTAGAGACAGTAGATCACGAAGCGCTTGGCCTGACCATGAAGATGATCGATTGTTCTGACCAGGCGTATATGAGCGGTATTCTAGGCAATAATAACGGCGGCACCGGTACAGCGCTGCAGCAGGGAATTCTTTCTTCAGCTATTTCCGGAGATGCGGCAGGCTATCCTGACATAACGGAAAGACCGGGGACCTCGCTCGGTACACTATATGCAGGCGCAGCGCAAGTCAACCATCTGTTTATCCAGAGCATTTATGACGGCAGCGGTTATTTCCAGTTTGACAGTTCGGAAAACTTCGCGCATCTGAGTGGAAACAATTTTGATGTTTATCAGGAACTTGGTACGGTAGACGGGGGCTCGAATACCCGTCAGCACGGACAGTTTATGCCCTATAACATGCTGGATCCGAATAAGGTGCATCCTCAGCACCCTGAGAACCTGACCGATATCTATGGGAATCCGCGTTCGGAGAACGATCCCCGTAAGTATGAGCCGCTGTATGATTTTACGGAGAAGGACGATCATCACTTTGCCATGGAGCTCACCGGTCATTTCATGCAGCCGCCGAACGGTCATGACGCCTGGGGCCATGACATTATCTTTGAGTTCGTGGGCGACGACGATTTCTGGCTGTATGTCGACGGAGAACTGGTCATCGACCTGGGCGGTATCCACAGCGCGGTTCCGGGATCGGTGAACTATTCCACAGGCGAAGTAAACGTGAACGGCCAGTCTACGACGCTGAAAGACCTGTTCTATAATAACTATAAAAACAGAGACAATCATACCGATGTAGAAGCGCAGGCTTATGTGGACAGTATTTTCCAAAAGAAGATGGTCGATGGAAATGAATGCTATGTTTTCAGGGATTATACGGACCATACAGTACGTATTTTCTATATGGAAAGAGGTGCCGGTGCGTCGAATCTGCGTATGCGCTTTAACCTGACAACGGTCGAGCCCGGCGAAGTACTGCTCAAAAAGGAAATAATCGGTACAGACAAGCAGGACTTCACCAGTGTCCGGTTCCCTTTCCAGATCTACTGCCAGACAGAGCCTGGGGGTGAGTATCAGCTGCTCAGACAGGAGGTCGGAACGAACTCCAAATGGCGCGTCAATTATCAGAATACATCGACCAGAGTCGATTTTGCCGAGACGGCAGAGATCGATAACGTAACATACGATAACGTTTTCTATTTAAAGCCCGGACAGACTGCGTCGATCATGACGCCCGACAACACACTTTCCTACTATATCAAAGAGTGCGGCGTGGATACGTCCATTTACAATGAAGTGCGGATCAATGATGAGATCGCAGCGGGCGTTCAGCCGGAAGGCGCAGTGCATACAAAATGCTATGAAACCGGTAAGGCAGCTGTCAGTGACAGGAAATCAGTCACTTTCGGCAATCAGGTGGATCCTGGCCAGCTCAGAACGCTGACGATCAAAAAGCGTTTGTTCGCGGAAGACGGAACAACGGAGCTGTCCGGTCAGGATGACCCCGCAGGGTTCACCATGCGTCTGTCCCTTGGGGAGGATCTGGCGTATTACAACCAGGGAGATTATTTCATAAAAGATCCTTCTGGAGACTATTGTTACTTTGATTCCTCTTTGAAGACCTTTGCATCGATCGGATCACAGGACCTTGCAGATCTGACCCCGGAACAGCTGAATAAAGTGACCTTCCGGACATCACCCAGCGGTGCAGCTTCCAAACTGCCGGCGGGCTACAGCATCGAGGTCCGGGATCTTCTGGTCGGTACGAAGTTTAAGGTAACAGAAGAGGATTATGATAATCCTGTCGGATATGGAAAACGCATCTGGACGGAAACAGAAGGCGATGTGTCGCATACCTACACAGGTTATAAGCGTGTGGCGGGGTCTTACCTTGTTGATGAGGGCGACACCGAGAACGCCGGGGTGATCCGTGACAACAGCAATCCGCAGATCGAGGTACACAATCAGCGCGGCTGGGGAATCCGGGCGAATAAAGTATGGTCTGATCAGGATTTCATGCGGTCGCACGATTATGCTTATATAGCGGTCTATGTGAAAGGAGAGCTGCTTCCGGACACTGTCCGCAGGGTCGATGCTTATAATTACACGACGTATTATTTCCCGTCCCTTGAAGCGGATGCAGAATTTTCGGATTACAGGGTGTATGAAGTAAAACTGACAGACCCGGTGGTCGCTGCGGACGGGACGGTAACTTACACGAGACTCGAGAAAATGGATACCGGCGATACTATTCAGCTGGGCGGGACAGACAGTGATGGAAATGTACTGTCAGATTTGACATACGAAGTTTCTTATGGTCAGGGGACTCCTGATCAGGGAGGCAAGACCCGTGCCGATACAGTCACGAACACCCGTCTGGGCGGCCTGCGGGTCGTCAAAACGGATTGGACCGGGACCGGCCTGGCGGACGCTGTGTTCGAACTGAAACAGGGGACTTCCCTGGTTGGACGGTATACGTCCGATGCGGAAGGCTTAGTGACGACCTTCTATCTGGATGACGGAACCTATACGCTCTCGGAAACAAAAGCACCTGTGCGGCATCATGGCCTGTTCGCTGATATCACGATCACCGTTGAAAACGGTACTTATTCGATACCGGAAAGCAGCGAAAGGGACTATGTCTTTGATCAGGAAAGCGGTGTCCTGACTGTAAAGAACCGGCCGTTCGTGCTGAAAGCTGTCAAACAGGACGCGTCCGGCCATCCCTTAAGCGGTGCGGAATTTGCCCTGTACAAACAGATCACAACATCCAACGGCGTGCGAAAAGATTATTATCCGATTTCCGGTTATGAACAACTGGTTTCGGGCGATGACGGTGTCATACAGGGGATCAATGAGTACCTCTCTCCGGGATCGTATTACCTTTGTGAGACAAAGGCACCGTCCGGCTGCGAAGAACTGGAGGAAGATCTGTGCTTCTCCATCGGTCTGGACGGCGGTGTAACGATCCGTACAGCGGCTTATGTAAGCTGGCTGAGAACGGAAGAGAAAGAAACAGCAGACGGGGAAATGGATTACACCATTACTGTCATTAATGGCAATACCCACATGGTTTCTGTCTGGAAGACAGATATGAATTATAATGCCCTGACGGGAGCAAGTTTCTCTCTTTACAGGGTGGCAGACTATGATGACAGTGAAGAACGCCCGACTGAAAACGCTGTGCCGGTCCTTCCCGGTACTCCCGTTGGTGAGGATGGGATCCTGCCGCTCGGCAGTCTGCCGGACGGAGAATACCGGCTTGTGGAGGAACAGTCTCCTGCCGGATACATGTCTGCAAGTTCCGCAATCAAAGTCTTTGTGGGAAGCAGCGGCGTGACTGCTATGCAGGGAATGCAGCCGGCTGAAGTGACACAGAAAGGCGATGGACATTGGCAGGAAGGACAGGCTGACGCCGTCTGGCAGATCCGGGTCTGGAACAATCCGGGCGTCGAACTTCCGTCCACCGGCGGCCACGGTACTGCGCTGATCAGCCTCTTCGGGTTCCTGCTGACAGTGACCGCAGGAGCCGGGCTTGCAATGCTGCAGAGAAGGAGAGCGAAAGGACTGCGATGACCGCTTTCTTTGCCGGAAACGGTTTCGGCAGGCGATACGGCAGATGCCGATAAGAAATTGTTAAAAATCCCTTTGGTTTAGCCTGAAAAAGACTAGCCAAAGGGATTCTTTTATGTTAAAATGTCGGAGATTGTGCTGTGGTTATTATTTACACAGGATTATGAAAGACAATATATTTATAAGGGAGGTAACCTTATGGAAGATGAATATCGTTCCCACAAGAAATACGGAAAATATTCACAGGAAAAGAGCGGAGGCGTGCTCGGAAAGATCCTTGCGGTCCTTGCGACACTTGCAGCCGCCGTGCTGGTGTTCTTTGTTTTCAGAGTGAACATCCTGCCGGTCAAATATATGGCAGTCGTTCTCGGCGCACTTGTACTGATGCTCCTTCTGGCCTGGATCTTTGTCTGCCTGAGACCGCTGCCTGCGAGACTGGTCGGAAGTCTGCTCTCCCTGGCGATTCTTGCTGCTTCATGCGCAGGCGTTTATTACATTAATTCTACGATGAAGACGCTTGCAGTGATCACGAACGAAGCGCAGGAGACACAGGCCGCGGAGAATTCCGGAGAGACCGGAGAGGCATCCGAAGAGAACGAGGCGGAGGATGCGGCAGAAACCGCGAAAAAAGTAATGCTCCAGACTGAAGAAGTATCCGTTGTCGTCCTCTCCGGAAAGACCAGAGAAGATCTGGAGAGAGAGACTGCGGAAAGCGAAGAAGGCGAGGAAGACGAGGAAGAGACCACAGCAGCGGCGGAAACAGCCCCGGCGATCGATGTCATTACTTCCGTGAAGGAACTTTCCGGGAAGAAGATCGGTATCCAGACAGTCATGCTGCCGGAAGTCACTGAGAAGGCAGTCGAGCAGCTCAAATCGGAAATCGGCGGGGACTGCGAGACCGTTGACTATGCCGGTATGCTCGACCTTGTTCAGGCGCTTTATGACAAGGAAGTGGACGCGATCCTTCTGAGCGAGAGTTATCGTGAACTCGTAAAGGATGAGCACGAAGATTTTGATATCGAGACTGCTGTTATCGAAACGATGAAATTCGATTTCGAGATCGATATGAGCAAGAGAGAGAAGGTCGATAAAAATGTTACGGCTGAACCCTTCATTGTTTATCTCAGCGGTATCGATACCTTCGGTTCCGTGGCTGCAAGAAGCCGCAGCGACGTTAATATCCTTGCAGTGATCAATCCGACGACCCGTCAGATCATGCTGGTCACCACGCCCCGTGATTACTATGTACAGCTTCCTGTTGCGGGCAATGCCTATGACAAGCTGACACACGCCGGAATCTATGGAATCGATGCTTCCATCGAGACGCTGGAACAGCTTTATGATATTAATATAGACTACTACCTGCGTGTGAACTTTACCGGATTCATGGATATCGTCGATGCACTCGGCGGCGTGGATGTCAACAGCGACCAGGCCTTTACCGGTGAAGTCTACGGCGTCCATTTCGACGAAGGCATCAACCATGTCGACGGCATGGGAGCCCTGAGCTTTGTCCGTGAGCGCCATTCCTTCGCGAACGGTGATTTCGAGAGACAGAGACATCAGATGGAAATGATCAGGGCGATCATCAATAAGATGCACTCTCCGGAGATGCTGCTCCGTTATTCCGATCTGATGGCAAGCCTGCAGGAATCCTTCAATACCGACCTTGCCAGCACAGACCTTACGGATCTGGTAAAGATGGAACTTGACTCCAGCACAGACTGGAACATCAAGTCCTACGGCGTATCCGGACAGGGCGCAAGACGCTCCACCTATTCCATGGGAAGCCGCAGCCTGTATGTAGCTCTGCAGGATGAAGCATCCATCCAGGGTGCAAAGGAACGCATTCAGAAGGTATTTGACGGGGAGATCCTTACGGACGCTGATTCCCAGGAAGGCAACCAGACAAATACACTCAGATAATACTGCAATAAAAAGAAGAAGCCCGGCATTGCCGGGTTTCTTCTTTTTTCAGCCAATCGATTTCAGATAATATCTGCCGGTCTCTGCATCGTAAAGCATTTCCGTCACCGCTGTATGGCGAAGGCCTTTCAGGATCAGTTTCGCGTGACCGAACGGCAGGCCGATCATCCCCGATACCATGGCCCGCAGGGCTTCCAGATGGGAGAAGACAGCTGCGCATTCCGCGCCGGAAGCGGTGATCTCTGCAAGCACCGGCCGGATACGCTCATAGACTTCACCGTAAGATTCTCCTCCGGGGTACGGCCTGTCTGTGAGAGCGCCGTTTCGTTCTTCGGAATACTGCCTCTCCCTTTCTATGCGTTCCGCATGCGGCAGTCCGGTCAGTTCTCCGAAGTCCATTTCGGACAGTTCTGTCCTGATGAAGACAGGAAGACCGGTTTTCTCCGCGGCAGCACCGGCAGTTTCCGCCGCCCGCCGGAGAGGACTGGAATAGACCGCGTCAATGCCATACGAAAGCAGCCGTTCTGCAAGCGCTTCCGCCTGCTTCCTTCCTGTTTCGGACAGGCTCACATCGGCGTTGCACACTTTGGAAGCCTGCTCTGCGTGTCTGATCAGAAGTATGCGCATCATTCTACCTCCGCACTTTTTAACAGGGCCCGTATACCGTTGTACATGTGCGGTTTCAGCTCTGCCAGCGGACAGGGCTGCCCGTATAAGATCGAATTGTAGCTGGTCCCGCTGATAAATTCCAGGATCATATAGAGGAGGATGTCGGGATCTTTGTACTTTACCGGGGATCGAGACAGGAACGCCTCATAAGCTTCCCGGACCGAGGCGGGGGAAGACGATCCGTCGATCATGCTGTTCCGGAAAACGCCCCAGCTGAGGTGCTTTGCCATAAAGCCTACCAGCATCGGCTCCGCGGCCAGTTCATCCAGGATCGTATCCACAAGAAAGACCACCTGTTCTTCAAAAGGCATTGTTTCCTTTCCGGAGAGTTTTTCCATAGCTGTCATGAAAATGCGTTCTCCCTGGGAGGCGATCAGTTTGTTCCGCAGATCGAATTTGTCGTTGAAATACAGGTAGAAGGTACCCTTTGCAACGCCCGCCTGACGGGCGATGTCAGAAATGGAAGTGTCATTGAATCCTTTTAATGTAAAGAGGCTGTAAGCCGAATCCAGCAGGGATGATTTCTTCTTCTGCTTATTCAGTTCAGCCTTTCCGACCGTCTTTTGCATTTTTTCCTCCGCTCGCGGACCCGCGCTGTCCTTCCTGCAGTCTGCATTTTCCGTTAACAATTTCTTACCCTTTTTTTTCGGCCTTGTCAATCGTCTGCCGCGTCGGATTTATACAAAAATGACCGAAAGTCAAAAACAGGAACCGAAATATTGACTTCTGGTCATTTTCGGACTATAACCAGAACTGCAAGAATGAAACCGAAAGAAGGAACCGGTCATGCAAAGATTCGGAAGAGCAGTAGTCAGGCTTCGGATCCCGATCCTCATCCTTTCTTTTCTTCTCCTGATGCCGTCGGCGATCGCGTATTTTAAGACAGGCACCAATTACGATATCCTGGCGTATCTGCCGAAAGAGATCGATACGATGCGCGGGCAGGATATCCTGAAAGAAGATTTCGGAACAGGCGCTTACGCCATGTATGTCTGTGAAGGCCTGGAGGAAAAAGAAGTATCCGCACTCAGAAAACAGATAGAAAAAGTCGATCATGTTGAAAAGATCTTATGGTATGATTCCATTGCGGATCTGTCCGTGCCAATGAGCGTTCTCCCGGATAAGATCTATGATGTTTTCAATAATGAAGACGCCACGATGATGTTCGTGATCTTTGATACCGGCACTTCCGAGGATGAAACGATGGAGGCGATCCATGAGATCCGGAAGATCGCCGGAGAAGGATGCTATCTGGGAGGGATGTCTTCCATCGTTACGGACACCAAGGATCTGGCGGATAAGGAAGTCGTTATCTATGTCGTGATCGCGGTAGTGCTGTCCATCATTGTGCTTTCGCTGACCATGGACAGCTTCCTGCTCCCGTTCCTGTTCCTCTTAAGTATCGGGATGGCGATCATCTATAATATGGGAACGAACCTGGTCTTTGGAGAGATCTCCTACATTACCAAAGCGCTTGCGGCTGTTCTGCAGCTGGGCGTAACGATGGATTACTCGATTTTCCTGTGGCACAGTTTCAGGGAAATAAAGGAGAGCGAACCGGATTCCAAAAAGGCAATGGCACAGGCGATCGCTGCGACGCTGCGGTCTGTGATCGGCAGCTCGGTCACAACGGTCGCGGGGTTCATAGCCCTGTGTTTCATGACATTTACCCTGGGTCTTGATCTGGGTGTCGTTATGGCGAAAGGGGTGCTTTTCGGCGTCCTCTGCTGCGTAACGATCCTGCCGTCGCTGATCCTGGTATTTGAACCGCTGATCCTTAAGACTACCCACCGGCAGTTCATAAAAGAATTTCCGAAGGCAACGGATTTCATCCTGAAGCATTCCCGTATCTTTGTTCTGATCCTGGCAGTCGGGGTACTGCCGGCAGCCTGGTGCGAATTTCATACGGATGTTTATTATAAGATCGACGCATCGCTTCCGGAATATCTTCCCAGCGTTACGGCAAATGCCAAGCTGAAGGAATATTTCGACATGGGCGCCATGCACATGATCCTGATCGATAAGACAATTCCGGATAAAGATGCGGACCGGATGATAGAAGAACTTGAAAAAGTGGATGGCGTTAAGGCGGTCCTGGGCATGGAGAGCCTGGTGGGACCGATGATCCCGGACAGCTTCGTACCGGAAAAGCTGAAGGATATCTTCACCTCCGATACACAGGAGATGATGATCATCACGAATGAGTATGAAGTCGCAACGGATGAGGTGAACGCCCAGTGCGACAGGATCGAGGAAATTATCCACAGCTATGATCCGGAAAGTCTTCTGGTCGGCGAAGCGCCGTGCACGAGAGATCTGATCAATATTACAAACAGAGATTTTACGGTAGTCAATGCCGTGTCCATCCTGCTGGTATTCCTGATCATTTTCTTCGTGTTCGGTTCGATCAGCCTGCCGGTCCTGCTGATCTTTGTCATCGAATTCGCCATTTTCGTCAACCTTGGGATCCCGTTCCTGACGGGAACGGTCATTTCCTTCGTTGCCAGTATCGTAATAGGAACGATCCAGCTTGGCGCAACGGTTGACTATGCGATCCTGATGACAGGCAGATATGAAACGGAGAGGATCAGCGGAAAGAGCAGGGAAGAGGCTCTCTGGATCGCACACAGGACCAGTTTCCGGTCGATCATCGTAAGCGCCCTTTCTTTCTTCAGCGCAACAATCGGTGTCGGCCTGTATTCGGGAATAGATATTGTAAGCGAACTGTGCATCCTGATGGCCAGAGGTGCGCTGATCAGTATGGCAGTCGTTCTGCTCATCCTGCCGTCGGTACTGTCACTGTTCGACGGTCTCATTATAAGAACAAGTCTCAGAATGCGCCGGGCAGGGATTTCCGGCAGAGATAAAGCGGAGGCAGTAAAATGAAACCTTCAGGAAATGTATTGTATATCTTTAAAGAAAGAAAAAAAGAGGCTGCAGCTGCTGTCATGGCAGTAGGCTTAAGCATCATCCTTGCCGCTTCCCCTGTGTTCGCAGCAGCGCCGGAAAAGACGGAGACTGTTTATGTGAATGCAGATGCCTCCGGCAATGTGGAAGACATCACGGTCAGCAACTGGCTGAAGAATGCTTCCGGAAGCAGCTCCATCGAGGATGTCACCGAACTTTCGGAGATCGAGAATGTAAAAGGTGATGAAACATTTTCGGCGGGTGCCGGCAATTCCCTTACCTGGAATGCCGGAGGAAATGATATCTACTATCAGGGAAAGACTGCAAAAAGCCTTCCCGTCTCCGTAAAGCTGAGCTATAAGCTTGACGGGAGCAGCATATCTCCGGATGAACTTGCCGGAAAGAGCGGCAGGGTAGAGATCCGGATCGATTATGAGAACCATGAGAGCAATACGGTGAAGATCGGAGAGAAGGAAGAGACGGTGTACACCCCCTTCGCGGTCGTTTCCGGCACGATCCTCTCCAATGAAACCTTCAGTAATGTGGAGGTCGAGAACGGCAGGGCGATTGAAGACGGCAGCAGATGCACGGTCGTCGGACTGGCCTTCCCGGGACTGGAAGACAGCCTGAAACTGGACACAGTCAAGGATCTGGATTACCAGCAGGGACAGATCCCGGATCATGTGACGATCACAGCTGACACGACGGATTTCTCGCTCCCGCTGACGATCAGCGCTGTTTCGACAGGGATGATCAGTGAACTGGACCTGGATAAACTCGACAGTATTGACGATCTGCAGGCCGACCTGGATGAACTGCAGGATGCTTCAGAGAAACTGGTGAACGGGACAGGAGATCTCTACGACGGTGTTAAGGAGCTCCTTGACGGCGCAGGTAAACTGGATGACGGCGCCGGGGACCTGTATGAGGGGACGAAAACACTCTCCGGCGGTGCAAAGACTCTTGCCGGCGGCACCGGGGATCTGAAAGAAGGCGCCAAAAAACTGGATCAGGGTGCAGGAGATCTGAAAAGCGGTGCGAAAAAACTGGATAAAGGCGCGAAAAAACTGGATAAAGGCACGGGCGCTTTATATAAAGGAACATCCGATCTGGCATCCGGAGCAAAGAAACTGGATGCAGGTGCCGGGGATCTTGCAGAAGGCACGAAGAAGCTGAATGCAGGCGGCGATTCCCTGTATAAAGGCGTATCTGATGTCGATGCAGGCGCAGGTTCGCTGTCCAAGGGAGCCGACGATCTCAAAGACGGTGCGGGAACGCTTTCCGGCGGCGCAAAAGACCTTGCAGACGGTGCCGGAAATCTCAGGAAAGGCATTAAGGCGTATACAGACGGCGCCGATTCCCTGAACCAGGGGATTTCCGAATATACAGCAGGTGCAGAAACACTGGCTTCCGGTATCAAAGAGTATGTCGGAGGCGTAAAGCAGCTGGCAGCGGGCGTGGAACAGATCTGCGATAAGAATCTTCCCGGACAGCTTTCCGATACAAAGGATGCGCTCGGTACTGCGGGCAAATATGCCGGAGACGCCAAAGAAGAAGGCGCTGCTGCGGCGAAAAAGGCCGGATCGATCGCCGGGGAACTCGGTGACATAGCAAAAGAGATGGGCGGCGCAGCCGGAGGGGTCTCCGACGCTGCTGCATCCGCAGAGAGCGCAGGAAAGAAACTGTCGTCAGCCGCCGGGGATGCGGAATCTGCGGCAAATAAACTCGGGAAGGCAAAGTCAGTGCTGGAAGACGCGGATATTACTGCGAAGGTAACAGGACTTGACTCCATAAAAGTTACCTCTGCGAAAGCAAATGTGACCGGTATAGAGAAGGCAAGAAAGATTCTTGAAGATGCCAAGGTAGACAGCGATGTGATCGAGAGCGCGCTTGGCTGTCTGGACGCAGAGGTGGAAGATGTCGAATTCGATACGGACGGTGTGAAGGCCAAGATCAGCGGAGAGGATGCAGCGCTTGAAGCGATCGGCAAAGCTGCTTCGGCTGTAGGAGACGTTTCGGACACCCTGTCATCGGCTGGTTCGAAACTGAACGATGCATATTCCGATATAAAATCAGCTGCTTCCGGCGTAAAAACCTTCGGCGAGTATGCGAAAAAAGTCGGCGCGCAGGCGCAGGATCTCGGTTCGCTTGCACAGGGAGACATGAAATCCGCAGCCACAAATGCAGGATATGCAGAAGGCTATATCGATGGCATCGCTGAAAAGATCAGTGACAGCGATATCAGCGAACTCAAAGCAGGGCTGTCCGCACTGCAGTCAGGAGCAGAACAGGTCTCCTCTGCGTCTGTCACTGACAGGCTTGTTTCCGGTGCAGACGCCGTCATTGAAGGCGGTAAAAAAGTGAAGGCCGGGAGCGATGAACTGGTAAAAAATAACAGTTCGCTGAACAGCGGCGCGGAACAGCTTTCCGGAGGCGCTTCAGCGCTTTCGGACGGTGCATCGGATCTGCAGGCCGGCGCAGAAGCGCTGGCAGACGGCGCCGGCACGCTGGCAGACGGTACGAAGACGCTCAAATCCGGCGCGAAGGATCTGAAGGAAGGCCTGGCAGAGGCGGAGAGCGGAGCCGGGGAACTGAAGAAGGGCACAAAGTCGCTGAAATCCGGTGCGAAGGATCTGAAGACCGGCGCAAAAGATCTGGATAAAGGCGCCGGGAAACTGAGCAAAGGAACCGGAACGCTGTACAAAGGGACTAAGGATCTGAGCAAAGGGACCGGAGATCTGTATGACGGTGCAAAGAAGCTGGATCAGGGCGCCGGCGATCTCTATGACGGAAGTGAGAAGCTGGCAGACGGTGCAAAAAAGCTGTCCGATGGAACAGGAGACCTGAAGGAAGGCGTGGAAAAACTGGCGGACGGATCTGAAGAACTGAAAGACGGTATGAAGAAGTTTGATGAAGAAGGCATTCAGAAGATCACGGATACTTTCGGAGACGACTTCAAAAATGCGGTGGACAGATTCAGAGCCGTGAAGGAAGCGGACGGTGCCTACGATACATTTACGGGCAAGGCCGATACGATGAAGGGGTCAGTCAGATTTATCCTTGAAACAGCCGGAATCGGTGAATAGGGAAGAACCGAAGCGTGAAAAATTAATATCTTAGATAAAGAGGCACCTTTTCTGTAAAAATAAGGTGCCTTTTTCGTTCAGATGTGATATTATGATACACTGCATCCTGTCTGTTGCCTGAACGGGAACGCCGCGCAGGCTTCACAACATCAGAACGGAGATAAGAATGGGTATATCAAAAGACGCTTGGCAGCATAAGATCAAGGTAAATATCACCACGAAGGAGATCATCCTGTCCGCCGTCGGCGCAATCATCATGGCTGCCGGAATCAACTGGTTCGTTGTTCCTTCAGGCATCTATAACGGCGGAGTCCTCGGTATCAGCCAGCTGATCAATACTTTCCTGCACAGAATGACATATATGAATACAGGATTTAATGTTACCAGTATTGTGTACTATCTGCTGAACCTGCCGCTTTTCGTTCTTGCATACAAAGGGTTCTCCAGGAACTTCTTCCTGCGGAATGTCATGTGCGTCACGGTGGAAACGATCGCCCTGGCGCTGATCCCTACGCCGAGAGATCTTCTGGTCGAGTCGGAGATCACGTCAGCGATCATCGGCGGACTGATCGCCGGTTATGGCGCAGGCCTCATTTTCCGGTCGCGGTCGTCGGCGGGCGGCACAGATATCATCGGAATGTATATCACAAAAAGGCATCAGAATCTTTCTGTAGGGAAACTGTCCCTGATCATCAACGCCTGCATCTACACGGTCTGCGCTGTCACAATGAATGTGACCGTTGCGATCTATTCGATCATTTACTCGGTCTTCTACAATGCAGTGATCGACCGCATCCATGAACAGAATATCTGTACGGAAATGACGATCTTCACCAAGAAGGATCCCGAAAGGATCCTGAACTTCATTACGGATGATCTGCATCATTCGGCGAATTACTGGAATGCCATCAGCGCCTATTCGCATGACAAAGAATACATCATTTATACGGTCGTATCAAAATATGATGCCCATAAGCTGGATGCGTTCCTCAAGAACTACGATGAGCATGTGTTCGCGGTAAAGAGCAACGGTGTGGCTTATCTCGGCCGTTTCCATAAATACTTATAATCTGTACAGAACACAGAAAAAGGTGTATAATAAAAATTCAATATCAATGAACACCTGAACGGAGATATCCTGTATGACTGTCAGGAAAAAGTTTCTGGGCTTCCTTCTGATCGTCAGCCTGGCGGCAGGGCTTCTTTCCCCCGCCCCGTCGCTGACAGCGGAGGCGGCCAGCAAAACAAATCAGAAGATCATATTCAAATATCTGACGGAGACAATGAAACTGCCTCCGGCGGCAGCATGCGGCGTTTTGGCCAATATAGAGAAGGAATCGAACTTTAACCCGAGATCGACAGGGGACGGAGGCACGAGCTACGGGATCTGTCAATGGCATAAATCCAGATTTACCGCGCTTAAGAAATACTGCAGAAAGCATAAGACGGATTACAGATCCGTGAAGGGACAGCTGAAATATCTCAAATATGAACTGAAACACAGTTATCCGGGCGTGCTGAAATTCCTGAAGAACGTTTCCAATGATCCATACGGCGCCTATCAGGCAGGCTACTATTGGTGTTATCATTTTGAGCGGCCGGCGAAATACCTGACCAGCTCGGTGACAAGGGGAGAACTTGCACAGACACGGTACTGGAAAAAGTACGGACAGGGTACCGTCAGTTATGATGATATCGAAGAAGATACGGTAACGCCCGCCCATGTGAACAGTCTGTCGATCCCTGCCGTGACTGCAGCCGGGACACGGGTGGCTTTTGAAGGCACCGTCTCTTCGCCGAGCGAGATCCGTAAAGTGACGGCCGGGTTTTACCATATCGATGAAAATGCAGTCCTTGTGAAGAGTGTCGATCTTTCCGGCAGCAGCTGCGACCTGTCCGATCTTTCGAAAATGATCAGTTCGGATCAGCTTGATCCGGGTGTGTATCTCTTCAGACTGACGGTGCAGAATGCAGCGGGAAGTGCGCTCGTTGCGAGCAGCAATGTGACCGTGCTGGCGAGGACAGGAGAGCTTGCTTCGGGTAATTATGAGATCGCTCCGTCGATGAATAAAAAGCTGCTTCTTGCACCGGCTCCTTCCGGGAGCAGAACGCTGGTCATGACGGATAAGGCAAAGAAGGACAATACCCATTTCCAGTTCGTGAAATTTCCGAACGGATACTACTCCGTAAGATCGCTGTCCGCGAACAGGTATCTGACGCTGGAGACGGATGGAAGGGTGCATCTTGCCAAATGGGAGGGATCTGACGGACAGTACTGGCAGTTCCTGAACGGCAGCGGGAAACTGAACTGCCTGATTCCGAAATCCCATACGGACAGATGTCTGACGGTCAGAGAGACGCTGAAGAACAAGGCAGGCGTCTCGGTTTCGGATACTGTGCAGAATGAACTGCAGTTCTTCCGGCTTTTTGAGGCGAAGAATGATTCGCCCCTTAAGAAACCGAAGGTAAAAGCTGACCCTTCTCTTTATCTGGAGGTGCCGAAGACTGACCTTGCCGTGACTTACGGCGACAGTGTCAGCCTGAAGATCGAAAGCAACGGCGAACTGTCCTTTTCCTGCAGTGTACCGGATGTCGCAGAGATTGACGAAGAAGGGACTGTCCGCGCTGTCGGATATGGAAATACTGTTATCACGATTACTGCAAAAAAGGCCGGGTATGAAGACAAGACGGTCAGCGTTGCGTACAAGGCATATCCGCGGGAAGCGGAACTTGTTTCGGTAAAATCCCATCATAAGAAAAAGGTACAGGTGAGATGGAAAGCGGATCCGCTGTCCAATGGATATGATCTGCAGGTCTCCTCTTCCAGGTCTTTTAAAAAGTCATACACAAAGACATACACTACTAAGAAAAAAGAAAAGGCCTCTACGACCATAAAGAAGCTGAAGAGAAAGAAAACGTATTATTTCCGGATCCGTGCTTATAAAATGGTAAACGGCAAAAAACTTGCCGGAGCCTGGAGCAGGACGATGAAAACGATCGTAAAATGAAAAAATGCCGCCGGATGGCGGCATTTTTTTGCGTTATTGAGAGGACAGCAGGAATCCTCTGCGGTCACAGGATATATACACCGTTCGCGCGGGCTGTCTTTACGACATCTTTCGGCCAGATCGAAACCTGTACTTCGCCGATGTGCGCTTTCCGAAGGAAGAACATGCAGATTCTGGACTGCCCGATGCCGCCGCCGATCGTGTATGGCAGCGTCTCGTTCATGATCGCCTGCTGGAACGGCAGATCGACTCTTTCCGTACAGCCGGAGGCGGCAAGCTGATGCGCCAGGGCCAGGGCGTCTACGCGGATGCCCATGGAAGAGAGCTCAAGCGCGATGTCAAGAACGGGGTAATAAACGATGATATCGCCGTTGAGTTTCCAGTCGTCGTAATCCGGCGCGCGTCCGTCGTGCGGCTTGCCGTCTGAGAGAGGGCCTCCGATCTGAGAAATGAATACCGCGCCGTATTTCCGGGCGGCGTTGTATTCTCTTTCCTTCGGCGTCAGATCCGGCCAGCGGTCAAGCAGCTCCTGGGAGGTAATAAAAGTGATCTGCTTGGGCAGGATCTCTTCTATATAATCGTATTCGATCGCCATGTATTTTTCGGTCTTCTTGAGCGCGCGGTAAACCGCCCTTACAGTATCCTGGAGCTTCTCATAGGTGCGCTCGTTCTTCTCTATGATCTTTTCCCAGTCCCACTGGTCGACATAGATCGAATGGATGTTGTCGGTCTCTTCGTCCCTGCGGATGGCGTTCATATCGGTAAAGAGGCCTTCTCCGATATCAAAACCGTATTCATAAAGCGCAAATCTTTTCCATTTGGCAAGCGAGTGTACGACTTCGGCCGTTCTCTCATTCTGTTCCCGGATCCCGAAGGAGACGGGGCGCTCTACGCCGTTCAGATTGTCATTCAGACCGGATTCCGGTGTCACGAAAAGCGGTGCGGAAACGCGGCGCAGATTGAGCTGGCTCGCCAGGGTCTTCTGAAACACGTCTTTTACTGTCTTGATCGCCACCTGCGTATCGTGGATATTCAGCGCGGGCTTATATCCCTCGGGGATGATAAGGTGCTCCATATCTGTATCCTCTTTTCTCTAAACTGATTACAAAATATAACAGATTGCACGGAGATTGTAAAGTGTAAAGGAAACAGCACGTCAAAAGTCATGCGGCTGATTCAATGATACGAAAGTGTAAAAACGTCTCCGGACAGTGTGACATCGGCGAGCATTCCGTTCGCAAACGGAAGCACGGGAGGAACATGTCCCAGATCGGCATCCATGATGATGGGAACGTCCAGTACACCCAGAATATCGGTGACGGCGCGGAACCTGTCCAGACCGAACATCTCATCAGGCAGGAGCGGCCTGCCGATGATAAAACCGGAAGCGGTATCGAACCAGCCTGCTTCCCGCAGCTGCCAGAGCGCTCTGCGGATCCCGAAGACATTCAGATCACAGGCTTCCAGGAACCAGAGGATTCCCGTATCCCTGTGCCTGTAAAGAAAATCCCTGACATGATCATATTTTGTGCCTGCAAGAGTCGACAGGCAGTCCAGGCAGCCGCCCAGCAGCATGCCGCCTGCAGTGACATCAGAGGAAGGGTATCCGCGTTTTACGGATCTCTCTGTAAGGTGATAGGGCGCCAGAGGATTCTCCGGCGTCTTCAGAGATTCCTTTTCATAGAGACCGTATCCGCGGAAAGAACTCTTCTTTCCTGTCAGAAATGCCAGTGCGTCCTGCAGCGACCCGTGTACCGGTTCCATGCCGAATGCCGGCGCGTTCGGACCGTAAAGGGAGACGGTATCACAGATCGTGGCAAGCAGAAAACCGAGATTGGTATTGTCGGAATAGCCCATGAACCATTTGGGCGGAGCCGCTTTGATCTTTTCCCAGTTGATATGCGGGAGGATCTCACACATAAGCTCGCCGCCGCCGCAGGACAGGAGGGCGCTGGTGTTCCTGTCGGTATAGAAGTTCATGAATTCGTCGGCACAGGCTTCGGGCGTATTGCTGATCCCCGTTCCGCAGCCGGCAAAACAGTTCGGGCCGGTGACGGTCCTGTAACCGCAGCCCTCCAGAAAGCGCAGCGCATTTTTGAAGGATGAAAGGTACGGTTCGAACGTGCAGCCGAACGACGGAGCGATGAGCCCGATCGTATCGTTTGCTTTTACAGAAGATGGAATGCGCATGAATCTGCCTCCTTGTGATCCGGTGTATTCCTATTATACATGCGGCGGAGCCTGCCTGTCACGCGGGAATTCCGCTCTGCCCTGCCGCAAAAACAAAAAACCCGGTACCATACGGTACCGGGATCAGAGCGCGAGACGGGATTCGAACCCGCGACCCTCGCCTTGGCAAGGCGATACTCCACCACTGAGCCACTCGCGCTTGACGAACAAAACATATATTACCGCATGTATAAGGATTTGTCAAATGTTTTTTTGCATAAAGTTCGTTTTTTTTCGGTATGCAGAAAGCTGTCGAATTATCAGAATAAAGAACAAATGTTCGATGAACAGAACGTTTGTTTGGTCGTTGTCCGGATGCGAAAAAAAACTCCAAAAGTTGTTGAATTTATGCTTGCTATTTAGAAGACTATGCCTTAAAATAGTTGTCACAGGGGGGAAAGTGGTGGATAGTGGTAGAATGTGGCGATTTTCAGACCGATAAGGTCTTTTTTGTCCTCTGAGATCCGCTGCCCCGTACGATCCTTTTCATGAATACGGCCGGAAGGGAGGTGGTTCCGATGTTCATGGGTGAGTACGAGCACAGTATCGATAACAAGGGAAGAGTGATCATTCCTGCGAAGTTCAGAGAACAGCTCGGTGACACGTTCGTCCTTACAAAAGGATTGGACGGCTGTTTGTTTATATACACAAATGAAGATTGGGCTGCCTTTGCCGAAAAGCTGAAGAATACTTCATTCGGGTCCGAAAAGAGCAGAAAGCTGCAGCGTTATTTCATGGCGGGCGCGGTACAGGTGGAAGCCGATAAACAGGGAAGGATCCTGATCCCCGGGAAACTCAGGGATCTGGCCGGCCTTACCAAAGACGTATCCCTCCTCGGTGTTGGAAACCGGATCGAACTCTGGAATACCGAAACGTGGGAGAACGACGGCGGATATGACGATGCAAACGAGATCGCCGAGATCCTGGAAGGACTGTGGGACTGATGGGAGACTTTTCACATGTTCCGGTCATGCTTGAACAGACGATCGAAAGCCTGAAGATAGATCCGGCAGGGATCTATATGGATGGAACGACCGGCGGCGGAGGCCATTCGTACAAAATTGCAGAAAGGCTTAGGACAGGCAGGCTCTTCTGTTTTGACAGAGATGAGGAAGCACTGGCCGCAGCGGCAGAAAGACTGGAGCCTTTCGCTGACAAAGTGACTTTTGTAAAGTCGAATTACGGAGACTTTGACCGCGTACTGAAAGAATACGGGGTCGGGAAGCTCTCCGGCATACTGCTGGATCTGGGCGTTTCCTCCTATCAGCTGGACACTGCTGAAAGGGGATTCTCTTACCGGTTCGATGCGCCGCTGGATATGCGGATGGACAGATCCGGCGGGATCACTGCAGCAGATGTGATCAACACCTATTCAAAAAGCGAACTGATCAGGGTGCTGAGAGATTACGGAGAAGAAAAGTTCGCTCCGCAGATCGCGGCGAACATTTTAAAAAGAAGAGAAGAAAGACCGGTCGCAACGACCGGGGAACTGGTGGAAGTGATCAGAGCCTCCCTTCCGATGAAGATCCTGAGAACAGAAGGCCATCCGGCAAAGAAGACGTTCCAGGCTGTAAGGATCGAGGTGAATGATGAGCTGAATGTCCTGAAGGACGTTCTCGGCCGGATGATCGGGAGCCTGGCGCCGGGAGGACGGCTGTCCGTGATCACCTTCCACAGTCTGGAAGACCGGATCGTAAAAACAGAGATGAAACGGGCAGAGGATCCGTGCACCTGCCCGAAGAACTTTCCGGTATGCGTGTGCGGAAAGGTCAGCATGGGCAGGATGATCACCAGAAAGCCCATACTGCCGGAGGAGAACGAAAGAGAGAACAACCCGAGAGCGGGGAGCGCAAAGCTCAGAGTGTTCGAACGAGGAACGGGCTGAAGCCCGGTGCGAAGGTGGGAGAAAAATGGCAGCAGCGAGGAGACAATTTCCGGAGGAGGAAGAAATAAGATCCGGGACTGTTCTGTATATCGACGGCAATACCGTTCGCAGGACAGAAGTAGTCCCCGAAGAAAGACCTGAGGAGCAGGAACAGAAAAAACAGGGCGTCAGCTATCAGGTAAGGCTGAACCGCGAGCGGGCGAGACATATGAGCCTTCCCTATGTCGTGATGCTCACCCTGGCAATGGCTGTTACGGCCGTCATGTGCTGCCGGATGCTTCAGGTCAGTTCACATACGGCTCAGACAAAGAAGAAAATAGCTGCGCTCCAGTCTTCGGTGGATGCGCTCAGGATGTCGAACAACGCAATCGAGGACGGTGTGCGTATCTATACGGATCTGGACTATGTATACAGGGTAGCTACACAGGAACTTGGAATGGTTTATCCTACCGAGAAACAGGTTATCCGTTACAACAGAACAGAAAGCGAGTACGTGCGGCAATATGAAGACATCCCGGAAGAATGACCCGGAGAGGGGAAGTAAAAAAACCAAAAAGATAAAAGGTTTCATGAAGAAAAAGCTGGCGTACGCGTACATCATCGCGGCGTTAGCTTTATTTGTGCTTATAGGGGTCATGCTGCATCTTGTCCTGGGAAAAGGAGAGGCTTACAGCAAGATCGTGCTGTCCCAGCAAGGCTACAGTTCCACGGTGATCCCGTTCAAACGCGGCACCATTATGGACAGAAATCAGACGGTGCTGGCGGCAAGTGAGCAGGTCTATAATCTGATCCTTGATCCGTCTGTGATCAATCAGGGAAACGAAGATGATATAGAAGCCACGGTCGAAGCACTGACGTCCGTTTTCGGCTACGCCAGGGAAGACGTGGAGAACGCGATCAACGAGAACCCGTCAAGCGCTTATGTCCGTTATGAGCGGGAAATGACGGATGACAGGCGGGAAGCATTTGAAACTTATCAGGAATCACACAACAATGATAAGACAGCTTCCGGAAAGATCACCGGCGTGTGGTTCGAGCCGGAATACCGCAGGGTATATCCGTATGATACGCTGGCCTGCACCATCATGGGCTTTTCCGGCGTGGACAGTTCGAAGGGAAACTGGGGGCTTGAACAGTATTATAACGACATCCTTTCCGGTACGAACGGCCGCAGCTACGGATACGTGAACGCGGACGGGTCGGTGGACCGCACGACAAAGGAGCCTGTGGACGGCGCAACGATCGTGACCACGATCGACTATTCTGTCCAGCGGATCGTAGAGAATGCCATAGCGGACTTTATGAGGGAGAACACGGCTGAAAATGTAGCCGTGCTCGTCATGGATCCCCGGAATGCCGAGATCCTGGCGCTGGCATCGAACGATGTATTTGACCTGAACGATCCGAATGATCTTTCACATATGTACACAAAAGCTGAAATAAGCGCAATGAGCGACAGTGAGAAGTCGGATGCGCGAAACGGGATGTGGCGCAACTTCGCCATATCCGACAGCTTTGAACCGGGGTCGACGGCTAAGGTGATCACCACTGCCGCGGCCCTCGAGGAAGACCTCGCCGAAGGCGATTCATTATATGAATGTGACGGCGGAGAGCAGGTGGTAGACCGTTATATCCGCTGCTCCCACACGCACAGAGAAGTAGATTTTGTAACGGCGCTCGGTAAATCCTGCAACGATGTCATGATGCAGCTTTCCAAGAAGATGGGCAAGACCGTGTTCTGCAGCTACCAGGATCTGTTCGGGTTCGGAAGAACAACAGGCGTCGACCTTCCCGGAGAGTCGGCCGGCATCCTGTATTCGGAGGACGATATGAGCCAGGTCGACCTGGCGACCAACTCCTTCGGACAGAACTATACATGCACGATGGTCCAGATGGCTGCGGCTTATTGTTCCATCCTGAACGGAGGCGCTTATTACAGGCCGCATATCGTAAAACAGATCATTAATTCAGACGGGGATATCCTGCAGGATTTCAGCAATACCGTCGTAAAGGAAACCGTCAGCAGCGCTTCCGCAGAGGTCCTGAAGCAGGGACTGGAGATGGTAGTGACTTCCGGTACCGGCAAGGACGCCAGGATCAGAGGCTACTCTGTCGGCGGAAAGACCGGTACTGCCGAAAAATACCCCAGAGGAAGCAAGAACTATGTGCTCTCCTTCATTGGCTTTACGCCCGTGGAGAGCCCCGAACTGCTGGTGTATGTGGTCGTCGACAATGCCAAGATGAAGTCTGACAAGACGCATGTATACACTGTTAAGGAGTCAGCTGTTCCGCTGGAGCGGAAGATCATGGTGTCACTCCTGGATTATCTGAATGTCACGCCTGCCATGATCACGGATGAGGAGACGGGCGAGACACAGCCGGCGGTCAGACCGGATGAGAACGGAAGGATCGATCACGGCGATGTGATAGAACCTCTGGACAAAACGCCTGATAAGACGGAAGAAAGTGATGACGCCGATGACGAGATGGTCGAAGGCGGCTTCATGGACGGGGAGGACAAAGGCCCGCCTAAAGAACCTGAGACGGATCCGGCTGAAGCGGGAGACGAAGCAGAGGAACAGGGAGCGCCCGGTGAGGGAGCCGAAGATGCTGCACCGGATGATGCGGAAGCCGGGGCGGAAGACGGTGACGAAGAAGGTGACGGCGATGAAGAGGCCGGAGACGGTGAAGACGGTGAAGATGCCGAAGACGGTGAAGATGCCGAAGACGGCGATGATGATAATGAACAGGACGACGAAGACGCTGAAGACGGCGGCGAGGAAGAAGTCTGATCCGGAGGTTATATGAAGACAGAATACGGGGTGGTAATGCCCATACTGATATCGTTTGTACTCAGCGCGGTACTTGGAAAAGTGATGATCCCTTTCCTGCACAGACTGAAGTTCGGCCAGCAGATCAGGGACGACGGTCCGCAGGCGCATCTGAAGAAGGCGGGGACGCCTACCATGGGAGGGATCTTTTTCCTGATTGCAGTGATCGCAGCCTCGCTGCTTTTCCTGCCGGGACATCCCAGAGTCCTTCCGGTCCTGCTGATCACGGCCGGTTTCGGACTGGTCGGGTTTCTGGATGATTTCCTTAAGATAAAGAAACATCAGTCGGAAGGCCTGACCGTAAAGCAGAAACTCGCGATGCAGCTGCTTTTTACCGCAGCTTTTGCCTGGTACATGATGCGCTTCTCGGCTGCCGGTACAACGATCGGGATCCCGTTCTTCCATGCACAGTGGAACATGGGCATCCTGTATATCCCGTTCGTGTTCCTGGTAGTGCTCGGAACGGATAACGGCACGAACTTTACAGACGGACTGGACGGCCTCTGCAGTTCGGTCACCATTGTGGTCGCAGCATTCCTGACATGGCTGTCCGCCAAAAACGGTGCGGGCATTGAGCCTGTCACGGGAGCGGTGATGGGAGCCCTTGCCGGATTTCTTCTTTACAACTGCTATCCGGCGAAAGTGTTTATGGGAGATACCGGATCCCTGGCGCTGGGCGCGTTTGTTGCAGGTGCTGCATGCGAACTGGGACAGCCGCTCATCATACTGCTGATCGGATTCATTTATCTGGTCGAAGTGCTTTCCGTCATGATTCAGGTAGCTTACTTTAAGAAAACACACGGGAAAAGGATATTCCGCATGGCGCCCATACATCATCATTTTGAACTCGGCGGATGGTCGGAGACCAAAGTGGTGACTGTATTTACTGTGATAACGGGTATGCTTTGCCTGATCGCTGCGCTAGGCGTTTAAGGAGGATAAAAATGGAGAAAATACTGGTTGCCGGTGCCGGCATCAGCGGGCAGAATGCTGCGAAGCTTCTTCTTGCGATCGATGAAGAAGTAGTACTTTATGACGGAGATGCTTCCAAGGATAAAGAAGCTCTCCGGGCTTTGTTTGAGAAGGAAGACAGAATCGAGATCGTTCTCGGAGAGCTCCCGGCGGAAATCCTCCGCGAAGTCCGTGAATGCGTCGTAAGCCCCGGCATCCCGATGGATGCGCCGGTCGTTGACACCGTAATATCCAAAGGAATAGAAGTCATCAGCGAGATCGAGCTGGCCTATCAGGTAGACAAGGGCCGGGTCGCCGCGATTACCGGTACCAACGGAAAGACGACCACTACGGCTCTTCTGGGACAGATCATGAAGAACGAATTCCGCGATGTGTTCGTTGTCGGGAATATCGGAAGGGCGTATACGTCGGAAGCAGGAAATACGAACCATGATTCCGTTACTGTTGCGGAAGTATCCAGCTTTCAGCTCGAGACGGTAAAGGACTTCAGGCCGCACGTATCTGCGATCCTGAATATTACCCCGGATCACCTGAACAGGCACCGTACGATGGAAAGATACTGCGCTGCCAAGCTGCATGTCGCGATGAATCAGAAAAAGGACGATTTCTGTATCCTGAATGCGAGAGATGAATGGCTGCAGGAATATGCGCCGCACTGCCCGGCCCGCGTGCTCTGGTTCGACAGTGAGAGGGAACTGGAGGAAGGCGCATTCTGCAGGGATGACATTATCTGGCTGAGACTTGACGGCATCGACGAAGCTGTGATAAATATACATGATATGCAGATCCTCGGGAAACATAACGTGGAGAACGCCATGGCCGCTATCCTGATGGCGGTGGCAATGGGCGTTTCGCTCGACAATGTCAGAAAGGGACTGCGGGAATTCCAGGCAGTTGAGCACAGGATCGAGCGTGTTGTGGAAAAGAACGGCGTGATCTGGTATAATGATTCGAAAGGCACGAATCCGGATGCGGCGATCCAGGCGATCAAAGCCATGGAGAGACCGACCGTTCTTCTGGGCGGCGGCTATGATAAGGGCGGTTCATTCGATGAATGGATCGAGTCATGCACCGGCAAAGTCAAGCATCTGATCCTGATGGGCGCTACGGCTGAAAAGATCAGGGAGACCGCACTCAGATACGGCATCACGGACATTACGATGGTAGACAGCCTGGAAGAAGCTGTGAATGTGGCTGCGGATGTTTCGGTCCCCGGAGACGCGGTCCTGCTTTCCCCTGCCTGCGCCAGCTGGGGGATGTTCCCCAATTATGAAGTCAGGGGCAGATTATTCAAGGAACTTGTAAAGGCGCTGTAAGGCGCCGGACAATGCCGAAAGGAGAGAAGTATGGCAAAGAGAGAAAAGAAAGAGAATCTCTTTGATTACAATCTTATCTTTGTCATACTCTTTATTTCGCTTTTCGGCCTGGTAATGATCTATTCGGCGTCGTTTTTTACCGCGCAGCTGAAATTCCAGGACAGCCTGTACTTTGTAAAAAGACAGGCTGCTTATCTTGTTCTGGGCGTCGCGGCGATGGTCTTCATGGCTTTCTTTAAATACCAGTGGATCACGAAGCTGTGGGGCCTTGGCTGGCTGCTTTCCCTGGGTCTGATGATCGCGACCAACTTTACGCCGCTCGGCGTGGAAAGAAACGGAAGCAAACGCTGGATCGGCATCGGCGGCCGTCCGCTGTTTCAGTCTGCAGAGATCGTTAAGATCGCACTGATCGTCGTCATGGCGGTGCTGTGTACGAAAATGATGAGATATCTCTCGAAGCGGCGCGCGCGGATCGTGATCTATTTCTTTACGATCCCGCTGTTTGTTCTGGTCGCCATGAACAATCTGAGTTCCGGGATCATCATTGCAGGTATTGTCGCGAGCATGTATTTTATTTCCTGCCGGGACAGAAAGCTGTTTTTGTTCGTCGCTGTTGCTGTCATTGCAGTCTATATATTTGCACGGTTCTTTACCGATCAGTTCGTGAGTCTGGGACTGTTAAGCGAATACAGACTGAAGAGGATCCTGGTCTGGACGCATCCGGAAGCTTTCCCGAAGGAGGGCGGGTATCAGGTCCTGCAGGGGCTGTACGCAGTCGGTTCCGGCGGATTTCTTGGAAAGGGACTCGGAAGATCCGCTCAGAAGTTCTTCCTGCCTGAATCGCAGAATGACATGATCTTTGCGATCATCTGTGAGGAACTGGGGCTGTTCGGGGCAGTCTGCCTGATCCTTATCTTTTTGTTCCTGCTGTACCGCATGGTGCTGATCGCCTATAATGCGCCGGACTATACCGGGTCCATGCTGGTGACCGGGATCATGTCCCAGATCGCGATCCAGCTTTTCCTGAATATAGCAGTCGTGACCGGGTTCTTCCCGAATACAGGCGTTTCTCTTCCGTTTGTCAGTTACGGAGGCACGTCGCTGCTGTTCCTGATGGTCGAGATGGGGATCGTACTGAATGTATCGCGGCAGATCACGTTTGAAGATGCCGGTGCAGCAGTACCGGATGGGAGTAAGAGTTAATTGAGCGTAAAAGGATATCTGGACAAATGGAAGGCGGAACATCCCAACGGGATGTTCTCCGAGCCTGTAAGAACGTCTGAAGAATCTGATTTTGAGGAAGTGTCGCGGGAGCGCAGAGTGCTTACCGACTTCTTCGGAAGCAGAGGATTTAAGGCGTTTATTGTCATTTTTACGGTAATCCTTGCTTCCCTTATTATTCTGGTCAATCTGAAGATCACGAAAGTCAATATAGAGGGAAACAAACATACGTCCAGAGAAGAGATCATGAAGGCGTTCTTCCCCGATGAGACATCCTGGAATCCGTTCCTGTTCAGGTTCCGGGAATCGACGGAAGATCCGAAGGAATTTCTGTTCGTCGACAAATATCAGATAGAGTACAGGGGACTTACCGAGATCGATATCATTCTCTATGAAAAAGAGATCGTCGGATATATCGAGACAGATAAAGGGTATATGTTCTTCGACCAGGACGGCACCGTGGTCGAGGTGACGGACGATCCGAGCGGAGAGGATGTCCCGATGGTAAACGGTCTGGATACGGAAGGCATAGACCTTTACAAAAAGATCCCGGCGGAAGAAAAAGTGCTGAAAGAGATCCTGCAGGTCAGTCAGTTCCTGAAGAATAAGGAGATTCAGTGGGGCGGTGTTAATGCACCTCTGTACGCCTGTGTAGATTCGATCGAGGTGGACGGCCACGGCAATATTACCTGCGAGCTTGGAAATGTCTCCGTATTTCTCGGCGGGCAGAACGATATGGAAGCAAAGCTGATGGAGATGGCGGACATCCTCCCGGAACTGTACGGCCGTGAAGGAACCCTGTATCTGAATACCTATAATGAGCATGCGGAAGATCCGGCGTACGTGTTCAAATAGATAAAAATTTTGTTTTCGTGTAAAATTCCGTTAATATCCGCTTGATATTTTGTAAGAAATAAAATACAATAGGAACGATTGTGAGAAACCCTTAAGGGGAGGAGGATCCAACATTGCTGGAGATTAAACTTAATGAACAGGAGAGCGCCGCGCGCATAATCGTGATCGGGGTAGGCGGCGCAGGAAATAATGCAGTAAACAGAATGGTCGATACGGATGTTGTCGGCGTTGAATTTATAGGAATCAATACAGACCGCCAGGCACTGCAGCTCTGCAAGGCACCTACTGCGATCCAGATCGGCGAGAAGCTGACAAAGGGTCTCGGCGCAGGTGCACAGCCGGAGATCGGACAGAAGGCTGCAGAAGAGAGCGAGGAAGAGCTTGCATCCGCTATGAAGGGTGCGGACATGGTGTTCGTTACCTGCGGTATGGGCGGCGGCACTGGTACCGGAGCAGCTCCCATTATTGCGCGTATCGCGAAGGATATGGGCATTCTTACTGTCGGCGTTGTTACAAAGCCTTTCCGTTTCGAAGGCAAAGTCCGTATGACCAATGCGGTCAACGGCATTGACAATCTTAAAGAGAGCGTAGATACGCTGATCGTGATCCCGAACGATAAGCTGCTGGAGATCGTGGACAGACGTACAACAATGCCCGAAGCGCTGAAGAAGGCTGACGAAGTCCTTCAGCAGGCTGTACAGGGCATCACCGATCTGATCAATGTACCTTCGCTGATCAACCTTGACTTTGCGGATGTACAGACTGTCATGATCGACAAGGGCATCGCCCATATCGGCATCGGTTCCGCGAAGGGTGATGACAAGGCTCTTGAAGCGGTCAAGCAGGCTGTTTCCAGCCCGCTGCTGGAGACCAGCATCGAAGGTGCTACACACGTTATCATCAATGTTTCCGGCGATATCGGCCTGATTGAGGCAAATGAAGCTGCCAGCTATGTGCAGGAGCTTGCCGGTGAGAATGCGAATATCATCTTCGGTGCCCGCTTTGACGAGAACGTACAGGATGAGTGCACGATCACTGTGATCGCGACCGGACTCGAGGAGAAGGAAGAACTGGCAAGACCGGCCTTTACCGGAAGCAGAACTTCTTTTACCCGCAGCTACACCGCTCCGCAGACACAGACAGCACCGGCCAGAAAGCCCATGCCCCAGCCGGCGCCTTATGTCCCGAAGCATGATGTCAAGCTTCCGGAGTCCAAGGTACAGGAGAAGCAGATTAATATTCCTGATTTCCTCAGAAGATAATACAGACCTTTATGCCCGCAGGCAATGCCTGCGGGTTTTTGTTTTTCGGAGCACTTTTCATAGCTGCCGTGTTTTGCTATTATAAAAGAGAATTATTCTGTTCTTAAGGAGGGTGTTATGGTACGTCACATTGTTTCATGGAATTTCAGACCGGAAGTCACGGAAGAGAAGAAAAAAGAGCTGTATGCCTATTTTGCGGAGGCATTTCCGGCGCTCGTCGGGAAGATCCCGGGGGTGCTGCATGTGGAGATCGCAACACCGCCGCTTGCTTCCAGCACGAAGGATATGTGCCTGTATGTGGAGATGGAGAAGCCGGAGGATATCCCGGTGTATGCGAATCATCCGGAGCATCTGAAGGTGGCGCAGGTCGTGCGGGCGAACTTCCAGGACAGATGCGCGACAGATCTCGTGGCAGCGGAGTAAGTTGTTTATTATTGTCATCCTGAGCAAGCGGAGCGCGCCGAAGGATCCTCTCCGTAAAGTCTCAGGTTATACTGTATTATGAATATTCATGAATTAACATCAGAATATGAAATTTATCTTCGGGATGAGTCCCGTTCCGTCGGCCATGCCGGCTCGATTTCATTTCCCGAAAATGAAGCGGAAATACGGGAGATCGTCACGAAGATGAACGGCAGCGGTACGCCTGTCACGATCCAGGGCGGCCGCACCGGCGTTGCCGCCGGTGCTGTGCCGTACGGCGGTCATGTCATGAATCTGTCAAGAATGGATCAGCTTCTGGATGTGACACAGAAAGACGGCCGTTATTATTTTACCGTACAGCCGGGCATGGTGCTTTCCACACTCCGGAAGATCATTTCCGGCAGAAAGATCGATCCGGACAGGATGCGGAACGGAGCGAAAGACGCCCTGGCATTTATCAATGACCGGGAGTATTTCTTCCCGACCGATCCGACAGAAACCTCTGCTACCATAGGCGGCATGGCAGCGTGCAATGCCTCCGGTGCCCGCAGCTATAAGTTCGGCGCCGCGAGGAACCATATTACACGCGTCAGGATGATCCTGGCAGACGGAAGGATTGCGGATGTAAAGCGCGGAGATGTATTTGCGGAAGGGAGAGCGCTGACGCTTCCGTTAACGGACGGCAGCAGTATTTCTGCTGCAATTCCGTCCTATAAGATGCCTGCATGCAAGAATGCTTCCGGTTATTTCGCATGTGATAATACGGATGCGCTGGATGTCCTGATCGGCTCGGATGGGACGCTCGGCGTCCTGTCTGAGGTAGAGATCGAACTTCTGCCGCTCCCGGAATACATCTGGGGCGTCAGCTGTTTTCTGCCTGATGAAGCGTGTGCGGTCAGACTGACAGAGGCACTGCGGGCCGGTTTCCGTAATCTGGCTGCGATCGAATATTTTGACAGGGGATCGCTGGATATTCTCAGGGAACAGAAACGGAACAATACCGCTTTTGCAGCGCTTCCGGAAATCCGGGAGGATTATCGCTGCTGCATTTACACTGAGATCCAGGAAAATGAGGAGGCGGCAGCGCTGCAGTCGCTTCTTGCAGTCGGAGACTGTCTGTCTGCCTGCGGCGGCAATGAAGCGGACACCTGGGTCGCCAGATCCGATACTGACAGAGAGACGCAGCAGTTCTTCCGTCATGCAGTTCCGGAAAGCGTAAACATGCTCATTGACGAGCGGAAGAAGACAGATCCTTCCATTACCAAGCTGGCCGGGGATATGGCTGTCCCGGATGAATCCCTGGTTTCCGTGATGAAAATGTACCGTGATTCCCTGACGGCAGCCGGACTGCAGACGGCAGTCTGGGGGCATATGGGAAACAACCATCTGCATGTCAATATCCTGCCGCGGGGCGGTGAGGATTACAGACTGGGCAAACAATTGCTGGCGGATTGGGCCGGGAAAGTGACTGCCATGGGCGGCGCTGTTTCGGCTGAACACGGCGTGGGCAAGCTGAAAAGAGATTTCCTGACGATCATGTACGGAGAGGATCATATACGGGAAATGGCAGCGTTTAAAGAAGCGTTTGATCCAAAGCGGATCTTCGGCAGAGGCAATCTGTTTGCAGCGGAAACGGAGGCGGCGGAATGAAGATCATTGTCTGTATAAAAGCGGTCCCGTCCTCGACTGAAGTGCGTTTTGATCCGGTATCCCACACCATCATCAGGGATGGAAAACAGGCTGTGATCAATCCGTTTGACGCCGCGGCGCTGGAATGCGGGGTCAGGATCAGGGAAAACACCGGCGCCCATGTGACTGCGCTCAGCATGGGGATTCCGGATACAGTCAGGATCCTGCGGGATACTGTGGCAAGAGGCGCAGAGGAAGCGGTGCTTCTGAGCGACCGCGCTTTCGCCGGTGCGGATACGTTGGCCACCTCTTATTCACTGGCGTGTGCTGTGAAAAAGACCGGGATTCCGGAACTCATCCTCTGCGGAAAAATGGCAGTGGACGGGGATACCGCGCAGATCGGCCCGGAGCTGGCAGCGATGCTGGGGATCCCGGCAGTAACGAATGTTAAGACGATCCTGTCGGTCAGTGAGAAGGAAATTGCAGTGGTCCGGGAGAGCGATTCCGGAGAGCAGGAAGTAACAGTCAGCCTGCCGGCCCTGATCACGGTGGTAAAGAATATTGCGGATCCGCGGATGCCGTCGATCGCGGGAATCAGAGCGGCTGAGGAAATTGCTGTCCCGGTATGGACCGCTGACGATATCGGCGCAGAGAAGGAGAAGACCGGGCTTGCCGGTTCGGCTACGCAGGTGGTCAGGACATTTTCGCCGGAGAGGAAAAAAGAATGTGTCTTCTTTCGCGGCAATGCCGGTGAAGCTGCTGCAGAACTGAAGAAGATCATGGAGGGGCTGTCATGAGCGGAATCGTAATTGATCATGAAAAATGCATCCTCTGCAGGAAATGCCTGCGTTCCTGCCCGGTATCCGCGCTGGAACTGAACGATGGAAGGATAAGGGTCACGGATCTCTGCAATCTCTGTACGATGTGTGTGGATTCCTGCCCCAAAGGGGCCATCACTATGGAAACGGCAGAAGCAGCTGCTTCCGACAGCAGCGGAATCTGGATCTATGCGCAGTTTGATGACAGCGGACTTTGTAAAGTGAGCTGCGAACTGGCTTCCAAAGCGGCAGAACTGGCAGAGGAGACCGAAGCTGTATCGGAAAGGACATGCGAAGTCACCGCGCTGCTGCCGTGCAATGACAGGAATATGGCGGAGCAGCTCGTCTCATGCGGTGCTGACAGAGTACTGTTCTGCGAGAAGGAAGCGCTGAAGAATGGTGATCCGGATGCTGCAGCGGCCTGGGTGGTCTCCCTGGTGAGAGAGAGACAGCCAGCGGTCATGCTGTTCCCGGCGACGGCAGCCGGCCGGGAGATCGCGCCGGCCTGTGCAGCGATGCTTGGCACAGGGCTGACGGCAGACTGCACTGCGCTGAAGATCGATCCGGAAAGCGGACTGCTCCATCAGACCAGACCCGCGTTCGGCGGGAACCTGATGGCGACGATCATCTGTCCCGGTACCCGTCCGCAGATGGCAACCGTGAGAGAAGGCGTTTTTTCGGTACACAGAAAGGAACCGGGGGACGGCTGTCCGGTTCCCGGCTCCGAAGCCCCAGGCTCCCGGATGGAAGAGACTGCCTTTCCGGACAGTTTTATTTCCCGAAGGAGTATAAAAAATGTACTGCGGGATGCCGGTGATACTTACGATGTGACAAAAGCGGAAAAGCTTGTCGTTGTCGGCCGCGGGATCGGATCCAAGAAGAACATTCCGCTTATGCGCGAATTCGCTGACAGGATCGGCGCGGGATTCGGCTGTTCCAGACCGCTGGTCGAAGCCGGCTGGTGCGAATATCCGCACCAGGTCGGCCAGACAGGCCATTCCGTGGCGCCGAAGCTTCTGATCAGCATCGGCGTTTCCGGGGCGATCCAGCACCTGGCGGGCATAGCCGGCGCGGAAAAGATCATTGCGGTCAATACGGATGAAAAAGCGCCGATCTTCGGCGTAGCTGACTGCGGGATCGTCGGAGACTGTGTAAGCGTGGTGAAAGAGTTCCTGAAATCCTGAAAGAAGAATGCATTCTGTTGAAGAGGAGATTTTGAGATGAAAAGAACGGAAATGTCAGTATGGAAGTTTTTCTTTGTCTTGCTGTTGACTGCGGTATTCATGCTGCCCTCCGGAAAAGCATACGCTGAAGGCAAAATCAAGATTTCGATCTCTTCCGACTATATTCTTACCTGGACAGATTATCCCGGCGCTGCTGTGTACTACCTTTCCATAGACGGAGGATCCTGGAGCACCGATCTGCTGCCTGTCATCGGGAAAAACAAGATCGACCTGAAAACTGTCATAGACGAAAGGGTCGTTCCGCCGTATGATCTGAAAAATAACGGCAGACATAAGATCCTGGTCGACGGATATAACGCTGACCAGTCGAAGAAGCTGGCCGGATCGGATCAGAAAATCATAAAATATATTTCCTCCGTTACGGAATATGTTCCTGATTCAGAGACGCTCTCTGCAAAACTGTCAGGGGACGGCATTCTTACCTGGAGACCGGTCGTTGATGCGGCATTATACCGGATCTTTATAGACGGCGAATACAGTGTACCGGTAACAGAGAGCATGGGTACGAAAGCAGATCTCAAAGATGTTATTAATACCCTGTATATTGATAAGACAGTTGATCTGAAGTCCGGCGGTACTTATAAGATCAGGCTTGCCGCCTATGGGGGAATGACACAGGAAGATGAGCTTGATGTCTGGGACGGCACGTTTCAGTATACTGCCAAAAAACCTTTTCTGGATTCCTACGTAAAGGTGAGCGGTGTAAAGGATATGCTGTATACAGGCAATCCGGTCATTCTGGATCTGACTGTGAAAGACGGCAGTGTAAAACTGAAGGAAGGCACGGATTATTCAGTCTCTTATAAAAATAATACCATGACCGGGGACGCTTCCGTGACGCTGACCGGGATCGGCAAATACGACGGAACGATTACACAGTTTTTCAGTATCCTGAAGGAAGCTCTTCCGACAGAAACGGATGACAGCAGCAAAGAAGAGGATCGGTCCGCTGCTGCAGACCACACACCGGGTATATCCCGGGCGGAAGCGGAAAATTTCCTGACTTCGGATAGATCCGGCAAAGATCCTGCATGGACGGATTTCGGGACACTGCAGCTGAGGGTGTCAAAGGGAAAGGACAGAAAGATCACGCTGAAATGGAAGAAGAACAGCAAAGCGGCAAAATATGTCATGTACGGTTATGTCGCCGGCAAAAAGCCGTTTAAAAAACTGGCAGAAATAAAGAAAAGCAAAAAGACTTATACGAAGAAATCGCTGAAGCCGGGGAAATGGTATAAGCTGCTTTTGGTCGCGTACGATAAGAACAGCAATGTGATCGCTGCTTCCAAAACGGTATTTGCCGCCACATCCGGAGGGAAATACACAAATCCTGCAAAACTTAAGACTGCCGCCAAAAAGAACAGGGTGAAGCTGAAGGTGGGAAAGCGCTTTAAGCTGAAGGCAAAGATCATTCGTGCTGCAAAGAAACGGAAGATCAAAAACTGGCGCAAACTGTGTTATGAATCTTCGAATCCGGCGATTGCATCAGTTTCCGGCAAAGGCGTGATCAAAGGAATCAAAGCCGGCTCGTGCTATGTTTACGCCTATGCCCAGAACGGTGTGTTCAAAAAGATCAAAGTAACTGTAACACGGTGATCAGAGAAGGGAAAAAAACATGATCATTGAGGAGATCAGAGAAGAACTGTTTCGCCTGCAGGATGAAAAATACAGGGATTTTCAGGTAAAACTGATGCCGACAGTTGATCCGGACACGGCGATCGGTGTCCGGACACCGGAACTGAGAAAACTGGCAAAACAGGTGATCAGGCGGGAAGACATCGAAGAGTTCCTGCGGGATCTCCCGCACCGGTATTTTGATGAGAACCAGATCCATGCCTTTGCGGTCTCGGAGATAAAGGATTATGAAAAATGTCTGGAAGAAGTTAAGCGCTTCCTGCCATACGTGGACAACTGGGCGACCTGTGACCAGATGTCTCCGAAAGTCTTCCGAAAGCATAAGGAGGAACTTCTGGCTGAGATTCGGAACTGGATCCGGTCGGAACACCCTTATACCGTGCGGTTCGGACTCGGTATGCTGATGCAGCATTATCTGGACGAGGATTTTGATCCGGCCTTTCCGGAGCTTGCCGTCGGGGTCCGTTCGGAGGAATATTACATCAACATGATGATCGCCTGGTATTTCGCTACGGCATTGGCGAAACAGTACGAAACGGTGATCCCGTATATCGAGCAGCGCAGGCTGGATGTATGGGTGCATAACAAGACGATACAGAAATCAGTCGAGAGCTGCCGGATCTCCCCGGAACGGAAGGAATACCTGAAGAGCCTGAAGATCCGGCGCTGAAATGATCTGATGCAGCGGATAATGAGAAACTCCTGCGCCGGGTCCCTTGGAAGGACTGCGGTGCAGGAGTTTTTATCGTTATTCTTCATTCATGCCTTCGGTAAAGAATTCGCCGAACAGTTCTTCCTCGTCGGGCATATCCGCCGGAATTTTTCTGGCTACCCATGTCGTATTCATGTAGTGTTTCAGTGTCGTATTCTCGGAAACAATGTTCCCGCTCCAGGTGCCGCATCCCATGGAATTGGTCGGCGGCATACCGTTCGTGACCGAGCCGGAATTGGACAGGTTGCCGGGCTGGCGTACCATGATGCGGGAGACAGGCGCTGCCATGGCCAGGCGGTGGATGTGTTCGTCATTCCAGGAATAGATGCCGCAGGAATGACCTTTTCCACCGACTTCGAACACGGCGCGCATCATGTCCAGCGCATTTTCAAATTCCCCTTCATATTTGAACAGCGTAAGAAGCGTGGTGAGTTTCTCGCTGCTGAAATAATGATCCTTTCCGATCCCTTCGATCCCGCCGCCGGTGACAGCAATAAATTTCCTGTCGGCCGGGATCTCAAATCCGGCCAGTTCTGCCAGTCTCTGGGGCGGGACGGCTACGGTATCAGGAAGCCGGTGTCCTTCCGCATCCCAAAGAACATTCTTCAGTTTTTCCGTTTCTTCGGCATTCGCCAGATAAGCGCCTTCAGCGACGAGTGCCTGCACCAGACCGTCGTAAACGGATTCATGGATCAGCAGATTTCCATCACAGGAACAGCCGGAACCGAAATCGGCGCATTTCGACATACGGGTATTGCGGGCGGCTTCTGCAAGACGCTCGGGGGTGTCGGCGGTGTCATCAATGATCACCGTGGCATTGCCGGCGCCGGAACCGTACGCTGGCGTGCCGGAGGAATAAGCAGCCTTTACCATCGGCCTTCCGCCGGTGGCGATCACAAGATCGCATCGTTTCATCAGTTCCTGTGTCAGCGCGATCGACGGTTCTTTGATGCACTGCACGATATCAGCAGGAGCGCCTTCCCGGACAAGTGTCTTCCGGATGATCTCCATGCATTTATTGGTCGTGTTCTTCGCCCGCGGATGCGGGGAGCAGATGATCACATCCCGGGCTTTGATCGAGTAGATCGCCTGGCCGGTCGGTGTGATGCAGGGGTTCGTTGTGGGGACCAGTGAGCAGATGATCCCGGCAGGCTTGGCGTATTTAACGATTCCTTTTTCCGGAAGTTCTTCAATGATGCCTACGCTTTTCTGCCTGAGGCAGTCCCGCAGGATCAGTTTGATCTTGTTCCGCTTATTGCGCTTCGTGACTTTATCGCCGAGCCGTGATTCATCCACCGCGGAGTCGCAGAGCGGGCCCCAGACTTTCAGCGGATAAACGGCTGCGGCGACGGCCTGGCAGAGCCTGTCGACCCGTTCCTGGTCGTATTCCGCAATGACCGCCTGCGCGGCGCGGGCGCGCTTTATCATTTCATCAAGCATGGTTATCTGTTCGGGTGTGATCTCTTTTGCCATGTCCGTTCCTCCCTTATGATTCATTATTATAGCGCAGGTTTACGGAAAGCCACAAGTATGAATCGACAGCCCCCGGCTATATGGTTTTTGTAGACATCTTCTCCAAATCATTATAAAATAGAGTTCAGAATGAAGCACGCGGCGCTGAACGCTGAAAAGAAGGAGGAAGACATGGGTTTTTTTGACAAGAAATTCTGTGATATCTGCGGAGACAAGATCGGCCTTCTGGGGAACCGCAAACTGGAAGACGGGAATCTCTGCAAGAAGTGTGCGGCAAAACTGTCGCCCTGGTTTTCCGAGAGAAGGAACAGCACGGTAGAGGAAATAAAGGAACAGCTCGCCTACAGGGAAGAGAACCGGGAAGCGGTGAATGTGTTCAATACCACAAGATCTCTTGGTGCATATACCAAGGTGCTGGTCGACGAAGATCAGGGGAAGTTCATGGTCACCTCCGCGTCCAATCTTCTGGAAGCAAATCCGGATGTCATGGATCTGTCACAGATCACGGCTGTCAGAACAGACATTGAGGAGTCGGAAACGGAAGAGAAGACGAAGGACAAAGACGGCAAGATGGTAAGCTATATGCCCAGACGTTTCAAATACTCCTACAATTTCTTTGTCACGCTGGATGTCAATCATCCTTACTTTGATGAAATAAGATTCCGCGTGAATTCCGGCTCTGTCAGCACCGGAAACAAGAGGGCCCGCGCCGGGTTTACGACCAGGGATCTTTCCATGCGCGAGTTCGAGAAATACGATAAGATGACGCAGGAGATCAAAGAGTATCTGGAGAATGCCAGATTCGGCCAGGGTCAGGCAGGAACGAAAGCAGCGGGAGCAGCTGCAGCAGCTGAAGCGCCGGTCAAGAAAGTCTGCCCGTGCTGCGGCGCGGTGACATTCCCGGATGCGAACGGATGCTGTGAATACTGCGGAAGCCCGCTGTAACGGACACTTTTGATTATTGGTTAAAAACGGATATAACAGGCTGATACAGGCTGTTGTGTCCGTTTTTTTTCGGAGAAGCCGGAATGGTCTCTTTGGCAGATTCCTTCCCTGTCAGGGATCGTGCATCCGTAAATACCTCTCTCTCAGGTTGTCATCTTGACATTCATCATTGGCATCATCATAATGGCAGACGGGCGTCCCTCTGCTGCAGGACGGACGCAGATCATTTTATGGAGTAAACAGCAATGCGCAGCAGATATTTCGGCGACCGGCATTTTTACAGAAAAGTCCTGACGGTCGCAGTTCCTATTATGATCCAGCAGGGCATCACGAATTTCGTGAATATGCTGGACAATATCATGGTCGGCCGGCTTGGTACGGATCCGATGTCCGGCGTTGCCATCCTGAACCAGCTGATGTTCATCTTCAACCTGTGCGTTTTCGGGGGGCTGTCCGGCATCGGCATTTTTACTGCACAGTTTTACGGGAAAAAGGATACGGAAGGCGTGCGCTATACTTTCCGGATGCAGGTGATCCTGTCATTTCTGCTGGCTGCGCTCGGCACAGCTGTGCTCCTGCTGACCGGCAGCAGCCTGATTTCCTTATATCTTACGGAAGACGGCGGCGGTGGAAATATTCAGGCGACCTTCTCTTACGCGAAGGAATATCTTGCTGTGATGTATGCCGGGATGCTGCCGTTCGCGCTGTCGCAGACATATTCCTCCACGTTAAGGAATACCGGCGAGACCATCGTGCCGATGAAAGCGGGACTGATCGCCGTCGCCGTGAATCTTGCCGGAAATTATATACTGATCTACGGAAAATTCGGCGCGCCGGCGCTTGGCGTTGAAGGAGCCGCGGCGGCAACCGTGCTGTCGCGCTTTGTGGAACTGATCTATGTCGCGGGATGGACCCATAAGAATGCCGGCAGAAATGCGTTCATTACGGGGGCCTGGAAAAGACTGTTCGATGTACCGGCTGCGCTGGCCGGCCGGATCAGCATCAAAGCGCTTCCGCTGCTCGTGAATGAGACGCTTTGGTCAGGCGGCATGGCTATGCTCACGCAGTGTTATTCCGTCCGTGGGCTGTCTGCCGTGGCTGCGCACAACATTTCCCAGACGTTCAACAATGTTTTTAATGTCTCTTTTATCGCCATGGGGAATGCCATTGCCATTATTCTGGGACAGACCCTTGGTTCGGGTGATATAAAGCGCGCAAAAGAAGAATCCGTGAAACTGACGGTGTTCTCCGTGCTGATCTGTATGGGCGTGGGCTTCTGCCTGTTCATCGCAGGAGGCTTCTTTCCGCTGATCTATAATACAAGTGATGAGATCCGCAGGACAGCGTCGGGGCTGATCCGTATCAGTGCGGTATGCATGCCTCTTTATGCGTATGTGAACGCATCGTACTTTACGCTTCGCTCCGGCGGGAAAACAGGGATCACATTTCTGTTCGATTCCTGTTACATGTGGGTGATCGCAGTGCCTGCAGCGTTTGTGCTGGCGCATTTTACCGGCTTATCCCTGCTGTGGATGTACTTTATGGTCCAGATGGCAGATATTATAAAGTGCATTATTGGCTATTTTCTCATGAAGAGCGGGATCTGGGCACAGGATCTGACGAAGCGGTGAGAACGTTTCAGGAAGAGCGTCTGTCAGATGAATTCATCATGATGACTGAAAAAACGACGAGCGCGACGCCCAGGATCTCCATGCCGGACAGCATCTGATGGAACAGCAGGACGCCGAATAAAGCCGCTGCTGCAGGCTCGACTGTGGCGATCTGCGCAGCGCGGGACGGCTCCATCTGCCGAAGGCCGTTTGTATAAAAGGTATAGGAGCAGGTGCCGGTTATAAAGCCGTTTATAAGGCAGACTGCTGCAGCGGCGGGACGGGCAGCGAGCAGAGAGAATTCTCCGGAAACAATGATCTGTATGCTGTAGAAAATAAAAGCGATCATGAAGGAATAGAAAATATTGGTATAGGAGGAATAGCCGCGGTTCAGGATCAGCGTGGAGAAAATGCTGTACAGACCGTAACCAAGGCCGGCGCCAAGCCCGAGCAGCAATCCGGTAAGGGAGATCGACAGTCCGCCGGAAGCCATGCCGGATACGAGCGCACATCCGGTGATCGAAAGGGCAATACAGAATACTTTTTTTGCGGTGACATGTTCTTTAAAAACAAAAGCGGAAATGATCAGGACGATAGCCGGCGCAGTGTAAAGAAGAGATGCTGCCACGGCTATTTTTGTCACACGGATCGCAGCGGAGTAGCAGGAAAAGAAAAAGACGATGCTGATAAATCCGTTCGCGAGAAACAGCGGAAGGTCATGGAGCCGGATCCGGAACATGGAACGGTCTTTGACCGCGATGATCACGACCATGGAGAGAACGACTACCAGCAGCCTGGTGAAGATCAGCAAGCCGTCTGTGATGCCATTCCGGGAGAGAAAGGTGACAAAGGAGGGATACAGACCCCAGAAAATGGCGGCGATCAGAACAAGGAACAAAGGTTTTCTGTTCATGGCAGACCTCACACGGTGCGGGATTCGGAAGATGATATCAGCTGGAAGAGGAATGATTCAGCTAATGATAATATATTTCTGCAGGAAATGCAAACAGAACAGGGCAGCCGGGCCCGGCAGTACCGGTTTCCTTTTCAGAACGGTTGACGAAAGAAAAGGGAGACTATATAAGTAAAAGGAAAGACAGGATACAGCCGCAGGATCCGGCAGGGAGAGAAGATGCTTTTTACAAATGCGCTTATATTTCAGGGAAAAAAAGGATTCGTCCGGGGAAGCTTACGATTTGAAAATGGCATGATCACGGAGATCACAGCCGGGGAAAACGGGGAGACCGGGGAAGATCTTTCCGGTGCCCGTATCATTCCCGGACTGGTGGATATCCATATCCACGGATGTGCAGGGACGGATTTTTCCGACGGCAGTACAGAAGGGCTTCTGCAGATGGGCAGCTTCCTCGCAAAACGCGGAATCACATCCTTTGCACCGGCATCCATGTCTCTTCCGTACGAGGAACTGCGGAAAGCCTTCCGGTCAGCTGCAGAATATACAGCGGAACGCAGCAGTACGCAGGCACGCCTCGCAGGGATCCATATGGAGGGACCGTATCTGTCAGAGAAGAAAAAGGGAGCGCAGAACGGAGAATATCTGAAAAGCCCTGATCCGGAAATGTTCCTGAAACTGCAGGAAGAATGCAGCGGACTGATAAAAATTGTCGATCTTGCCCCGGAACTGGCCGGCGCGGAAGCCTTCATAAAACGGATATCCGGCAGCTGCAGGGTCTCGTTGGCGCACACGGAAGCAGATTATGAACAGGCAATGCGGGCTTTCCGGGCCGGCGCTGCCCATGTGACCCATCTGTTCAACGCCATGCCGCCGCTGCATCACCGTATGCCTGGCGTGATCGGCGCAGCGTTTGATGCAGGGAATGTATGTACCGAACTGATCTGTGACGGTGTGCACATTCATCCGGCGGCTGTCCGGATGGCGTTCCGGCTCTTTCCGGGGAGGCTCTGCCTGGTGTCAGATGCTGCCAGATGCTGCGGGATGCCGGACGGATGGTATGATCTGGGCGGGCAGCAGGTAAAACTGGAAAATGGTACCGTCAGACTTGCGGACGGGACCATTGCCGGTGCCGGAAGCGATCTGTTCACGGATATGATAAACGCCATAAAATTCGGGATACCGGAAGAGGAAGCTGTGGCAGCGGCGACGCTGATACCGGCAAGGGAAGCCGGGATCGACGCGGAGACCGGCAGCCTGGAGCCGGGAAAGCGGGCGGATCTGGTGATCTGTGACAGGGAATGGAAGATCAAAGCGGTATTTGTCGGAGGAAACAGGGTATAAAGGGGCGGATTCGATAAATCTGTCACAAATACCCTCTTTCTGTAAAATAGCTAAACTTGAAATAATAAAGAAACAGATATAAAATACATTGGAAAATAAATCACAGGAGAATAAATATATGAAGGGTAATGTTATTGTCGGACAGTCCGGCGGACCTACCGCAGCTATCAACTCCAGCCTCGCAGGCGTATACCGCACAGCACTTGACCGCGGCGCCAAGAAAGTCTATGGCATGCTTCACGGCATCCAGGGCCTGATGAACGAGAACTACATCGATCTTTCCGATCACATCCACACAAAGCTAGATGCTGAGCTTCTGAAGAGAACGCCCGCTGCCTTCCTGGGATCCTGCAGATACAAACTGCCGGAGATCCATGAGGATATGGAGACCTACAAGAAGATCTTTTCCATCCTTGACAAGCTTGAGATCGAAGCTTTCATTTACATCGGCGGCAACGATTCCATGGACACCATCAAGAAACTTTCCGATTATGCGATCATCACCGGCCATCCCTGCAAGTTCATCGGATGTCCGAAGACCATCGACAACGACCTGGCACTGACAGACCATACGCCCGGTTTCGGAAGCGCTGCGAAGTTCATCGGCACAGCCATGAAGGAGATCATCCGCGACGGTTTCTGCCTGGAGTACTCCAAGGGTATCGTTACGATCGTAGAGGTCATGGGAAGGAACGCCGGCTGGCTTACAGGGGCAACAGCACTTTCCAAGGGAGAGGACTGCGCCGGACCGGACCTGATCTATCTGCCGGAGATTCCTTTTGACCTGAACAAGTTCTCTGAGAAGGTAAAGAACCTTCTGGAGATCAAGACTTCCGTCGTCGTTGTTGTCTCCGAAGGCATCAAGACAGCGGACGGGACCTATGTATGCGAGCTTGGTACGCCGATCGATTTCGTGGACGGTTTCGGCCATAAGCAGCTTACCGGTACGGCATCATTCCTGGCAAAGCAGGTAGCGAACGATCTTGGCTGCAAGACCAGAGCCATTGAGTTCTCCACGCTGCAGAGATCCGCTTCCCATCTGGCATCCCGTGTTGATATTCTGGAAGCTACACAGGTCGGCGGCGCTGCTGTCATGGCAGCTGACGAAGGCGATTCCGGAAAGATGGTCGTTCTCAAGAGACTCTCTGACGATCCTTATCAGTGCGGAACGGAAGTCAAGGATGTTCATAAGATCGCGAACGGCGAGAAACTTGTTCCCCGGAAATGGATCAACAAGGACGGCGATTATGTAACAGACGATTTCGTAGACTATGTACGTCCGCTGATCCAGGGCGATGTATCCCCGATCATGGTCGACGGTATCCCGCGTCATCTGCTTACGCCCAAGGAACTGAGCCATCGCAGAGCGGCTGCCAAGAAAAATGAAAAATAATACGATCGTGATCCATCCGATCGCGTATATAGAGACGGACTTTCCCGAGAAATTCGGCGTGCCCAGACAGAGCGGTCTGATCCCGTCGGTCTCCCGGATCGTCATGGAAGAAGAATACAGGGTCCCTGAAGCATTCAGGGGCCTTGATGGTTATTCGCACATCTGGCTGCTGTGGCAGTTCTCCGAGAACACGAGAGACGGCTGGTCGCCGACCGTGCGTCCGCCGAGGCTGGGCGGAAATGTCCGAAAGGGCGTTTTCGCGACCCGGTCGCCTTTCCGGCCGAACAGCATCGGGATGTCCTGTGTAAGACTGCTTTCGGTGGAAATGGATCCGCTGGTCGGACCGGTGCTTTTCGTGGAAGGCGCCGATATGATGAACGGCACGCCGATCATTGATATCAAACCCTATCATCCGGGCGCGGATTCGCATCCGGAGGCGGATGCCGGATTTACCAGTGAAAATATAGATTACCGCGTGCATGTAAATGTGCCGGATGATCTGCTGGAGAAGATCCCGGAAGAGAAGCGGGAGACGCTGCTTGGAGCGCTGGCGGAAGATCCGAGACCACCGTACCAGAGAGATCCGGAACGGGTCTACGGGATGAGTTTTATGGATTTTGAGGTGAAATTCCGCGTGGACGGGAAGGAACTGTACGTCATTTCCGTAGAGAAAAGCCGGGAATTGTAATGTCATCCAGAGGGGCGTTCTCTCAGCATGACAGAAAAAAGCCATCCTTCGGGATGGCTTTTTTGTGTGGTCTGGGACAGAAACACGCTCAATCGAGCTGCTGCAGTTCCTTTGCCCGTGCGGGCTCAGCGATCAGGGAATAATTCGTATGGTAGATCACGAATCCCGGTTTGCCGCCGGGCGTTTTCTTCACATGTTTCCGTTCGATATAATCGATCTCGACTTTCTCTGCATTCCGTTCGGAAGAATACGCTGCCGCAAGCGCTCCGGCTTCCTCGAACACCCTGTCCGGCAGCTCTTTTCCCTCTGTCTTAACGATCACATGGGAACCGGGAATCCCTTTTGCATGGAACCACCAGTCCCCGCCGTTGGCCAGGGAGAAGGTGAGCTCCTCGTTCTGGATATTGTTCTTTCCGACATAGATATGGAATCCGTCGGAAGACAGAAAATGCAGCGGCCTGCTCTTCGGTTCTTTTTTCTGCCTGCCGCCTTTTCCCTGCGGCCCGCGCTTTCTTACATAGCCCGCCAGCTGCATCTCGGATTTGATCTGCGCCAGGTCGCCTTCATCCTGGGCTATGTCGAGTGCGACCTGCAGCGACCGGAGATGTTCGATCTCATCGGCAGTCTCTTTTACGAGCTGGGACAGTGCCTCGTTCGTCCGCTTGAGTTTATTGTACTTCTCAAAGCATTTCGCGGCGTTCTCACTGACCGTCAATGCGGGATCAAGAGGGATCACGATCTCTTTATCATTGTCATAGTAGTTCTGCGCAGTCATGCGCGAAGCACCGGGCTCAGCCTGCCAGCCGAAGGCCTGGATCAGTTCGCCGCGCACGCGGTATTTGTCACGCTTTTCGGTGTCGGCAAGCTGCTTCCTCTGCAGATCGTATTTTTTGATATCGCGTTCCAGTACGGTCGTCAGGATCTTCCGGAGATCCTGGGATTTCTGACGCACGCGCGTGATCACGTTCTTTTCCGCATAGAAGGATTCCATGGCGGCGCTGATAGAGGGCACTGCTCTGGTCTCGCAGTCTGCAAAGATATTAAGAGGAAATGCGGCGTATTCCACCGGTTCCCCCTTTCGATAGATCATGCAGGGGGCAAAATGATGTTCCTTTATATCGTTCATGCAGGCAGTAAATGCATCATACAGCTTTCGTTTATCCCCGACAGACAAAGTATTGATCGGCCGGTCGCCGTCAATTCCGGCGCGTTCGGAAAGTTCCTGCCCCATCAGCGGGCTGATGCCGGTGAGAGAGGAGGTCAGCGCTTTCGCAGCGGGCAGCGGTTTTGCCTCGACGATATTAAAAAAATCGATCTCGGAAATGCTGAGCGGATCGAGCTTGTGCCGGGTGTCCGGGATAAAATAAGTCCGGCCGGGCAGCACTTCCCTGACGGAACTGATGTTCCCGGAAATGTGTTTGATCGAATCCAGGATCATATCATTTTCATCCGTAAAGATGATATTGGAATATTTTCCCATCAGCTCGATGATCAGATATTTCACCGCCGGGTCGCCCATCTCGTTCAGATGCTCGACTTTGAGCCTCACTACGCGTTCCAGTCCGGGCTGGGTGACTTCGCTGATCCTGCCGTTCCCGATATGCTTCCGGAGCAGCATGCAGAAACCCGGAGCCTGCGCAGGGGACTGTTTGTTTTTATCTGTAAAATACAGCAGCGGAAGAGAAGCATTCGCGGACATGAGCAGTCTGCATTGCCCGTCCTTTCCCTTCACGGTCAGTATCAGTTCGTCGCTTTCAGTCTGGGCGATCCTGCTGATCCGCCCGCCGGAAAGCCTGGTATTTATATCATGCGCAAGGCACGCGACTGTCATTCCGTCTAAAGCCATGATCGATTCCTCTTTCGTACCGCCCGGAAGATCCCGCGGGGGACTTGCGGACAAGACCTGAATGCATTGTTTTATTGCTTGCATCAGAATATCAAATGAATTATAATTAAATTGCTATGTCCAGTCAACAGACGAAAATGTTGCTGGCCCGGGAGAGTATTCTTATGGTAAAGAGCATGACAGGTTTCGGCAGGAGTGAATACCTGGACGAGAACGTCAGAATTGCAGCAGAGATCAAATCCGTAAACCACCGGTATCTGGAACCCGGCATCAGGATGCCCAGACGCCTCAATTCCTTTGAAGCAGAGATCAGGAACTGGGTCAAGACAATCGCCTCCAGAGGCAAGGTGGATCTTTTCATAACCTGTGATTCGTTTGAAAATGATTCCGAGGAAGTCAGATACAATGCATCCCTGGCGGAAGGCTACTACGGCTTCATGCAGGAGATGAGCGAAAAACTCGGAATTGAGAATGATATCACAGTGTCAAAGCTCGCTTCGTTTCCCGATATCTTTACGATCGAAAAAAAGGATGAGGATATGGATGAACTCTGGCCGCTCATCAGGAAGACCCTTGAGGAAGCCGGAGCGCAGTTCGTCGCCCAGCGTGAAGTCGAGGGCGAGCGGCTGAAAAAGGATATCCTTGGCAAACTTGCGGGCATGGAAAAGGAAGTTGCCGCGATCGAAGCGCTTTCGCCTGAGATCGTAAAGGAATACAGAAATAAACTGACCGAGAGGATGAGGGAAGTCCTGGAAGGGACTCCCGTGGATGAGGCAAGGCTTCTGACAGAAGCGGCCGTATTTGCGGACAAGACCTGTGTGGATGAAGAGACCGTGCGTCTGTCTTCGCATATCAAAAGCATGCGGAATACGCTGGAGACGGGAGATTCCCAGGGTATCGGCAGGAAGCTTGATTTCATTGCCCAGGAAATGAACCGGGAAGCCAATACGATCCTTTCAAAATGCAATAACATGGACATCTCCGCCACCGCGATCCACTTAAAAGGTGAGATAGAGAAGATCAGGGAGCAGGTACAGAACATTGAGTAAGAAAGCAGAAAAGACAGGCGAACTTATTGTGGTATCCGGGTTCTCGGGCGTCGGCAAGGGGACCATTATCGGCAGGGCCATGCAGGCCAGGGATGATTTCGCTTTTTCCGTTTCGGCGACTACGCGAGCACCCAGGGAAGGCGAAGAGCACGGCGTACAGTATTTCTTCCTCAGCCGGGAGGATTTTGAGCAGCGGATCGCCGACGGAAAGTTCCTGGAATACGCCGAGTATTCGGGCAATTATTACGGTACCCTCAGGGACTATGTGGACGAACTGATCAGCACCGGGAAAAATGTGGTGCTGGATGTCGACTACAGGGGTGCTTTTGCGATCGATGCGAACGATGAGCGCGCAAGGCTGATCTTTATTATTCCGCCCAGTGCAGAAGCGCTGTATGCGCGTCTGACCGGCAGAGGGACTGAGACAGAAGAGAGCATCATCAAGAGGATCAATCAGGCGATCACGGAGGCTGATCAGGCTGACAAATATAACTGCATTCTCGTAAATGATGATCTGGATCTGGCAGTTGAAGAATTTCTGGCGATCGTTGATGATCCACAGCTTGACAGAAAATTCTACGAGAAAAATCTGCAGCTGATCCCGCCGATCAAATCCGGACTGAAGAGGATCCTGGAAGATCTTCGCGGACCGGAAGAGGGCGAGATCGAGTAAGCTGCCATGATCGGTGCAGTGAATGAACAGTAAATACAGAGAGTGATTTTCAGGAGGAAAATATGATACATCCGTCTTATTTTGAATTAATGGATATTGTAAATAAAGATGTAAAGCAGGGCGAAGAGAAGGTGGTCACGAGCAGATATTCGATCGTGCTCGGCACTGCCAAACGCGCCAGACAGCTTGTCGCAGCAGACAAGACAGAATATAAAGGCCAGATCGAGAAGCCGCTGTCGATCGCGGTGGACGAACTGAAGAACGGCGAGATCCATATCGTCAAACAGGGAGAAGACTTGGCGGACGAGGAAGCGTCTGCCGAAGAAGAGTTCTTTGAGGAAGAAGCTGAGGAGCCTTTGGCAGAAGAGGAATCGCCCGCAGAAGGCGGGGAAGCTGATGAGTGAGAAACTGTTCTTCGTTTCCCTCGGCTGTGACAAGAACCGTGTGGATTCGGAAGTCATGCTCGGACTCGCAGCCGGCGCAGGGTATGAACTGACGCAGGATGAAGCGGAGGCGGATTATATTATTGTAAACACCTGCTGCTTTATCGGGGATGCGAAGGAAGAGAGCATCAACACGCTCCTCGAGATGGCGCAGTATAAAGAATCCGGGAAGCTGAAAGGCCTGATCGCCGCAGGGTGTCTTGCCGAAAGATACAAAGAAGAGATCCTGAAGGAAATGCCGGAGGTCGACGCAGTCATCGGCACCGCATCGTATCCGAAGATCATTTCCGTGATAGAGGAACTTGAAAAAGGAAATAAAGGAAGCATCATTGCCGATCCGCAGGATGCTGTTCCGGAGATCTCCGGACGTATTCTGACAACGGGCGGTCATTATGCTTATCTGAAGATCGCCGAAGGGTGCGATAAACACTGCACATACTGCATCATTCCGAAAGTCAGAGGCGCCTACAGAAGTGTGCCGATGGAAACGCTCACTGCGGAAGCGGCAGGGATGGCGGTGCGCGGGGTGACGGAGCTGATCCTGATCGCACAGGAAACGACCCTGTACGGCACGGATCTGTACGGGAAAAAGATGCTGCCGGAGCTGCTGCGCAGACTGTCGCAGATCTCCGGGATCCGCTGGATCAGACTGCAGTACTGCTATCCGGAAGAGATCACGGATGAGCTGATCGAAGAGATCCGGACGAATCCGAAGGTCTGTCATTATCTGGATATTCCGATCCAGCATGCTTCCGACCGTATTCTGAAGAAAATGGGCCGCAGGACAACACTTGCGGATATCAAGGCAATGATCGCCAGGCTTCGTAAAGAGATCCCGGATATCGCACTGAGGACGACCTTCATATCCGGATTCCCGACGGAAACGGAAGAGGATCATGAGATCCTGATGGATTTCGTGAACGAAACGGAATTTGACAGACTGGGCGTGTTCGCCTATTCCAGAGAAGAAGATACGCCTGCGGCGGAGATGGACGGCCAGGTCCCGGAGGAGGTAAAAGAAGCCAGACGGGACGAGGTCATGGAACTGCAGCAGGAGATCGCATTTGAACGCGCTGAAGCGAAGATCGGAAAAGAATATGACGTGATCGTGGAAGGAAGTCTCCCGGACGAAGGCGTTTATGTATGCAGGACATACATGGATGCGCCGGACGTGGACGGATATCTTTTCATGAAGTCGGAGATCTCTTCCTATATGAGCGGAGATTTTGCAAGAGCGCGTGTGACCGGCGCCAGAGAGTATGATCTGGTCGGGGAAGACATGTGCCTTCAGGAGGAGTTTTCATGAATCTGCCTAATAAACTGACGCTGATGCGGGTCCTGATGGTTCCTCCGTTCGTCCTTTTCCTGCTGGGAGACTTCGGTGTGACCGGGGATATCATCGCGCTGGTGCTTTTTCTGGCTGCCAGTTTTACGGATTACCTGGACGGGCACATTGCCAGGAAATATAATCTGGTGACGAATTTCGGGAAATTTATGGATCCGCTGGCGGACAAGCTGCTGGTCGGATCCGCGGCCATCTGTCTTACGGCCATCGGCAGGATCCCTGCATGGGCTGTTGTCATCCTGATCGGAAGAGAATTTGTGATCAGCGGATTCCGGCTTATTGCCGCGGAACGCGGGATCGTGATCGCCGCCGGATGGCTCGGGAAGATCAAGACTGTGATCCAGATGGTGATGACGGTCGCGCTTCTGATCCATCTTGATATGCCCGCATGGCATATGCTGGAGCTGATCCTGATCTGGGCAGCGACCATTATGACACTGTGGTCGCTCGTGGATTATATCGTAAAGAACAGGCATGTCCTGGCGGAACAGGAATGACCTCTCCCGCCCCTGACGGGGCACCCTCTCCTAAAGGAGTGGGCTTCTGAGAGCGCAGGCGGCGCGGCAGCGCCGGGAGAGGTTATACGCTGAAAGGGATTCTATGGAACATCCGGAAGAAAAACTTGTCAGGCTCCTCAGGGAGCACGGTCTTACCGTCACCACCGCCGAATCATGCACAGGAGGCATGATCGCCGGCCGGATCGTTGACGTTCCCGGTGCTTCTTATGTCCTGAACCAGGGCCTTGTGACTTATTCCAATGAAGCGAAGATGCGCCTGCTGGGCGTAAAAAAGGAGACATTGGATGCCTTTGGCGCCGTCAGCCCGCAGACAGCGGAAGAAATGGCAGCAGGCGCGCTGTCATCCGCCTCGGCTGATCTCGCGTTATCGTCTACCGGTATTGCCGGACCGGACGGAGGCACGGCCGAAAAACCGGTCGGTCTTGTTTACCTGGGCTGTGCATACCGCGGGAAAGTATATGTAAAGGAAAACAGATTTACGGGCAGCCGCGCCGGGATCCGGGAGGCTTCCGTAAACGAATCGATAAAGCTTGCTTTATCCGTGCTGGAGGGGACCGTATGAAATTCCTGAAGTTCTATTATGTCGGCGAAGCCGCGAAGGATCTGTACGGTAAATTTATCAGAGGCCTGAAAAAGGGAAAATCCGATTTTGAATGCTATGTGATCAGCATTGCGCCGGAGCCTCATGAACAGCTGGATATCATGCATGGTGAGATGTTCCTGTCCCGCTATGTTCCGGACAGGGAGGAGCGGCTGATCGTTGGGCTGGCCGCCGGAAAGAATGACGCGCTGAACCTGATCGGAAAGATAACGGAAGAAAGTGTCGCTGCAGGCTTTGGCGGAAGGATCAGGGATTTCCTTCTTGACAAAGCGGAAAGAGAGGGGATGAGAATGTTATAATGGCCGGAATTGTTATAACGGTCCTGCTTACAATCCTTAAGATCATCCTGATCCTGCTGCTCGTGATACTTGCATTGGTGATCCTGGTGCTGGTACTGCCGATCCGGTATGAAACAGCCGCCGGTGCAGACAGCCGCAAAGGCCTTGAAAGCCTGCATGCCAAGGTGAGAGTGTGCGCGCTGCTGAAGATCGTTAAAGTGAAAGCCTGTTTTAACGAGGGGACGCTGTCCTGGGCTGTCAAGATCTTCGGAAAAGTGCTGATGTCGGGGAAAGAGGAGATCTTTGATCTTAAGAAAGACCAGGCGGAAGCGGCAGAGACTCCTGCCGGCGCGGAAGCTGAAACGGAGGCTGTTCAGGAAAGCGCTGAAGACGGTACGGAGAATGTCCCGGCGCAGGATACCGCAGCCCCTGAAAGTACAGCGGAAACACAGTCAGCCGAAGGAACTGCGGCGCAGGAAGGGCCCGCGGTACAGGAGGAACCAGCCGCCGAACAGGGACCGGAAAAAGAAGAGCTTTCTGCACCCGAAGCCGATATTGTCTTTGATGATACAGATCAGGAGGCGGGACCGGCGCAGCCGTCTGCAAAAGAGATGGCAAAACGCAGAAAGAAAGAGGAGAGAGCGAAAGCAAAGGAAGCGGCTGCAGCCGAACCCGGGCAGACGGTCTGGGAGAAGATCGACACCATCCGTGACAGGATGTACGAAATTCTCGATAAGATTTATCAGGTTACGGATATCATGCTGGATCCGGCAACACACAGGACAGCGCGGCGGATCAAACAGGCTGTCTTCAAGATCCTGCGGCATGTCCTGCCCAGGAAGTGCCGTGTAAAGCTTACCTTCGGAACAGGAGACCCCGCATTGACCGGACAGATCCTGGGCAGTATGTACGCCCTGTATCCCTGGTATGCGGACAGGGGAGAGTTTTATCTCTACGGTGATTTTTTGGAGGCGCTTGCTTACGGAAAAGTGTATCTGGAGGGAAGGATACACCCGGTCGTCCCGGCGTTCCACGCGGTTTTCCTTTTGAGGGATAAGAATATCAGAAAGCTGATATTCGGGAAAAAGAAAAAGAAAGCTGCCTGACAGGATACAGCAGACAGCAGGATACAGGCAATACAATCTGATTTTACGTCAATTCATCATATTATTGCAGGAGGAAAGATCATGGCATCGGATAATCATTTTTCAGAAGTAATGGGCAGTCTGCTTAAGGGAATGGACACCTATCTTTCGGCGAAGACCGTTGTCGGCGATCCCGTGACAGTCGGCGATACGACCATTGTTCCGTTAGTGGATATCAGCTTTGGCGCGGGCGCTGCCGCAGGTCTGAATGATTCGAGAAAGAGCGACAACGGCGGCGGCGGAATGGGCGGAAAGCTTTCTGCGAATTCCGTTCTCGTGATCCAGAACGGGATCACCCGTCTTGTCAGCGTAAAGAGCCAGGATACCGTGAATAAGGTGCTGGATATGGTGCCCGGCGTGATCGACCGTGTCAGCGCTTTTGCCGCCGGAAAAGGCAATCCGCTGGGAGATCCCGAAGTAAAGGCTGCTGTTGACAACGCGTTTGAAACAGAGGAATAATGGACGAACAGCTTTCGTTATTTGACAATGCAGCCCTGCCTGAGCCGCTTGCAGCCAGACTGCGCCCGAAGACGATCGACGAGGTGGTCGGCCAGCAGCATCTTCTGGGCAAAGGCATGCTGCTGCGGCGCATGATCGAGCAGGACGCAGTGTCTTCCATGATCTTCTGGGGACCGCCCGGCGTAGGAAAGACAACACTGGCTACGGTCATAGCGAATCAGACGAGGTCGAAGTTCATCAATTTCTCCGCCGTCACAAGCGGGATCAAAGAGATCCGCGAGGTGATGAAGGAAGCCGATCAGAACCGTACGTTCGGACAGCGGACGCTTGTTTTCGTGGATGAGATCCATCGTTTCAACAAGGCACAGCAGGTTGCTTTTCTTCCTTTCGTTGAGAAAGGGAGCATCATCCTGATCGGGGCGACGACGGAGAACCCTTCATTCGAGGTGAATGGCGCTCTTTTGTCCAGATGCAAGGTCTTTGTACTGAAAGGCCTGACGGAGGACGATATCCTGACGCTGATTCACCGGGCGATTGAGAGTCCGGCCGGCTTCGGGAATCAGAACGTGGAAATGGATCCGGGCGTGGACAGGCTGATCGCAGCCTTCGCGAACGGAGATGCGCGTATGGCGCTGTCCACGCTGGAAATGGCAGTCCTGAACGGCGAGCAGACGAGGACCGGGTTCCATGTGACGAAGGAGATCGTGGAGCAGTGCACCTCCAAGAAGTCGCTGCTTTATGACAAGAACGGCGAGGAACATTATAATCTGATCTCAGCGCTGCACAAGTCCATGAGAAATTCAGATCCGGACGCCGCTGTGTACTGGCTCGCAAGGATGCTGGAGGCCGGGGAGGATCCGCTCTATGTAGCCAGGCGGGTGGTCCGTTTTGCAAGCGAAGATGTCGGAATGGCGGATTCAAGGGCTCTGGAGATTGCGGTGGCAGCTTATCAGGCGTGCCATTTTATCGGTATGCCTGAGTGCAGCGTGCATCTGACACATGCCGTCGTGTATATGTCGCTGGCGCCGAAGTCCAACGCCCTGGAAATCGCCTATATGACAGCCAGGGAAGATGCGAACAAGATGCTGGCGGAGCCTGTGCCGATGCAGATCAGGAATGCGCCGACAGGCCTGATGAAGGATCTGGGGTACGGAAAAGGGTATAGGTATGCCCATGATTATGAAGAGAAGATCACGGATATGAAATGTCTGCCGGCGTCTCTTGAAGGGAAGGAGTATTATATTCCCACGAATCAGGGACTGGAAGAAAAGTACGGAGAACGGCTGCGGCAGATCAAAGCATGGAAGAAGAATCGGGAGCAGTAACAGGGATTGCTGCTCCCGGTTTTACAGATACACGGAATTACCGGTCAACGATACATGGCATCGGGAAAGGATCAGGATATGGTTTGTTTTAGGGAAGCATTTACGAAACTGAAAAACGGCAACGATGTCAGAGGCGCTTTTATCGCCACGGAAGAGGAAAAGCAGACATTTACACCGGAACTGGCTGCCTGGATCGCGAAAGCCTTTGCGGCGTTCCTGGCCGAGAAAGAAAAGAAACAGGCCGGTCAGCTGCGGATCGGCATCGGCCATGACAGCCGTGTGAGCGCACCGCAGCTGAAGGCAGCAGGGATCACAGGGCTTTCGGACTGCACGGTGTATGACTGCGGCCTGATCACAACGCCCGCCATGTTCCAGTCGGTGATCCTCCCGGACAGCAGCTTTGACGGCGCGATCATGCTGACCGCCAGCCATCTTCCTTTTAACAGGAACGGCATGAAATTCTTTACAAAGAGCGGGGCGCTGTCCTCTGCGGAACTGACCGGGATACTGGACTGCGCCGTGAAAATGGCGGAGGAATATGCGGCTCAGCATGGGACAGAGACACTCCTGATGCCGGATGCTTCCGGCGGTCAGGAACCGGTGCAGTTCGATATGAAGGGCGTTTACTGTGCGCATATGCGGGCGCTGATTAAGGAGAACACGCATTCCGCAGATCAGGACGCTCCGTTAAAGGGACTCCATATTCTTGTGGATTCCGGAAACGGCGCATCCGGCTTTTTCGCGACGGATATCCTGGAAGCGCTGGGCGCGGATATTTCAGGCAGCCAGTTCCTGGAACCGGACGGCATGTTCCCGAATCATGTTCCGAACCCGGAGAATAAGGACGCGATGGCTTCCGTGAGAGAAGCGGTGCTGAAGGCAGGAGCGGACCTGGGCGTGATCTTTGACTGCGACGGAGACAGAGCCGCGGTAGTATTCTCCGACGGAACGGAAGTGAACCGGAATGCGCTGATCGCGCTGCTTGCAGTGATCGTTTCCGAAAAAGCGCCGGGGAGCTGGGTGGTCACGGATTCGGTCACTTCGGATGAACTTGGCGTGTTCCTTACTGAAAAGCTGGGTATGAAGCATCTTCGTTTTAAACGCGGGTACAAGAATGTGATCGACCGGGGCATAAAGCTTAATGAGAGCGGAGAAAGATGTGAACTGGCGATCGAAACGTCCGGCCACGGCGCCTTTAAGGAGAATCACTTCTCCGACGACGGTGCTTATATCGCCCTGAAGATCATCTGCCGGATGGCGGATCTGATGCAGGAAGGGAAGCGGATCGAAGACCTGACCGCGGATCTGAAAGCGCCGGCGGAAGCGAAGGAGATCCGGTATAAGATCACGGAAACGGATTTTGCTGCATACGGCAAACAGGCCCTGGAGGATTTCCGTGCTTTCTGTGAAAGCGCACCGGAATTTGAGATCGTGGAACCGAATTACGAAGGCGTCAGGGTGAATTATGATATCAATGGGAAGACCGGATGGGTGCTGCTCAGAATGTCGCTGCATGATCCGGTCATGCCGATGAATCTGGAGTCTTCCGTACCGGGAGGATGTGAAGCCGTTTTGGCGGTGCTGAAGAACTTCTTTGATCAGAAGACGACGCTTCGATAGGAATAACGAAAAAAGAAGCCGGGGGACCGGCTTCCTGCAAAAAAAGACGGCGTGGATCACCACGCCGCCTTCATTCTTCTGTCATATCCATATTATGCACGTTCTACTTTGCCGGATTTCAGACAGGAAGTGCAAACATACATTCTCTGGGTGGCTTCGCCAACCTTTACACGGACAGACTTAACATTAGCTTTCCACATCTTGTTGGATCTTCTATGTGAATGGCTGACATTATTTCCGAAATGAGCGCTCTTTCCGCATACTGCACACTTTGCCATAATCGCACCTCCTTATTATTACTAATGCTCATTCATACGCATCATTCGCAATGATAGCAGATGTTTTATGCTTTTGCAAGCGGAAATTGAAAAGGAAAGGAAAATATTTCGCAGGTCCGGTCCGGTTCGGGACGGGATCAACTGACATCTCCTGTTATTACCGGTTCCACATTGTCCGGAACAGCTGCAAAATCAATTTGCTTTTCCCTGCAAAAGGGGTTATACTTCAATATACGAATGCTCGGAGTATGCCCGCGCGTTCGGCGGCGCGATGCGGCAGTACCGCAGGATGCGCGGCACCGACCAGTTGGATCTTCTCTGAAGGAGGTTTTCGTGAAGTACAGATTAAGCAATGAAATGGGCGAAGTCGTACTGGATACCGATGTGGTTGCCAGCTATGCCGGCACGATCGCCATCGAATGCTTCGGCATCGTCGGGATGGCTTCCATCAGTATGACAGACGGCCTGGTAAAGCTCCTTAAAAAGGACAGCCTTGCCAAGGGAATAAATGTATCGATAGTAGATGATCAGTTCAATATCGACTTCCATGTGATCGTTTCGTACGGCGTCAATATCGGAGCGGTATCGGATAATCTTATGGAGACGGTTCGTTATAAAGTGCAGGAATTCACAGGGGTTCCTGTCGGAAGGATCAATATTTATGTGGAAGGAGTGCGGGTGATAGACTGATCTTTTACCCGGTTTAAACTATGGCAATACCTACAATGGACGCCGCTCTTCTGAAAGCGGCATTCCTTACGGCGGCAAAGAATCTTGAGAACAGCAAGGAATGGATCAATGAACTGAATGTTTTCCCGGTACCGGACGGAGATACCGGCACGAACATGACGCTGACGATACTGTCTGCGGTCAAAGAGGTCAATTCCATTTCCGAACCCGATATGGCCTCCGTCGCAAAAGCCATTTCCTCGGGCTCGTTAAGAGGCGCGCGCGGCAACTCCGGCGTTATCCTTTCCCAGCTTCTCAGAGGTTTTACAAGAGAGATCCGGGAGAAGAATGAGATCACCCCCGCTATTGCCGCGGCAGCATTCAACCGTGCTGTGGAAACAGCCTATAAAGCGGTCATCAAGCCCAAGGAAGGCACGATCCTTACCGTCGCCAGAGGGATGGCGGAAAAGGCATCGGAGATCGCGGACAGCGCGGACGATCTGGTGACAATGCTTGAGGAAGTCGTTGCTTACGGCGACGAAGTCCTTGCCCAGACGCCGGAGATGCTCCCCGTACTGAAGCAGGCAGGAGTCGTCGATTCCGGCGGCCAGGGCCTGATGCAGGTCATGAAAGGCGCACTTGCCGGCATGAAGGGCGAGATGCTTCCCGAAGAGAGCCATGAACCCGCAGCCATCAGGACAGAGGGGCTCGTAATCCCGGAGGATGGCGAAGAAGAGATCAAATTCGGCTACTGCACCGAGTTCATTATCAACCTCGAAAAAGGCAATTATGATGACGACGAAGCCGTACGGTTCAGGGAATTCCTGGAGTCTCTCGGAGATTCCATCGTAATGGTATCCGATGATGATATTGTGAAGGTGCATGTTCATACGAATGATCCCGGCGTTGTGTTTACAAGAGCGCTTACTTACGGAAGCCTTTCCCGCATGAAGATCGACAATATGCGCGAAGAGCACCAGGAGAAGCTGATCCGCGACGCTTCCGCCATTGCTGCAAGGGAGAAAGCTGAGCGTGAAGCAAAGGCGCAGGAGAAGCAGGAAGCGAAAGAGCACAAAGAGATCGGATTCATTTCCGTCTCCATAGGCGAAGGTCTGGCGGAGATCTTCCGGGGACTGAATGTGGATGAACTGATCGAAGGCGGACAGACCATGAATCCCAGCACGGATGATATCCTTGAAGCGGTGAACAAGGTGAATGCCGATGTGATCTATGTCTTCCCGAACAATAAGAATATTATCCTTGCTGCTGAACAGGCAGTGGATCTCTGCAAGGACAAGAGGCTTGTTGTGATTCCTTCCAAGACGATCCCGCAGGGAATCGCAGCGATCATTGCCTGCTCCCCGCTGGATTCCGTGGAGGACAATATCGCAGGTATGACGGAGGCAATGGAAAACGTCCGTACCGGACAGATCACCTACGCTGTCAGAAATACCATGATCGATGATAAGACGATCCACGAAGGCGATATCATGGCGCTGGGCGATCATTCGGCACTGCTGGCTGTCGGTGAACAGCTGGATACTGTTGCCGAAGAGATGGTGGCAGCTATGGTGGATGAAGATTCCGAACTCGTCAGCATCTATTATGGAAAGGATATCGAGGAAGCCACAGCCGAAGCACTGGCAGAGCGTCTCGGCAGGACCTATCCGGATCTCGAATTTGAGATCAACTACGGCGGGCAGCCTGTCTATTACTATATTGTTTCTGTTGAATAACAGCCGATCATTGGTCGGATGACACGGGAGCCGGCAGACGCCGGCTCTTACGCTTTTCCGGCCTCTCGGGGAACAGGGATTTTGTTATGAGGGAATCAGATTCGGTCCTGACATTGAAAGGCATAGGAGAAAAAAGTGCGAAAGCCATGGAGAAGATGGGAATCTTTACTGTGGGAGATCTTCTGCGCGCTTTTCCGAGACGGTATGTCAGATATGACGCGCCGGTGAAGATCTATGAAGCGGGAAACGGAGAGACTGTCACGCTGGCAGGCACCTTCTTCTCATCGCCCGTGAGCCGGAAAGGGCGCCGGCTTACCGTCACTTCCGTCACTTTTTCTGACGGTACCGGCAAGGTGAAGCTGTCATGGTTCGGCAATCCGTATCTCTCAAAAACAATTAAACGCGGGGAAGGAGCGCTGATTTACGGCCGGCTTCTGCGGGATGAATACGGCGTCCATATGGATCAGCCCCAGATCATTTCTCCTGCAGAGTATGATGAGATGATGCGGCGGCTGCAGCCTGTTTACTCCCTGCCGCAGGGAATGTCTGCGAAGAACTGGAGAAAGTGGATCAGGAATGCCCTGACAGCGTGCGCACTGACCGATATCCTGCCGGAGACTATCCGAAATAAAGGGAATTATCCGGATATAAAGGATGCACTCATCGAGATCCATTTCCCGGAAGACATGGAGAAGCTGAAGGCAGCCCGCAGAAGGCTGGTGTTTGAAGAGTTCCTGCTGTTCATTCTGCAGATCAGATCCTTAAGAGGCGGCGGCATAAAGGAGAAAAACGGTTTTCTGTTCCCGAAAGATGCTTATCGGAAACAGCTGAAAGAAAGTCTGCAGTACGATCTTACGGATGCACAGAAGCGTGTGGAGTCGGAGATCATTTCGGATATGACCGGAGAGAGCAGGATGAACCGCCTGGTGCAGGGAGACGTTGGTTCGGGAAAGACCGTACTGGCCCAGCTGGCCATGCTCCTCGCAGCAGAGAACGGGTATCAGAGTGTTCTGATGGCGCCGACGGAAGTCCTTGCCCATCAGCATTATGAGAATACAAAAAAGGCGTTTGAGGCTGCCGGCATACCGGTCCGTGTCGGACTGCTTACCGGATCGATGACGGCTGCGGAAAAACGGAATATGACTGCAGCGGTCAGACAGCACGAAGTCGATGTGATCATCGGCACCCATGCGCTGATCACCCAGAAGGTGGAATATGATTCGCTCGCGCTCGTAATAACCGACGAGCAGCACCGTTTCGGCGTCAATCAGAGAAGCACGCTGGCGCAGAAAGGAGTGCTTCCGCATACGCTCGTCATGAGCGCGACGCCGATCCCGCGTACGCTTGCAATTATCATTTACGGGGATCTGGATATTTCTGTCCTGGATCAGGTACCGGCAAGAAGACTGCCCATAAAGAACTGTGTAGTCGATCCCGGATGGAGGCCCAAGGCATATGATTTTATCCGAAAGCAGGTCGATCTGGGCCATCAGGCCTATGTGATCTGCCCGATGGTGGAAGAAGGAGACGATCCGGATATCGTGAATGTGAACGCATACACAGAAAAGCTTCGGGAAGCACTGCCGCCGTACATCAGCGTAGCCATGCTGCACGGGAAAATGCGCGGCAGGGAGAAGGATCAGCAAATGGAGGATTTTCAGTCGGGAAAAACACAGGTCCTGGTCTCGACAACGGTCGTGGAAGTAGGTGTGGATGTGCCGAATGCGACGGTGATGATGGTGGAAAATGCCGAGCGTTTCGGCCTTGCGCAGCTGCATCAGCTGAGAGGACGTGTGGGAAGAGGCGATGCGCAGTCCTACTGTATTTTTATTGACGGATCCGGGAAGGAAGAAGAAAACAAGAGACTTTCCGTCCTGAATTCCACCAATGACGGCTTTAAAATTGCTTCCGAAGATCTGAAGCTGAGAGGCCCGGGAGATCTGTTCGGCGTGAGACAGAGCGGGGATCTGCATTTTGAACTGGGAGACATCTATTCGGATGCGCCGATCCTGCAGGCGGCGGCGGATATGGCCGACCGCATCCTGGCTGATGTCAGTGCAGGAAAGACAGCCGGGTATGAAGGACTGCTGGAAAAAGCCCGGGCGGCTTCACCCGGAGAGAAAGAACTGGGATTATGATCCATGAAAGCATCGTACAGATTTTTTGAAAACAGAGACTGCGAATACTATCCGTGCCATAAGGGCATTGACGAGATCAACTGCCTGTTCTGCTACTGTCCGTTCTACCGGATCAAGGATTGCCCGGGGCATCCGTCATGGATTGAAAAAGGAGAAGGCAGGATAAAGAACTGTACGGGATGTACCTACCCGCACGTGCCGGCGCATTATGATGAGATCATGGAGAAACTGAAAAAGCTGCCGTACTGACTTATACCGCCGCGGAGACGGTGTTCGGGAAGTAGAGCTTTTTATAGACCAGATCCACCAGATAATCAAGATAGGCATTGTCGGTAATATCATATTCGCGCAGGATATAGTCTTTGAGCAGCGTACGGCGAAGAGAAGCCATCTCGGTCTCCGGCAGATCTGCGTCATGTCCGGCGGCTTCAATGACTTTGTCGATATGTTCGGCAGAATAAGTGGTCGTACACCAGTTCACGATCCTGTCGTTGAAGGCTGTTTCTTCCATAATGGCGCTGCGCAGCATTTTTACTTTCTGCTGGGAGGACATGCCGAACACGAGAAAGACGGAGCCGAAGAGAAGTTCGGGGATGCAGTCTGACACGACCCCGGGGACAGCGCGCCGCAGGATAAAGAAGAAATGCACGACTGCCATGATGAAGATCACGGCGCCGGCAAGCATAAAGGCGACGGAAGAGTTGGTCTCATAGCGGAATTTTTCTTCCGAAGGAACGATATCTGGGGACGGAGACAGAACATGGGAGCGGTATTCGTTTTCCTCGTTCTTCATTTCCGCCTTGTGCTTCCGGTAAGTTTCCATGAAGCCTACGGAAGCGTATTCTTCGTCTTTCGGGACCAGTACAGCGTACAGATCGCTGTCCGGATCGGTCGAAATGGTGGCGGAAAGGCCGGAGCGGTTCAGAAAATCTGCGATGCGGTTCGCTTCATCCAGCGGTTCCAGCGCAGCGATAGCGCGGCCGATGGCGTCCCAGTATGTCATAAGAGGCTCCTCCTTTCCGATGATATTATATTATACCACAGGAACTAATTCTTAGTCTATCGGGTTTGTCCGGACACGGATCAGGGGAAAGAAATGAAGATCACAGTCGTTGCAGTTGGAAAACTGAAGGAAAAGTACTGGCGGGCTGCCATAGAAGAATATGCGAAGCGCCTGGGCAGATATGTTTCATTCGAGATCATCGAAGTGGCTGATGAGCAGACTTCGGAAAATGCATCTGCCAAGGAAGAAGAGAATGTGAAGCGGATCGAAGGAGAGCGGATCCTGAAGCGTCTGCCGGAAAACAGTCTGAAGACGGCACTTGCAATAAACGGGAAAAAGATGGATTCGGTCGGCTTTTCTTCCTGGATCTCTGACAGTATGCTCCGCGGATGCAGCCATATCAGCTTTATCATCGGAGGATCGCTGGGACTGTCGGAGGAGGTGCTGCGGGCCGCCGATGTAAAGCTCTCTTTTTCGGATATGACTTTTCCGCATCAGCTGATGAGAGTGATCCTGGCGGAGCAGATCTACAGGGCATTCAGGATCATGAAGAACGAGCCGTATCATAAATGAGAAAACGGAGGAATGGAATGATCGTTGGGATCGGTGTTGATATCGTGGACATCAACCGGATAATAAAGATGCTGGAGCAGGAGGAAAAGTCCGCTTTTATCAGACGGGTCTACACGCAGGCGGAGAAAGACGGTGCTCCGAAAACGGAAAGACTTCGCCCGCTGGCGGAATATTATGCCGGACGCTATGCCGTTAAGGAGGCTGTTTTTAAAGCGGTGTCTCCTTATTCCGGCATACCGGTAGATCTGCGGAAAATAGAGACTTTAAAAGCGGAAGACGGACATCCGTATGTGAATATCAATGAAGATATCCGGCCTGCGCTCGATGCTGCCGGGATCAGCCGGATCCACATTTCCATAACACATGAAAAAGACTATGCCGCTGCTTTTGCAGTTGCTGAAGGATGAAAGAATGAACAGGCCGGGGAATCCTCCCCGGCCTGTTCATTTCTTTTTACTTTTTCAGCCATTTCTTCATCTTGTTCAGGTTCCTGAATACTTTGATGTGCTTGCTGTCAACGCCTGCTTCGGAAGCGGTAAGGTTGCTGCCGTTTTTATCTTCGACACTGAAACTGATCGCCTTGAACTTCCCGCCTAAACTCCAGATACCGTTTTTGCCCTTCTTCATGGAAAAACGTGACATGTACCATCTGTGCCCGGAGGTATTGTAGGAATCGTACACGATGCTGCCGTTGTAACCCAGGTAGCAGTTTATGTCGATTGATTTGAGTTTCGTTCCCTTGCATGCGATGATAAAGTTGTCCCGTCCGCCGGCGGTGTAAAGATAAACACCGCATTTGGTCACCTTGCCGCCTTTATTGACTTTCAGATGCGCGCCGGATTCATTCACCTTCTTATATCCCATCTTTGATACAACAGGATTATGCAGAATATAGAAAGAGAGGTTCGGATGCTTGACCGACACCTTTACGGTCACGGCAGTCTTTTTGCTGCCGGATTTCGCGTAGATCTTGGTGGTGCCCTGCTTTACGCCGGTGACCTTGCCGTTCTTGTCGACGGTGGCGATCGATTTATTTTTGCTTGACCATTTTACCTTTTTCTTTTTGCCGTTCACCTTTGCGGTAAGCGTCTTGCTCTTCCCGACATAGATGTTCAAAAGATCGGATGAAACAGTGATCGTTTTGTTTTTCTTTTTCGCGGCAGCCTGTACGGTCACCTTGCAGCGAAGTGTTTCATTGCCGAGTACTGCGGAAATCGTACACGTGCCTTCTGAAACAGCGGTTACTTTTCCGTTCCTGCTGACTTTTGCAATGGCTGTGTCGCTGCTGTCCCAGACCGGCTTGGCGGTCTTTCCGTTCTGCGTCACATAAATGGTCTTGGAACTGCCGGCTTCCAGTGTAAGCTTTTTCCGGCTGATCGCAGCAGATGAGATGGAATCGGCGATTTTGGAGAAGACTTTGTCAAATCCGGATGCTTTCGAGACAGTGTAATACTTTCCCGAAGAAGCGATGTTTTTCATGACGCGTTTTCCGAAAGCGGCATGCTTTTTGGACGTATTCTGATAATAACCGACGGAATAGACGGAATAGTGGAGGTCTTTGAGAACACCGGCACTATGGTTGATCCTGTTTGCAAGCTTGTAGTATTTCTTACTGTCCTTTGCGCTGTATTTTCCGGTTTTGTTTTCCTTGCCTTTCTCGCTGAGTCCGTTGGCGCAGATGATGACATTCTTGATCACCTTGCTGCCGTCATCGATTTTCCGGAGCAGATACCACGCCTGGGCAATCGCGGAATTGATATTCGCTTTGCCATTGCATTTTTTCTGGGCTTTCAGGACTTTCGCGATTTTCTTTCCGCTGGAAGTGAATTTGCAGGCTTTCTGTCCTTTTCCTTTTTTATCGCAGACAACGACAGCAGCGTAGTTCTTTCCGTCTGCTTTCAGGATTGTGCGTAAAAATGTTTCCGCTGCCGCTTTTTCTTCCTTAAAAGCAGTGCCTTTCATTCTGGTACTGTTGTCAAGGATCAGGACCGTATACCGTTTGACAGTGCCGTCGGTTTGCGCGGTTACGGTTACGGCGCATTTATACTTTACGCCATTGAATGTACCGGTAACGGATGCTTCGCCGGCTGCTATGCCGGTGACCATCCCGTTTTTATCTACTTCGGCCACAGACGGAGCAGAACTTTTCCAGGTTACGCCGGAGACCGTTTCTCCGTTCTCCGTGATTTTCAGTTCGATGGTCTCGCCGATCTCTATCGACGCTTTGCTTTTGTTTAATTTGTACTTTGCGGCTGCAGATGCCGGAAGAACCGGTCCCAGCAGAAGTACCGCAGCCATGATCAGTGAAAGGATCCTTTTCATGAATTTCGCCTCTCTTTATGCTGTGCAGATCAATTGTTAATTAGTAATTATAGCTCATTTTGAAGATTTAACAAGTCATTATTGTCTGCCGCTTTTCCGTCTTTTAAGAAGAATCGTAAATCGCTTTTAATGCGGATAGAATTATGTTATAATATGAAAGCTGTTCTAAAAATGAAACGGCGGAAAGGCGGAAGACCGAAATGAATTATACAGAAATATCCGATGCGATCCGTTATATCGGCGTGGATGATGACACCATTGACCTTTTTGAGAGCCAGTATGTTGTTCCGGAGGGAATGGCCTACAATTCATATATCATTCTGGATGAGAAGATCGCTGTTCTGGACACCTGTGATAAGCGCGGTTCTGAGGAATGGCTTGCAAATCTGGCGGCTGCGCTCGGTGACAGGAAGCCTGATTATCTTGTGATCCATCATATGGAGCCGGATCATGCGGGAACGCTTGCGCAGTTCATGCAGAAATACCCTGGTGCAGTGCTTGTCGGAAATGCAAAAACATTCAACATGCTTCCGAATTATTATGATGCGGGAACCATGGAAAAGCTTACCGTAAAGGAAGGCGATACGCTTTCCCTGGGCGCTCACACACTGCAGTTCTTCATGGCGCCGATGGTGCACTGGCCGGAGGTCATGGTGAGCTTCGAGCAGACAGAAGGCGTGCTTTTCGCAGCGGACGGATTCGGAAAGTTCGGTGCAATCAAGAATGAAACGGATGACTGGGCCTGCGAAGCAAGAAGGTATTATTTCAATATCTGCGGGAAGTACGGCATGCAGGTACAGGCACTGCTGAAGAAGGCTGCAAAGCTGGATATTAAGGTGATCTGCCCGCTGCACGGCCCGGTGCTGAAGGAAAATCTCGGCTATTATATCGGCCTTTATGATACATGGAGCAAATATGAGCCGGAGAATAAGGGCGTTCTGATTGCCGTTGCTTCCATCCACGGAAATACGCTGCAGGCAGCAGAATATATGAAGGAGCAGCTGGAAGCGCTGGGCGAGGAGAGAGTATCGCTCATGGAAGTGCCCAGAAGCGACGTGGCGGAGATCATCGAAGATGCGTTCCGCTATGACAGGATGATCCTGATGGCTTCCAGTTATGACGCCGGCGTATTTCTTCCGATGGAAGATCTACTCGTGCATCTGCGTGCGAAGGGATATCAGAACAGGAAAGTCGCGCTGGTCGAGAACGGTTCCTGGGGTCCTACGGCTGCGAAGACCATGAAGGGATATCTGGAAGGCATGAAGAATATCACCATTCTTGATCCGGTGGTGACCATTAAGTCAGCGGTGAAGGAAGCGGATCAGGAAGCGCTTGCTGCACTTGCAAAGGTCGTAAAAGACGCATAACGGAGGAAGACCATGGATGTTCAGAAGATCTTAAAAGAGCTTGACGCTCTTTACGCGGCGGGAGACCGCGAAAAGACGGAAACTTTCCTTACGGAAACGGTAAGAAAAGCCGAGGAAGAAGACGATTGGCAGACGCAGATCGTTCTGAACAACGAGATGATGGGCCTGTACAGGGAACTGGGCCAGATCAGGGATGCGGTCCGCATCTTCGGCAGGACAAAGGCCATCTTCGATGAGAAGAACATGATCGGCACAGTTCCTTATGCCAGTACGCTGCAGAATGCGGCGAATGCGTACAGAGTCGGCGGATTTCCCGCGGAAGCGATCAAGCTTTTCGAAGAAGCGCTGGAGATCTACAAGGCATATCTTGATGACGGAGATTTCCGCATTGCCGGCCTGTATAACAATCTGAGCCTGCTGTACCTGGAGCAGGGCGCAGCCTGGAAAGCAAAGGAATATTCGGAAGAGGCCCTGAAGATCATTGAAAAGCTTGCCGGTACCGAGATCGAGCAGGCGACCAACCATGTGAATCTGGCCAATCTGTACTGCCAGACGGATGATCTTGCCACTGCGAAGAAGCATCTGGATGACGCGGCGGCGCTGTTCGCGACCGAAGAGAACGAGGATCCGCATTATTCCTCGCTGCTTTCCGCATGGGGACAGGTGTATATCGCAGAAGAGAAGTATGCGGAGGCGGAGAGGTCGTTCCGGGATGCGAGAGCAGAAGTGAGCAGGTATTTCGGCAAGAACAGGGCATATGCCTCGATCACGAAGAATCTGGCGTTGGCGCTGGAGCGGCAAGGGAAACTTGCGGAGGCTAAGGAACAGATGGAACTGGCGGAGCAGGTGCTGAAAGACCTGAATGCATAGTGCCATGTCCTGTGGGTCCGCTGCAGCGTAATTTAATTCCAGACTGTCATCCTGAGGAGCGCAGCGACGAAGGATCCACGCCCTGAAGACTGCGGTTTTACTGCATGTTATAAGCGGGATGCGCCAAGATCCGGCACAGCAGTCTTTCCTGCCGGAACAGGGTCCTCAGATTGCTTCGCTCGCGGACAAAGCCATTCGCACTCCTTCGGCCGAACAAAGGACGCGTTCGTCCTCCGTCGGCGGTTTTGCCGTGAGCTGTCGCTCTTCACACACAGTTCCGGCAGGGAAAGTTGCTGCGCCGTGACTGGTGAGCCGGAAATGGGTACTGCTTAATGAATGAAATCAGGTGGCGCTATGAAGGGATTGGAACTTTCGGAAAAATACTATGAAGCGGCAAGACCGGAACTGCTTGAGAAGTTCCCGGAGGTGTTTCCGCGCCTCGCCGCAGGGCTTGCGGGCGAAGGTTCGGAGTGCTTTGGCTACGATGATGAGATCTCGAGAGACCACGATTTCGGGCCGTCTTTCTGCCTCTGGCTGTCTGATGAAGATTACGAAAAATACGGAAGGGAGCTTGCCAGCTGGTATGCTTCCCTTCCCGGAGAGTTCCTGGGATTCCCGGCAAGGCGTGCGGAAAAGCACGGCGGCGGCCGTGTCGGCGTGATGCGGACTTCGGATTTCTACCGGAAGTTTACCGGCGCTGCGGAGCCCCCTGAGAGCCTCCGTCACTGGCTGCGCATTCCCGAGCATCTGTTGGCGAATGCCGTGAACGGAAAGGTGTTCGAGGACAATACCGGAGAGTTCACCCGGATCAGGAACGGATTCCTGAAGTTCTATCCGAATGATGTCAGGATCAAGAAGATGGCGAACCGGGCGCTTACCATGGCGCAGGCCGGGCAGTATAATTATCCAAGAGCCCTGAAGCGCAGTGACAATGCCGCGGCATTTCTTGCGCTGTCTGATTATGTAAAGGCTGCCATTTCCATGGCACATCTGATCGCGAAAAAATATACTCCTTATTATAAATGGATGTACAGAAGCTTTCAGGAAATTCCGGGAATGGATGAATACAGTAGGGCGATGGCGGAGATGGTGAAGTCTCCTGCCGATCCGGAAAATGTACACAGGATCGAAGAATTCTGTGCCTATGTAATACGGTATCTGACGATGACGGGAATGTCCGAAGTCAGGAGCGGTTTTCTGGAGCCGCATGCGTGGGCGCTGCTGGAGAATATCCGGTCGGAAGAATTAAGACGCATGAGCATATTTGATGCAGACTGAAAGCCTTCCCCTTCAGGGGAAGGTGGCGCGTCCAGCGCCGGAAGAGGTTATAGAGAGTCCCCCGCAGGGGCAGGGAGAGGTCATGGACAACGAAAAACTTACCCTCATCGAAGAAGTCGTCAAGCGCGAATGGGACATGTTCCAACTCGTCCACAACGAAGGAGGCCGTGCCTCCTGTCAGGACGACTGGCCTACTTTCCATATCATGAGAAGCTGTCAGTATAAGCCCTGGCCAATCGAACTCGTTGCCATGTTCAACATCGAACTCATGATGGCGGAGAATGCCGGACGGAATCTCGTCATGGAAAAATATGCCAGGATGATGAAGAGCACGGCGCCGGCGCGCTATAAAGAGATCGAGCAGTATCTTCCTTACATCTCCCCTGACGTGGAAGAACTGGCCGAGCAGATCATTTCCATCCATAAAAAATGGATGATCGAGCACAGGGACAGATATCCGAAGCTTTCCGCAAGGGGCAGGTATCTCTTCACCGAAGAGGATACTGAGTGGGAGACCTCCTCGGAGACCTATCTGCGCGGCGAACTGCTCACCTGGAGCAAAGCGATGCTGAAGAGTTATTACGAGTTTGTCCGCGAGTGTGAGAAAGACGGCGTCAATCTCGTGATCGAGCAGGATAAGTATACGGTGAGAGAGTACGGCTATGAGACGCTCGAGGAAGCGGAAGAGCGCTGCTGAAGGAAACATATAAAACGGGGACAGGTCCTGTTTCACATTCCTGTGGAAGAGAAACCTGTCTTATTTCATCTTGCTCCGTTTCATCGTTTCGGCACAATCATCTCAAAAACTGACAAGAAAAACATAACAAAAATGCTTTTCTTGTTTTTTCATTTATGGTATAATTTTACAGGTTTTTCGGGAAATGCGAAAAGCTTAAAAAATGTTGACATCCGGATATCTGTATTACAACAACAGATCGTGTCCGGAAGGAATAACACTATAGGAGGGCCTGTATATGGCAAAATGGGTGTATCTGTTTAAGGAAGGCAACGCTGGCATGCGTGAACTTCTTGGTGGTAAAGGAGCTAATCTGGCTGAGATGACCAACATCGGTCTGCCGGTGCCGCAGGGCTTTACTATCACTACTGAAGCCTGCACACAGTATTACGAGGACGGACGTCAGATCAATGAGGAGATCCAGGCACAGATCAATGAGTACATCGGCAAGATGGAAGAGATCACCGGAAAGAAGTTCGGAGACAGAACGAATCCCCTTCTGGTATCCGTGCGTTCGGGAGCCCGTGCTTCCATGCCCGGTATGATGGATACCATCCTGAATCTGGGTCTGAATGAAGATGTTGTTGAAGCGATCGCAGAACAGTCCGGAAATCCCCGCTGGGCATGGGACTGCTACAGAAGATTCATCCAGATGTATTCCGACGTTGTTATGGAAGTCGGAAAGAAATATTTCGAGCAGCTCATCGACAAGATGAAAGAAGAGCGCGGCGTAAAGCAGGATGTCGAGCTTACCGCTGATGATCTGAAAGAGCTGGCCGGACAGTTCAAGGCTGAGTACAAGTCAAAGATCGGTGAAGATTTCCCGACCGATGCGAAGGAACAGCTGATGGGCGCTGTCAAGGCTGTTTTCCGCAGCTGGGACAACCCCCGTGCGAACGTATATCGCCGTGACAACGATATCCCTTATTCCTGGGGTACTGCTGTAAACGTACAGGCGATGGCATTCGGAAACATGGGCGATGACTGCGGTACAGGCGTTGCCTTCACCCGTGACCCCGCAACAGGCGACAAGGGCCTCTTCGGTGAGTTCCTTACCAACGCCCAGGGCGAAGACGTTGTTGCCGGCGTACGTACCCCTATGCACATCACCGAGATGGAGCAGAAATTCCCTGAAGCTTTCAAGCAGTTCACGGAAGTCTGCAAGATCCTTGAGAACCAGTACCGCGATATGCAGGATATGGAGTTCACCGTAGAGCACGGAAAACTCTTCATGCTGCAGACCCGTAACGGTAAGAGAACCGCACAGGCTGCCCTGAAGATCGCCTGTGATCTGGTCGACGAAGGAATGCGCACCCCTGAGGAAGCGGTAGCCATGATCGATCCCAGAAACCTGGATACACTGCTTCATCCGCAGTTCGATCCCAAGGCACTGAAGGCTGCCACCCCTGTAGGCAAAGGCCTTGGTGCTTCCCCCGGCGCTGCCTGCGGTAAGATCGTCTTCACAGCGGACGATGCCGTAGAATGGGCAGAGCGCGGCGAGAAGGTCGTTCTTGTCCGTCTTGAGACTTCACCCGAAGACATCACTGGTATGAAGAGCGCACAGGGTATCCTGACCGTCCGCGGCGGCATGACCTCTCATGCAGCTGTTGTTGCCAGAGGCATGGGCGAGTGCTGCGTATCCGGATGCGGCGACATCGCGATGGACGAAGAGAACAAGAAGTTCACTCTGGCCGGCAAAGAGTATCATGAAGGAGACTTCATCTCTCTTGACGGAACAACAGGAAATATCTATGACGGCGTGATCCCTACCGTTCCCGCTTCGATTGCCGGAGAATTCGGCCGCATCATGGCATGGGCGGATGAGTATCGTACCCTGAAAGTACGTACGAACGCTGATACACCCACAGATGCAAAGAAAGCCCGTGAGCTTGGCGCCGAGGGTATCGGACTTTGCCGTACAGAGCATATGTTCTTCGGCGAGGGTCGTATCGATGCATTCCGTGAGATGATCTGCGCGGAGACTGCTGAAGAAAGAGAAAAAGCGCTTGAGAAGATCCTGCCTTATCAGCAGGGAGACTTCGAAGAGCTTTATGAGGCACTTGAGGGAACGCCCGTTACCATTCGTTTCCTGGATCCGCCTCTCCATGAGTTCGTTCCCACAGAGGAAGAAGATATCAAGAAGCTCGCTGATGCACAGGGCAAGAGCGTTGAGTACATCAAGTCTCTGACTGCTGCACTGCATGAGTTCAACCCGATGATGGGACACAGAGGCTGCCGTCTGGCCGTCACCTATCCCGAAATCGCGAAGATGCAGACAGCCGCTGTGATCCGCGCTGCCATCAATGTTCAGAAGAAGCATCCCGACTGGAATGTCGTACCCGAGATCATGATCCCGCTGGTAGGCGAAGTCAAGGAGCTCAAGTATGTCAAGAAGTTCGTCGTTGAGACTGCTGATGCAGAGATCGCTGCTGCCGGTTCCGATCTGAAGTACGAAGTAGGTACCATGATCGAGATCCCGAGAGCCTGCCTGACTGCTGATGAGATCGCGAAGGAAGCTGACTTCTTCTGCTTCGGCACCAACGATCTGACCCAGATGACGTACGGTTATTCCCGTGATGACGCCGGCAAGTTCCTGAATGCATACTATGACGCCAAGATCCTGGAGAACGATCCTTTCGCGAAGCTGGATCAGACCGGCGTAGGCAAGCTCATGAAGATGGCGATCGCCGACGGCATGGCTGCCAACCCCAATATGCATCTGGGTATCTGCGGAGAGCACGGCGGAGATCCGACATCTGTCGAATTCTGCCATGAGATCGGCCTGGACTATGTGTCCTGCTCACCGTTCCGTGTACCGATCGCAAGACTTGCTGCTGCACAGGCTGCGATCAAGGCAAAAGCCTGAGAAGAAAGCCGTATAAAAGAATAACATAACGCGCCGCGTAAGCGCGGAGAGAAAGACCTGCCGGGATTATCCGGCGGGTCTTTCTTATATAACCTTGACTTTGATCCGATTTCCCATGATAATAGTTCAGGCGGACAGGACTTCAAAGGGGAGATCCTGTTCATGCGCGGAGCAGGAGGTTTGATTATGGATGAAGTGAAGATCATTGAACTGAAGGAATCCATCCTGGAAGATAATGATAAGGATGCTGCACTCCTGAGAGAAGAACTGAAAAGCGCCGGCACCTGTCTTGTTAATCTGATGTCCGGACCGGGCTCGGGCAAGACAACGACACTGCTGGCACTGAGCAAATATTTAAATGATACATTGAAATGGGGCGTGATGGAGGCAGATATTGATTCCGCCGTAGATGCTGTCACGCTGCAGAAGGCAGGCATCCCGTCCATTCAGCTCCATACAGGGGGAATGTGCCATCTGGATGCCGATATGACCAGGCAGGGGATCCGGTCATTTGAGATAGAAAATCCGGACCTGATCTTCCTGGAGAATGTCGGCAATCTTGTCTGTCCTGCTGAATTTGATACAGGAGCAGCAGTAAATATGACGATCCTGTCTGTGCCGGAAGGAGACGACAAACCGGCTAAATATCCGCTTATGTATCAGACCTGCAGCCTTCTTGTTGTGAACAAGATCGACGCCCTGCCGGTATTTGATTTTGACAAAGAACGTCTGGAAAGGGATGCCAGAAAGCTGAATCCGGATATAAAGATCTTTTACATCTCAGCAAAGACAGGAGAGGGTATAGAGGATCTCGCATCGTATCTTATAGAAAAAGTCAGGGAGTGGAAATAAAATGGGAAACGTAAAAGTCATAGAGATCCATGAAGATATATTCGCTTCCAACGACAGAACGGCGGAAATCATCCGGCAGAAAATGACGGCGCAGGGTACATTATTCCTGAATGTCATGTCCTCGCCCGGCAGCGGAAAGACAACGACCCTGATCAAATTGATCAATATGTTGAAAGCAGATTATCGGATCGGGGAGATGGACGTGGACATCGAGTCCTCGCTGGATGCGCAGAAAGTGGCGGACGCAACGGGTGTGGAATCCATTCAGATCCACAACGGGGGGCTGTGTCATATCGATGCGGATATGACATCCAGAGCACTCATGGAATATGATACTGCCGGCTTTGATATTCTTTTTCTTGAGAACATCGGCAACCTGGTGTGTCCTGCGGAATTCGATACGGGAGCACACAAAAATGTGATGATCCTCAGTGTGCCGGAAGGACATGACAAACCGCTCAAATACCCTCTGATGTTCAAGGTAAGCGATCTGATCCTTCTTAATAAGATGGATGCGGTTGATTACTTTGATTTTGATCCGGAATTGGCAGAGAAGTACATTCATGAACTGAATCCGGACGCAGTGATCATTCCCATCAGTGCAAAAACCGGTATCGGAATGGAGGAAGTCGCCGGCTGGATCCGGAAAGAGCTGGAAAAGGTCAGAAACGGCAGATGATATGAAACGATATATGGATGGTGTGCTCAAGTATCTGGCACACTGGAAAATATATATAAGAATTATGGCGAAATGGACCGGCGTTGCACTGATCGTCGGTATTCTCTGCGGCATCATGGGTGCAGCGTTTGATATCGGCGTAGAAATGGCTACGGAATTCAGATCCGCTCATCCGTACATGCTATACTGCCTGCCGCTCGCGGGACTTGTGATCGTGCTTTTGTATAAGCTGATGAAAGTAGAAGGAGAAGGGACCGACAAGATCCTGGAGGAAGTACAGAAGGGAAAAGGACTGCACTTCCTGCTGCTGCCTTCGATTTTCGTTTCAACTTTCCTCACGCATCTCTGCGGCGGTTCAGCCGGACGAGAGGGCGCTGCGCTGCAGATGGGCGGCACGATTGGATTCCATACAGCCAGAAGGCTGAAGCTCGATGACAAGGATCTCCGTACGGCGACTATGATGGGCATGGCAGCCTTCTTCGCAGCACTGTTCGGAACGCCTCTTGCCGCAACGGTCTTTGCACTGGAAGTGATCAGTGTGGGACTGATCTATCATGCGGCGCTGGTCCCGTGTATTATGTCAGCTCTTATTGCTTACGGCACTTCGGTATTCATCGGTGTGAGCCCGACAAGGTTTGAGGTCGGCGCGCCGGAGCTGTCTGTGCTCATGATGATAAAGGTGACTGTGCTGTCCATCCTGTGCGCACTGGTATCCGTGCTTTTCTGTGCAGTTGTTCATGAAGCGGGGTATCTGTTCAGCAAATATGTAAAGAATGCCTGGATCCGGGTGCTGATCGGCGCCGGCGCGATCATTCTTCTTACCTTGCTGTGCGGGAATACGGATTATAACGGCGCCGGCATGAATATCATCAAACTGGCGGTGGAAGAGGGCACGGCAAGACCGTTCGCTTTCCTGATGAAGATCCTGTTCACTGCCATCACACTGGGATCCGGCTTCAAAGGCGGTGAAGTGGTGCCATCCTTCTTTACAGGGGCAGTGTTTGGATGTGTTGTGGGACCGTTTCTTGGAATTGATGCGGGATTTGCAGCTGCAGTGGGGCTCGTATCTGTTTTCTGCGGTGCCGTGAACTGTCCGCTCGCATCGATCTTTCTGGCCGGGGAACTGTTCGGCGGTGCAGGGCTGTTATACTTTGCGATGGCATGCGGCTTGAGCTTCGTGTTCTCGGGATACAGCGGCCTGTATTCCAGCCAGCGGATCCTGTATTCCAAACTGAAGGCGCAGTATATCGATGTTTATACGAATGCGCATCATGCCGGGGAAGTAACAGAAGCTGAGAAAGCGCATCCCGTACAGAAATACTGGGAAGACGACTGATATTTTTATGTATGTAAGGAGAGGACCATGAAGATCGAAAAAACAGTTGTCGTTGGAACGATAGGAGCCGGTTACGCTGCAGCCCTGCACGGAAACGGATATGAAAAGGTAACAGGGATCAATGTCCGCTTAAAGACGATCTGTGATGTCCAGACTGCGCTGGCGGAGAAGATCCTTAACAGATACGGTTACGAGCAGATCGAAACGGACTATCATAAGCTGCTTGAAGATCCGGAGATCGACGTGATCGACATCGTGCTTCCGCCGTTCCTGCATGTTCCGGTGGCGATCGAAGCGATGCGCGCCGGAAAGCATGTCATCTGCGAAAAGCCACTGACCGGTTTCTTCGGAGAAAAAGGACAGGAAAATGTTGGGAACACCGTGCCGAAATCGGTCATGTATGAGACCTGCCTGGCGGAAATGGATGAACTGAAGAAGGTCGTAGCTGAGACCGGCAAAAAGTTCATGTACGCGGAAAATTTTGTCTATGCGACCCCTGTACAGAAGGCGGCGGAGATCCTTCGCGCAAAGAAGAGCAAGATCCTGTTCATGAAAGGAGAGGAAAGCCTGAAGGGTTCTTCCAGTCCCGTGGCAGGAAAATGGAACCGTACCGGCGGCGGTACGCTTACCCGTACCGGCACGCATCCGCTCGGCGGCATGCTGTGGCTGAAAGCACAGGAAGCGGCAGCCAGAGGGGAAGAGATCACCGTGAAGGATATCACCTGTGATGTCGGAAATGCCACATTCTGCCTGACGGAAGAAGAGCATCAGCATATTGCTGCAAGGCCGGAAGATGTGGAAGATTACGGAGTGATCAGCATCACCTTCAGTGACGGAACCAAAGCGCTCTGCATTGCCAGTGACACCGTCCTTGGCGGCACGAAGAATTATATTGAAGTGTTTGCGAACAACGCGGCGCTGAACTGCAATATCACTCCGACCGATATCCTGAACACGTATTTCCTGGATGAGGACGGGCTGGATGATGTTTATATCAGTGAGATGCTTCCGAAGAAGCTTGGCTGGAATAAAGCGTTCGTAAATGACGAGATCATCCGTGGATACATGGGTGAGATGCAGGATTTCATGGAGTGTGTGGCGTATGACCGTGAGCCGGCTTCCGGATTTGATCTGGCCTATGATATCACAAGAGTGATGTATGCAGCATATCAGGCTGCGGAAGAAGGAAAGAAGTTCGTGTTTTGAGGTTATAAAAGAGGCAGCTGTACTTGTTCAGTACGGCTGCCTTTTTTATGGCAGATGATCATTCAGGAAAGATGCAGATTCCTCACAAACAGTAATTCACGCAGACAGATGTCTTCTTTTTTGACTGTTCTGCATTCCCTGCTGCGCAATCATTTCCGTTTCCATGTCTGTTATTTCTTCAAAAACCCAGACTTCATTGGAACCCCATGTCTGTTATTTCTTCAAAAATCCAGGCTTCATCGGAACTGGGTGATCAGAGGACTGTTACAAAAGACGATACCCCGTTTTTGTGAAGGAGCAGATAAAAAAGATTCATCAGCTTCCGAATTACAGGGCTTCGTCGTCTGACGATACCCTTTTTTATTCTTGCTTGATGTCTGTTAATCTTAAATCAGGGTATTGTCTTGCGCAGATTCTTATAAAAAACCCATCAAACCATTTCATATGATTGAAATAGCTTCAAGGAAGGGTATCGTTTAGTGCAAAACTCATACTAAAACCCACAGGCCGGTTTATCAGCAGATTGAGCTGCTTCTGTCTCAGATAAAGTACCGCAAAAATAAAAACAGGGCAGGAGAACCGCCTCCTGTCCCGGAAAAAGAACCACAAACACCGCTATCTTCTGCGCAGATACAATACCGCGACGATCAAAAAGATGAACGCCAGTGCGACCTGCACGACGCCGATGACCGGCTGGTCTGACGGAAAATTGAAGATGCCCCGGAAAAGACAGATGATCCCGCAGGCTGCATAGATTACAGCATAGACGATATTTCTTCCGGAAGGTCCGTTGTTCATGCATGCCTCCTTTCCTGAGGGCAGAAACTGACGGCGGAAAAGTCTTTCACAAAGCAGTCGTAGTACTTTTTGGCTTCATCAAAAGCATCCTGATAGGAGTGATCGAACACCCGGCATACGATCATGCCGGTCTTTTTCGCTGTTTTTATGCCGAACGGCGCGTCTTCGTACATGACGGTCTCTTCCGGTTCTGCGCCCAGCCGTTTCATGGCAAGCAGGAAGACGTCCGGCTCGGTCTTGCTCATACCGCCTGCTTCTTCACAGCTCGTAATGCTGTCAAAATACTGCAGCACATCCAGACGGGAGAGCGTCATTTCCACCAGATGGACAGCGGTCGCAGAGCAGACGCCCAGTTTGATACCGTTCTCATGGAGGTACTTCAGATACTCGCGGACGCCCGGCTTCAGCGGGATGTCGTATTGGTAATGAAGCTTCATCAGACGGTTGATCTCCGAGGCGAAATTTTCCGGCGCGTCCATGATCCCGTAATCTTCTTTCACGAACAAGGCAGCTTCCGGGTAAGGCCTTGTTGAGAGCGTCTCCCAAAGGCCGGGCTTCGGCTCCATGCCTTTGGAACGGATGTATTCCGCCCCAACGTTTTCCCAGTACGGCATGGAATCCGTCATCGTGCCGTCCATATCAAATAATGCATAAGGATAGAATTTCATTTCTGCTGTATCCGGGTCAGCATGCATCCGGTACCCGTCACCTTTCATTACTGTCATCATAACTGATCAGAAATGTCAGTCACGATGACAGTATAATCATTTCATCCTGAAGTGGCAATGATCTTTTTGCAGTTTTCTGCTTGTCAGCAGAGAATATCCACCCGCCTTCTGCGAGAGCAGGGATCTCAGGCTGCGGCTGCCCTTCTGCCGTGGCCGTACTGAAACAGAGAGCGCAGCCCCAACAGCAGGGTGATCATCTGTCCGAGACCGGCAGGAACGCTTCCGATCATAAAGAAATAGATCATCCACAGTGTTATATTCAGAAGAAGACCGGCTTTGATCTGCAGGACATCTTTCAGATAATAGTTCGTATAGGTGATCTCAAGCGTTGCCATGATCGGGATCAGGCCGATCAGCCCGTTGACGTTGACGAGCAGTCCTGCCGCGACTGTCAGTATAGATGTGACGATCATATCCCGGCGGGAAAAGGCATCGTTCATATTTTTATAATTGCGGTACAGTGCAATCGCATTTGTTGTCAATCCGGACCAGGCACCGAAAAAAGCAGTAGCCGCTGCGCAGGTCGCAGTTTCCACAAACTGCATCTGATACACTTTCCTGCGGTCGTTGATACAGCAGGAGAGGATCAGGAAAGCGACCGAGATTACAGATAACAGATTTCCGATCATAAAGAACATGGTGAAAGCCCTCCTTTTTCATAATCTTTTCAGCAGCCGGCTTGTTTTCGATTACAGAGCGTAGTATATTTGAGCTGTGTTAAAAAGTAAAACGAGATTTTTTATAGAAGATTTAAAGTAATACTTTAATTTGGGAGGAGCTAATGGACAGGATCAATACAGAGGTTTTCCTGAAAGCTGCCGAAACACTGAATTTCCGGAGGACTGCGGACGAATTGGGTTATACCCAGGCCGGTGTGAGCTATATTATCAGCTCCATGGAGCAGGAACTTGGCCTGCCGCTGTTCATCCGGGAATACGGCGGCGTGGAACTGACGGCGGAAGGGCGGGATCTTCTTCCGTGGATCCGGGATCTGGCGGCATCCGAACACCGCCTCCGGGAGCGGGTGGATGATCTGAAGAATCTTGACGCGGGAGAGATCAGGGTGCTGGTGTTTTACAGTATCTCGCTGCGGTGGATCCCGGGGATTCTGGAACGGTTCCACAGGGACTATCCGAATATCCGTGTGCAGCTGGTCTCTGTTGATGAGACCGGACTGGCACAGGAGATGACCAGGCGGCGGGAAGTCGACTGCGGGTTCTACATCCTTCCGGTCGCGGATGATCTGGAGATGATCCCTGTCATGGATGAGCCGATGAAAGCATCTTTTGCACCGGATCATCCGGCTGCAGCCATGGATCATTTTCCGGTGGCAGATCTTGACAGATATCCGTATATCAACCTGGTCAGGGATACAGAAGTCATGGATCTCTTCAGAAAGTACGGGAAGACGCCGAAAATCGGCTTTACCTCGGAAAATGATCTCAGTGCGCTGGCGATGGCGAGCAAAGGGCTGGGGTACTGCATCAATTCCAGCATTCTGCTGGAAGATATTCCGTATGATCTTGTGTCGGTCGAATTTGACGAACCGGTCCGCAGAACGATCTGCATCGGCGCCAGAAAGATCAGTGAGAGCCCGAAAGCGGCGAGAATGTTTATCCGTTATGCCAGGGAATGGCTGGCAGAGAGATACGGCATTCATCCGGACGCCCCGCCGCTGGAGGACGCGGCGTATTCGCGGGAAGTATGATAGAACTGCGGTCTTTCATCGACGATTGTGAAAATGCCCTTGCAAGTAAGCATTTTCATTGCACTGAAAAAGATTTTCTGTTGCCGGGTCAGGCGATATGAATGAACAGATTCCGGCAGCTTTCAATCAGGAATTGCTTTTTCTGCAGTCCTGTGAAATAATACATCTGCTGCGCCGCTTGCCTGTGACACTGACGGTCCGCATGTACGCAGCAGGGAAGATGCTGAAGCAAGCCGTACACAGCGGCAGGATTGTCCGGGCTATTCTGAACAGTACCGGAATCCGGCCGCCGGGAAAAAACAGCCGAGGTTCTTATGAAAAAATATACAAATGCAGACAGAAACTGGATCTATGACCCCGAAACCGTATCCGTGAACCGGCTGCCGGCTCATTCGGACCATCAATGGAAATCCGGAGAGGGAAGCACTGATACGACAGACCGCGTATTGCTGAACGGTTCCTGGTATTTTGCCTGGGCGGAAACACCGGAATCCGGAGACACAGAATTCTATAAGGAAAAAAGAGATCTTTCGGAGATGGGAGAGATCACAGTCCCGGGCTGCCTGGAACTGCAGGGGTACGGACAGGTCCGGTATACCAATTCCACCTACGAGTGGGATGGCGCAGAGAATCTGATCCCGCCGCAGATCCCGGTAAAAAACAATCCTGTCGGAAGATATATCAGGACGGTAAATATCCCGGAGGAATGGAATGGGAAGCAGATCGTAATCCGCTTTGACGGCGTCGGCTCGGCGATGTTCCTGTGGGTCAATGGGAGATTTGCCGGATACAATGAGGGCTCCTTTACACCGGCGGAATTCGATATCACGGAATATCTGCATCAGGGAGAGAACCGGATCGCGGTGGAGGCGGTGAAATACTGCACGGGCAGCTGGATGGAGGATCAGGATTTCTTCCGGTATTCGGGGATCTTTCGGGATGTGACGTTATTTGCGCTGCCGGAAATGCATGTGGAGGATGTCTTTGTCTGGACTGAAAAGATCCGTGAAGATGCGGGATCAGCCCGGATCAGCGCCGCCATAAAGTACAGACTGCGCACGGATACAGGCTGTCTGCACTGGATCGTGACTGACGAAAACGGAAAAACTGCCGCAGAAGAGATCTGCGCCGGTTTCCCGGAGAAACTGGATATCACCGTAAAAGATCCGCTTCTCTGGAATGCGGAAGAACCGCATTTATACGAACTGAAGCTGATCCTGCAAAATGACCGCGGGGAAACGGTTGAAAAGGCAAAGGTATCCTTTGGCATCCGGACAGTGGAAGTTAAGGACAGCATGCTGCTTGTAAACGGCCGGCGCATCGTTTTCCGCGGCGTGAACAGGCATGAATTCTCGTTGACCGGCGGCAGGACCGTGACAGCGGAAGAGATGCTCTTGGATATCCGGTTCATGAAGGAGAACAATATCAACGCTGTCCGTACCTGTCATTATCCGGACGTTTCCCTCTGGTATGAACTCTGTGATAAACACGGCGTTTATCTGATCGATGAAACGAATCTCGAGAGCCACGGCAGCTGGGCGACGGCGCATGGAGAGGATCCGGAATATAATGTGCCTGGCAGCAGACAGGAGTGGACGGCGGCAGCGCTTGACCGTGTGACCGCGATGCTGGAACGGGACAAGAACCATCCGTCTGTCATTATGTGGTCTCTCGGAAATGAATCTTACGCCGGAGACGTGATGCGGAAAATGTATCAGCTTTTCCATGCGCGGGACAGCCGGCCGGTCCATTACGAGGGCGTGTGCCACTGCCGGGAATATGATGATATCAGTGATGTCGAAAGCCGGATGTATCTGCCGCCCGACGGTTGTGAGGAGTATCTGAAGAACGATCCGGATAAGCCGTTCCTGCTTTGTGAATACATGCATGCGATGGGCAATTCATTGGGCGGAATGAAGGCTTATACGGATCTGGAAAAATATCCGCAGTATGCCGGCGGTTTCATCTGGGATTATATCGATCAGGCGGCGCTGCTTGATGAGGACGGAGCATGCAGGACCGCCTATGGCGGGGATTTTGGGGATTATCCGAACGCGGGCAATTTCTGCGGGGACGGGATCATTTATGCTGACAGAACCATTTCCCCTAAAGTGTGTGAGGCAAAGGCTTTGTATGCGCCGGTCAGCATTGCTGCAGAAACAGAATTCGTAACGGTCCGCAACCGCAATTTTTTCACCGACACTTCCGGGTACCGTTTTATTGCTGAACTGTACGAAAACGGCGGGAAGACTGCGGAGCGGGAAATCTCTGTTCCTTCCGCGGCGCCCGGAGAAACCGTTCGCGCAGAACATGGTTTTGCGGAAGCGCTTTTGAAAGCCGGCAGCGGAAAAGAGATGCTGGTCCGTGTCAGGGCATTGACTGCCTGCGGCACGGAGATGGTGCCGGCAGGACATGAAATTGCATTCGGAGAATTTGTCTGCGGGAAGTATTCCGGGAGGGAATCCGGAGAACGCGCGGACGATTATGAGATCATAAAAGGCGGCGATATTGTCGGTGTCCGCGGAAAAGACTTCCTGATCCGGTTCCCGCTCGGTCAGCCTTTTCAGCTTTCAGCCCGTTATGACGGCAAGGAGATCTTCCGGCATTCTCACAGGATCGCGCTCTGGCGCGCCCTGACGGATAATGACAGGGGGAATGCACAGCAGTTCAGACTGGCTTCGGCAAAAGCTGCGGAGTACGGACAATATATGACACACGCGGAATATACGGAGACAGACGGACTGCTGACTGTGAAGTATGAGATTTCCCTGCCGAAAGCAGTAGGGGAAGCCGTTAAGGGTAATCTTTCTTACAAAGTACGCAGGGACGGAAGTATTGACGTCATCGCGGAACTGCCTGCAGGATCCGGATTTGCCGAGATTCCGGCGTTCGGCGTATCCATGGAGCTGAGAAAGGAATTTTCTGAAGTATCCTGGTACGGATATGGTCCGGAGGAAAACTATCCTGACAGAAATCACGGTGTAAAGCTGGAGCGTTTTGTCACATCTGCGGCAGAGCTTCCGGTAAAGTATCTTAAACCCCAGGAGTGCGGAAACCATACGGGTGTCCGTGAAATCCGGGTGACGGATCAAAACGGTTCGGGCGTCTGTTTTAGCATGCTCGATTGTCCTCTTAACGCAAGTGTGCTTCCGTACAGCGCAGAAGAACTGGAAAATGCGTATCATTCCTATGATCTGCCGCAGCAGCAGGCGGTCCATGTGCGCATCCTTGCGGCTATCGAAGGCGTCGGCGGGATCGATTCATGGGGGGCGCTGCCGCAGGATTCCTGCAGGATCTTCCCGGAAAATGGTTTTTCTCTGACATTCAGAATGCGTCCGGTCCGGAGCACTAAATCAATACAATAAATATGTGCAAAAACTTGTAAAACAAAAAGATTGATTGTAGAGGAAAAGTGAGTTAAGCTATGCCGCGAAAGGAATACGAAAGATGAATTTTTTTGACGCATTAACACTGTTCGGGGGACTGGCCATGTTCCTCTACGGCATGCGGCTGATGGGAGACTCGCTGAAGGAGAGTTCTTCCGGTGCGCTCAAGCTTGCCATGGAGCAGGTCACGAACAATCCGCTCAAGGCATTTCTTCTGGGACTTCTTATAACTGCGGTCATTCAGTCATCGACCGCGACGATCGTAATTACATCCGGTCTGGTAGGAGCCGGGATCCTTACGCTTCATCAGTCGCTCGGCATCATTATTGGCGCCAATGTCGGTACCACCGTAACGGGACAGATCATCAGACTGCTGGATCTGGACGCCGGATCCGGGTCTGTACTGCGGCTGTTCCAGCCTTCCTCGCTGGCGCCGATCGCGCTGATCGCAGGCATTATCCTGATCATGGCGGCAAAAGCGCCGAGAGCGAGATCTGTGGGAAATATTGCGATCGGATTCGGAATTCTGTTCTCCGGCCTGCTCAATATGACAGGAGCTGTGCATGCAATCGCGCAGTCCGGGATTATAGAGACGCTGTTCCAGGGACTGGGAAGCAACCCCGTTCTGGGATATATTACCGGCGCCGGCGTAGCATTCGTGCTTCAGAGTTCTTCTGCCACGGTCGGTATTCTGCAGGCGTTTTCCGCATCGGGAAGCCTTACATTCAAAGCGATTTATGCTGTGATCGTGGGTATCTATCTTGGCGACTGTGTGACGACGGCGATCGTATGTTCCATCGGTGCAGAACCGGAAGCCAGGAGGGTAGGCCTGGTCAATATCCTGTTCAATCTTTCGGAGACAGTTCTTGTGCTGGGGGTGGTGGCAATTATTTCCCGGCTGGGTCTTCTGGACTGGATCTGGAACAGGACTGTAGATGCCGGTATGATCGCCAATACGAACACGATCTTTAATCTGTCATGCGCGTTCGTCTGTTTTCCGATCATAAGTCAGTACGAAAAGATCAGCCGCAAACTGATCAAGGATGAGCCGGAGACGGAGGATCCTTACCGCGATACGCTGGACGCGCTCAATCCCGTATTCTTTGATACACCTGCCCTCGCGCTGAAGAGCTGCTATGATGTGCTTCTGACGATGCTTGCGGCAGCCAGAAAAAATATTGATTCTGCGATCGATCTTCTGGAGGCTTATGACGAAAAGGCTTATCAGGCGATCAAGGAAGAAGAGCAGAATATCAACCGGCTTACCGACCGGGCAAGCCGGTATATGGTCAACCTTCTTTCCAATCTGAAGGAGCCTTATCATGTCGGGATCCTGGATCAGTACTATAAAGTCGTTGCCGAGCTGGAACATCTGGGCGATCTGGCGGATGATATAGCGGATACAGCAATTGATATGAACGCATCCGGAACCGCTTTCTCCGGAAAGGCATTGAATTCCATCCATGTTACAGAGGAACTGCTTCATGATATGCTCGATCAGACGGATCTGGCATTCCGGCGGAGAAATCTGACGGCGGCATACAGGATCGATCCGATGGTCGACGTTGTGCAGGACATGCTCAGCCTGATGAAGGAAGATCATCTGAAACGTATGAGCAGCGGAGAGTGCAATGTCCTGGCGGATGCTGCCTACACCAGCGTGCTTTCTCACTTCCAGCGGGTAGCGGATACCTGTTCCAATATCGGGGAAGCAACGGTCACGCGGATCCGTCCTGAGCTGGCGGATCATCAGCATAATTATTTCTCCCTGCTGCGTTCCGGCAAGGACGAGGAGTATAATGCTGTTTATGACGAAGTCAAAAATGATTATTTTACGAGATTAAGAGATGTGGTAGCAGGTTGAGATCTGCTTTGCAATAAACAGTGGGGAAACAGGGGCAGGTCCCTTTTCCCCCGCAAAAAGAACCGGCAGGATGTCCCCCATAGACATCCTGCCGGTTCTTTTTATCATGTCAGATATTCAGCATCTCATTACATCAGCTTGCGGAACATGGCTTCGAACTGCTCCAGTGTCGCAGGCTTCGGGTTTCCGGGGGCACAGGCATCAGCCGCAGCGGACTCGCACAGGAAAGGAAGATCCTCTTCTTTCAGCTTCTCCAGCTTGGTAGGGATGCCTACATCCACGGAGAGCTGCTGTACAGCGTCGATCGCTGCCTGACGATAAGTATCCTGATCCATTCCTTCGATATTTACGCCGAACGCTTCCGCGATGGCTTTGTACTTCTCACCGGTGCATTCCTTGTTGAAGTCCATAACGATCGGGAGCATCATTGCGCAGGCAACACCGTGAGGGGTGTCATAAACAGCGCCGAGGGTATGCGCCATGGAATGGGCAATGCCGAGGCCGACATTGGAATAAGCCATAGCGGTGACATACTGTGCAAGCGCCATGCCTTCGCGTCCGTCGGGATCATTGGCGACCGCAGCGCGGAGATTCTTTGCGATCAGCTTAATCGCTTCCAGGTTCAGGCAGTCGGAGAGCTCCCAGGCAGCTGCAGTGGTATAGCCTTCGATTGCATGGGTCAGCGCGTCCATACCGGTGGAAGCGGTCAGGCCCTTGGGCATGGAAGACATCATGTCGGGATCTACGACAGCGATGTCGGGGATATCGTTAGGGTCTACGCAGACGAATTTACGCTTCTTTTCCACATCGGTGATAACATAGTTGATGGTGGATTCTGCGCCGGTGCCGCCTGTGGTGGGAACTGCGATCGTGAAAACGGTGCGCTTCTTTGTAGGCGCTACGCCTTCGAGAGAACGTACATCGTAGAACTCAGGGTTGTTGACAATGATGCCGATGCCCTTGCCGGTGTCCATGGAGGAACCGCCGCCGATGGTGATCATGAAATCAGCACCGGATGCTCTGAATGCGTCTACGCCGTGCTGCACATTCTCAATGGTGGGATTGGGCTTGATATCGGAGTAAAGCTCATATGCAATGCCGTTCTCAGCAAGAAGATCAGTGATCTTTGCGGTAACGCCGAATTTTACAAGGTCAGGGTCAGATGCCACGAAAGCTTTCTTAAATCCGTGGGAAGCAATGATGCCGGGGATCTCCTTGATCGCACCGTGTCCGTGGTAGGAAATGCCGTTCAGGACGAAACGATTGACAGCCATGATTAATAGCCTCCTTATAATAGTTTTTTGTGTAACTGAACAGCCGGAATACCGGCTGTTTTCTCTACCATTGTACCATGTGTGAAAAAAAAGACAAGTACAGTTTGCGTCATTTTTCAGGCCGTTTGCGGAAGCGGTGCTTTGAGGAATAAAGGGGACGGAATGGTTTAGTATTTCTTTGCATATTGACAAAAGACGTAAAATAGAATAAAAAATTTGTATAAGAATCAGTGTATTCCGATTTTTCTGATAGAATACTCTAGGAAAGGAGATGATTCCCGTTATGAAATATGAATGCAGCGTCTGCGGATTCATTTATGATGAAGAAGCAGAGGGAAAGCCGTTTTCGGAGGTGGATAAATGTCCGGTCTGCAAACAGCCGGCTTCGGTCTTTGTGCCTGTTGAGGAACCGGAGCAGGCAGCTGCGCCGCAGCCTGCTTTAAACGCCGGAGAGCTTGCGTATGATCCCGCTTATGTCCGCCACGATCCCAAAGCAAGATATATGAGCGAGATTCATGAGATGGCAGTGACAGGGGAGAGCATTCATGCGGCTATGGGAACGACGCTCCCGCTGCCGAAATGGGAAGATATCCTCCTTCTCGGCGCACAGCTCGATCCGATGCCGCTGCCGGACGGCACACCTGTCAGCACGAGGACTGTCATCGGAAAACATGCAGCAAAACCGATGGTGCTGGAATCTCCGGTCTATATTTCCCATATGTCTTTCGGCGCGCTTTCCAGAGAAGCCAAGATCGCTTTGTCGGAGGGTGCTGCAGGCGCAAAGACGGCCATGTGCAGCGGGGAAGGCGGCGTTCTGCCGGAGGAAAAAGCGGCTGCGTACAAATATATCTTTGAAGTCATTCCGAACAGATACAGCATGACAGACGAGAATCTGAAGACTTCTGACGCAATTGAGATCAAGATCGGACAGGGGACCAAGCCCGGTATGGGCGGTCATCTGCCGGGGGAGAAGGTGACGGATGAGATCGCGGCAGTGCGCGGTAAACCGAAGGGCCAGGATATCCAGAGCCCCGGAAGATTCCCCGGCATTGAAGATACGGAGGATCTGAGAGCCCTGGTAGACGACCTGCGGAAGCGTTCGGAAGGAAGGCCGGTCGGCATCAAGCTGGCCGCCGGAAACATAGAGCGGGATATTGCGTTCGCGCTGAAGGCCGGACCGGATTTCATCACGATCGACGGACGCGGCGGTGCTACAGGATCCAGCCCGCTGATGCTGCGGGATGCCACGTCGGTGCCGACCATCTATGCGCTGGCCCGCGCGAGAAAATGTCTCGATGCAGCCGGTTCGGATGTGGAACTGGTAATTACAGGCGGGCTGCGCGTGTCATCGGATTTCGCAAAAGCAATTGCCATGGGCGCTGACGCAGTAGCGGTCGCATCGGCAGCTCTGATCGCAGCTGCCTGCCAGCAGTACAGGATCTGCGGCACCGGAAGATGTCCTGTCGGTATTGCCACGCAGGATCCGGAACTCCGGAAGCGTTTTGACGGGAAAGCGGCAGCTGCCAGAGTGGCGAATTATCTCCGCGTATCCACGGAGGAACTGAAGATGTTCGCTTCGGTCTCCGGACTGGATGATGTCCATGCTCTTTCCTGTAAGAATCTGATCACAACAGACAGTGATATCGCATTCTATACGGGAATCTGCCATGCCGGAGAAGATCCTTATGAAAATGATCTTCAGGAAGAAGATACAGATAAAAAACAGGAGGAAAAAAAGATGGCAAAATACAAATGTCTTGTATGCGGCGCGGAATTTGAAGTACCCGAAGGACAGGAACCGGTATGCCCTGTCTGCAAGATGAAGGGAGACAAGCTCACAAAGGTGGAAGAAGAAAAGAAGAATCCTTATGCCGGCACGCAGACCGAAAAGAATCTGCTGGAAGCATTCGCCGGTGAGTCGCAGGCCAGGAATAAATACACCTATTTCGCATCCAAAGCCAAAAAGGAAGGCTTTGAGCAGATCGCCGCGCTGTTCCTGAAGACGGCAGACAATGAAAAAGAGCACGCCAAGATCTGGTTCAAAGAGCTGAACGGCATCGGGACCACGGCGGAGAACCTTGTGGAAGCAGCAAACGGCGAGAATTACGAGTGGACGGATATGTACGCCGGATTCGCGAAGACCGCCGATGAGGAAGGATTCCATGAACTTGCCGAGAAATTCCGCGGCGTAGCAGCGATCGAAAAGCATCACGAGGAACGTTACCGTGCACTGCTGAAGAATGTAGAGATGCAGGAAGTGTTCAAAAAGAGCGAAGTAAAGGTGTGGGAGTGCAGGAACTGCGGACATATCGTTGTCGGCACGGAAGCGCCGGAGATCTGCCCGGTGTGCGCGCATCCGCAGGCGTTCTTTGAAATCAATGCCGAAAACTACTGATTACCGGAGGTATATATGGCGCTGGAAGAAAGAATGACGGAAGAACTTGCGACGCAGTACTATAAAGGCGGCATCGACTGCTCCCAGGTCGTCTTTGCCCATGCGGCTGCGCTCCTTGATATGGACGAGGAGCAGGCGCTGAAGATCGCGGCTGCTTTCGGCGGCGGAATGATGAACGGCGAGCGCTGCGGCTGCGTTACCGGAGCCCTGATGGCGCTGGGCGCGGAATACGGACACTGCGAGCTGTATGATGAAGAAGCAAAACAGAAGATGATGGAGATCAAGGCGGAATTCGAGAGACGGTTTAAAGAACATGAGATCACGAATGGAAGCGTGCTCTGCCGCGAGATCCTCGGATACAAGATTCCGGAGGATATGCCGGCGATCATGAAGGAGAATCTTCTGATGAAGACGTGTCCGAAGCTGGCGGTGATCGCCTGTGATATTCTGGATGAGATGATACAATAAAGACAGAAGAGTACAGGAAAGGGGCATTCCGGACAGCAGAATCCCCGGGAATGGAAAATCGCTGTTGAACAGGCGGCTTCAGGCCGCCTGTTTTTGTTATGAAGTTATGCTCATTGTCAAAAGTCAGAGGGTGGCAAAATAGGATTTCTCTGTTATAATCATGTTTTAAGAACAGAACCGGAGGAACTGCAGATGAACGGTGCGCAGGCAATGGTCGAATGTTTAAAGCTGGAAGGTGTGACAAAGATCTTCGGGATCCCCGGAGTCGCGATCGCGCCGTTTTACGATGCCGTTTATCAGGAGCCGGCTGTTGAGCATGTGCTTATGAGACAGGAGCAGAACGCCGGCCATGCCGCCAGCGGCTATTCCCGGATTTCCAGAAAGCCCGCGGTATGCGTTACGTCTTCCGGTCCCGGTGCGACGAACCTGATCACAGCGCTTGCAACGGCATATGCTGATTCGATCCCGCTGATCGCCATCACCGGCCAGGTAGACAGCCATCTCCTGGGAAGAGACGTTTTCCAGGAAGCGGACATGAGAGGCGCGACCGAATCCTTTGTCAAGTACAGCTATCTTGTCAAAAGCCCGGATGACATCCCCCGCATCATGAAGGAAGCGTTCTTTGTAGCATCCACCGGAAGAAAAGGCCCGGTGCTGATCGACATTCCCTGTGATGTGCAGCGGATGGAGATGAAGAAGCCCTTCAAATATCCGGACGAAGTAAATATGCGCGGCTATAAGCCCAATACAAAAGGCAATGCCCAGCAGCTCGCGAAGGTCATCGACGCGATCAACCATTCGAAGAAGCCGCTCATCTGTGCCGGCGGCGGCGTCATTCTCGGCGAAGGGGAAGAAGTCGTCAGGGCTTTCTGCGAGAAGAACAATATCCCGCTGGTCTCCACCATGATGGGAATCGGGGTCTTAAGGAAATCCCACCCGCTTTATTTCGGGATGCTCGGCAACAACGGGAAACCGTATGCGAACAGAGCAGTCGCCAACAGCGATCTCCTGATCGTGGTCGGTGCCAGGATCGCGGACAGGGCTGTCCCCAAACCGGAGAATCTGGAACAGCAGGTGAAGGTCATCCATATCGATATCGATACCGCTGAGATCGGAAAGAACCTTGGACCGACACTGCCTTTGGTGGGCGACGTCCGGAATATTTTCCAGGCGCTGCTCGAATCCGATATCCATATCGATACAAAAGCATGGCTGGAAAAACTCGAGGATATCAAGAAGAATACCGTTGACACAAGGCACTTTTCCGATCGTTTCGTAAATCCGATGCTCTTCGTGCAGAGCCTGTCGGAAAAAATGGAGGAAGATGCGATCTATGTGGCGGACGTCGGACAGAACCAGCTGTGGTCTGCTGACAATTATGTGATGAAAGCCGGCCGGTTCCTCACAACAGGCGGCATGGGCACGATGGGCTATTCGATCCCTGCAGCGCTCGGCGCGATGGTGTGTGCGCCCGGGAAGCAGGTCGTGGCAGTCTGCGGCGACGGTTCGTTCCAGATGTCCATGAACGAGCTTGCTACGGCGGCTGTCAATAAGATCCCGCTGAAAGTGATCGTGGTCAAGAACAGATATCTCGGGCTTGTGAAGGAATATCAGCATAAGAACTATGACGATCGTTTCTCAGGTGTCAAGCTTTACGATTATCCGAAATATGATAAATTCGCGGAAGCGTATGATATGAAATTTTTCCATGTGGAGAACAACGAGGAGAGAGACGGTATTCTGGACGCCTTTCTGGCGTGTGAGCAATCGGCCCTGCTGGTCTGCGAAGTGGACAGCGGAGATGTGACGGTATAAAGACAGGAGGATCTCATGAAAGGAATTTTTTCGGTTCTTGTGGAAAACAGAGACGGCGTCCTGTCCGGCATCTCCGGCCTTTTTGCCCGCCGGGGATACAACATTGACTCTCTTGCCGTGGGCGAGACGGAGCAGCGGGATGTATCCAGCATGACGATCGTCTCAACAGGCGATGCCAGAACGATCGACCAGATCGAGAAGCATCTGAACAAAAAGCTGGATGTCATAAAAGTGAGAAGGCTGGATGAGAGCAGGAGCATCATGCTCGAGATGCTGCTCGTGAAGGTCGGATACACGATGGGAAACCGTGCTTCGCTCATTGAACTGTGTAATGTGATGGGCGCGAAGATCATGCATCTGTCACCGAAGGCAATGGTGATCGAGATGCATTCGGATCCCGAGAGAGTGGAAGAGTTCATTGAACTGGTGAGGAATTTCGGGATATTGGAGCTGCAGCGGACGGGAACGATCGCGGTGGCGAAAGGATAGGATAAGAGTAAAATAAAAAAAAAGCTTCCAGCCGGACTTGAACCGGCGACCTACGCATTACGAATGCGTCGCTCTACCGACTGAGCCATGGAAGCTTACTGCAAAAACAGCTTTATTATATTAGCATGACGACGGAAGCTTGTCAAGAAAAACCGTCGGAATGGAGGAAGTTATGGATAAGAAACTGAAAGTTGGTATACTCGGAGCCACCGGAATGGTCGGACAGAGATTCATTACGCTTCTTGATAATCATCCCTGGTATGAAGTCGTCACCCTGGCGGCCAGCGCAAGAAGTGCAGGACAGACCTATGAAGAAGCAGTCGGAGACCGCTGGAAACTGGATATCCCGATGCCGGAATGGGCAAAGAAGATGGTGGTCATGAATGTTTCCGATGTGGATGCGGTCGCTGCGACCTGCGATTTTGTTTTCAGCGCTGTCGACATGTCAAAGGATGAGATCAGGGCGATCGAGGAAGCCTATGCAAAGACCGAAACACCGGTCGTTTCCAATAACTCTGCGCACAGATGGACGCCCGATGTCCCGATGGTCGTGCCGGAACTCAACCCGCAGCATCTGGACATTATCCCCTTCCAGCAGAAGCGCCTTGGCACGAAGCGCGGATTCATTGTCGTAAAACCGAACTGCTCGATCCAGAGCTACACCCCCATGATCCATGCGCTGATGGAGTTTGAGCCGACCGTTGTTGTAGCCTCCACTTATCAGGCAATCTCCGGCGCAGGCAAGACCTTTAAGGATTGGCCCGAGATGATCGACAATGTCATTCCGTACATCGGCGGAGAGGAAGAAAAGAGTGAACAGGAGCCGCTGCGGATCTGGGGACACATCGAGAACGGACAGATCGTAAAAGCTGCATCCCCGATCATTACTTCCCAGTGCCTGCGGGTTCCGGTCACCAACGGACATACGGCATCGGTCTTCGTTTCCTTTAAGAAAAAGCCTTCGAAGGAAGAGATCCTTGAGCGCTGGAAGAACTTCAGAGGGCTTCCGCAGGAGCTGGATCTGCCGCATGCGCCGAAGCAGTTCATCCACTACTTCGAAGAACCCGACAGACCGCAGCCCAGGCTGGACCGTGAAGTGGACGGCGGTATGGCTGTGTACGCAGGGCGGCTTAGAGAAGACGTGATCTATGACTGGAAGTTCGTGGGACTGTCCCACAACACGCTCCGCGGTGCGGCCGGCGGCGCCGTGCTTTCCGCTGAACTGCTTACCGCGACCGGCAGGATCACTGCGAAATAGTTTACTTTATACGATACAGAAGAATGACATCCTTTTTCCGCAGGACCAGAACACAAGACCCGGGAAAAGGATGTTTTTACCTTTATGCATTACAGGAGGATGTATTGAAATCTCTTTATATTGCTGAGAAACCAAGTGTTGCGCAGGAATTCGCCAGAGTCCTGGGCATGAATATGAGCCGCGGAGACGGATATCTGGAAGGGGATAATGCTGTCGTCACCTGGTGCGTCGGCCATCTGGTCACCATGAGCTATCCGGAGGCCTATGACCCGGAAATGAAGCGGTGGCGGATGGAGACGCTGCCGTTCCTGCCGGACGAATTCAAATATGAAGTGATCGCTTCCGTCAAAAAACAGTTTTCCACCGTAAAGAAGCTGCTGACCAGAAAAGATATCGACACGATCTATGTCTGCACCGACTCGGGACGGGAAGGAGAATACATTTACCGCCTTGTCGAGCAGATGGCAGGCGTAAAAGGCAAGAAACGGCTGCGCGTGTGGATCGATTCCCAGACCGAGGAGGAGATAAAACGCGGTGTCCGGGAAGCAAAAGATCTTTCCGAGTATGACAACCTGGCTGCTTCTGCTTATCTGCGCGCGAAGGAAGATTATCTCATGGGGATCAATTTCTCCAGACTGCTCACGCTGAAATACGGAAGCGCCATTTCCGGGCTGATGAAAAGAGACCGCACGGTCATTTCCGTCGGCCGCGTGATGACATGCGTGCTCGGAATGTGCGTGAAGAGAGAGCGGGAGATCAGAGCGTTCGTAAAGACGCCGTTCTATCGTGTACTGGCGCAGATCCCTTACGGCGCCGGCAGCGGGGATGAACAGAAATCCATTTCCGCAGAATTCCGGGCTGTTCCGGGCAGCAGATACGAGAATCACCCGGCACTTTATAAGGAAAACGGCTTTAAGGAAAAAGAAGAAGCGGAAAAACTGATCTCTTTCCTGACCGAGGGCGGACTGCCTCCTTATGAAATGGAGATCGCCGGCAGGGAAAAGAAGAAGGAGAAAAAGAATCCGCCGCTTCTCTTCAATCTAGCCGAACTGCAGAATGTCTGTTCCAGACAGCTGAAGATCTCGCCGGACCAGACTCTGAAGGTCGTCCAGGATCTTTATGAAAAGAAGCTGGTGACCTACCCCAGGACGGACGCGAGAGTGCTTTCCTCTGCCGTGGCGAAGGAGATCAGCAAGAATATCAAAGGCCTTCTTTCCTATCAGAATGCTGCACCTTTCGCACAGACGATCCTGGACCAGGGCAGCTATAAGAATATTGCGAAGACCAGATATACCAACGACAAACAGATCACGGACCATTACGCCATCATTCCCACCGGTTATGGGCTGGGCGCGCTTGGTTCTGTCGGAGACCTGGGAAGGGCGGTCTACGACCGGATCGTAAGACGTTTCCTTTCGATCTTTTACCCGCCGGCAGAATATGAAAAATGGCAGCTGATCTTTACCCGCCGGGGAGAGAGCTTCTTTGCTTCTTTCAAAGCCCTGAAAGATCCGGGCTATCTGACAGTCGCAGGTATACCGAAGAAAACAGCAGGCGCGGAGCAGGGTGAAGGGAACGGTGAAAATGAGACCGAAGCGGATGCGGATCTGCTGGCCTGGCTGGCTTCCCTGAAAAAAGGAGGCAAAGCGGCTGCTTCCGGGTTTGAGATCAAAGAAGGAGAGACTTCTCCGCCGAAGCGGTATACTTCGGGCTCCATGATCCTGGCTATGGAAAACGCAGGATCGCTGATCGAAGATGAAGAACTGCGTGCACAGATCAAAGGCAGCGGGATCGGCACGTCCGCTACCAGAGCCGAGATCCTGAAGAAGCTGGCAGCGATCGACTATTTGAAACTGAACAAGAAGACGCAGGTGCTGACGCCGACCTTCCTGGGAGAGATGGTCTTTGACACAGTGAACAATTCCATCCGGTCTCTCCTGAACCCGGAACTGACAGCAAGCTGGGAGAAGGGCCTTTCCGGCGTGGCGGAGGGAAGCATTACGGAAGAGGAATACAAGGAGAAGCTCTATTCCTATATCATCCGGCGGACGGACGGTGTAAAAGGGAAGGGGAATACAGCATTTCTCAGGGATTCCTACAGTTATCTGACGCAGTATTACAAAGCATGAGCAGCAGGAAACCGCTGCAGGGATAAAAGGATCGTTACATGGACGGGCAGCAGAAAGAGTGCAGTCAGCGAATGGCTGTGCTCTTTTAAATTGATTTTTGGCATGAATCGTTTATAATTGTAATAAATAAAAGAGGAGACCGGGAAAATGAAGAAAACACTTTGTCTTTATTATACAAGGACCAACACCACCAGGATGGCGGCAGAACTGCTGGCGCAGCATCTTGGTGCAGATCTTGCGGAGTACACCGACGGAAAGGACAGGAGCGGGATAGGGGGATATCTCGTAAGCTGTATTGATTCCTTAAAGAAAACATTTCCGCAGGTGTACATCAAAGGGACGCATTTTCCATTTGAATATGAGCGTGTGATCGTTTGTATGCCTGTCTGGGCAGAAGGACCTGCCGTCGTCGGAAAAGCGATTCTTGAAAAATACAGGGATGAGCTGCCGGAAGATGTTTGTTTCGTCGTCACGCATATGGCCGGCACGGATTACAAAAAGAAGATCAATGGTCTGGATGCGTATCTGAAAGCGCCGCATACCGCGCATCTGTCACTCAGAACAAAAAATAATCCGAAGCTGAAATATGAAGTCCGCTGTTTTGCCGAGCAGATCGGAAAGTAAACAGAGCGGCTGTAAATCAAGAGACTGCAGGATGGAATGATCCGGACTGCCGGAAGAGTAATGGGACACCGGAAATACGGCGTCCTATGTGCAGTATTTTAGAGGGAGAAGAGTCATGAATAAACTGATCCGGGCGATTTTAATCGTATTCGCATTGGGCTTTCTTCTTGGCGGAGCCGGGAACGTTATGGCAAAGAATTATTCGCTGCAGGACCTTAAAAAGAGGTTCCCGGAAGGGAGATACTGGAATCACGAGGGAAGCAAAACAAATAATCCCGACGGAACAACTGCAAAAGCATGTCAGCACCATACCATCAGTGATGCCTCTGCCTGTGACCGAAGCGGGTATAATGGAAGCTGCGGCTGTAATTCATATCTTGGCTGTATTCAATGTTATGGCTTTGCACTTAAGTGCGGTAATCTGGCGACCGGCACGAATCCGATGAATTGGAAAACAGACCGGAATGTGGATACGCTGAAAGCAGGAGATCATGTAAGAGTCTGTACAGGTTATAACAATACGTATGATTATTATTATTTCCACAGCTTTTATGTGATCGGCGTAAAAGGCAGTACTGTCACGATCGGAGAATGCAATTGGGGAAACAACCAGAGCGACAGATGCAGGATCCACTGGGGACGAACCATAACAAAATCCCAGATCAAGTCGCAGCTTTACGGGTCTTCCAACGGAAGAGACGGTTATGTCTGGCATGCGCCTTCTGCCCTCAGCACTTCATCCTGTGATCATAATTATAAGATTACAGGCATCAGCAAGGCTCCTACCGCCTCCGCAAGCGGCACCTGGACCTACAAATGTTCCAAATGCGGCAAGACCATTACCCGTACGATTCCGGCTCTCAAGGCATCAGATCTTCGCAACGGCAGATACCGTATTGTCAGCAAACTGAATTCCAATAAATACATTTCCGTAACACCGTATGAGAGCAAAGCGGGCGGAAATATTTCTCTTTACAGCAAAGGCGTGGCGGATCAGGTCTTCACGCTGGAAAAACAGTCGGATGGTACTTATCTGATAAAGTACGGCAGTCTGATACTGGATCTGTCCGGCGGCAGTTTCGCCGGTAATGTCCAGCTGTATACTCCGAACGGCACATCCTCGCAGAACTGGTATATCGTTCCGGCCGGGAACGGGTGGTACCGGATCACTTCAAAGAGGACCTATTTCAACATGGATGTCGCCAATGCGAAGACGGAGAACGGCACGAATATCGGGACCTGGTATAACAACGGCAATGATGCACAGCTGTTCAAATTTGAATCTGTCCAGTGCACGAACCATAAATGGGATTCCGGAACGATTACAAAACAGCCGACCACGGCAGCAGAGGGAGAAAAGATTTATACCTGTACTGTCTGCGGGGAGAAGAAAACAGAAAAGATCCCGAAGATCCATGTACATGATTACAAGCTTGTCAGCAGGAAAAAAGCGACCTGTACAGAGGATGCGGTCATGGTCTTCAAATGTTCCTGCGGAAAAAGTTATACAGGAACCGGAGACTGGGAGCAGTACAGTGACTGGAGTACGAAAAAGCCGTCCGGCGGCGCAAATATAACCGTGGAAAGCAGGACGCAGTACAGGTATGCGGACCGTGGAATGGACTGGCAGAAGACCGGATCCGGTACGATTGATTTTGCGGCAGGTGACTGGAAAGGGTTTGACAAGAACAATTCGCTTTATACAAAATATAACAAAACGCCCAGGCTGGCAACAGAGACGCCAACGGAAAAAGTGACGGTAAACATTTCAAAACAGGGATACCTTTACTTCCATTGGTGCATGGGCGCGAAACTGGAAAAGACCTATAACCGTACTATTGAAAGCTATAAGTCGGGAACACATAAGACCTTCCATGCATTCTATTCCACGGCTGATATCGCACTGACTACTTCCGCCAATGCCAGAAAGTCTGATCGGTATGATGTCTGCAAAGATACATTCTGGTGGCTGAATGAACGCATCCCGATCAGCCGGTGCAGCTATACGACTTATAAGAAAGCGGCAGTCGGAGACTGGTCAGACTGGTCAGCCTGGCAGGATACGGAGGTAAAGGCGTCTGACACCAGGAAGGTCGAGACCAGAACGCTGTACCGTACGCTGACAGTGACACCCGGAGAAGCGACCGGCCATAATTTCGGCCCCTGGGTGAAGAAAGGAAACAAGTATCAGCGCATCTGCAAGAATGATCCGAGCCATATCGAGACGAAGAACGCCGCGCAGACGAAGCCTGCCAGTGTTGAGAAGGATAAGAAGGTTAAGGAGAGTAAGAAGGCTGAGAAGGTTGAAAAGGTGGAGGCAGATATTCTGGCGAACACAAAGGAAGAAGCGCCGGAAGAGAGCTCTTCCTTCCAGCTGCTGCAGCTCCGGTATAAGAAAGCTTCAAAGAAGCAGATCAAACTGAAATGGACATCCGTGGAAGGCGCGGTGCAGTACCGCCTGTACGGCGCGCCCTGCGGGAAAAAATATAAGAAGATCGGGGAATTCACCGGTACTTCCTATAAAGCGAAGAAGCTGAAGAAGAATAAATACTACAAATTCTATGTGATCGCCGTATCCGCTGACAGCAAGGTGATTGCCCAGTCAAAGACGATTCATGTGGCAACGGCCGGCGGAAAGAAGGGAAACTTCAAGGCAGTCAAACTGAAGAACGTAAAGAAGACGCTTACGCTGAAGATCGGCAGGAAGTTCAAGATCAAAGCTTCCGCTGTCCGTCAGAGGGGGAAGAAGGTAAGCGTACACAGAAAGCTTGCTTATGAATCTTCGGATCCGGAAGTGGCAAGTGTCAGCAAAAAGGGAAAAGTGAAAGCAAAGAAGTCGGGCAGCGCGGTGATCTATGTTTATTCCCAGAGCGGCACCTTCGCAAAATTTATTGTGAAGGCAGTGAAATAAGCACTGGAGAGTGCAGATTATAAGAAAGGTCTCTTTCCGGCAGGTATACCGTCCTGCCGGATTTTTCGTTTTACAAAGACCGTCCGGCATGGTAAGATATTAGATTGACAGAGTAGGAGATTCTGTCAGTCCAATGTCTGAGGTTTAAAATATGGAAGAAAAAAAACAGGGCCTTTTTGCGAGGCTCCTTTCGGGACTTACCAAAACAAGAAAACAGCTGGCAGGCGGATTTGCATCCGTTTTCGGTCTGAGCATTATCGATGACGATTTTTATGAGGAGCTGGAAGAGATCCTCATAATGAGCGATATCGGGATCCATGCCACAGAGGATATTATTGACTCGCTGAAGGAACAGGTGGCGGAAAAGCATATCCACGAACCGGCTGCATGCAGACAGCTTCTGATGGATACCATTAAGGAACGGATGGATCTCGGCGAAAATGCTTATGAATATGAAAATAAAACATCCGTTCTGCTGGTGGTCGGCGTGAACGGCGTCGGAAAGACGACGTCGATCGGTAAGCTGGCGGCACAGTTCAAGGCGGACCGGAAAAGGGTCGTGCTGGCAGCGGCGGATACATTCCGGGCCGGCGCGATCGAGCAGCTGACGGAATGGGCGCACAGAGCGGGCGTGGATATCATCGCGCAGCAGGAAGGTGCCGATCCGGCGTCGGTCGTTTTTGATGCGATCGCAGCTGCAAAGGCAAGAAAGGCGGATATCCTGATCTGTGATACGGCCGGAAGACTGCATAATAAGAAGAACCTGATGGAAGAACTCAAGAAGATCAACCGGATCATCGACAGGGAGTATCCGGAGGCTTACAGGGAGACGCTGATCGTTCTGGACGGGACCACCGGGCAGAATGCGCTGGCGCAGGCAAAAGTGTTCATGGAAGCGGCAGATGTCTCGGGAATCATCCTGACAAAGATGGACGGGACTGCGAGAGGCGGGATCGCTGTGGCGATCCAGGCAGAGCTGGGCATTCCGGTGAAGTATATCGGCGTGGGAGAGCATATCGAGGATCTGCAGAAATTCGACGCGGACAGTTTTGTGGAAGCGATCTTTGCGGAGTAGGAGTTGAAATAATGGATACTGAACTTACCCTTGATAAATTTGAAGAAGCCACCGAGATCGTACAGAAAGTCATCCACCGTACCAAGCTGCAGTACTCGGAGTTCTTCAGCAATCAGACGGGAAACAAAATTTATCTGAAGCCTGAGAATATGCAGAAAACAGGCGCCTACAAGATCCGCGGCGCTTATTATAAGATCAGCACGCTGAGCAAAGAAGAACGTGAACGCGGCCTTGTTACGGCCTCCGCCGGCAATCATGCTCAAGGCGTGGCATATGCTGCGAAGGCATTCGGTGTGCCCGCAACCGTCGTCATGCCGACATCGACGCCGCTGATGAAAGTGAACCGCACCAAAAGTTATGGCGCGGATGTCGTGCTTTACGGCGATGTCTATGATGATTCCTGCGCTTACGCGATGAAGCTTGCGGAAGAGAAGGGAATGACCTTTATCCATCCCTTCAATGATCTGACTGTGGCTACCGGCCAGGGTACGATCGCGATGGAGATCATCCAGGATCTTCCGACGGTCGATATGATCCTTGTCCCGGTGGGCGGCGGTGGACTTCTGACAGGTATTTCCGCGATGGCGAAAATGCTGAATCCGAATATCAAGGTGATCGGTGTGGAGCCGGCCAACGCTGCCTGCATGAAAGAATCGCTTGCAGCCGGCCATATCGTTACGCTTCCCTCTGCCAAGACCATAGCAGACGGCACAGCGGTAAAGACGCCGGGAGACAAGCTGTTCCCGTATGTACAGAAAAATGTCGACGATATCATTACGATCGAGGATGAAGAGCTGATCGTGACATTCCTGGATCTGATGGAGAATCATAAACTGGTGGCGGAGAATTCCGGTCTGCTTTCCATTGCCGCCCTCAAGCACCTGGACTGCAAAGGAAAGAAGATCGTCTGCGTGATCAGCGGCGGGAACATGGATGTGATCACCATGGCATCCGTCGTGCAGCACGGTCTGATCGCCAGGGACAGAGTGTTCACGGTGTCGGTGCTGCTGCCGGATAAGCCCGGACAGCTGGTGAAGGTCGCCACGCTGATCGCGGAAAAACAGGCGAATGTCATCAGCCTTGAGCACAACCAGTTCTTCAGTATCAACAGGAACGATCTGGTCGAACTGCAGATCACCATGGAAGCGTTCGGCACAGAGCACAAGCAGGAGATCGTGAAAATGCTTGAAGAGAACGGCTTCCGTCCGAAGCTGATCGAGAGAAAAGGAAAATCCATGGGATCATGGTAACGGGAGAACCGAATGGCGGAATTTAAGCAGGAAAACATCAGAAATTTTTGCATTATAGCCCACATTGATCACGGCAAATCCACGCTTGCCGACAGAATTATCGAGATGACCGGTCTTCTTACCCAGCGTGAGATGCAGGAGCAGGTCCTGGATAATATGGACCTGGAGCGTGAGCGGGGCATTACCATCAAATCACAGGCTGTCCGTACGATCTACAAGGCGAAGGACGGGCAGGAATATGTCTTCAACCTGATCGATACCCCCGGTCATGTGGATTTTAATTACGAAGTGTCGAGATCACTGGCCGCCTGTGACGGTGCCGTGCTGGTCGTTGACGCCGCACAGGGCATCGAGGCGCAGACGCTGGCGAATGTCTATCTGGCGCTGGATCATGATCTGGAAGTGTTTCCGGTCATCAACAAGATCGATCTTCCGAGCGCGGATCCGAAACGCGTGATCGATGAAATTGAGGACGTGATCGGGATCGAGGCGGAAGATGCGCCCCAGATCTCTGCGAAGAACGGCATCAATATCGAGGCGGTGCTGGAGGCGATCGTTGAGAAGATCCCCGCGCCGGAGGGCGATCCGGACGCGCCGTTAAAAGCGCTGATCTTTGACTCGATCTATGATTCCTACAGGGGCGTCATTGTTTTCATGCGCCTGATGGACGGAAAAGTCAGGCGCGGCATGAATATTAAGATGATGGCGACCGGTGCGGCGTTTGACGTTGTCGAAGTCGGTACGTTCGGCGCAGGACGGTTCAACCCCTGCGAAGAGCTGTCTGCGGGAATGGTCGGTTATCTTACCGCGAGCATCAAGACGGTGCAGGATACCCGTGTCGGCGATACTGTAACTGAAACTGCAAGACCCTGCACGGAAGCGCTTCCCGGATACAAGAAGGTGCTTCCGATGGTCTACTGCGGGCTTTATCCCGCTGACGGCGCTAAATATCCGGATCTTCGCGATGCGCTTGAAAAACTGCAGCTGAATGATGCTTCCTTATCCTACGAACCGGAAACATCGGTCGCGCTGGGCTTCGGCTTCCGCTGCGGATTCCTGGGACTGCTGCATCTGGAGATCATCCAGGAAAGACTGGAAAGAGAATACAATCTGGATCTGATCACTACGGCGCCGAGCGTCGTTTACAAGATCCATAAAACGGACGGGCAGGTGATCGAGCTGACCAATCCGACCAATATGCCCGATCCGACGTCGATCGAATACATGGAAGAGCCGGTCGTGGACGCCCAGATCATGGTGACGACGGAATTTATCGGTCCGATCATGGATCTGTGTCAGGAACGCCGCGGTATTTACCAGGGCATGGAGTACATGGAAGACACCAGGGCGCTCCTTAAATACAAGCTCCCGCTGAACGAGATCATTTATGATTTCTTTGATGCCTTGAAATCGCGGTCGAGAGGCTATGCATCCTTCGACTATGAGATGGCGGGATACATGAGATCGCCGCTCGTGAAGCTGGATATCCTGGTAAACAGGGAAGAAGTGGATGCGCTGTCCTTCATCGTTTTCGAGGGAACGGCATACGAACGTGCAAGAAAAATGTGCGAGAAGCTCAAGGAGGAGATCCCGAGGCAGCTCTTCGAGATCCCGATCCAGGCAGCTGTCGGCAACAGGATCATTGCCAGAGAGACTGTAAAAGCCATGCGCAAGGATGTTCTTGCAAAATGCTACGGCGGCGATATCACCAGAAAGAGAAAACTGCTGGAAAAGCAGAAAGAAGGAAAGAAGAGAATGCGTCAGGTGGGAACGGTAGAGATCCCGCAGAAAGCATTCATGAGCGTTCTGAAACTGGACAGCGAGTGACTGGATGTGGACAGAATGCTTACAGCATGAGAAGGATACGGCTAAATGAAGAAGAAAGACCTCGGCTTATATATACATATCCCGTTCTGTGTCCGTAAGTGCGCATACTGCGATTTTGTTTCCTTCCGGGCTTCGGAAAATGTGCAGAACGCCTACTTCCGGTCCCTGCTTCAGGAACTGGGGGAATACCAGAGTCTCGGAAACACCTGTCTGATCAGGACGATCTATTTCGGAGGGGGAACGCCTTCCATCGCGGATCCCATTCAGCTGATGCGGATCCTGCTGCTGATCAGGGATCATTTCCTGGTCGCCGAAGACGCGGAGATCACTATTGAAGTGAATCCCGGGACCATTACCCGTGAGAACCTGAAAGCCTGGAAGCAGATCGGGATCAACCGCCTTTCCATCGGCCTGCAGTCGGATAATGACGATCTGCTCCAAACGCTCGGACGTATCCATACGTATGACGATTTTCTTGCCGGATACAGAGCTGCCAGGGCAGCCGGCTTCGATAATATCAGCGTGGATCTGATGTATTCGCTGCCGGGACAGACGCCGGAGATGTGGATGAACACGATCAGGAATCTGAGCGCGCTTGGACCGGATCATATTTCCGCCTATGCGCTGTCGATCGAAGAGGGAACGCCGTTCGCGAAAAAGTACGGAACGCCGGAAGGTGCTGCGCTGCTGCCGTCGGAAGAAGATGACAGGAAGATGTATCACGATGCCTGTGAATATCTGAAAGCAGCAGGATATGAACGCTATGAGATCTCCAATTTCGCGAAACCGGACAGATACAGCCGTCACAATATGATATACTGGAGCATGGGAGATTATCTGGGACTCGGGCTGAATGCGTCCTCTTATATGAACGGCCGCAGATTTGCGAATCCGGCTGATCTGAATGAATACATACGCGCGGTTCCGAAGCTCTCCGCGAGAATGAGGGAGAACGAACCGCAGACGAAAAAGGAAGCCATGGAGGAATTCATGTTCCTGGGACTGCGGCGCAGCCGCGGGGTGACAGCGAAAGAATTCAAAGAAGCATTCAGAGAGGATCTGGAGGCAAAGTACGGTAAGGTAATTAAGAGACTTGTACGCCAGCGAATGCTTACTTTTGAAGACGGCAGGCTGGCGCTGACGGATGCGGGCATCGATGTCAGCAATGCGGTGCTGGCAGAATTTCTGCTATAGGGAGATTCCGGCCCGGCGCAGCCCTCGTTTGAAGGACCCTGAAGAGTCTGTCATCCTGAGCAAGCGGAGCGCGCCGAAGGATCCACACCGTAAAGACTGCGGTTCTACTGCAGCAGCAGATACAATATCGGAGTTATCACATGGAAAACAAAGAAGCCTTTAAGGCCGGACTGCGCAGACTGCAGCAGAAAGCCGAATCGCAGGGACTGCGCGTCACCATCAGCGACATTCTCGCCTGCTTCCCGGACCGTGATCTGACAAGAGACCAGATCCGGCTCATTTATCAGTACGCGCAGGAAGAACACATCATCATAGAAGATTACAAGCCTAGGGACACACGGAGCGTATCGTTATCGGAACCGAAACTCACCGGTTCCGAAAAGGAAAGCTTCAAGATGTATCTCAGGGATCTGAAAGCTGTCAGGCGCTGCAGTGACGACGAGACGCTCATGCTGACGGAACGCCTGATGAACGGTGATGATTCCGTCGCGCACAGGCTGATCGAAGGCCATCTTCATCTGGTCCTGGAGCTCGCGACGAAGCATGCCGGGAACGGCGTCCTGATCGGGGACCTGGTCCAGGAAGGCAATGTGGAGCTTGTGACGGCCGTGGATGAGATCCTGTCCGGCAGCATGCTGCTTGCGGGAGGCTTCCCGGAATATATCGCCGGCCGCGTGGAAAAGGTGATGAAACGCGAGATCACGGCCCAGAGCGGACACAACAAAGCGGCTGACCGCATCGCAGAGGAAGCGAACAAGCTGCTGCTGGCCACCATGGAACTGGAGGATGAGCTCGGAAGAGAAGCTTCCCTGTTTGAACTATCAGACCGTGTGGGTCTGCCGGAGGAAAATGTGAAGGAACTGATCCGGATCTCCCTGTCTGCTGCGGAATTCGCGAACCGCGACGCAGAGCGGGAAGAAGCGGAAGGAAAGAGCAATTAAGGCGGAAGAAAACCTCCCCTATAGAAAATACCATCAAAGTCAATAAAATACCCAGGAGGTCCATATGGGCGTAAGAAGATTATATGTGGAAAAAAAGCCGGACTATGCAGTCGCGGCGGCAGGACTGAAGTCTGAGATCACCGGATTCCTCGGCATTACGAGTGTGGAAAGCGTCCGTGTGCTCATCAGATATGACGTTGAAAATGTAAGCGATGAGACATTTGAAGCAGCAAAAGGCCTGGTATTCTCCGAGCCGCCCGTAGACGTTCTCTATGAAGACAGTTTCCTGAAAGTCGCGGGTTCCCATGTCTTTTCTGTGGAATACCTGCCCGGACAGTATGATCAGAGAGCAGACTCCGCCGAGCAGTGCATCAAGCTGCTCAATGATGCAGAGGAGCCGCTCATTCATTCCGCCACCACTTATGTGATCGAGGGCGATATTACGGAGGAAGAACTGGAAGCGATCAAGTCGCTGACCGTTAATCCTGTCGATTCCCGTTTCACGGATGAAACGATTCCCGAGACCCTTGTGCAGTCTTTCCCCGAGCCGGATGATGTTGCGGTATTTGAAGGCTTTACAGAGATGCCGGAGACAGATCTGGAAGTGCTCTATGATTCCCTGAATCTGGCAATGACATTTGCGGATTTCCTGTTCATCCGGGATCATTTCCGGGAGGAAGAGCACCGCGATCCTACCGTTACCGAGGTACGTGTGCTTGACACCTACTGGTCGGATCATTGCCGCCATACCACTTTCCAGACCGAACTTACCGATATCGAATTCTTCGATGGCGATATGAAGGAAGAGATGGAGAAGACTTACGGCGAGTACCTTTCCGACAGGAAGGCTGTCTACGGCGACCGCAAGGACAAATTCGTCTGCCTGATGGATCTGGCACTGATCGCCATGAAGAAGCTGAAAGCCGACGGCAAGCTGACAGATCAGGAAGAGACAGATGAGATCAACGCCTGCTCGATCGTTGTCCCGCTGGAAGTGAACGGACAGACCGAAGAATGGCTGATCAACTTCAAGAACGAAACGCACAATCACCCGACAGAGATCGAGCCTTTCGGCGGAGCTGCGACCTGCCTTGGCGGCGCCATCAGGGATCCGCTTTCGGGAAGAACGTATGTCTATCAGGCAATGCGCATTACCGGTGCAGGAGATCCCACAAAGCCTGTATCAGAGACACTTGAAGGAAAGCTTCCGCAGAGAAAGCTCTGCACCGAAGCGGCAAGAGGATACAGTTCCTACGGAAACCAGATCGGACTTGCGACAGGTTATGTCAAAGAGATCTATCATCCTGACTACGTCGCAAAGAGAATGGAACTCGGTGCGGTCATGGGCGCAGCAAAGCGCAGCAACGTTATGCGTGAGACGTCCGATCCGGGTGATATCATCCTGCTGATCGGCGGACGTACCGGACGAGACGGCATCGGCGGCGCGACCGGTTCCTCCAAATCCCATAATACCGAGTCGATCCACACCTGCGGTGCTGAAGTCCAGAAGGGTAATGCGCCCACAGAAAGAAAGATCCAGAGACTGTTCCGCCGTCCGGAAGTCACAAAGCTGATCCGAAAGTGCAATGACTTCGGCGCCGGCGGTGTTTCCGTTGCGATCGGCGAACTTGCGGACGGTCTGTTCATCGATCTGAATATGGTCCCCAAGAAATACGCCGGACTGGACGGCACGGAGCTTGCGATCTCCGAATCCCAGGAGCGTATGGCGGTCGTCATCGATCCCGAGGACCTGAATGAGATCATGGGCTATATCCATGAGGAGAACCTGGAAGCGACTGTCGTTGCTGAGGTGACCGAGGAAAAACGTCTTGTCATGCACTGGAGAGACAAGATCATTGTGGACATCAGCAGGGATTTCCTGAATACGAACGGCGCCCATCAGGAAACAAAGCTTGCGGTAACATCCCCCTCCCTTTCCGGATCTCTCTTCAGGAAGGATTATAAGGCGGAAGATACTGCGGCAGCATGGAAGAACGTGCTGTCGGATCTGAATGTCGCCTCCCAGAAAGGCCTTGTAGAAATGTTCGACTCCACAGTCGGTGCGAATACGGTGCTCATGCCTTACGGCGGAAAACACCAGCTCTCCGAGATCCAGACGATGGTCGCGAGAGTTCCCGTTCCCGAAGGAAAATGCGACGCGGTCACAATGATGAGCTACGGCTTTGATCCGTATCTGTCAAGCTGGAGCCCTTATCACGGTGCCCAGTACGCAGTGCTGACATCCGTTGCGAAGATCGTGGCTGCCGGCGGTGAGATGGATAAGCTGCATTTCACATTCCAGGAGTTCTTCCGGAAGCTCGGCAAGGATCCCAAACGCTGGGGCGAGCCTTTCTCAGCTCTGCTCGGTGCCTATAAGGCACAGAGTGCTCTTGAGATCGGGTCGATCGGCGGAAAGGATTCCATGTCCGGATCGTTCAATGAGATCGATGTTCCGCCTACGCTGGTATCGTTCGCGGTGGATGTAGCTTCGGAGAAGACCATCATTTCCACCGAACTGAAAGCAGCCGGCAGCAAACTGGTCCTCTTTGCCGTCCCTCATGATGAGAAGGATCTGCCTGATTTTGAAGCCGCGAAAGACCTGTACAGAAAGATCTTTGAGGACATAAAGAACGGAAATATCATTTCCGCTTATGCACTGGAGAGAATGGGCGTGTCCGAAGCAGCCGCGAAGATGGCGTTCGGAAACAAGCTCGGCGTGAAGATCGATGCAGACTTCCCGGAAGAGAAATTCTTCGGACCCGGCTGGGGCAATATCCTGGCGGAAGTGCCGGCAGATAAGGTGAGAGAACTTGGCACACCCGGTACTGTGATCGGTGAAGTGACAGAAGACGCCTGCTTGTGCTACAGGGATGCCGCGATCGATATGGAGGAAGCCATTGCGCTCTGGAGCGCTCCGCTGGAGAAGGTGTTCCCTTCCCATGTTGGAGACCAGAAGGATCCTGTGGAGAGCAAGCTTTTTGATGCAAAGGAGATCTATATCTGTGAGCATAAGCTGGCTGTACCGACCGTATTCATCCCCGCATTTCCGGGAACGAACTGCGAGATGGATTCCGCAAGAGCCCTTACGGATGCAGGAGCAAAAGCAAATGTCCTTGTCATGAAGAATCTGACAGCAGAGGATATCAGGGATTCCGTAGAGGCGTTCAGCAAGGCGATCTCACAGGCACAGATGATCTTCTTCCCCGGCGGATTCTCTGCAGGTGATGAGCCGGACGGCTCCGCGAAGTTCTTCGCGACAGCTTTCCGGAACGAAAAGATTAAGGAAGAAGTTGAGAAGCTTCTGAATGAAAGAGACGGACTGGCACTCGGCATCTGCAACGGCTTCCAGGCGCTGATCAAGCTTGGCCTTGTGCCGGAAGGAAAGATCGTGCCTCAGCAGGGCGATTCGCCGACGCTTACCTTCAACACGATCGGCAGACACATTTCGCGCATGGATTATGTCAAAGTCGTCAGCAACAAGAGCCCCTGGCTCAGAAAAGCGGAGCTTGGCGGCGTGTATACAAATCCGGCTTCCCACGGGGAAGGACGTTTTGTCGCAAGCGAAGAGTGGCTGAAGAAGCTGTTCGAGAACGGGCAGGTGGCAACGCAGTACTGTGATCCTGAAGGCAATGTGAGCATGGATGAAGCCTGGAACCCGAACGGCTCGATGATGGCGGTGGAAGGTATCACCAGCGCGGACGGAAGATGCCTCGGAAAGATGCTGCACAATGAGAGATATACGCCCGGACTGCAGAAGAACATCTATGGAAACCAGACGATGCTGCTGTTCGAGAGCGGCGTGGAATACTTCAGCAAATAAGCCGCGAAGAACTGGTAAGGCAGCATTTGATTGCGTATAACCCGCAGCCTGAAAAGAAAATTGTGCTGAATGGAGAAATCAGGACAACCGGCACGCATGATTTTCAGGTGAATGCTGCCGTCCATGCTGCCGCCAAAATGAAGGCATTAGTAAAGTAATGAGATAGATTTAAGGCCTTGCGGCCTGAGCATGCAACAGAGCTGGCTGCGTAATGCGGCCGGCTCTTTTTGTCTGCAAAAAACGCAGAATGCACATAGACTCGTGGGTTCTGCACTTTGTCAAAAGTTCTTTTTCTTTCTGTGTTTTGATCAATTTGTATTGTGTTGGTTTACAGGGCTTTAAGTGATTTCTCTTACTTGACATATGGGATCATATCGCACATAATCAGATGGTACACAGTAAATATTCACCATATTCCATAGATATGTGAAATTGCGAGGTAAGAAAGATGTCATTCAAAAAATACTGTTATGATGGTTCCCAGCCTTTTAAGATCTCCAAATGTTCTACGGACGAGACCAGCCTCTGCAGCGACCGCGAGGATGCGGAATCGAAAATGGCAGAGAACAATGAACTGATCGACGAATTGCAGGCGAAGCTGTATGCCGAAAAGAAAGAAGGCGTCATCTTCCTTTTTCAGGCAATGGATGCAGCCGGAAAAGACGGGACGATCCGCGCGGTCCTGACATGTCTTTCCCCGCACGGCGTACATGAAGCCGCTTTCAAGGCGCCCACCTCCGACGAGCTGGCCCATGATTTCCTTCGGCGGATTGCTCTTCAGGTACCGGCTAAAGGGGAAATCGCGATATTCAACCGCTCCCAGTATGAAGATGTCCTCATCGGCAAGGTGAAGGAACTGTACCGCTCCCAGGCTAACGCCCGCAGGATCGATCTGGACAAAGTCATCGAGCACCGGTATAAGGACATTGTGCATTTTGAAGAATATCTGTACAGAAACAATATCCGCACCGTGAAGATCTTCCTGAATGTATCAAAGGATGAGCAGGCCAAACGATTCCTGTCCCGCATCGAGGAACCGGAGAAGAACTGGAAATTCAGCGGCGGAGATTATGAAGAGCGCGCCTATTGGGATGCTTATCAGGAAGCGTTTGAGAGCGCGATCAATGCGACCTCGACAGAGCATTGCCCGTGGTATGTCGTTCCGGCCGATCACAAGTGGTATATGCGCTATGTCGTTTCTGAGATCATCCTTGCGACACTGAAGGATATGGATCCGCAGTACCCTGAAGTGACAGAGGAAAGACTGGCCACTTTTGCAAAGTACAGGGAAGAGCTGCTGAAGGAGCTTCCGGAAGACTATTCTCCGAAGCCGGAAAAGAAGAAAAAAGACAAGAAGAAAGATAAGAAGAAAGACAAGAAAAAGAAAGACAAAAAAAAGAAAAAAGCGCTGAAAAAGGCTGAGGCGGAATATGCCGCCGCGGAAGCGGAGACTGCCGAAGTCGTGGAAGCGGAGGCTGCCGAAGCAGTTGAAGCAGAAATGGATGATTATGCCGCTGCGGAAGCGGATTAAAAAAGCAGTTCTTTAAAACATTCATGCATGGGAGGATTCGTATGTCAAAGGAAGAGAAAGAGACCAGACAGGGAGAAAAATCCCGTCGGAAAGCCGAACTGAAGGCGCTGCGCGGGAAACTGATGGCGCAGCAGCAGGAGATCCGCGCTGCAGGCCTGCCGGTCATCGTGCTGGTGGAAGGCTGGGCTGCCGCCGGCAAAGGGACCCTGATCAAAGAGATCATCAGTGAACTTGATCCGCGCTTTTACAACGTGACAACGCACAGGATCGACCCGGAAGCCCGGTCACGTTATCCTTTCCTCTACCCCTATGCCTGGGCTGTCCCCGAAAAAGGCAAGATCATGATCTATGATACCGGATGGATGGAGGACTGCGTACGAAAGCTGATGCGGCGGGAAATCAGCAAAGAGGAATATAAGAAACGTGTCCGTACGGTCAACGAATTTGAACGTCAGCTGCGTGACGGCGGCTATCTGATCCTCAAGCTTTTCATCGATATCGAGCAGGGGGAGCAGAAAAAGCGCATCCGCAGATTAAGAGAGAATTTCGAAACGGAGTGGCGCGTCTCAGCCGAGGATCTGTGGCAGCATCGGGAGTATGGGCTTTTCCGCGAGACCTACGAATCTTTCATGGAAAAGACCGGGAAACGGATCCCCTGGCATGTGATGGACGGCAGCAAGAAGACTGCTGCGGCCTGCGAGGCGCTGAGCCTCCTGACCGGCATGATCGACAAGGCGCTGGAGAAGGGCCGTTTTGTGGGCAAGCCTTTTGAAAAGGATTTCCCGCTGCTGAAGATGCCGAAGCTTGCTGAGGTGGATCTGTCACCGGCGCTGACCGACGAGGAATACCGCGAACAGCTTAAAGAGCTGCAGAAACGCCTGGGTCAGCTGCACAATATCATCTATCGCAAGAAGATTCCGGTCATCCTCTGCTATGAAGGATGGGATGCTGCCGGCAAAGGCGGAAACATCCGTCGGATCGCCCGACCGCTGGATCCGCGCGGCTTTGATGTGAAACCGATCGCCTCGCCCGAGCCGCATGAGCTGGCGAGACAGTACCTCTGGCGCTTCTGGACGCGGCTGCCGCGTACAGGCCATATCTGTATTTTCGACCGCACCTGGTATGGACGCGTCATGGTGGAACGTCTGGAGGGGTTCTGCTCGGAGGATGACTGGAAGCGCGCCTATAACGAGATCAACGAGTTTGAGCGCCATCTTACCGACTGGGGCGCCGTGGTGCTGAAGTTCTGGATCCATATCGACCAGGATACCCAGCTCGCGCGCTTCAATGACCGGCAGAACACACCCGAAAAGCAGTGGAAACTGACCGAAGAGGACTGGCGCAACCGTGAGAAATGGCCGCTCTACGAGGAGGCCGTCAACGAGATGCTGCAGAAGACCAGCACGGAGAATGCCCCCTGGTTCATTATTGAATCCAATGACAAAAAGTTTGCCCGCATTAAGACCCTGAAGATCGTGATCGACGCGCTCGAGAAAGCCATCGATTCCAGACTGTAACAGGAAAGAGACCGTTATGGCAGGCAAAGAAAAGAAAAGTAAAAGCCTCAGTCAGGACATGCCTGAGAGCATATACATCAACCGTGAGCTGAGCTGGCTGGCATTCAATCTGCGTGTGCTGCAGGAGGCAGCCGATCCGGCGGTGCCCCTTCTGGAACGGCTGAAATTCCTGATGATCTACCAGTCCAATCTGGAGGAATTCTACCGCGTGCGCATCGGCATCCTGACCCATCGCGCCATGCTGACGCCGAACAAGAAGGATCCGCTCTCCGGTCTGCTGCCGGAGGCACAGATCAATGAAGTGCTGCGCATCACGCGCGAGCAGCAGACCCTTATGGAGAGCATCTGGAAGACCATCCATGAAGAGCTGCGCGCCAATAAGGTGGATGTGCTGGACTTTAAGAAGATCAGCAAGGTGGACGAGCTGATGAGCAAAAAACTCTTCCGCGATATCCGCAAAATGCTCGATCCCAGGATCATTGACTATGATAAAGCCCTGCCCTTTTTGTGGAGCGGGGAGTCGAATATCATTGCTTTCCTGGACTATGGCACGGAGCAGAAGCTCTGCATCATCCCGCTGCACCGTGTTCCCGGTTATCTGAGCTTTGAGATCGACGGCTGCCAGAAGATCGTGCTGACCGCCCAGCTGGTGCGGCATTTCCTGCCGCTGCTGCTGAAAAAGGTGACGATCCTGCAGTCTGCCGTCATGGAGGTCACGCGGAACGCAGATGTGTTCCTGTCCAACGCAGCCAAACATACGGACGAGGATCTGCGGGACAATGTCTCCACCATGCTCACCAAGCGCCAGCGGGAGATGCCCGTACGGGTGCGTCTTTACGGAAAGCTGACCGATCAGGCCCGCGCCGTTCTGATGAAAAAGCTGCGTGTGCCGGAGAACCGAGTCTTTACGCAAAGCGTGCCTTTCGATCTGTCCTTCCGCTCCTGCATCGGCGGACCTGCTCGTTTCCGTTATGAGGAACGCCGCCCTGCAAGAGATATCGGGCTGAAAAAAGGAGAGTTCTTCTCCTATATCGACCGGCACGACCTTTTGCTGAGCTTCCCCTTCCAGAGTATGATGCCGTTCGTCGACCTTATCTATGAGGCGGCGGACGATCCGGAGGTGCTTTCCATCAAGATCACGCTCTACCGTATGTCCGGCAGCAGCAAGGTCGCGGCTGCGCTGGCTTACGCCGCCGACAGGGGCAAGGACGTGCTCTGCCTGCTGGAGCTGCGTGCCCGGTTTGACGAACAGAACAACATCGACTATTCCGAGATGCTTGAAGACGCGGGCTGCCGTGTGATCTATGGCTTGCCCGATTACAAAGTGCACAGCAAACTCTGCGTCATCACCCGCCAACACGGCGGAAACATAGTCCGCATCACCCAGGTAGGCACCGGCAACTACAACGAGGTTACCGGCGAACAATATACCGATCTCTCCCTTATAACTGCGCGGGAGGAGGCAGGCCAGGACGCCGAAACGGCTTTTGCGGCACTGCTTGATGGAGAGATTCCGCCCGCAGCAAAGAGCCTCTGGATCGCACCGTACAGCTTCAAGAGCCGTGTAATGGAGCTGCTGGACCGGGAGATCGCCAAAGGGGAGGCGGGCCGCGTCGCCATCAAAGTGAACGCCATGAATAACCTGGAGATAATGGAAAAGCTGATCGAATGCTCTCAGGCAGGGGTAAAGGTAGAACTTTTCATTCGCGGAATCTGCTCCCTGCGCCCCGGTGTGCCCGGCAAGACCGAGAATATCACAGTGCAGAGCGTAGTGGGCCGCTGGCTGGAACATTCACGCATCTACAGTTTTGGCGAAGGCGGGGAGCAGAGGATCTTCCTTGGTTCCGGCGACCTGCTCAACCGCAATCTGGAACGGCGGGTGGAAGCCTTCATTGAAGCGGTCACACCCGACACACGCGAACAGCTCAACCGCATCATCAATGCGCTGAGGGAGGATCGGGAGAAGTCCCGCCGCATGCTCCCGGATGGCAGCTATGTACGGGACGAGGGAGGCGCCGGCACGTCCTCGCAGGAGGCGCTCTATCATTATTTCAGTACCTTCCGGGTCTCACTGAATGAACCGGTTCCTGAGATTGAAAAAGTCGGGAGCAGGGAAGCCGCCGTCTCATCGGGCCCGCCCGAATCCGGCTTCCGCAGTTGGATAAAACGTGTTTTCAACATTGATTAAAGGAGGACTCCGGTATGAGTGAAAGCTTTAATATCTGCCTCGACGTGGGAGGAACCAAGGTACTCGGCGCGGTCTTCAACGAGAAAGATGAGATCATCTACCGCCTGAAAAAACGCTCAAAGAGCAGCGGCGAAGGATCCGCCGATGTGGAGAAGGTCATTATTGACGTTGTCGAGGAGATGATCACCGCATCCGGCATCGACCGGGGCAGTCTTAATGCCATCGCTTCCTGTGCTCCCGGCGTCATTGACCAGGACACGGGCATAGTGCTTTTCACACCCAACCTCCCCTGGCGCAATTATGACCTGGCCGGAGCCATGAGCCGGAAATTCGGCGTCCCCTTCTATGTGGGCAATGACGTGAATCTCGGCGTGCTGGGCGAGTACAAGTTCGGCGCCGCGAGAGGATACCGTAATGTCGTCGGCTTTTTCGTGGGTACCGGCATGGGCGGCGGCCTGATCCTGGGCGGCGCGCTCTATACCGGCCATCAGTTCAAGGGCGCGGAATACGGTCATATGATCCTAGATCCGGAAGGTCCGCTCTGCAACTGCGGTCAGCGCGGCTGCCTGGAGGCTTTCTCCAGCAAACAGGGCATGACAGCCTATATTCGTCAGCAGGTTTCCCGCGGCCGCAAGACCATGATGGCGGAGGCTGTGCAGGATGGTGTATTCCGCTCCAAGAAGCTGAAAAAGGCTCTTGCCGCGAACGATGCCGTTGCTGTCGAGGCGGTGGATCGTGCCTGCCATTATCTGGCCATTGCCACCGGCAACATGATCAACACCTTTTCTCCGGACCTGGTGCTCTACGGCGGCGGAGTGATCGAGGCCGTGGGCGGGATTTTCCTGGAAAAGGTGCTTAAAGAGGTGGACCGTTACTGCATGCCCGCCATACGTTCGACAGTGGACATCAGGATCGCCGAACTCGGGGATGACTCGATCCTTTACGGAGATCTGGCGCTGATCAAGGGACTTTGAACGGGAACGGAATGATTTGTGATAAGTTTCAGGCTGCCCGGTCATTCGCCGAGCAGCCTGTTCTCTTTTGCAGAAAGCCTGTCATTCACCTCAGATATCTCATTGATCCCCCCGGTCATGCAAGAGATCACCTCCAGATCCCTGGGGTCCCGGGGATACAGATCCCTGTGCCCGAATGCCTTCAGGATCCGATCCGCGGACTTGACATCCGTTTTCAGTGCCAGACAGATCATGATGATCACGTCCCGGGAAGGAGCAGTCTTTGTTCCGCTCAGAATATCATAAATATATGATCTGGAAAGATAGCCCTGGCAGGAGCGCACAACGTCCGCCGGGGTCGTTTCTTTATGATCATGCAGCCATAAATCAATGAGCTCACGACCGGACCGCATGACGTCCTCCCCGGAGATGGCAGCGGAGGCTGTTCCGGAAGCGTCCAGAAGGCGGTGGTTAAGATCTGTAGTGGAATCTTTATACATGATGCGCTCCTTTCACCGGCTTGCGAATGTGTTTAATACGATGTAATATTATCATAATTCTGGTATTAATTACAGAGAAGTTCTCTGTATGGAGCAGCAAAACGTACGCAAACAAAGAAATAAGAGAATGCGTCCGTAAAAAGACAGCCGCTGACTAAGTGAAGAGCAGGGAAACTGCGTATGCAAGTGAAGAAATCTGAAACTGCATACGTAAACAGAGGGGCAGACAAGCGATTATGTCATTGGAACCGGATAAATATGAGAGCTTATCCAGGCTGAAGGAAGGCAAGGACGTCTGGCTGGTGCGGAACCGGCAGGACGGCCATTTGTATGTCAGGAAATGTGTCCGAAATTATGATATTGAAGTATACAGACGCCTGATGGCACTGGATCTTCCGGGACTGCCGCATATCGTCAGTATTTCCGAAGAAAATGATTCGCTCGTTATTATTGAGGAATATATTCACGGTATGACGGTGGATGAGATGCTGGAAAAAGCCGGTCCGTTCCCGTTTGAAGATACCAGACAGATCATGCTCGCAGTCTGCACGCTGCTGTCACAGCTCCATTCACAGGTCCCGCCGATGATCCACCGTGATATCAAACCGTCGAACATCCTGATCGGGCAGAACAAAGAAGTCTGGTTATTGGATTTCAATGCTGTGAGGGAACTCAAGCCGGACAGCAACCGCGACACCAGGCTGATGGGAACGCCGGAGTTCGCAGCGCCGGAACAGTATGGCTTCGGGCAGTCCGACGTAAGGACAGATATTTACGGCCTCGGCGTCACGATGAATGTGATGCTTACCGGGGAACTGCCCTCTGTCAGGAAACCGGGGAGACCGATCCGTACAGTCATCGAAAAGTGCATCAGGCTTGAACCGGAAGACCGGTTCAGAAATGTGGACGAACTTGCCAGAGTCCTTGAGAATGTAAAGGAAACTGCTGTCCCTGATGAGGAGTCCGGATCTGGCAGACAGACAGCCTTCCGGAAACGGTTTGATAATTATACAGAAGCGTTCAGCAGAAATATGCCGGAAGCTTATGTCAGCAATGAAGACCGGAAGGCAGATACAGACAGTGATCTTTCTCCGGATGTGACAGGATCCTTCCTGCCGGTAGGATTCAGGAGCAGAAACATTCTGCATATGATCACGGCTGCTCTGGGATATCTGTTCATCGCCTGGATGAGCATAACTGTCGAATGGACGGAGGACGGAGCCCCCGGAGATACATTCTACCAGAGCTACAGCGGGATCATGTGGTTCTGCACATGTGTGTTCGTGGTATTCTGGCTGGGCAATTACAGAAATATCCGGGGATGTTTCCCGGGGTGCCGGCACGGCGGAATCATCGGGACGCTGGCTGTCCTGCTCTGGGGAGCTGCGCTCGCGTTTCTGGTGGTCGTTCTGTTCGCGATCGTGCTTGCACTCATCAGATGACACCACTGCAGAAAAACCGTATGGAAGTGAACAATGATCATAAAGGCAGATATTAACACAATTGCAGAACTGGAAGTGTTCTGGAAATACGGAGAACCGCAGCTGTTTCATTACTATGAACCGGAGCCGGGGATATTCATAGCGGAGAGTCCGAATGTGATCGAACGCGCGCTGAATGCCGGCTATATTCCGGAAAAAGTACTGATGGAAGAGCGGTATGCCGACGGCAGAGCCGACGCGCTGCTTGCACGGCTTTCGGATATCCCGGTCTACATTGCCGGACAGGAAATCTTTAAGAGCAATGCGGGTTTTTCGGCAGAGAAACTGTCTCTTACCAGAGGCATGCTGTGTGTGATGCGGCGCAGACCGCTGCCGGATGCGGAGATGGTGATCCGGGAAGCGCGCAGGATCGCTGTGCTAGAGGATATTGTCAACCCGACCAATGTCGGAGCGATTTTCCGTTCAGCGGCAGCGCTTGGCATGGATGCTGTGCTCCTGACGCATGACAGCAGCGATCCGCTGTACAGACGTGCGGCAAGAGTAAGCATGGGTACGGTCTTTCAGATCCCGTGGACGGTCCTGAAGACCGGAGAATGGCCCGGCAGCGGACTGAAGCTGCTCAGGGAGAACGGATTCTGCACGGCTGCCATGGCACTCAAAGATGATTCTGTATCCATCGATGATGCCTGTTTGATGAAGCAGGAAAAACTGGCGGTCGTGCTGGGGACCGAAAGCGAAGGCCTGAAACCGGAGACGATCGCAGCCTGTGATTACACGGTAAAGATCCCCATGCATCATGGCGTTGATTCGCTGAATGTGGCTGCTGCGAGCGCGGTGGCGTTCTGGCAGCTGGGAAGAAAATAGATTATATAAATGACTGATAATTGTCCGCTGTACAGCGGACGATTTTTATTTGTCAAAATGATACTATTAATTACATCATTAATAAGCGCAATAGCCGATCAGAGGAGATGAAGCAATTATGAGAAGTAAAAGAATGATAGTTTTACGGGCAGGACTGATTATGGCGGGATTATTTTTGGGACTCCTGTCAACAGATACTGTTTATGCGGCAGTGAAGGAAGTGGAACCGAATAATACAGCTGTCAAAGCGCAGAGCATCAAATTGGGGACGGAATATACCGGTCAAGTAGAGGACAGTGATTCCGGAGATGATGAAGACTATTACAAAATCGCTGTAAAGGAAGGTAACTTTTATAAAATCTCTGTCTATGAGATGAAAGACCTTGATGATTACGGTTGGGGAACAATGATCGTAAGCCTTTGCAAAGACAGCAATACGGAAGACAGAAATACGGTAAGCAATGGTAATTACAATAAAACTTCCAAACTGTTCAGAGCAGCTTATACAGGTTCTTATTATCTGAAATTCTGGAATACAAGTAATACAAAATATAGTTTTAAAGTTGAAAAATACAATCCCAAAGGCAGGAAGATAAAGGACTCCGACAGCAATATCTATAAGATAACAAGCAACTTCAGTATTGAACTTTCCAAGATCGCAAGCAAAAGAAAAACAGATTTTTATATAAGCGAGAAAGAATATTTCACGACTATAGATAACATGGAAGTGCTTGATTCTTATAATACGGAATTTACGGTATCATCGATCGGAGCATATGCTTTTAAGGGGAGCAGTATAAAGAGCATCTCCATTCCGGAAGAAGTTAAGAAAATCGGTGCCGGAGCCTTCCAAAACTGCAAAAAGCTGGGAACAGAGTCATATCTTATGGGTGTTGTAATAAGAGGTAAAAAAGTAGTCATATCGAAGAATGCATTCAAGGGATGCAGCAGGCTTGGTTCGGTAAGAGTCCTGAAATCTGCAAGTATAAAGAGCATAGGGAAGAATGCTTTCAAAGGGACAAAGAAAGGAATCCGGCTTGAAGTCCCCGGTGTGAAAAAGTATAAAAAACTGTTTAAGAAAGCCGGTCTGAAAAAACCGAAGTATTCAAAGGCATATATGTAAGGCGTCTGTTATTGGCAGTCAGTATCCGGGAAGCATAATCAGGCTTGTAACATTAATATATAAAAAGAGGAGGAATCATTCATGAAAGTATGGAAACTTGTATCAGGGATTTTGTCAATCGTCTTCTTTGTAGTAGTGACTTTTCAGTCCTGTGCGGCAGGATTTGTAAATGCTATTGATGAGAATACGACTGATCTCAGCGCAGGAGGAGGCATCATAGTTGCGGTTTTGATGCTTGCAGGCGGTATTGTATCAATAGCTGCCAGGAATGCCGGGAAAAAGGGGCATATTGCAACGTTTGTCATCTTTGGGCTGGCGGCATTGCTTGGATTTGCAAGCCAGGGGGTATTTGCGGATCTTATGATATGGTCTGCGTGGTGTCTGATCTGTGCTCTGATTTCATTGATTGGAATTATAATACCCGGAAAAAGGAATTGATTGCATCTTTGTTATATGCTGAAAACGATACCGAAAAGCAGTAAAAACTGATTTAGACCGCAAGCAGGCATCCCTTGCCATAAGTGACAGAGTGTTGCAAGGCAGGAACAGGAGGAGAACCTTTTTCGGATTTCGGTATTAAGAAGTGCTGAAAGCAGCCATGATTCATAGACAGCCTGCAAAGCTGAATACGGATAACCGCTTTAAACGGGGTATCGAAGTCGTGTTTTTATAACGAGACTTTGATACCCCGTTCTCTTTTGACAGACTCTTACCTCACCGGTACGATCTCCAGCCAGTACCCGTCCGGATCCTCAATAAAGTAGATTCCCATCTTTGGATTTTCAAAGCAGATGCATCCCATTTCTTCATGCAGCTTATGCGCGGCTTCCATGTCATCCGTCTGAAAGGCCAGGTGGAATTCTCCTTCACCCAGATCATACGGCTCGGGATGATCCTTCAGCCAGGTAAGTTCCAGCTCGAAATCCGATTCCGGATTGGAGACATATACCAGGATGAAGGAACCGTCTTCGGCAGTCTTCCGGCGGACCTCCTTCAGGCCAAGCGCCTTTTCATAAAACGCCATGGATACAGCAAGATCCTTTACATTAAAATTCTCATGAACCATACGAAACTGCATCACACACCTCCGGTCTTTAATTTTGAGAGCAGGCAGCAGAGCGTTCCTGCATCCAATCATTTAATACATAAATTATATCATAGTTTAGCGGGAAAATGTCAGAAAAGGACAACAGGATCATAATTGTTAAAAGCAGAGGAGGGAGGAGTGCCCTGTTTGTAATTCTGGAAGTTAAAAAACACTTTACAGCAGCGCAGATTGTAAGCTATACTCTAGTCAAACATATCAGAGATCGCATCTGTAAACAGTTCTATTACACAGATCCGGCGTTTGGCAGGACAGTGTCAGAGTAAGAGTATTCTTCTTACGGATTACAAGCTATATCTCAAGTTTATCAGGATCAGGAAGAACCATGCAGTTTTTTATTTTATTGTTTTCTGATCCTGTATTATCAGATTAGGATTCGAGAGGAAATTATGCAGGAAAAGCTGAATGAGTTATCGTTGGCAGAACTTCGCGCGCTGGCGAAGGAACTGGGACTTAAAGGGATCAGCTCGTTAAGAAAAGCGGAACTGGCGGAGACGGTAAGCCGCCATCTGCCGGGAGCGAAGATCAATGAAGCTGGAGATGCTGCGGCCCCGGAAACAATGCGTGAAGCGGAAAAGAAACCGGAACCGGCAGTTGGGAAACCGGAAAAGAACTCCGGCGTCAGCAAAAGACCAAAAACCGGGGCAGCAGAGGCAAAGAACAGGAAAGCTTCTGCAGAGAAGAAAAAGAAAACGCCTGCTGTGCCTGAAGCGGAAGTGACCGTGAAGAAACCGGAGGAGCCTGCTGTGCCTGAAGCAGGAGTGACCGTGAAGAAACCGGAAGAGTCTGCCGCATCTGAGTCGGAAACAGCAGGAAAGAAACCGGGAGAAGCTGTCAAAAAAGAGGCTGGCAGACAGCAGTCTTCTGACCGCAGTCAGCGAGGCAGAGACCGAAGACAGCAGCCTGACAGGCGCCAGAACCAGGGCAGCCGGGACCGCAGACAGGAATCCGGCAGGAATGAGCGAAGGATCCGCAGATTCGGTTATACCGAAACGGAAGAGGGTCAGACTGCAGGATATGAAAACACAGCCGCAAAAAAAGAAGAACTGAGTGGCAGCAGGGAAAACGAACGCGCTTCCATCATTGGAATGCGTGAGCCGGACAATGCACCTGAGACAGCTGTGCCGATTGCGGTTGATATTTCCGGGAGCATTGCCGGGAATTCCGGCCCTGCGGAAGAACAGGGCGAGCAGCAGGATAACCGGACATCACAGCGGGAAGACCAGGATCAGAACCGTGCCCGGAAGAGCAATCAGAACCTGAAGAGACTGGATTCCGGGCAGGAAGCCTACGGTATTCTCGAAGTCATGCCGGAAGGCTACGGCTTTATCCGCAGTGACAATTATCTGCCGGGCGAAGAGGATATCTATGTATCCCCTTCTCAGATCCGCAGATTCAACATGAAGACCGGAGATTTTATCGCGGGAAATATCCGCGTCAAGACCGGCACGGAAAAATACGCCGCACTGCTGTATGTGCAGGCCATTAATGACGAGGAACCGGAAAAAGCAGCCAAGCGCGAAAATTTCGAGGATCTTACGCCCATCTTCCCGAATGAACGTCTGCATCTGGAACGCCCGGGCGGATCGGTCGCCATGAGGATCGTGGATCTGCTTTCGCCTGTCGGCAAAGGCCAGCGCGGCATGATCGTTTCGCCGCCCAAGGCCGGAAAAACGACGCTCCTCAAGGAGATCGCACTTGCGACCCAGACAAATCATCCCGATGTGCATATCATTATTCTGCTCATCGATGAGCGTCCCGAGGAAGTGACGGATATCAAGGAAAGCATTCCGGGAGACAATGTTGAAGTAATCTATTCGACGTTTGATGAGGAACCGGAACATCATAAACGGGTTGCTGAAATGGTCCTCGGACGCGCGCAGCGTCTCGTGGAGCACGGCAGGGATGTCATGATCCTGCTGGATTCCATCACGCGTCTGGCGAGGGCATACAATCTGACGGTAGCGCCCAGCGGCAGAACGCTTTCCGGCGGCCTTGATCCGGCAGCACTGCATATGCCGAAAAAATTCTTCGGTGCAGCCAGGAACATGCGGGAGGGCGGCAGCCTGACGATCATGGCGACTGCGCTTGTGGATACCGGCAGCAGGATGGACGATGTTGTTTTCGAAGAGTTTAAGGGCACCGGCAACATGGAGCTTGTGCTTGACAGAAAGCTGTCGGAACGAAGGATCTTCCCGGCGATCGATATTATCAAATCCGGTACCAGAAGAGATGATCTGCTCCTGACAAAAGAGGAACAGGAAGCTGTCGCGACGATCCACAGAGGTATGCATGGGATGAAGCAGGAAGAAGCCGTGGAAGAAGTCCTTCGGCTCTTTACGCGCACCAGAAACAATGCTGATTTTGTAAGAATGGTAAAAACGATCAGGCTGTAGTTCCGAAACTGCAGGCACGGAGGCTGAAATGGCAGGTTCTTCATTCGGGAAAATATTCAGAATAACGACGTGGGGGGAAAGCCACGGTCCGGCGGTCGGTGTGGTCATAGACGGCTGTCCGGCAGGTCTTGCGCTGGAAGAAAATGACATCCAGGCCATGCTGGACAGAAGAAAGCCAGGAAAGGGAGAATATTCGACCGCACGTGCTGAAGAAGACCGTGTGCAGATTTTGTCCGGTGTTTTCGAGGGGAAAACAACAGGCACACCGATCTCTCTGATGATTGAGAACCGGGATCACCGTTCTGCAGATTATTCACAGATCAGGGATGTATACCGGCCAGGCCATGCGGATTATACCTGTGATGAAAAATACGGTATCAGGGATTACCGCGGCGGCGGAAGAGCTTCCGGCAGAGAAACTGTCTGCAGAACAGCTGCAGGGGCAGTCGCAGAGAAGCTGCTTGGCGAACTCGGTGTCACATTCAAAGTCAGACCGTTAAGGATCGGCGGTGTTCCTGCGGAAAAAGAGGAAGAAGTAAAGGATCTTCTTGAGAAAGCCGTCAGAGAAGGTGATTCCCTCGGCGGTATTGCCGAATGTGTGATAAGCGGTGTTCCTGCCGGTCTCGGTGATCCGGTGTTTGACAAAGCCGACGCAAGACTTGCAGCGGCAGTCATGAGTATCGGCGCTGTAAAAGGCGTAGAGATCGGAGACGGTTTTGCAGCAGCAGACAGATGCGGCTCAGAGAACAATGACAGCTTTCGGGCGGACGAGAGCGGGAATGTCTGCAAAAGGACAAATCATTCCGGCGGGATCCTGGGCGGCATCACAGACGGCAGCGATATCATCATCCGTGCTGCATTCAAACCGACGCCTTCGATCACAAAGGAACAGAGCAGCATAAACAGAGAGCATGAAAACGTTACGCTGTCAGTCAAGGGCAGACATGATCCCGTGATCGTGTACCGCGGTATGGTGGTCATGGAAGCTATGGCAGCAATCACAATTCTTGACATGATGCTCGAGAACATGGGCGCACGGGCGGAGAATGTCATAAGCTTTTACGGAAACAGAAAATGAATATTGAAATTTTTGAACTGGTAACAGGCGCCCGGAAGGCACGCGGGCTGACCGTCATCATCGATGTTTTCAGGGCTTTTTCCCTGGAGCCTTATCTGTTCTCGCGGGGAGCAGCGGAAATACTGGCAGTGGGAAAAGAGGAGACTGCCAGACGACTGAAGGCGGAACATCCGGATGCGGTGCTCATCGGAGAAAGAAAAGGCGTAAAGCTTCCGGGCTTTGATTACGGCAACTCGCCTTCGCAGACAGAAAACGCCGATCTGAAGGGCAGGCTTGTTATTCATACAACAAGTGCCGGTACGCAGGGAATCGTCAATGCAGCCGGTGCAGAAGAACTGATCACGGCGAGTCTCGTGAATGCAGCAGCGGCAGCTGCCTATATCAGAGCAAAGGCGCCGGCGCATGTCAGCCTGGTGGCTATGGGACTTGGCGGAAAGGAATCCGCCCCGGAAGATCTTCTTTGCGCAAGGTATATCAAAAGCATGCTGGAAGGACAGCCGTTTGATATGGAACGGGAACTGAAAGCGCTCCGGAACACGGAATCCGGAAGGAAGTTCTTCAGGCCGGAGAACCAGCAGGTCTTTCCGGAGGCAGACTATCATATGTGCACAAAGTATGATCTGTTCCCTTTTATCCTGCAGGTCAGAAAAGAAGACGAGGACATCTTCAGGGTGCACGCAAAAACGATACTTTAGAT
>JAFRLH010000082.1 GCA_017431345.1 Lachnospiraceae bacterium | reverse complement strand
GATGTAAGGAATCATGTTGACGGATTTGTCGGTGATGAACCGCAGTTTGACGATCTCACGATGCTGGCGCTGAAAATAAATGAAGAAGACGAAATCTGATCACAAGAATTGTGTTGACGAATGGAAAATCTATGCTATAATATCCTGAGTGCTGACATTTGTCCTCGAGTTGCACAATCCACAACTGGAGGGAGGGAAAAAGGTTTATGGCTACAGTTATCGTAAAAGAAAATGAGACTCTTGACAGCGCACTGCGCCGCTTTAAGAGAAACTGCGCGAAAGACGGCATCCAGCAGGAGATCCGTAAGAGAGAGCATTACGAAAAGCCCAGCGTAAGACGCAAGAAAAAGTCTGAAGCTGCAAGGAAGCGCAAATATAACTGACGTACATAAAGGACGATCCGCACGGGTTGTCCTTTTTTGCACTGAGAACAGGCATTTCCCGCCGGTGTGACGATATAATCCGCGGCGGAAAATCCTTTCATGAACAGAAGAACGGGGAAACATACATGGCGTCTGTAACATCACAGATAGAAATACCGGTCTCCCATATGAGCAATGTCTGCGGACAGTTCGATGTTCATATGAAGAAGATCGAAAAGAAACTCGGCGTTGAACTGATCGCAAGAGACGGTGTCATTAAGATCGTCGGTGCGGAATCGTCCGTCCGGAATACGAAGAACGTGCTTGGAAATCTGCTGATGCTTTCCGAGCGCGGCAATGATATCACGGATCAGAGCGTGGATTATATCCTGTCCCTGGCCAGAGAAGAAAAGACCGAAGAACTGGCTGTCATGGATAAGGATATCCTTTGCCGAACGGTCGCCGGGAAACCGATCAAGCCCAAGACGCTCGGTCAGAAAAAATATATCGATACCATCCGGGAGAAGATGATCTGCTTCGGACTCGGACCTGCCGGGACCGGAAAGACTTATCTTGCGATGGCCATGGCGATCCAGGCTTTCAAGGATCAGGAGGTTAACCGTATTATCCTGACGAGACCTGCGATCGAAGCCGGAGAGAATCTCGGATTCCTGCCGGGCGATCTTCAGAGCAAGATCGATCCCTACCTTCGCCCTCTGTATGATGCGATCTATCAGATCATGGGAGCGGACGCCTATCTTGCCAATTCCGAAAAAGGGCTGATCGAAGTCGCGCCGCTGGCTTATATGCGCGGCCGGACGCTCGATAATGCCTATATCATCCTGGATGAAGCGCAGAATACCACACCGGCCCAGATGAAGATGTTCCTGACAAGGATCGGCTTCGGATCAAAAGTGATCATAACCGGAGATCCGACGCAGAAAGACCTGCCGTCAGGACAGATCTCAGGACTGGATGTCGCGATCAAGGTGCTGAAGGATGTGGAAGATATCGGCATGGTCTATCTGACGAACCGGGACGTCGTAAGACATCCGCTGGTCCAGAAGATCGTGGAAGCCTATGAAGAATATGAAAAAAAGTCGTCGTATCAGGAAAAAAGAAAAAAAGTGTACCGCGTAAGGAACGAAAGACCGAACAGACAGCCGTAAAACAGCCGGCATGAGGATTAACCGGGATGGTATTCATAGAGAAAGAAACCGATATTGAACTGAGATGTGACGCTGAAAAGGTGATCGAACGCGTGGTCGATCAGTCCCTTGCGGAAGAAGGGTTCCCGCAGGATATGGAAGTGAACGTCCTTCTGACGGATGACGATTCCATTCACGAGATCAATCTTTCTGAAAGAGAGATCGATGCAGCGACGGATGTGCTGTCCTTCCCGATGATCGAATATGAAGTGCCGGGAGATACTGCAGCGCTTGAAGAGGCTGACATAGATCCGGAAACGGATGAGATGATCCTGGGGGATATCGTGATTTCCCTGGAACATGTCATTGCACAGGCAGAAGAATACAATCACAGCCACCGCCGGGAACTGGCCTTCCTGACTGCGCACAGCATGCTTCATCTGATGGGCTATGATCATATGACGGATGAAATGAGAGCGGATATGGAAGAACGCCAGGAAAAGATCCTTGCTGCCTGCGGGATCCCGCGGGATGACGAGGAAATGCTCCAATGAGCGGTCTGTATATTGCCGGTGCAGGAGCTTCGGGAATGATGGCTGCGATCGCTGCAGCAAGATCCGGTGCGCATCCTGTTATCATCGCCGGCCGTACAGCACCCGGGAAAAAGATCCTGATGACCGGGAACGGAAGATGCAACTTCACCAATCTCCGGATGAAGAAGGAATGTTATCATTCCGCATGGCCGGACGGACCGATGAAGGTCTTAAGATCTTTTGGCAGCAGGGATACGATCGCTTTCTTTCGGGAGATGGGCATGCTTTCCTGTGAAAGGGATGGTTATGTCTATCCCCGAAGCATGCAGGCTTCCTCTGTCAGAGAGGTTCTTCTGGGAGAGATCAGAAAGCTGAAAATACAAATGATCGAAGAGGATCCTCTTAAAGCAGCCGCTTTATCGGAAGACGGAGGATTTCTTCTTACGCTTGTTTCCGGGAAAACGCTTTCTGCTGACAGACTGATCATGTGTACCGGGGGAATGGCTGCTCCGGCAACGGGATCTGACGGCAGCGGTCTTGAAATACTGAAAACCCTTGGCATAAAGATCATTCCGACAGTCCCGGCACTTACGGGACTGCTTTCAGAAGATCCATGCTGCTCTGTGTGGCATGGCGTAAGGACGCATGGAAGGGTCACCGTCTGCGACAGATCAGGGAAACCGCATTCCGATACGGGAGAACTGCAGCTCATGAAGAACGGGATTTCCGGAATTCCGGTGTTCCAGGTCAGCAGGCACACGGCTTATGTGCTGAAAGACAGACCGGCTGCAGAGGCAATAGTCGATTTTATGCCGGAAGAAGATGCAGACCTGCGAAAAATCCTCGATCGAAAAGATCTTACTGCCGCAGAAGCGCTTCATGGAGCTTTCCCGATAAAGCTTGCAGAAGTATTCTTAAAAAGGCTCGGCGTAAGACCTGATACCGCTGTTTCCCAGGCAGATCCGAAGAAGATCATGAACATGATCCATTCCTTCAGACTGACGGTCAGGGCAGTCAGGAACTATGAAGAAGCGCAGGTGACCGCCGGCGGTGTCGATCTTCGTTCGGTCGATCTGGGCACCATGGAATCAAGAAATATACCGGGCCTGTATTTTGCCGGAGAGATACTGGATGCGGACGGAATCTGCGGCGGCTATAACCTGCAGTGGGCTTTCTCCACCGGCTATACGGCAGGTGTTTCAGCAGCATCATACATGGAATCATGATCAGAATCAGTAATATAAAACTGCCGCCGGAATACACCGGGGCGGATATTGAAAAAAGACTGCGCAGGATCGGCGTGAAGAATCAGGAATATGTTCTCTCCAGACTGTCTCTTGACGCGAGGAAAAAGGAAGAGATCCACTATCTGGCTTCTTTTGATCTGGAAAGCGGCAGCGGTTTAAGACCTTACGGCGGGGCAGGAATCTCTGAAATCAATGAGAGACCTTATACTGCACCGGAACACGGCGTCAGTGAACTCTCCGGACGTCCGGTCATTATCGGTGCCGGACCGGCCGGTATGTTCGCGGGGCTTCTTCTGGCACTGTATGGTTATGCGCCTTTGATCATTGAAAGAGGTGCGCCGGCCGATGAAAGAATGAAGACGGTCAATGAATTCTGGGAAAACGGAAGCCTTGATCCGGATTCCAATCCGTGCTTCGGCGAAGGAGGCGCGGGAACCTTTTCCGACGGAAAGCTGACGACCGGGATCAAAGATAAGCACGGCCGGATCAGACAGATCCTCCGTTGGTTCTGTGAAGCAGGGGCGGACGAAGATATCCTGTACTGGCACAAACCGCATCTCGGCTCCGACAGGCTTCCCGGTATTATGATGAATATCAGGAAAAAGACCGAAGCCGCAGGCGGAGAATACAGATTCCACACAAGAGCCGAAAAGCTGATCCTTAAGGACGGCGCGGTCAGAGGCCTTCTGATCAAAAACAGTGCGGGCAAACCGGAAGAACTTTCCTGCGGCTGTGTGATCCTGGCCTGCGGCCATTCCGCAAGAGATACCATAAGAATGCTTTATTCCCAGGGCGTTCCTGTCGAAGCAAAGAATTTTGCCGTCGGTCTGCGGATCGAACATCCCGCTGCGATGATCAGCAGAGCGCAGTACGGAGAACAGTATAAAAAACTGCCGACAGCGGATTATAAACTGACCGGCAGAAGTGATGACGGACACGGTGTTTATTCCTTCTGCATGTGCCCCGGAGGAAGTGTGATCAATTCCTCCACGGAAGCCGGCATGATCTGCGTGAACGGAATGAGCCTGAAAGCGCGGGACGGCAGGAATTCCAATTCCGCGATCGTGGTCGGTGTCGGCCCGGCAGATTTCGGAGAGGGTGTGTTTGCCGGCATGGACATGCAGCGCAAACTGGAGAAAGCTGCCTGGCGCGCCGGCAATGGGAACATCCCTGTCCAGCTTCTCGGTGATTTCATGAACGGGAAAGGATCCGTACAGCTTGGCGATATCCAGCCGGATATAAAAGGCGCTTATTCCCTTTCGAATCTCAGAGAAGTCTTGACGGATGGGCTGTCTTCGTCGATAATATCCGTAATGCCGTATTTCGGAAAACGGATCGAGGGATTTGACAGATATGACGCTGTCCTTTCCGGCGTGGAGAGCAGGACTTCTTCTCCGGTAAGGATCAACCGGGATGCAAACTATGAAAGCAGCATCAAAGGCCTGTTTCCCTGCGGGGAGGGCGCCGGCTATGCCGGGGGGATCACATCCGCTGCCGCGGACGGCATGAAAACAGCAGAAGAGATAATAGGAAGATACAGACCATGGATATGAAAGATATTGACCGCATCAACACGCTTTATCATAAATCAAAAGCAGTCGGACTTACCCCGGAAGAGAAAGCCGAGCAGGACAGGCTGCGGCAGGAGTATATCGCCGCGATCCGGGCCAATCTCAGAGGAACACTGGACAGCACGAAGATCCAGTATCCCGACGGTTCGATCGTTGATCTTGGAGAAAAGTACGGAAATAAAGGAAAAAAACATTAAAGGAGCGGGGAAAATGAAGATTTTACGAACCAAAGCTGCGATAGCCGTGATCGGACTGATGATCCTCGTTTTTTCAGTACCGGCTTTCGGCGCGGATCTGCTTCCGCTTGCGAGCGGAAAAGGGAAGATGGTCTATACCTATCCCGTAAAATCCGGGAAAATTACTGTGTATGCGGACGAGAACCTTTCCCAGAAGGTCGAAAAAATAAAAGGCAAGAAAACCTATGCCGCGATCCTGAAACAATCCGGCTCCGCCGTTTACGCCAAATATAAATATAATGGAAAACTTTCTGAAGGCTGGTTCAAAGCATCCGTTTTCCTTTATAAGCCTTCCTATAAGGGAAAAGACGCCTGCACCAGGTATAAAGCGAAAGTCATAAAGACCGTAAAAGGCAAAAAATCTTTTGGCTCCATTTCCGCTTTCTCCCGGGTGCAGATCGTCGGAGAATATAAAGGCTATAAGCAGGTCGTCTTTAAATACGGCAAAAAATACCGTATGGGATGGGTGACATCTTCCGAATATGAAAGAAATATCCGGCTTTATGACGGCTCCGAAAAGCAGATCATGGCGGAAGGGACCTATACGCTTGCGCCCAAGAGCGGCAAGGGAAAGATGGTAACCGCTGACGCCGGCGCGGTCGGTCTCGCAGATGCAAAGAAGAACGCCAAACAGAAATTTGTCTTTGAGTATTATAAGAAAGATTATTTCAGGATCTACAGTGCCGATTCCGGCAATCTGCTGACTTACAATGATTCCGGCGAAGGTGATCCGGTCATCATGGCTGCAAGATCAGAAGACCCGGATGATTACAGACAGCTGTGGCACATGGAACGATACGGTGCCTATTACTATCTGAAAAATGCGGCAGCGGGCAAATATCTCTATGCGGATGATACCTTTTCCCTGAAGCCGGCCGGCGGAAATGACCATAAGAGATTCAGGGTCGTCATGGCTGACGGCAAGAACAAAAAGCACTGGAGAGTCTTCTGCCAGTATGAGCCGGAGTGGGGCGCGAAAAAATACGGAAGGACCAACAATATGGCAGCCTCTGCCTGTGCCATCCTTTCTTTCACAAATACGATCTACGCGCTGAACGGACAGTATATCAATCCTATGAAGACCGCAGCATTTTCCGTTAAGAAAGGATACAGGGTGGAAGGCAGCGGTACCAGCTATAAGGTATTCGCAGCTGCTTCCAAGGAATTCGGAAAGACCTACGGTTTTGAATATCTTGGCGCTACCATGAGTTTCAGTACCCTGAAAAAACATCTGAAAGCCGGAGAGACAGCCATTGCCTATGTGCCCGGCCATTATATGGCCTGTGTTGCCTATAAGAACGGGAAGTTCCTGATGCTCGAATCCGCTTACGGAAAGAAGAGAGGAACAACGCCTTACGGCGACTGGGTAACGGAATCCAGGCTGAAGTCCGGAACCATGAAATCCAAAAACTTCTTTGTCTTTAAAGCGACTGACTGATCGGATATCAAAAGAAGCAGAGCCGTGATCCATGATCCTGCAATGCTTCTTTTTCAATGCTGTAAATGATATGTTTACAGAAAAAATCATTCTGCTTTTATTCATTTACGGCTTGCGATAACAGTTCCCGTTTGATAAAATGATTAATCAGCCCTGTGCTTTTCACCGGCAATTGCAGAATTAGCAGTGCATAAAGCGGAATAGTTTGGATAGAGGATTACGGAAGATGACGAAATATGATCTTGACATGATAGATGTCACAATGCCGCCGCCTGAATACGAACCCATGCGGCAGTATTATTTTATGCGCCTGTGCAGGGATATCCTCGGCAGGATGCAGGCAGAGAAGGGGAGACCGCTTACCTGCTGTGTGAACACCTTCGGATGTCAGATGAATGCGAGAGATTCCGAAAAGCTTCTGGGCGTTCTGACAGCGATCGGTTATACGGAAAGCGAAGATGAGAATGCGGATCTTGTTCTTTACAACACCTGCACTGTCAGGGAAAATGCAAATATCCGTGTTTACGGACGTCTGGGACACTTGCATCACTATAAAAAGCAGAATCCGGATATGCTGATCGGTCTCTGCGGCTGCATGATGCAGGAGCAGAAAGTCGTCGATAAGCTCAGATCCTCCTATCCGTTCGTAGATCTCATTTTCGGCACACACAATGTCTATAAACTGGCGGAACTGCTGTACAGCGTTCTTTCTGAAAAAAGACGGGTGATCGATATTTGGGACAAGGCGGAGGCCATCGTTGAAGATCTTCCCGTGAACAGAAAGTATTCCTTTAAATCCGGCGTCAATATCTCCTTCGGATGCAATAATTTCTGCACTTACTGCATCGTCCCCTATGTCAGAGGCCGGGAACGCAGCCGTGCGCCGGAAGATATCCTGAAGGAGATCCGGGCACTGGCAGATGACGGCGTCATTGAGATCATGCTTCTTGGACAGAATGTAAATTCCTACGGCAAAGACCTGGAAACGCCTATGACTTTCTCCGAACTGTTACGGGAAGTCGAAAAGATCGACGGGATCAAACGAATCCGGTTCATGACATCCCATCCAAAGGATCTGTCGGATGAGCTGATCGCAGTAATGCGGGACAGCCAAAAGATCTGCAGACATCTTCATCTGCCGCTGCAGTCCGGAAGCACGAAGCTCCTGAAGGCAATGAACCGCAAGTATACGAAAGAAGATTATCTCGCGCTGGCGCTGAAGATCCGAAGAGAAATCCCGGAGATCTCTATTACAACAGATATTATTGTCGGATTTCCGGGAGAGACGGAAGAGGATTTCCAGGATACGCTCGATGTAGTGCGGAAAGTCCGGTATGAAAGCGCCTTTACCTTTATCTATTCGCCGCGTACCGGCACCCCTGCCGCAAAAATGGAACAGGTGCCGGATAAGGTCGTGCATGACCGTTTTGACAGGCTTCTGGCTGAAGTGCAGGATATTGCAAAGGAAGTCTGCTGCAGAGATACGGGAAAAACAATGGAAGTGCTCGTCGAAGAAGTGAATGAAAAAGATCCTTCGCTGCTTACCGGGAGACTTTCGAATCACATCATGGTACATTTTCCGGGATGTCCGGAACTTGTCGGAAGGCTGGTGCATGTTAAACTGACATCAGCCCATGGATTCTATTATCACGGAGAAATGGTCTGATCAGCGAACTGTATGCAATGACGGTTCGGTTTGGAGAGGTTTGATACACATGATGACACCGATGATGCAGCATTATCTGGATACGAAGAAAGAGTACCCGGACTGCATTTTGTTTTACAGACTGGGCGACTTCTATGAGATGTTCTATGAGGATGCCGTTACGGTCTCCCGGGAGCTTGAACTGACGCTTACGGGCAAGGACTGCGGCATGCCGGAGCGTGCTCCCATGTGCGGCGTACCGCACCATGCTGCGGATGTATATATCAACAAGCTGGTGGAGAAAGGATTTAAAGTCGCCATTGCGGAGCAGACGGAGGATCCGAAACAGGCCAAAGGGCTCGTCCGGCGGGAAGTCGTGCGGATCGTAACGCCCGGGACGAATATGTCTCCGCAGGCGCTCGAGGAAGGCAGGAACAATTATATCATGTGCATAGCAGCACAGGATAAGGAGTTCGGCCTTTCCGCAGCGGATGTTTCCACGGGGGAATTTTTTGCCGCGGAAGTATCTTCCGTCAGCGAGCTGTTCGATGAGATCTATAAATTCATGCCCTCCGAGATCATTGTCAATGAAGCATTTATGATCCGCGGCGTCGATACGGATGAACTGAAAAACAGATATCACATGATGATCTCCGTGCTGCCGGCTTCGTACTTTAAGGAAGCGGACTGTGTGAAACGTCTCTGCAGTCATTTTGACGTTTACTCCTACGAGAGCCTCGGTTTTAAAGACCGTCATGCGGCCGGCCTGGCATCCGGTGCCATGCTCATCTATCTGGATGAGACGCAGAAGATCTCCCTGACGCATATTACCGGCATCAGCCTGTATGACCGCGGGAAATATATGATCATCGATACTTCCACAAGACGGAATCTGGAACTGACCGAAACGCTCCGGGAGAAGAAAAAGCACGGCACGCTTCTGTGGGTGCTGGACAGAACGAGAACGGCCATGGGAGCAAGGCTCCTGCGTACCGTAATCGAACAGCCGCTTCTTAAGAAGGAGGAGATCATCCGGAGACAGGATGCCGTTCAGGATCTTCTGGAAGATCTTATTACAAGAGAAGAACTCAGGGAATACCTTGCCCCTGTCTATGACCTGGAAAGGCTGATGGGCAGGATCACTTTCCATACCGCCGGTCCCAGGGATCTCATCGCTTTTAAGACATCCCTGGAAATGCTGCCGCATATCAAGGCGCTGCTGAAGGGATTCAAATGCGATCTTCTGGCAGAACTGCAGGAAGATATGGACGGACTGGAGGATATCTGCGCACTGATCGGCGAAGCGATCAATGACGATCCGCCGCTTTCTTCCAAAGAGGGAGGCGTTATTAAACCGGGGTATTCCGAAGAAGCGGACAGGCTGCGCGAAGCAAAGACGGAAGGCAATGTCTGGCTGAAGGAACTGGAAGAGACGGAAAAGGAACGGACCGGCATTAAAAATCTCCGGATCAAATACAACAGGGTTTTCGGGTATTATCTGGAGGTCACCAATTCTTTCAAAGATATGGTGCCGGAGGATTATATCAGGAAGCAGACACTGACCAATGCCGAGAGATATACAACGCCGAGACTGAAAGAACTGGAATCCGTCATTCTCGGGGCGGATGAAAAGCTTACTGCGCTGGAATACGATCTCTTCTGTCAGATCAGGGATCATATTTCCGGACAGGTCTCCCGCGTCCAGAGGACAGCGCATTCTGTTGCCATGCTGGACGTCCTGCTTTCGCTGGCACATGCTGCAGAGCATGAGCATTTCGTCCGTCCGAAGATCAATGACAGAGGAAATATCAGTATTATCGGCGGCAGGCATCCTGTAGTCGAGAAAATGATGAAGGACGAGCCGTTCGTTCCCAACGATACAAAACTCGATCTGAAAGACCATCGGATCGCGGTGATCACCGGACCGAATATGGCCGGAAAATCCACCTATATGCGGCAGACAGCCCTGATCGTCCTCATGGCGCAGACCGGTTCCTATGTCCCTGCCGAGAAAGCGGATATCGGAATCTGCGACCGTATATTTACCCGCGTCGGCGCGTCGGATGATCTGGCATCCGGACAGAGCACGTTCATGGTAGAGATGACGGAAGTCGCGAATATTCTGCGGAACGCGACCAGGAATTCCCTGCTGATCCTGGACGAGATCGGAAGGGGCACAAGCACATTCGACGGTCTCGCGATCGCTTGGGCAGTCGTGGAGCATATCAGCCAGCCGAAGCTGATCGGAGCGAAGACGCTTTTTGCAACACATTATCACGAACTGACCGAACTGGAAGGGCATCTGCCGGGCGTGAATAATTACTGCATTGCCGTAAAGGAGCAGGGCGATACGATCGTATTCTTAAGAAAGATCGTTGCCGGCGGCGCAGATAAGAGCTACGGCATCCAGGTCGCAAAGCTGGCCGGTGTTCCCGTTCAGGTCATAGAGCGGGCAAAGGAACTCGTAGCTGAACTGTCGGATGCAGATATTTCCGCGCGAGCCAGAGAAGTGGCGGAGACAGGAGCCCCGGACAGAAAGAAGCATGTTCCGAAGCCTGATTATGTGGACAGGAACCAGCTTTCACTGTTCGATACGAACAGCGATGATGAGATCCTGAAGGAGATCGACGAACTGGAGCTTTCCACAATGACGCCGATCGATGCGCTGAATACGCTGTATTCGCTGCAGGCAAAGAGAAAGAACCGATGGCAGGGGTAAAACGGAGGCATCATGCAGAAGATACATATCCTCGATCAGGATACGATCAACCAGATCGCGGCCGGAGAAGTCATTGAACGGCCTTCGTCCGTAGTGAAGGAACTGACGGAAAATGCGATCGACGCCGGCGCATCTGCGGTCACAGTCGAGATCCGGGACGGCGGGAAAGCACTGATCCGCGTTACGGATAACGGAAGCGGCTTTGATCCGGCTGATATCCGTACGGCTTTCATGCCGCATGCAACAAGCAAGATCAGGACAGCGGAAGATCTTTTCTCTGTGGGTTCGCTGGGATTCCGGGGAGAAGCGCTGCCTTCCGTTGCATCTGTTTCCAAAACGGAACTGATCACAAGGACGGCTGAGAACATTACCGGGATCCGGTATATCAATGAAGGCGGAACAGAAAAGGAATATTCGGAGGTCGGCGCACCGGAAGGCACGACGATCATTATCCGGGAACTTTTCTATAATACGCCGGCCAGAAAAAAATTCCTGAAAAAAGGAATGACAGAAGCTTCCAATGTCTGCACGATGATGGAAAGGCTGGCGCTGTCGCATCCTTCTGTATCCATGCGGCTCATTGTGGATGACAGGGTGAAACTCAACACGCCCGGAAACGGCAGACTGAAGGATCTGGTCTATTCTGTTTACGGAAAGGATGCCGCGGCTTCCATGATTCCCGTGAACGGAACCTGGTCCGGTGTGGAGATCACCGGATTTACTGCCAAACCGGAGTACAGCCGCGCGAACCGGACTTCAGAGATCTATTTCGTCAATAACAGATTCGTAAAAAATCCTGTTATCGGGAAAGCCATAGAGAACGCCTATCAGGGATTCCTTATGCAGCACAGATATCCTGTCTGCATCCTTTTCCTGCAATTCAGGCCGGGGTCCGTTGACGTAAATGTACATCCGGCAAAACTGGAGATCAGATTCTCAGACGAAGATCTGGCTTACCAGGCTGTCTATGAAGCTGTAAGGGAAGCGCTGTCTTCCGTAGAACTGATCAAACGGCAGCAGCTCGTAAGAGAACTGCAGGAAGAGAGCAGACGCGATGATGGGACGGAACCTTTCTTTGCGGAAAGAAGACCGGTCTATCCATATGCGGAAAAACGGCCTGAAAAGACAGAAGTCAGAACTGCCCCTGCCGGGGACGAAAGGCAGGAACTGCCTCCGGTTCTCCCTGAAGAGCATGCATTTCCGGGAAGAACTGAACCGGTCCGCCCGTTCAGGAGGGATCTGTCTACCGTGGAACTTCTGATGAAGGAATGGGAGAGGACGGAAAAGAAGGAAGATCAGCCTGCAGGAGATACAGGAACTGCCGCAGATCAGGATCAGGTACCGGAATTAAGCCGGCCTTCCGCAGTGAAGAGCGACGTCCTTCTCACCGGACAGCAGGAGAGACTTTTTACGGCAGAGACGAGAAAGAATTACAGAGTGATCGGTCAGCTGTTCGACACCTACTGGCTGTTCGAATATAATGACACTTTCCTCATGATGGATCAGCATGCCGCGCATGAAAAAGTCCTGTATGAGAGGAATCTGGCTGCGTTCAGGAATAAGGAATTCACGTCGCAGATGCTCATGCCGCCTTTCGAACCGGATCTCGGTGTAAAGGAAATGCAGATGTTCTCGGAACATATCAAAGCGTTCAGACAACTGGGCTTTGAATTCGGAAATGCGGACGGGAAACTGCAGGTCACTGCTGTTCCCGGCAATGTCCTCGGCCTTTCCTGGCAGGAAATCTTTAAAGAACTGCTGGATTCCGTTTCCGGTGAAACAGGACATGAGCAGGTGCATATTCTGGAAGAAAAACTTGCTTTGATGTCGTGCAAAGCGGCGATCAAAGGAAATTACACCATCAGCAATGCAGAGATCAATACACTGCTGGATGAACTGCTGCAGCTGGATAATCCGTATATGTGCCCGCACGGAAGGCCGACATTGATTTCCATGTCAAAATATGAGATCGAGAAGAGATTTTCAAGGATCGTGTAACTGGAGCAATCGTGTAATAAAATGGATATAACAAATATTTTGAATCTGTTGGGAACAGATAATCCGATCATAGTACTGATCGTTGCTTTTTTGGTATTGGCATTTTACCTTTTGGCAGGACATTTTGGTTTCCGCGACCCGAAGATGCCGGTGTACCCGATGGATGAAAAGGACGTTCCGGATCTCTTTAAAAAGTCTGAAGAAAATTCTGCTGATCATGACGATGGCTCCGATAAGACGAAAGAAGCCGAATGACTTTGATGATATGAATAAGACTGATTCCGAAACAAATAAAAAACCGCTCCTGATTCTTGCCGGACCCACCGCCGTAGGAAAGACAGAATGTTCTCTTTTGCTGGCCGAAAAACTTGGCGGAGAGATCATCAGCGCCGATTCCATGCAGGTATACAAAGGGATGGATATCGGAACGGCGAAGGCGCTTCCGGAGGAAAGAAAGCGTGTCAGACATCATTTGATCGATGTTTGCAGCCCGACGGAGGAGTACAATGTCGTACGTTATAAGGAAGAGGCATCAGCCGCCATTGACGATATCTGTTCGCGCGGGAAGATTCCGATCCTTACCGGCGGGACCGGGTTTTATATCCAGGCGGTCCTGAAGGATACGGATTTCACGGAAAACGCGAGCGACCGTGCTTACAGGGAGATGCTGGAAGAGACGGAACGGGAACAACCGGGAAGTCTGTATAAAATGCTCCTTGAAGCAGACCCGAAAGCAGCACTGGAGATCCATCCGAATAATATAAAGCGTGTTGTCCGGGCGCTGGAATTCCATCATGCATCCGGAGAATGCATTTCGGATCACAATGCGAGGGAGAAGGAAAGAGTATCCCCGTACAGCTTCCTGTTTGTAGTACTGGAGAGGGACCGGGAAGAACTATACCGCCGGATCGACCGACGGGTAGATCAGATGCTGGAAGACGGACTGTATGAAGAGACCGTGCGGCTGCGTACGGCAGGATGCGCAAGAAATATGGTCTCGATGCAGGGTCTCGGCTATAAAGAGATGCTGGCCTATATAGACGGAGAAACGTCTTATGAAGAGACCGTGCGGCTCATTAAAAGAAATACAAGGCATTACGCAAAACGCCAGCTTACCTGGTTCAAACGGATACCGGACACCATTTGGCTGGACTGCGCAGGCTGGGATAATGCCGCATGTCTGAGTGATCATATCATTTCCCTTTGGAAAAACAGACAGAATAATCAGGAGTAATTCTTTCCATGGATCAATATAAAGAAAATAAAGAGGACATGCTTTGTGCTTCTTATATGGAATCCGGCATCTCAGAACCGGTGTACAGGCTCGGACAGGAAGTACTTGCTGCCCTGAAAGACAGATTCGAAGAAATCGACAGGATCGCGGAGTTCAACCAGCTGAAAGTCCTGTCGGCAATGAGAAAGAACCGCGTTTCCGAAAGCCATTTCCAGGCTACGACCGGGTACGGCTATAATGATCTCGGAAGGGATACACTGGAATCCGTGTATGCGGATACATTCCATACGGAAGATGCACTTGTCAGGATGCAGATCACATGCGGTACACATGCGCTGAATCTGGCGCTGTCCGCGAACCTCCGCCCGGGGGATCATCTGCTCTCACCAGTAGGAAGTCCGTATGATACCCTGGAAGAAGTGATCGGAATCCGGGCGTCGGAGGGGTCGCTGGCAGAATACGGCGTATCCTATTCCCAGGTGGAACTGACACCGGATGGAAGCTTTGATTATGAAGCGATCAAAGCAGCGATCAGGCCTGAAACAAAGATGGCGACCATACAGCGCTCCTGCGGCTATTCTTCCAGAAAGACCTTTTCACCGGCCGAGATCGGGGAACTGATCGCCTTCCTGAAGCAGATCAAACCGGATATCCTCTGCATGGTGGATAACTGCTACGGCGAGTTCACAGATGTTCTGGAACCATCCGATTGTGGCGCTGATATGATCGTTGGGTCGCTGATCAAAAATCCGGGCGGCGGCCTTGCACCGGCAGGCGGGTACATCTGCGGTACGCATGCCTGTGTGGAAAGGGTCGCCAAAAGACTGACTTCTCCCGGGCTCGGCAGAGAAGTCGGCGCCAATCTCGGGATCAACCCGGCTTTCTATCAGGGTTTCTTTCTTGCGCCGACCGTTACGGCATCTGCAGAAAAAGGTGCGGTCTTTGCGGCAGCAATGTATGAAAAGCTTGGCTTTAGAGTGCATCCGGCATCAGCGGAGAAACGGTTTGACATTATCCAGTCCGTTGAACTCGGCAGTGCAGAGGCACTGAAAGCCTTCTGCCTGGGGATTCAGGCGGCTGCACCGGTGGATTCCTATCTGACGCCGGAACCATGGGATATGCCCGGGTATGAAGACCAGGTGATCATGGCAGCAGGCGCATTCGTCTCCGGTTCTTCGATCGAACTGTCTGCTGACGGTCCGCTCCGTCCGCCTTATGCGGTATTTTTCCAGGGCGGGATCACATGGCAGCATGCAAAATTCGGCATCCTGATGTCCGTTCAAAAATTAGTGGACGCAGGTGCCGCCGTTGTGGTAAGATAACTTTTACAAATCATCTGACGGGGTCACGGGGAGAGCGCGGAGGATGATCATGTACAAAAAAGGAAATACCATGAAAGACCTTCCCGCTTCGGAAAGACCCTATGAAAAATGTCTTTCTTTCGGCCCGGAGGTCTTAAGTGACGCTGAACTTCTGGCCATTATCCTGAGAAACGGCGTACAGGGCACGCCTTCCAGAAAGCTGGCGGAAGAGATCCTTTTAAGGCTGGGACCGCTCGGCGGGCTTCCTGCGCTGAAGAATATCTCGGTCGATGAATTTACCGAGATCCCTGGGATCGGAAAGATCAAGGCTATTCAGCTTCAATGCATCGGAGAACTGGGGATCCGAATATCCAGGACGAAGATGCATGCTTCGGTAAGGCTTACCTCCCCTGATTCGATCGCTGATTATTTTATGGAAGAGATGCGGATGCTGGATCATGAGGTCGTAAAAGCTGCTTATTTCGATACAAAAGGCGGTTTTATTACCTCAAAGGATCTGAGCAGCGGCACCGTTTCACGATCGGTCATTTCTCCGAGAGAGTTTTTTATCGAAGCGTTAAAACACAGAGCGGTCTATACCGTCATCCTGCACAATCACCCGAGCGGAGATCCGGCACCCAGTACCGAAGATCTTCAGCTGACGCTGCAGCTTGTCCGTGCAGGAAGACTTCTGCAGATACCGGTCTATGACCATATCATTATTGGAGATCACTGTTATACGAGTTTTCAGGAGTGCGGTTATATGAATGATGACTGTGCTCTTTAAGGATATTACAGAATGAAGAAGAAAAAAGGGCCGAGCATTCAGCCAAAACATATATTTACAATTCTGGCAGCGCTGTGCCTGGTGCTGATCATTGCCACCTCCGTATCAAACGGCGGCAATATCCTGCGCGGCGGCTTCAACACGCTCCTTATGCCGATGCAGAAAGGCTTCAACCTTGTCGGCGGGGGGATCTTTAACCGTGCTGACAACCTGATCCATCTGCATAATGTGGAAAAGGAGAACGAGCGTCTGAAGGATGAGGTCGCCGAACTGAAAGAGCAGAATACCCGCTATCAGCTCGAACTGACCGAACTCGCAGAATACAGAAGCCTTCTTAAGCTTGCTGAACAGTATCCTGATTATGAAACGGTCGGCGCGCATATCATCGGAAAGAACTCAGACAACTGGTACAAGACGATCATGGTCGATAAAGGCTCAAAGGACGGGATCGCTGTCGATATGAATGTGATCGCAGACGGCGGTCTGGTCGGTATCGTTACGTCGGTCACGCCTGCTACGGCTACGATCAGCACAATTATCAATGACAACCGGAATGTCGGAGCTATGGCGCTGAATTCCAAGGATGCCTGCATCGTGACGGGTGATCTTTCCCTTTATGAAAAAGGGCTTCTTTCTCTGTCAAGAATCGCCAAGGATGATGATATCAACAACGACGACAAGATCGTGACTTCCAATACCAGTACGATGTATATGCCCGGGATCCTGATCGGCTATGCTTCCGAACTGACTGTGGATCCGAACAATCTGACAAAATCCGGATATCTGATCCCGGTCGTTGATTTCACGCATCTTGATTCTGTCCTTATCATTACAAGTGTGAAGGAATCCGGCGGTCAGGAGAACAGCGGAGAGGAAGACAGTCAGGATGAGGCCGGAGAAACTGCTGCGGAGGAAGGCGGACAATGAAAAGAGTACTTTCTTATGCAGGGATCATCCTCCTGGCTTTTCTCCTGCAGAATAATGTGTTCGCTGTCTGTCCCATCATCGACGCTACCCCGAACATCCTTCTGATCCTGACCTTCTCGATCGGATTCATCAGAGGGACATCGGAGGGCATGACGGTCGGGTTTTTCTGCGGACTGCTTATGGATTTTGCGTTTGGATCGATCATTGGCTATTATGCGATGATCTATCTTGTAGTCGGCTATGTCACCGGAATGATCGGGCAGATGTTCTATATTGAGTTCCTCAACATGCCGCTTCTTCTGTGTGTGCTCAGTGACTTCATCTACAACATGTATATTTATACGTTCGGATTTCTGATCCGCGGCAGAACCGCGCTGGGTTCTTATATGACCCAGGTGATCCTGCCGGAAGTGGTATATACCGCCCTTCTGACGCTTCTTGTCTATCCGCTTGTACTGAAGCTCAACGAAAGGCTTTCCGCTTCCGAAAAGAGGAGTGCGAAGAGATTTGTTTAGAGATATACTGGAAATAATTGTTTATCATATCAAACGGATTGCCGGTTCGAGACTTCTTCCGATCAGCATTCTGTTTTTTGTCATGTTCAGCGTTCTGACTGTCAGGCTGTTCCAGCTGCAGATCCTCGAGGGGGAGGAAGCGCAGGAGCGATATACGCAGACCACGAAAAAGACGATCAGCGTAGCCAGCACAAGAGGCAATATTTATGACAGGAACGGGGAACTGCTGGCTTACAACAAGCTGGTCTATGCCGTTACGGTTACTGATAACGGGGATTACAGGAACGGGTATGAAAAGAACGTTATGCTGATCAGGCTTCTTGATATCCTGAGATCGCATAATGAATCGATCCTTTCTTATGTCCCGATCATCAGGACACCGGAGGGAAAGTACAGCTTTACGACAGAGGGAAAATCCAGACTACGTTTCTTAAGGGATATGTACGGCCTTCCCACCACGGATGATTTTACAGAACAGAAACCTTCTGATATCACTGCCGAAGAAGCCGTTGCGTATATGAAGGACAGATACGGCGTAGGAAAGTATTCTTCCAGAGAAGGAGATACCTACGAGATCTCCGATGAATATGCTTTCTATATCGTAAATATCCGATATGCCATGTCTCTCAACAGCTATCAGAAGTACGTCCCCACAACTGTTGCACAGGATATCTCCACAGAAACAATGCAGGATATCCTGGAACACTCTACACAAATGCTAGGTGTGGCAGTAGAGGATTATTCTGTAAGGGAATATCCGGACAGCGTATGTTTTTCCCATATCATAGGATACACCGGAAAAGCCTCGGCCGAGGAGATCGATGTCCTGAATGAAGACGGCGGCGGCTATGCGAACGGCGATGTCATCGGAAAGACCGGCATCGAGAATTTTGCCGAAAAACAGCTGCAGGGCATCAAGGGAGAACGGGTCATGTATGTGGACAGTGTCGGTCATGTGCAGTCCATAGAGAGTGAGACCCCTTCCCAGACAGGCTGTGATGTTTATCTGACCATTGATGCAGATCTGCAGAAGGGTCTCTATCATCTGATCGAGCAGAACCTCGCCGGGATCATCCTGGATAAGCTGGAACCGGGAGATGTCACCATCCTTCCCACGATGAAGAGTTCCGAACGGAAGATCAGCGTCAAAGATGTTTATTTCCAGATGATCAACAATAATGTCCTTGATTACATTTCCTTCGGGGAAGAAGATGCAAGTCCTGCGGAAGCAAGGATCTATCAGGCGTTCCTCTCCGAACTGGAGACTGTTGTCCAGCAGATGCGAACGGAGCTTACCTCCGCGTCGCCGCTGCCGTACAACAAGCTTTCTGAAGATATGCAGGCGTATATGACGTATGCGCATACTGCGATGGAATACAGCGGGCTTCTGCTGGAAGACAGGATCGATTCCACAGATGAGATCTATCTGGCGTATCACAAAGATGAGACGATGAGCCTGGCGGAATTCCTCAAATATGCCATTTCGAAATCGTGGATCGATGTAACAAAGCTTGGCCTGTCGGACAGATATGCCAGCGCTGACGACACGTATAATGCACTTGTGGAGAAAACGCTGGATCTTTTGATGACCGACAGAGATTTCAGCAAGAGGATCTATCAGATCCTTGTAGACTCCGGCAGGATCGCACCCTGCGATATCTGTCTGGCGCTTTTTGATCAGGGCGTGCTGGCTGACGATCCGGAAAGCTATGCGCAGCTTCAGACCGGCGACAGCAGCACTGCATATAAGTTCATGCGGGAAAAGATCCGGAAACTGGAGATCACTCCTGCCCAGATGGCGCTTGATCCCTGTACCGGGGCTGTTACGATCGTTAATACCGATACCGGAGAAGTGCTGGCGATGGTCTCTTATCCCGGCTATGACAATAACCGGATCTCGGATCCTTCCTACTATTTTACCCTCTCAGAGGATCTGTCGCATCCGCTGTACAGTTCTGCAACACAGACGAGAACGGCTCCCGGATCTTCCTTTAAGCTGGTATCTACGATGGCCGGCATGGAAGAGGGCGTGATCACAGCGAATACAAGCATCGACTGTGAAGGTATTTTTGAAAAACAGGGACTGCACCTGAAGTGTACCGGCACGCACGGAGACATCAGTACTATCACAGCGATCCAGAAATCCTGCAACTCTTTCTTCTCGGAAGTCGGATACAGACTGAGCTGTGATGAATCGGACACTTACATTGAATCAAAGGGTGTCAACATGATCCAGAAATATGCTTCCATGGTCGGCCTGAACGAGAAGACAGGCGTGGAAGTTGCAGAATCGGAGCCCAAAGTATCTGATACAGCTCCTGTTCCGTCCGCGATCGGTCAGGGTACCCATAACTATTCCAATGTACAGCTGGCCAGATATGCGGCTGTTATGGCTACGAGCGGCACGGTTTACAATTTTACGGTACTTGACAGGATCACTGATATAAACGGCAAGACGACGGAAGAGTTTTCTCCGGAAGTCATCAATCAGATCAATATTTCCTCCGAGACCTGGAATACGATCCATACAGGAATGGCAAGAGTTGTCCGTTACGAACATAAAGAAGAATTCCTGCAGGATCTGAATATAGCGGGAAAGACGGGTACTGCCGAAGAAAACAAAATGCGCCCGAACCATGCCACTTTTGTCGGCTATGCGCCTTTTGACGATCCGCAGTATGCGATCGCCGCAACGATCCCCAATGGCTTCTCTTCGACATACTCCTGCAGGCTTGCGAATGCCTCCATGGAATATGTCTTCGGCAAAAATACCCTTCAGAATATCATCGAATCAGGAGCCGCCATTTTCCAGGGATCCATCTCCGATGAATAAACGCCGTCCGTTCAGCGATGGAAGATAGGGAGAGACATGTTTGCTTTTGACAGATACAAAAGAAAAAATATCAATTATCAGATCATACTCTGTGTGATCGCGCTTTCCGTAATCGGCGCACTGATTCTCCACAGCGCTATGGCAAATGACCTTGACAGGGATGCCGCCATGACAAAACAGATCATGGGACTTTCTGCAGGGTTCGTGATCATGGCGTTCCTCATGATCGTGGATTATCATTTCGTACTGAAATTTGCTCCGCTTATCATGCTGGTCAATGTCGTCCTGCTGGGACTTGTGCTGACAAGCCTCGGCGTTACGGTAAACGGTGCGACCAGATGGCTCGAATTCGGAATCCGCATCCAGCCTTCGGAATTTGCCAAGATCTTTCTTATACTTATGCTCGCCTGGTTCTACGGGAAGAACGAATTCAGGATAAACCGTTTCTGGGTCGTCCTGCTGGGTCTTTTGTTTTACGGAATTACCGCAGCGCTGATCCTTGCAGAACCGGATCTTTCCACTACGCTGGTGGTAACATTTATATTCGTGGCAGTCGTTTACGCTTCCAGAATAAGCTATAAATGGATCCTGGCAGCGATCCTGATCATGATCCCTCTCATCCTGATCGGTTATTATATTATCGTCCGTTATCAGGACTATCTGATCAATGATCTTCATATCTATCAGGTAAAACGTGTGCTGGATTTCATCTATCCCGACAGGGCAGGCGCTTCCAGCGGAAACACACAGCAGGATAACTCAATCCTGGCGATCGCATCCGGGCAGCTGTTCGGCAAAGGCCTTAACAATACCAGCTTTGAATCCGTCAAGAACGGCAACTTTCTGGCAGAAGAGAACAGTGATTTCATTTTCGCTGTAGTGGGAGAGGAACTCGGTTTTGTCGGCTGTATTATCATTATTGCGCTGATCGTGATCCTTGTTTTCATGTGCATCAGAACAGCTTCCAAAGCCCCTGATATGAGCGGCAGACTGATCTGTGTGGGTGTTGCTTCGCTGATCGCTTTTCAGTCGTTCGTTAATATCGGCGTTTCCATAAAACTTCTGCCGAATACGGGACTGCCGCTGCCATTCTTCTCCGCAGGAATCAGTTCGCTGTGGTGTTTCTATATGGGCGTCGGCTTTGTGCTGAATGTAGCGCTGCAGAAAAAGGAAGATCTTTCGACCTGGTAAACAGGCATCCTCTGTCTGTGTTTTTGAAATCCGCTTGTACTTTCGCCGGGTTTCGGCTATACTGTAATCAGAGGTCCACCGAGCCGGAGAGGCCGGTGAAGAGAAGAGTTATTTATCGTCCGGGAAGACGAAATACATTCAAGGAGGATAACATTATGGTTCAGATCATTTCAGGTAACCGGGGAAAGGGCAAGACCCGCTATCTGCTGGAGAAAGTTAATTCAGCTATCAAAGAGGCGCACGGCTCTATATGTTACCTGGATAAAAATACGAAACACATGTTTGAACTGAATAACAAAATACGTCTGATCGACGTTTCTTCATATCCCATCCATTCTTACGAGGGTTTCCTCGGATTTATCTGCGGTATCATTTCACAGGATCATGATCTTGAGCAGATGTACCTTGACAGTTTCCTGAAAATCGCCCATGTAGCCGACGAGGATCTGGAAAAAGTCATAAAAGATCTTATCTATATCGGGGAAAAATTTGATGTCGTATTCGTTCTGAGCATCTCAAGAGACAATGAACTGCTTCCTGAGATCGCAAAGGAAAAAACGATCATAGCGCTGTAAGAAAATTTTGATGCAGAAAAGCTCCGGGCGGGCTTTTCTGCATTTTTGAAGAGAAGGACGTCTTATTTTTATCCTCAAAAAACGGAAAGGAGGAGGTCGTGAAGAAAAACAGAAGAAACATTATCAGCTACAGCGGAAAGATCCATCTGAATATCGGCATGATCGTCTTCCTTGTGTTCTTCATCTATATCGTGATCAATCTTGTTATATACGCTGTCAGGCCCAGGATCCAGGTCTATGAAGTAAATTCGGAAAGTTCTGTCATGCAGGATACGACTTATACCGCGCTCATCCTGCGTGATGAAGATATCGTGACCGCACCTGCATCCGGCTATGTAAACGTTTATATCCGGGAAGGAACACGTACTTCCATGGGAGAGTATGTCTGCCTTCTGGATTCGAACGGACAGTATACGCAAATGCTTTCCAAACAGAGCAACACAGAGAGCACCCTTACCTCTGCCCAGCTCATTTCCCTGAAGAACAGACTGGTCACATTCTCCGTTTCCTATGATCCTGCCAGATTCCAGGATGTTTACAGTGAGAAGTTCGGTCTTCAGAACCAGCTTCTGAGTTTTATGAGCCAGGACAGCCTGAACGAGATCGCGGAGCTCGGCGTCGATGCGAAATATCTTACCCTTGTTCCGTCCGACGCCAGCGGTGTGGTGGAATACTATACCGACGGCATGGAGTCTCTTTCGGAAGAAAATATGACTGCAGATTCTTTCCGTACTTCAAACGCGCAGAGAAATTCTCTTACCTCCGGGAAAATGGTCTCTGTCGGCGATCCGGTATTCAAGACTATCAGCAGCGAGAACTGGACTGTTTATCTGCCGCTCAACAACGAAGATCAGGCAGCACTTGTGGATCAGACAAGTATCCGGCTCTTTTTTACGGATATCAATATGGAGCTGCCTGCCAGGTTCTCCCTGATCACGCTTTCCGACGGTACCGTTGTCGGAAAATGCGAACTGAAGGATTATATGATCCAGCTGGCGGATAAAAGGTTCACTTCCGTATCTCTCAGGAGGGCCGGTACCCGCGGATCCTCGATTACCGGACTGAAGATCCCGCGGACGGCTATTGTGACGGAAGAATTTTACGTCGTGCCGGTATCGTACGCCGGACAGGGAGGAAACGATTCCGCCCCCGGCTTCTATCTTCAGGGCGAGGACGGCCAGGTCTCATTCTGCAGCGCGGAAATCTGCGGCAGGAATGAGGATTTCTACTACATCCGTTCGGATGAAATTACGGAAGGCAGCGTTCTGATCAAGCCGGAAGGCGGAGAGAACGGGGAACCGGGAGAGAACGCTCCTTCGTATACCGTCAGCGCCGAGGCTTCCGTGCAGGGCGTTATGAATGTCAATAAAGGGTACGCCCAGTTCAAACAGATCACCATTCTGGATGAGAACAGTGATTACGTGATCATACAAAACGGGCAGCCCTACGGACTGACGATCTACGACCATATCCTCCTGAACGGAAATATGGCGAAAGATGGTGAAATAATCTATTGATTTTTATCTTCCGGAACAGAAAAATGCCTGTTTTGGTTGACAATTCATAAAAAAACCATGATAATAGGTACGATGCAGGATTGCATCTGTTTACTTAATTTAATTGACAGGGAGAGTGCGGATTATGGCGAACTTTATCGACCGTTTCTTGAATTCCATGAAGCTTTATGATGATGACGATGAATATGATGATGAAGAGGAATTTGAAGAGAAGGAAGAACCCGCTCCCAGAAGGTCTTTCCGCAAAAGCACACCGAAAGAGGAGAAACCTGTAAGACAGCAGGCAGAACCCGAGAAGCCCGTGCGCACCGCCTCCAGGCGGCCTACCAGAGACAATATCGTTCCCATGAAGAATACGGCCGGTATGGAAGTATGCATGGTAAAGCCTTCTGCGCTGGATGATGCGAGGGAGATCTGTGATATCCTTCTTTCCGGACGCGCTGTAGTGATCAATATGGAGGGCGTGCATGTAGATCTTGCGCAGCGGATCGTTGATTTTACCTCCGGTTCCTGCTATTCGATCAACGGCAATCTTCAGAAGATCTCCAAATACATCTTTATTGTTACGCCTCAGTCGATCGGTCTTTCCGGTGATTTCTCCGATGTGATCGAAGGCAGTCAGGATCTTTCCACACTGAGCCTGAATTCCTGATCAGCCGGTTCCTGATGCAATCATAACAGATCGCGCCGCCATCGTTTTATTATTGCGATGGCGTTTTTCTTTGAACTGCGAATGTGAGGTCATGAATGAAAAAAAGTTCAGCTTTTATTATACTGTCATTGGTCTGCGCAGCATTCCTGATCGCTGCTGACCGTGTCACAAAATCGGCAGCGGTACAATATCTGAAAGACAGGGAACCCATTGTACTGCTGAAAGGTGTTCTGGAACTGAAATATCTGGAAAATCACGGTGCAGCCTTTGGCGTGCTGCAGAATAAACAAACGCTTTTCTTTATTCTCACGATCATCGTTCTCGGACTGCTGTTTTATTTTTTCCTGTTCCGGATCCCGCAGGGAGCGAAATACCTGCCGCTGAATATCCTGTGCATCCTGTTGTTTTCGGGAGCCATCGGAAATTTCATTGACAGGATCACACAGTCCTATGTGGTTGATTTTATCTATTTTTCCCTGATCGATTTTCCGATCTTCAATGTTGCAGACTGTTATGTTTCTGTTTCTGCTGTCCTGCTGTTCGTGCTTCTGTTGTTCTGTTATAAAGAAGAGGATCTGAAAGGTATCCTATGAGTGAAGAGATCAAAGCAATTGTAGAGGAAGAACAGGCCGGAGAGAGACTCGATGTATATCTTTCCCATTTCCTGGATTCCTATTCCAGATCTTTTCTGCAGAAAAAGATCGCGGAAGGGTGCGTAAAATATAACGGCAGGATCGTGAAAGCCAAACAGCCGGTCAGACCGGGTGATGAAATACTGATCAGTATCCCGGAACCGGAACCGGCAAGAGCGATTCCGGAAAATATTCCGCTTGAGATCCTTTACGAAGATGAGGATCTTCTTTTTGTAAATAAACCGAAAGGGATGGTCGTGCATCCCGCACCCGGCCATGAGACCGGGACACTGGTAAATGCGCTGGTATATTATCTCGGGGACGATCTTTCCTCGATCGGCGGCGTGCTCCGTCCGGGCATCGTTCACCGTATTGATATGGATACAAGCGGTGTACTGGCAGTTGCCAAAAACGATGCGGCACATCGGAAGGTGGCGGAACAGCTTGCGGTACACAGTATCAAACGGAAATACCGCGCGATCGTTCACGGAAGAATAGAAGAAGACACGGGAGTGATCAACAAACCGATCGGACGTTCCAGAACGAACAGACTGAAGATGGCAGTCGTACCTGACGGAAAACGCGCTGTAACGCATTTTAAGGTGCTTCAGCGGTTCGAGGCATATACTTATATAGAATGCAGCCTGGAGACCGGGAGAACGCATCAGATACGCGTACACATGACATCGGAGGGACATCCGCTGCTTGGAGATACAGCATACGGAAACAGACCGAATAAATTCAGACTGCAGGGACAGACACTTCATGCGCTTTCTCTGGGACTGGTCCACCCCGGTACCGGAGAATGGCTCGAGGTAACATCGGACATTCCGGATTATATGAAGCATCTCCTGGAGATCTTATAAGACCGGAAATATCATCCGTTGCATAAATTTTTGTTGCTTTTTTATTGGAAATGTCGTATATTATATAAAAGTAACAATTCCAGCAATAAAGTGATAATTAATGGAGGACCATTTTCATGAATAAAATCGTTACTATCGGCAGACAGTTCGGGAGCGGGGGATATACGATCGGCAAGATGCTTGCGGAACGTCTTGGTGTAACCTGTTATGACAAAGAACTCCTGAACCTTGCTGCAAAAGAGAGCGGGCTGGCTGCTGAAGTCGTGGAAACACACGATGAAAAACCGATCAACAGTTTCTTTTATTCGCTGGTCGTGGATAATTCCGTCAGCCGCGGGATCAATAATTATGTGGATCTTCCGCTGAACCAGAGGGTCTTCCTCGCGCAGTTCGAGACGATTCAGAATATAGCGAAAAAGGAATCCTGTGTGATCATCGGCAGATGTGCTGATTATGCGCTTGCTGATTTCCCGGATGTCACGAATATCTTTATCTGCGCCAACCTGTCTGACAGAGTAAAGCGGATCGCAAAACGCTTCGATGTGTCGGATGACAAGGCGATGGAAATGATCACGAAGAATGATAAGAAGCGATCGAGTTATTACAATTATTATTCCGATAAGAAATGGGGCGTCGCCAATACCTATGATCTGACGCTGAACAGTTCCAACCTGACACCGGAAAGTGCAGTAGAACTGATTCTCAGTTTCCTGAAAGCACGGGATGAGAAAAGGGATGATATCCTGCACGTTTAAAAACTGTTTCGAATATGAAAGAAACGCCTGTTTATGATAACGGGCGTTTCTTTTTTGGCGGAAATCGAAAATATGTTCGAAAACGCTTGACAAACATATGTTCGGGTGATATATTGTAACCACACAGAACAAATGTTCGGAGGAGAGAGATGAACAGAAAAGCATTTCGAACAGTGACAGTATTAATACTGCTTGCCATATTATTTATCGGCAGCTTCGGAGCGCGTACACTTGCGACATCCGGACGCGATACATTGCCGAGAGCATACTCTTCAGTACAGATCCTGCCGGGAGATACACTCTGGTCTATTTCAGAGGAATTCTGCGGGAGCAGCGATCCGCAGGATATCAGGGAATATGTCAGGGATCTGAAGGAAATGAACCATATTATAAATGATTCCGCACTTCATCCCGGTGCTTATATCATGATCTACACTATTAAAAGATGACTGTTCGCGATAGAAGAGTATGAATTCATTCCGCTTACAGCAGAGGACTCCGGGTACTCCCACCTCTTATCCAATCCCCGGAGAACTCTGTTGTTTTTTTGATCGATTATTCGTTTTCTTTCTTTTCCCGAAGCTGCACTTTATTCCTTGCGCTGCGGCGACGCTCGTCATCCAGCGCGGCATAGTGCTTCCTGGTCGTATTAACATCAGAGTGGCCGAGTACATCGGCGACCAGATAGATATCACCGGTTTCCCTGTACAGATTGGTGCCGTAAGTACTTCTCAGCTTATGCGGCGTGATATTTTTCAGCGTGGTGACAGTCCTGGCATATTTTTTGACCAGGTTTTCCACGCTGCGGACACTCATCCTTTTGCGCTGCAGTGAAAGGAAAAATGCTTCTTCATGTCCTTTTACCGGAAGAATATGTTTTCGTTCGTTTTCATAGACTCTGAGCGCTTCCTCCACTTCATCCCCGAAGTAAATAATGACTTCCTTGCCGCCTTTTCTGTGGATATGGATCCCGGCGTTGCGGAAATCGATATCATCCATATTCAGGCCGATGCATTCGGAGACACGGATGCCGGTTCCCAGCATGAGTGTCATCAGGGCAAGATCCCTGATCTTTGTTTTCTCATGGAACGCCTGCTGCTTTTCAGTCAGCTTTTCACCGGATTCCACCTGGTCCAGAAGATCAGCGACCTCGTCGATATCCAACCGGATGATTTCCTTCTCGTGAAGTTTCGGCAGTGAAACGAGCGCAGTCGGATTCGTAAAGATCATTTCTTTTTTGAAGAAATAGTTATAAAAAGTCTTCAGGGAAGACATTTTGCGCATGATGCCACGTTCCTGGTTCACACGCTCCGTATCTTCGTTAGAATAATAACGAAGATGATCCATGTATTTTTCAAGATCAACGGATTTGATCCTGTCAAGATCAGTGACGGCATAAGAAGCAATTTCGCGGTCCTTAAAATCCGGGTGTGACTGATGAAGATAATCGAAGAATACGTGAAGATCATAGGCGTAAGCGATTTTTGTGCGGGAGGAAGTTGTCTGGTCGATGCCTCTGAAGAAGGTGGGGACAAAGTCCGGGAGTCCTTCCATAAGTTCACGGAGTTTGATGGTGTTGGCTTTATCAAGCTGTTCGTGGTAAGAACGGGAAGGCATATAGTAAGTCCTTTCTGAAAAATTATAATCGTTATGATCAGTTGTAATAAAACCGAAAAATAAAAGCGGTGGATTCTTCAGCCGCAGGTGGCTTCAGAATGACAAATTATATGTTGCGGGCGTGATCAACTTTAACGAATTAGTTGAGGGCGGACTTGTTAAAATCTGTAGATAAATTATTTGTTGAACTTTAACGAATTAGTTGAGGCGGACTGGGAAAGCAAGTATAAAACCTTGTCAAATGACGCCTCAACTATTCGTTAAAGTTTTCTTTTGCGAATAGTTGGGTGTATTTGAAGAATAGCATCCCGCTCTGCATTTGTCAATACATACAAAAAAAAACGGCCTCTTCCGAAGCCGTTATCCGGTACCGCAGCAGCCTTTTATCAGCTGCTTCCTTTGGGAATATACGGGATGATCGATGCTGCCACGCTGCTGATCGGCATTGTCTGCAGCAGCACTTTTCCGGGACCGGTCAGAACCGTATTGAACAGTCCCTCGCCGCCGAACAGTTTATTCTTCAGTCCCGGTACGCTCTGAATATCCATGTTTATGCTCGCTTCAAATCCGGCGACATTTCCGGTATCAACGATCAGCTTCTCACCAGGTCTCAGATCATATTCAATGCATTCACCGTCTATTTCCACAAAAGCGATGCCTCTGCCGGAAAGCTTCTGCATGATAAAGCCTTCCCCGCCGAAGAATCCTGCGGCTGCCTTTTTGCGGAAATGCACATTTAACTGTACGGAGGATTCCGAAGCCAGAAATGCCTGTTTCTGGAAGATCCAGCTGCCATAACTGACATCGACCGGGAGAATCTTACCTGGGAAGCTCGAACCGAAAGTGATCATGCCGGGACCGCCTTTTGCAGTGTAAACATTCTGAAAAATGCTTTCTCCCGAGAACATTCGGCCGAAACCGCCTGCGCCTGTTGTCTGCATATCCATATTCTGGCTCATCCAGACCATGGAGCCTTTTTCTGTGATCATGGATTCGTTTGCACTGAGACTGCATTCCACAACAGGGAAAACACCGCCTTTGATTTCGTATTGCATTTGTACTCTCCTTTTCCTCTGTTGAACAACAGATTAATATTTACTCTCTATTAATATCATAAATATACAGATAATTCAACTAATTATCACGAAAAATACAATTAATTTTCCAGAAATATTTTCGAACATTCGTTTGCATTTTAGTTTGGAAAGTGTTACAATCAAAACAGAACATACATTTGGGTAATCCTATACCGGAGGTGGGACTCATGGCTGGCAATGACAATCTTACAAAAAAGCAGGAACAGATCCTCGAATTTATCAGAGACTGTATTATGAAAAAAGGCTATCCGCCTGCTGTCAGGGAAATCTGTGACGCTGTCGGCCTCAAATCCACTTCCAGCGTTCATGCGCATCTTGAAAGCCTTGAAAAGAAAGGATTTATCCGGCGCGATCCCACGAAACCGCGGGCGATTGAGATCGTGGATGATGATTACGGGATCTACCACGGAGAAATGACCCGGATCCCGATCATAGGTCAGGTCGCCGCAGGCCAGCCGATCCTTGCAGAACAGAATATTTCCGGCTACTATCCTTTCCCGGCGGATCAGGTCCCGAACAATGATCTTTTCATGCTTTCCGTAAAAGGCGACAGTATGGTGAATATAGGGATCCTGGACGGGGATTATGTCCTTGTTGAACAGCAGATGACTGCCCGCAACGGAGAAGTTGTCGTCGCGCTGGTAGATGATTCCGCTACTGTCAAAAGATTCTACAAGGAAAAGGATCATATCAGACTGCAGCCGGAAAACGATGACATGGATCCCATCATTGTGCCGGACTGCCAGGTCCTAGGAAGCGTTTTCGGCGTCCTGCGGCTGATGAAGAACAGAAAGATGTAATGAAAACGTACGATCAAGCATGAAAAAAGCAGACCTTACGGCCTGCTTTTTTCATAAATCTTATTTATCCAGCTCTTCTCTTTCAACGATCTTTCCGTCTCTCCAGATCCTTTCCAGATCGAACCATCTGCGGTCTTCTCTGGAGAAAACATTTACTACGATATCGCCGTAATCCATCAGGACCCAGTTGGCAGCCTTGTAGCCTTCCAGGGAACGGCAGGCATACCCTGCCTTGAACATTTTTTCCTGTACGTTCTCAACAAGCGCCTGAACGTGGTTCGCATTCTCACCGTTTGTGATCACATAATAATCTGCTATCGTGGAAACATCGTGAATATCGATCACGGTAATGTCATCTGCTTTCTTTTCATCAAGCGCATCATAAGATATCTGCAGCATCTTTTTTGCGTCTTCCATACTTCTGGCATCGCTCACAGAATATCACCCCTTTCTAATGTCAGCGTGATTTTTGTAGTAATTATAGGTTTCAACCGATGCCGCGTCAATACAGGCGCCGGAGTTCCTTAAATAGGAAAGTGTATCTTCCAAAATACAATATATTGTTTTGTCAGGATCGTTTAAAGCCAGTTCTCTGAGCGCTTTCAGGTGCGGCGCTCTGTCCCGGCCGGGTTCGATATAATCGGCAATAAAAATCATTTTTTCAAGAACAGACATATCCGGATGCCCGGTCGTATGCCACCGGATCGCCTCCAGGATCTCCGGATCCCTGACGCCATACTCTTCTCTCGCAATGACAGCACCAAGCGGTGCATGCCCGAGCGCATCAGATTCGGATTTTGCACAGTCATGCAGCAGCGCGGCAAGCCTGGCTTTCTCCGGATACGGATAATGCCATGCCGCAGCCAGTTTTTCGGCAGTTTCGATTACGCCGAGTGTATGCTGAAACCTCGAAGGTTTGATTCTCTTTTTCAGCGAGGCAGCAATCTCCTCTTCGCTTTTCTGCCTTCCATACAGCCCATGCTCTTTAATGTATTGGCTGACAGCAGGTTCCAGCATCGGATGCGGAAGTATTCCGTTATAAATATCCTCCCTGATCTGAGAGGAAGAAACCGGCAGATCGGACAGCGGAAGCACATGGATGACAGCACCGTACCGCTCTGTCATATATTTGATATCCGTTTCCAGTTCCGCTTTATCACACTGGTCTTCTCTTGTGGCAAGAATCAGCTCCGCGTGTCTGCAGATCACTTCCGGAGCGAACCAGGTCTTCATGCCGGCAAGGGAATCCGCACCGAGGATAAAATACCACTTGACGTCCGGAAAGCTTCTGGTCAGTTCAAGAAGCGTGTCGGCAGTAAAGGTATATCCCTGTCTTTTGATCTCGATATCGGAATAAGTAAACAGCGGATCGTTCTGAATGGACAGCCTGACCATAGCCAGCCTGTGCTTTGCGCTGGTGACATTTCCATGCACCGTTTTGAAATAGGAATTGCCGGTAGGGATCACCATGATCTCATCAAGTCCCAGCATTTCCTGTGCAGCATGGCCGATCCGTTCATGCGCAAGATGGATCGGATCAAACGTGCCTCCGAGTATACCGGTCTTTTTCATGCGTTCCTGCTCCTGTCAGGGAAGTTCAATACGGTTCTTTTTGTCTGGATTTGGACGGTAAAGAACGATCTTCCGCCCGATCACGGTAACGACAGTTGCCCTTGTACGTTCCGCAATTGTCTCTGCAATTTCCCTGATATCATAAACACAGTTCTTAAGAACATCGATCTTGATCAGTTCTCTTGCTTTCACAGCCTCTTCCGCGGAAGCGGTCACTTCCGGCGTTGCGCCGTCTTTTCCGACATGCACAACGGGATCCAGCTTTGCGGCAAGGCTCATAAGATAACTTCTTTGTTTGCTTGTCATTTTACTCTCCCGTCCAATAGGATATCTGATTATTTGTAGTAGTCAAAAGCAAAGCCGTACATACGCACCGTATCTCCGTCTTTGATTCCCAGCGCTTCCAGATCTTCCAGGATTCCCCTGTCTTTCAGGAACTGCTGGAAGAACAGGAAGCCTTTTTCGGATTCCAGGTTCGTATAGCCTAACATCTTCTCGATCATCGGCCCTTCGATCACATACTCGCCGTCCTCATTGACGGAAACTTCGTACGGAAGATCCGGCACGGTGTTCTTCGGAATATATTCCTTCTCATAAACGACAGGATCCTTGTTTATCAGTTTTAAACGCTCGTAAATCGCGTTTATAAGCTCATTTACGCCCTTTCCGGTCACAGCTGATATCGGATATACCTCCATGCCTTCCGGGCCAAATACGGCCGCGAGACGCGCGACCGGGTCTTCTTCTCCCTCTTCCGTCTGGATGATGTCGGTCTTGTTGGCAGCGATGATCTGCGGTACCTCCATGAGTTCCGGATTGAATCTCTCCAGTTCCGCATTGATCGCTTTAATATCTTCCACCGGATCTCTTCCCTCCGAACCGGAAGCATCCACGATATGAACGAGCAGCCTGGTCCTTTCAATATGACGCAGGAAATCATGGCCGAGACCGACACCTTCCGAGGCGCCGTCGATCAGTCCGGGGATATCCGCGATCACAAAGCCGTGTCCGTTTCCCATATCCACAACGCCGAGATTCGGCTGCAGTGTCGTAAAATGATAGTTGGCGATCTTCGGCCTGGCATTGGTCACTCTGGAAAGGAACGTCGATTTGCCGACGTTCGGATACCCAAGGAGTCCGACATCAGCGATCACCTTCAGTTCAAGTTCTACCATCAGTTCCTGACCGGGCTGGCCGGGACGGGCGTATTTCGGCGCCTGCATGGTGGAAGTGGCGTAATGCATATTGCCGGTGCCGCCTCTTCCGCCGCGCAGCACGACTTCACGTTCGTTGCCGCCGGACATATCGGCGATCACTTTTCCACTCTCCGCTTCCCGGATGACCGTGCCTTCCGGGACTTTCAGGATCAGGTCTTCGGCGGAAGCGCCTGTGCATCTTCTTTTGCCGCCTTCCTTTCCGTTGGCCGCCACATATTTTCTTTTATGACGGTAATCGGAAAGCGTGTTCATGCCTTTGTCGACCACAAAGACAATATCGCCGCCTTTTCCGCCGTCTCCGCCGTCCGGCCCGCCGTCCGGAACATAAAGCTCGCGCCGGAAGCTGACGTGACCGTCTCCGCCGTCGCCTGATTTTATATAGATCTTTGCATGATCAGCAAACATGGAAACCTCCGTGATGAGTAAAAAAGCCGGTGCGTAAAGCACCGGCCAAAGTGTTGTTATTCAGTGACTTCGGTTCTGGGGTAAACGGAGACCTGCTTCTTGTCTCTGCCTTTCCGCTCAAAACGCACAACGCCGTCTGCCGTAGCAAAGAGCGTATCATCACTTCCACGTCCGACATTCACTCCGGGATGGATATGAGTGCCGCGCTGGCGGTAAAGGATATTACCGGCCAGAACAAACTGTCCGTCTGCTCTTTTTGCTCCCAAACGCTTCGACTCGGAATCTCTTCCGTTCTTGGTGGAGCCAACTCCCTTTTTATGTGCCATGAATGTTCACCTC
>JAFRLH010000081.1 GCA_017431345.1 Lachnospiraceae bacterium | reverse complement strand
CCGTGCCACTTTTTACTATCATTTTCAGGATATTTACGCCCTGATCGAATGGTCCTGTGAAGAAGATTCCAGAAAAGCCTTATCTGATAATACCACATATGATACATGGCAGCAGGGGTTTCTGAACATCCTTCATGCGGTTGAGGATAACAAACCGTTTATTATCAATGTATACCGCCATGTCAGCCAGGAACAGATCCTTCAGTATCTTTACCGGGTGGTCTATGGTCTCCTGATTGCGGTCGTCGAGGAATGTGCCCAGGGAATGACTGTCCGGGATGAAGACAAAAAATTTATTGCTGATTTTTACAAGCATGCCTTTGTTGGGCTGACGCTGGAATGGATCAAAAGTGATATGAAACCATCTCCTGAAAGTATTGTATCCCGCCTGAGCGACCTGATCGATGGCGATATTCCCCGCATGCTGGCAAAATACAGATTAGATACACCTCTAAACAGGCTCTGATTTCAATCATTTCGCCGTTTTGTCGAAAGCCCCGCCAATTGTAAGCAGATGTTGTTGTTTCCGATATTCCTGAAAGTTCGTCGATTGTAAACGAAAAGATTACCTTCTAAACTGTAACCGTACCGACAGACAGTACAAAAAATGACTAAGAAGGAGGTTCTCTTATGTATTATTCAAGCGGTAACTATGAGGCGTTTGCCCGCCCGAAAAAGCCAGAGGGAATTGACCATAAATCCGCCTACTTCATCGGAACCGGACTTGCGGCACTCTCTGCAGGATGTTTTCTCGTGCGTGATGCACAGATGCCTGGTAAAAACATTCATTTCTTTGAACGCGATCCGATCGCTGGCGGTGCCTGTGACGGATGGAACTATCCGGAAATCGGTTATGTCATGCGCGGCGGCCGTGAAATGGATAACCATTTTGAGGTAATGTGGGATCTGTTTCGTTCCATTCCATCCATTGAGACGGAAGGAGTCAGTGTTCTCGACGAGTATTACTGGCTGAACAAGGAAGACCCCAATTATTCCCTCTGCCGGGTAACAGAAAAACAGGGACAGAATGCGCACACAGACGGTAAGTTTCGCCTGAGTGATAAAGCGGCAATGCAGCTTACCCGGCTGATCTTCACGCCCGATGAGATGTTGGAGGAGAAGCGCATTACGGATGTATTGGATGAAGAAGTCCTGGACAGCAATTTCTGGACTTACTGGCGGACAATGTTTGCCTTTTACAACTGCAACAGTGCCCTGGAAATGAAGCGGTACATGCAGCGTTTCATTCACCACATTGACGGTCTGCCCGATCTGCGCGCACTGCGTTTTACCAAGTATAACCAGTATGAATCCATGATCCTTCCCATGGTTAAGTACCTGGAAGCGCAAGGCGTACAGTTCCATTTCAATACGCAGATCATGGATGTCCGTTTTGACATTCATGACGGTCAAAAGGTCGCAAAACGTGTGGAGCTTTTCACAGAGGGGCATCAGGATTTTCTGGATCTGACAGAAAATGACTATCTGTTTATCACCAACGGAAGCAACGTGGAAAACTCCTCCATTGGCGGGCAGGACAAAACCTGTGAGTATATCCGGGAGATCCGTCCTGGCGGCTCTTTTGATCTGTGGCGTAAAATTGCCGGGCAGGACAGTTCCTTTGGACACCCCGAAAAGTTTTATGGCAATCCGGAAGAATGCAACTGGATGGGTGTCACCGTCAATACGTTAGACGGCAGAATCCTGCCATACATCAAAAACATCTGCCAACGCGACCCTCTGTCAGGCAGGGTAGTCACCGGCGGTATTGTTACAGCCAGAGATTCCGGCTGGCTCCTTAGCTGGACAATCAATCGTCAGCCGCAGTTCCATTCACAGCCGAAGGATCAGTGCCTTGTATGGCTTTATGGCCTGTTTACGAACCGGCCCGGTGATTTTGTCAGGAAAAACATGAGAGACTGCACCGGCAAAGAAATCTGCATGGAATGGCTGTATCATCTCGGTGTTCCCGCAGATCAGATCGAAGATCTGGCAGCGAACAGTGCCAGAACAATCCCTGTTATGATGCCTTTTGCCAGCGCTTATTTCATGCCGCGCAGCGCGGGTGACAGGCCGGAAGTCGTACCGGATGGCGCTGTGAACTTTGCTTTCCTAGGCAACTTCGCAGAAGTTCCCAGAGATACCGTATTCACTACGGAATATTCTATCCGGACCGCAATGGTCGCAGTCTACACCCTTATGAATATCGATCGGGGCGTACCGGAAGTCTGGGGCAGTATCTATGATGTCCGTGATCTCCTAAAAGCGGCAATCAGTATGCGCGACGGCAGGCCGCTGACCGATATGAAACTGAGTCTTAAACAGAAAATAGCCGTCGGCAAGGCTCTTGATTTCATTAAAGGAACAGATGTTGAAAAGCTTCTGAAAGAATACGGAGTAATCTGAACATCTGCCTCAAAGATTCATTATCAAATTGAGTGGCCGGGGCCGCATAATCTTGGCCCCGGCCACTTTTTTACGCCGCCATCTCCGCGACTTCACCCACAAAGTTATAAAAAATCCGCACCTCCTGTACCTTTTCTCCGTTTACCTTCTTCACATCCCCAATCATGATCTTGTCAATCAAGTGGTTTAAGATCCCTTCATCCAGCTCCGTGATGGCCTCACACTGGCGGATTTCTGTACTGAACTGCCGGATATCACTTTCCTGATCAATGGAATCCCGCAGCAAAGCCTGAATCTCGGCAATGCGCCCGTTGTTTTCCTTCTGTTCGTTCTCCATCGCCACAGTCAGCTTCAAAAACCGCTGCTCTGTCAGGATCCCCTTGGACTTATCCGTATAGAGGGAGAGAAAGGTGTCGTCGATTTCCTGATTTCTGGCCATCAGGAGATTCAATTCCCTATGAAGAGAAGACGCGTCCGTCTGATATCTGTTCTCCAGCCTTTTCACGAGCCGCCCGTAAAAGGCATCCTCATCCCGGATCGCCTGTGCCGCCAGCTCCCGGATGTCCGTAAGAACAAGGTTGTAAAGGGCTCTGGCCTCAATCTTATGGCTGGGGCAGACCTTGCAGCCGAGGCGGTTATAGGTCTGGCAGATATAGTAGGCCTTATCGATGGGTTCCCGCTTCGCTTTCGTCGTGCGGTTCACGTCTGCCCGCCCGACCTTCTCATACCGCGCCTGCATGGACTTGCCGCAGTCCGCACAGTATAAAAGACCATGGAACAGGTTGTAAAACGGGCTCGGTTCGCCCTGCAT
>JAFRLH010000080.1 GCA_017431345.1 Lachnospiraceae bacterium | reverse complement strand
TTATTTCCTTAATGACGAAGATCTTGACGATTTTGGAGAAGAAGGTTTTTATATCTTCTAAGATCTCGTTTTGTTTGTCTGCCCGTCTTTCAGCGGGCTTTTTCTATGTTCTCCGGCAAAATGGAGGACTTTCCTATTAGATAAAAAAGGGACGGCGGACCGTCCCCTGGCTTCCTTACAGTCTGATCAGCGCTGCCCGGCACGGCGCTCCTTCCGCCCCGCCCAGATTCAGCGGCGCCGCATACAGGATATAGACGCCCTCGTCCACATCCTCCAGCCGGATGCCTTCCAGCAGGACGATCTCCGCGCCGAGCATGATCCGGTGCACCTCCTTCGGCGCGTCTTCCGGACCGACGGTCTGGGATTCATTGCCGAACAGCCTGATTCCGGCGTCTGCAAAGACCCCGGCAGCTTCCGCCGTCACTTCTGCCCTGCCTTTGACAAGGATCCGCTCTGCCGCGCGGACATCATATTCTGCAGCTGTTTTCAGGATCCTTTCTGCGTCTGCTGCCAGGATCTGTCCTTCGTGTGCAGCCACATAAGCATAGCCAATGAAGCAGTCCAGTCCGACCTGATCAATGCTCTTTCCGTTTTCGATAAAATGAAGCGGCGCGTCAACATGCGTGCCGTTATGGGCGCACATGGACAGGGCGCTCAGATTGCACACTGCGCCTTCGCTCATCTTCAGCAGTTCCGTCTTCTCCGGCTTCGGATCTCCGGGGTAGACAGCGCAGCCGAACACTTCCTGGGAAATATCATAAATCTTCATTGACGTTCCTCTCTTTGCTGATCCTTTGGATTATTTACTTCATTCCGCAAGCTTCCTGCCCATCTCAAAGGCTTTCCTGCATTCTTCCGGGAACACGGTCTCATGCTGTTCTTTTTTCGCTGCCGGATCGAACAATGTCCAGGGCCAGTCCGTTTTGCCGTAATCCTTCAGCTGCAGTGTATTGCCGCTGACATGTACTTCGGTGGGACCAACGAAGCGGCTCAGTACCTGCTGATAATTCTGCACCAGTTCCTGATACGCTGTGTCCGGTGCATTGCTTGTCATGATCAGGAGTACGGGGATCGGATGCTCATTACAGCAGGGCTTTTCCAGATTATATGTGAGATTCTGAAAAATCAGGCGCTCATAAAGCGCGCGGAACGACGCCGTCAGCTCACTCAGATAATTCGGGGAACCGATGATCAGGCCGTCTGCTTCGCGGATCGCATCCAGCACCGGCGTCAGGCCGTCCCGGCAGATGCAGTGCCCTTTGAATTTCTCTTTCTTGCATCCGAAGCAGGAAATACATCCCGTATACCGCTCCAGACGGAAGAGATCAAATCTCTCCACTTCCGCTCCGGCCGCTTCCGCGCCTTTAGATGCTTCGCTGATCAGCGTGTCCGTATTCCAGCCCTTCCTCGGACCGGCATTTACTGCAATGACCTTTTTACCCATTTATGAAGTCTCCTTCCAAAAGTATCCTTTTCCGCTTCTGTTTTTCAGCTGCCTGCAGCCGCATGAATCTATCTGCTATTGTAGCAGAACATCTTTCAAGACACAATAAAACACTTTGCAGGTGCCGGGATCTGAAACTGCAGGAAGAGTCATTTCGAATACACCGGATCGATATACTTCTTCGTGTCTCCCGCAATGATTTTCCAGAAAATGATCAGCGAGAACAGGTTGGGAATACACATAACGCCGTTGCAGAAATCAGCGGCATCCCACAGCACCTGGGCAGAGATCACAAATCCCAGGAAAGTCATCGTTACATGCATGATCCTGAAAACGATCAGGGATTTTGAGCCGAAGAGATACTCCCACGATGTTTCACCGTATGTACACCATCCGATGATCGTGGAAAAACAGAACAGCACCAGCGATATCGTCACCACCACGTCTCCCACTGCTCCCAGCGACATGCTCCAGGCTGTATTCGATATAGCTGCTGTCTCCGTAACAGGGATCCCTCCGCCAGCCACAATATCGCCCACACCCGATACAAGGATCACGAGCGCAGTAAAAGTGCAGATGATAATCGTATCAAAGAAAACTTCAATGATCCCGTACAGACTCTGTCTTGCCGGCACCTCAATATCGGAGGTGACATGGACAAGCGGCGCACCGCCGACGCCGGCTTCATTTGAGAAGATTCCTCTGGTCACGCCTTTGGAGATGGCGGTCCTGATCGTAATGCCGGTCACACCGCCCCATGCCGCCTGGCTGCTGAATGCACTTTTTACGATCAGCGCAAGCGCGCCGGGGATCTCCCCTATATTCAGCACAAGAATGATGATGCCGAAGAAAATATAGATCACGGCCATGATCGGCGTCAGGAAAGAACAGACATGGCCGATCTTGCGGATACCGCCCACGATACATATGCCGGAGAGCACAGCCGCCAGAAGTCCCCAGACCCATGCCGGGATAAACGGGATCGTACTTCCCAGAACGCTGCTCATGGAGCTTGACTGGACGGCGTTGCACGATACGAAGGATACCAGTACACAGCACACCGCAAATACCGCGCCCAGTATCTTTGCGAGCCATTTCCAGTTCTCCTTCATACCGCGTGTCAGGATATACATGACGCCGCCGCGCCATACGCCGTTCTCATCCTTCTCCCTGAAATGCATGGCGAGAAGGATCTCGGCATATTTTGTCGCCATACCGGTCACCGCTGCGATCCACATCCAGAAAATGGCTCCGGGGCCGCCGGATACCAGCGCTGCCGAAACGCCTACCACATTTCCGTTCCCGACACAGGATGACAGTGCTGTTGCCAGCGCCTGGAACGGTTTTAACTGGCCGTCTCCCTCTGTACCAATATGCCTGAGATTGGAAAATATCTCTCTTACTGCCGTCCCGAACTTGCGGAACTGTACGCCCCGCGTGACCACGGTCATCAGTATGCCGGTCCCGAAAAACACAACCAGCATGACCGGACCGAAAAGAAATCCGGTGCATGTGTTAAAGAAATTATCCAGCGCAGCCAATCCACCGCTCATATTCATTTTTCCCCGCTTTCCTTTTTCTGTCAGCTTGAAACGGACGCCGGTCATTCCTGCATTACCGGCATTTTTCCCTTCCGTGTTTTCGCTGATTAAAAGAAATGTTAAACCTATTCACCTAGTTTGTCAATAGGTTTAACGGCTCTTGCTCATACTATATACGATCCACCTGCAGGCGCCGGAACCAGAACGCCGGCTGCAAAAAGATGTTCCCACGTTTTCAAAACAGGTGGCGTCATTTCATGATCTGTAGTATATTACCATACAAAGTGTTGCCGCAGACCGTACCCGAAGGGCAGGTATATTATGAGATACTCAAAAGAAGAGGTCATACAGTTTGTCAATGAAGAAGACGTGCAGTTCGTACGGCTTGATTTTTGTGATGTTTTCGGAAAAAGAAAAAATATTTCCATCATGCCCGAGGAACTTCCGCGGGCGTTTGAATACGGCATTGCGTTCGATGCCTCCGCCATTGCAGGTTTCGGAGATGAGACGCGATCCGATCTGCTCCTGCATCCGGATCCGGATACGCTGATGCTCCTTCCCTGGCGGCCCGAGCACGGCAAGATGATCCGGATGTTCTGCACGATCTCCTACCCGGACGGCACCCTCTTTGACCGTGACACAAGAAGCCTTCTGAAAAAAGCCGTCGCGTACGCGGCATCTCTCGGCTACAGCTTCTCCTTCGGCACAGAACAGGAATTTTATCTGTTCGAGCTGGATGAGAACGGCAGGCCGACAAAGATCCCTTATGACACGGCAGGCTACATGGACACCGCCCCCGAGGATCGCTGCGATAACATCCGCAGAGAGATCTGCCTCACCCTTGAAAAAATGGGGATCCGCCCGGAGAGCGCCCACCATGAAGAGGGGCCCGGCCAGAATGAGATCGCCTTCCGCTATTCCGACGCTCTGACAGCCACGGATGACGCAATGACTTTCCGAAGCGTTGTCAAAACGATCGCCAGACGCAACGGGCTGTTTGCCGATTTCTCTCCCAAGCCTCTGGAGAACTGCCCCGGCAACAGCTTCCATGTGAACATCTCCGTGCAGCCGTCCGGCGGAAAGGAAAATCTCTATTATATGATCGCGGGGATTATGGACAGGATCGAAGAAATGACTGCGTTCCTGAATCCGACCGAGGAATCCTACAAGAGGCTGGGACACAATAAAGCGCCATCCTACATCTCCTGGTCACACGAGAACCGCTCCCAGCTGATCCGTATTCCTGCGGCTGTAGGTGAATATTTCAGGGCTGAGCTGAGATCCCCGGATCCTACCGCCAACCCTTATCTTGCCTTTACGCTCCTGATCTACGCAGGGCTTTACGGCCTGACGGAAAAACCCGCACTGGCCGTGCCTGCCGATATCAATATGTACACAGCAGACCCGGCTGTATTATCCTCGTACAGGAGACTTCCGCACGATCTCGGACTTGCCTGCAGGATCGCAGCAGGCAGTGAATTCATCCGCGAACACGTCCCGGAAGCGATCCTGGACATCTACTGCGGAAGATAAGCAGCCGGATAATCAGTATTCCAACCATGCCGTTATCTGTTTCTTTTCTATAAATGAGTTCTCATGCAATAATGCAGTATTAATCAGGTTTATACTGTCCTGGTTTCTCCGTCAGTTAACATGATCTCATTCCAGATAATGGCTGTCTGTGCAAATGTCTGTTGATATTTCATTTCTACTGCCCAATATATGCCGGCTTTCTGTTCCGCAGCATTGAAATAATGACAGTAGTAATGATTATCACTTTAAATATTGCACCGATGATAACAGTATAAACTGAGATTCAAGCTGATTTTGCACAAATCGAGGAAGTAGAATTTTGTATCCGGTCTGTTTTTGCACAGGCATGGCAGTACAAAGAAAGAATCGATCATTTTTTGCACAGGCAGAATAGTACGAAGAACGAATCAGCCGTCTTTTTCAAAGACTGGGCAGTATAAAAAACAATTCTGCTGATTTTTACACAATACAGGCGCAATCCAATCACAACCCACTTGCGTTTGCACACAATATACAGTATCAGATCTAAATTACAGGGAGAGGGGAGGTGAGCAGAAATGAATATCCGAGAACGAAGCTACAGCATCCTGCTGGTCTCCGCTTCGGAAAAGCTCAATACTGCCATTCACTCTCTGCTCCCCGGATCCTCCTTTACGGATACCTGCACAGTCAGGGATATCGGCGCTGCCGCCAGGAAATGCGCCGAGAAGCAGTTCGATATCATACTCATCAACTCTCCGCTGCCGGACGATGCAGGCATCCGGTTCGCCATTGACCGGAGCGCGTCCGGAAATACTGTCGTTCTGCTGCTTGTGCGGAATGAGATCCACGATGAGATTTATGAAAATGTCGTCAGCTATGGTATCTTTACATTAAAAAAGCCGGTCACGCTTCCGATGATTCAGACGGCGGTAAACTGGGTGTGTTCCGCAAGGGAAAAGCTGCGTTCTTCCGAGAAAAAGACGCTTTCCATTGAAGAAAAGATGGCTGAGATCCGGATCGTCAACCGCGCCAAATGGATGCTCATAGAAAAAGAAGGCATGGATGAACCCCATGCCCACAGATATATTGAAAAAACCGCCATGGACTGCGGTATTTCCAAGCGGACTGCCGCAGAAGAGATCATCGCGAGATATAAAGTCTGAACAGGAGCCGGTTTTCCGGCTCCAAAATGCCCTCCCGCGCGGGGAGGGCATTTTTCTTTCATGAATTATATTTTTTACCGAGCAGTTCCGCTGCCATCCGGTATGTCGGTGCGGCAACATCATACTGATCGCAGAGCCTGACCACTTCGAATACCATCCCGTCCAGCTCGGATTCCTTTCCGGCTGCTACATCCCTCTGCATGGAGGTGTCTGAGGCTGGATCAAGGCGGCCCAGAATATCCAGGTTGATCTTCACATAGTCGTTATCAAACGGATAACCCATGGCAGCAGCCAGATCCGTAATCTCGGCGATCATAGCCTTGAACATCTCTCTGGCAGGACCTTCCGTCTGCAGTTCCTTTGATTTCGCATTATAGAACAACCCGGCTGCTCCCGCAGGGGAAACATAAGAGAATTTCTGCAGGCAGTCTCTTTCGATATGATCCGAAAACCTCCCGTCTATCTTCGAATCCTTCAGATCCTGTTCGATCCTTTTCAGTTTTGCGGCAGTCTGCTCATCGCATGTCTCTCCGCATCTTATACCGAAGATCACCCGCAGGATCTCCCCGTTCTGTACAATGACACCGGGAGACTTGATGCTGGAAGCGACATAAATGCAGCCGTCTGTCACCGTCACGCCCGGCAGGTCTTTCTGCAGCCTTCCGCCGGTCCCGAAAATGTTCAGGATCGGGATAATGACCGTTTCAGGACCAGATACCCTTTGCAGGAACGGAATGATCCCATCTACAGAATACCCTTTTACGCAGACGAAGATCACATCCGGTCTCTCATCGTATTCTTCCGCCAAAAATGCCGGTATGCGGACCGTCTTCCTTGTATGGCACCAGATCCTGCTGACCGTCAGCCCGTTCTTCCTGATCGCTTCCAGATGCTCTCCCCTCGCGATGAGCGTCACATCCTTCCCGGCTTCCGCCATTTGAAAGCCGATCATCCCGCCGGTGCCGCCGGCACCCAGAACCGCATATTTCATCTGTTCCTCCTTTATTCTGCACGTCTTTTCTGCCGGTCATTACGATTTTTTCAGCAATGTCCGCAGTTCCGCGCTCTTCGCCATATTTCCTTCCACCTTTAGCTGTCCGTTCCGGAACAGCCTGTCAGGGTCGATCGTTCCCTCTGCCATGCCGATCAGGTTGTCATAACTCGCGGTAATATAGCCATCCGCCCCCTCATAGGCGTAAGGTTCCATGTGGAAGCACGGTTTTCCTTCATGATGAATGAACTCTACATAACAGATCCCGGAAGCGCGGCCTGTCATACGGATCTGTACCACGCGGTGATATTCGGACGGGAAACGGTCGAAGAACCGTATCCTGTTCTTCGCATCCAGCTTCCTGTACAGTTCTTTCAGCTTTGCAAAAGCTTCTTCAAACGGAATGACCTCTTTCTGATCTCCCTCAAAGATACTGCTGTACATACGCTCATACTGTTCGGCACTGCGTGTCCAGGAGAAATCCTTCTCCATGCAGCGTTTCTGCAGCAGCCGGAAAGTCTCCTCATCCGACAGATATACCCTGAGCGCTGCCATAATGGCAAGCATCAGGCTCTTACTCAGATAATTCGGGAAGGAGAATCCGTCGCCGATCCCGTCGAACTCGCTGTAAGGCCGGACAGAATCCTTCAGGCCCCCGGTCTCATGTACGATCGGGATCGTTCCGTAACGCATCGCCATCATCTGGCTCAGACCGCAGGGTTCAAAACGGGAAGGCATCAGATAGAAATCGGAACCTGCGAACACCTGGCTGGCAGTCGTCTCATTGTAGTCACTGGAGAATCCGATCTGTCCGGGCCAAAGCCTGGTGCATTCCTCAAAATAATCGATATAATGCTGATCGCCCTGTCCGTAGATGATCAGCTGAACACCCAGTTCCATCAGGCGGGGAAGCAGTTCCCTGATCAGTTCGATGCCCTTCTGTTCCACAAGACGCGCGACGGAACAGAACAGCGGATATCCAGGCTCTTCCTCCAGTCCGAACTGTTTCTGCAATGCCTTCTTGCATAAGGCTTTTCCCGCCATCTTTTTAACCGAAAAGGAATGCGGCAGCCGCTTGTCGAGCCGGGGATCATAATGATCCATATCGATCCCGTTCATGATACCGTACAGCTTGTTCTCCACGATATCCACGACGCCTTCCAGGCCCATTCCGAATTCGTGATAGTGCAGTTCCCTGGCGTAGGTCGGTGAAACAGTAGAGACGGCATCCGCCATCAGCATCGCACCTTTCATCAGGTTGATATCATGACGCCCCTCATATTCATAGCCGAGGCCGCCCAGATACCATCCGCCGGGAAGTGCAAAGGTATCTTCCAGTTCATTTGCGCCGAACTGCCCCTGATAGGCAATATTGTGAATCGTATAAACGCTCTTGATGCCGTGCAGATCCTCCCTGGTCACCTGGTCGTTCTTCAGATAAAGGATCGCCGGGGCTGTCTCCCAGTCATTGCAGTGCAGGATCTCCGGCATGAAGTCCAGACGCTGCAGCAGATCGATCACCGCCCGACAGAACCAGGCAAAGCGAAGCTTGTCGTCATCATATCCGTAAAGCCTCGGGCGAAGGAAGAAATCTTCATTGTCCACGAACCAGACAGTGACACCGTGAAGTTCCCCGCGCAGCAATCCGCAGTAGCGCTCGTTTCCGCCAAGAGAAATGCTGCCTGTCCAGACCGTCTTAAGAGTCTCCCCGTAATTTTCCTTCACACACTGGTACAGCGGCGTAATAATGGCGATCTCATTGCCTGTTTCGGCAAGGGCCGGCGGCAGTGAAAATGCCACATCCGCAAGTCCGCCCGATTTTGAAAACGGAGCACATTCGCTGGTCACAAATAAGATTTTCATGTTTTTCTTCTCCTGCCTTTTAATAATCGCTCAGTTTTTGGAAACCGAATTTGATTTCCGAAATATTTTACCATACTATGAAGTATATGAGAATCATTTTTTCAAGATCTGTCAGTGTCAGATTTTGCAACTGCCTGTCACTTCAGCAAACATAACGAATCAACAGATTCCTTTCATGCAGCAGACAGTCCTGCGAAAGCCGAGATCCAATGAAAAATCCCTGCCGTTTCCGGCAGGGATTTTTCATTCTGTCAGATCAGACTTACAGTCCTCTCTTTACATAAGTCGTATGAAGGATCTCATGGGCCTTATGGCTTCCGGGCTTGCCGAGATACTCATCATAGACCTGCTTGACGATCGGGTTCTCATGGCTCTTTCTGAGCGCCATGCCCTGATCCTCGGAATACAGACCGCCGGCTCTGACGGCACGGACGTCTGTGAAGTTCCTGACGGATGCGGGCTGATGAGGCTGGCCGCCGCCGTTTACGCAGCCGCCGGGGCATGCCATGACTTCGATGAACTGATAATCAGCCTCTCCGCTCTTGACTCTGTCGAGCAGCTTCGCAGCATTCTTAAGTCCGCTGGTGACAGCGACTTTGACCTTGGTTCCTGCCAGATCATACTCGGCTTCCTTGATAGCCTCAACACCGCGGACCTCGTGGAATTCCGGATTCTCAAGGCTCTGGCCGGTAACGATCTCGGCAACGGTACGAAGGGCAGCTTCCATAACACCGCCGGTAGCGCCGAAGATATGGGCAGCACCGGATGCGATGCCGAGAGCGGGATCGCACTCTTCATCCGGAAGATCTTCAAATACGATGCCTGCCGTCTTGATCATTCTGGCAAGCTCACGGGTGGTGATGGAGCAGTCAACATCCGGATAACCGGAAGCGGACATATCATCACGGCCTACTTCGAACTTCTTGGCTGTGCAGGGCATGACGGATATGACATAGATGTCCTTCGGATCAATGCCGGCCTTCTCTGCATAGTAGGTCTTCACGAGACCGCCGTACATCTGCTGAGGAGACTTGCAGGAGGACAGGTTCTCGGTCATATCAGGATAGTAATGTTCGCAGAACTTGATCCAGCCGGGTGAGCAGGATGTGATGAGCGGCAGCTTTCCGCCGTTCTGCAGTCTCTCAAGGAGCTCGGTGCCTTCTTCCATGATGGTGAAGTCAGCCGCATTGTCAACATCGAATACCTTGTCGACGCCAAGTCTTCTGATGGCGGCGATCATCTTTCCTTCGACATTGGAGCCCATCGGGAATCCGAAGTACTCTCCGAGCTGTACACGTACGGACGGAGCGGGAGCGACAACAACATGCTTCTCCGGATCGGCGATCGCAGCCCATACCTTCGGGGTATCATCCTTCTCAGTCAATGCGCCGGTAGGACATACAGCCGTACACTGTCCGCAGTTCACGCAGGAAGTGTTGCTGAGCGGCTCATCGAACGGGCTTCCGATATGGGTCGCAAATCCGCGGTTGTTCGGTCCGATCACGCCGGCATACTGATTCTGGCGGCAGACAGCCGTGCAGCGGCGGCAGAGGATACATTTGGAGTTGTCTCTTACCAGATGTACTGCTTCATCAAGATCGGGCTTCAGGTCCTCTGTGCCCTTGAACTTGTTCTGGTCTACGCCGTACTCGGAAGCAAGCTGACGGAGTTCGCAGTCATCCGAACGTACGCAGGAAAGGCATTCCATACGATGGTTGGAGAGCATCAGCTCCAGGGTCATCTTTCTGTAAGCGCGGATCGCAGGGGTGTTGGTGAACACTTCCGTGCCGTCGCGGTCCAGCGGATATACGCAGGCTGCGCAAAGGCCTCTGGCTCCCTTTACTTCCACAAGGCAGATACGGCAGGCGCCGATCGCATTGATCTCACGCAGATAGCAGAGCGTGGGGATCCGTACGCCGGCTTTTCTGGCGGCGTCAAGGATAGTGGTATTCTTTTCTACTTCAACTTCGATCCCGTTTATCTTAACTTTGATCATTTCCATATTCTGCACCACCTTACTTCTTTGTTATAGCGCCGAACTTACATGTATCAAGGCAGCTTCCGCACTTGATGCACTTGCTCTGGTCGATAACATGAGGCTGTTTGACTGTGCCGGAGATTGCTTCCACAGGGCACTTACGGTAGCAGGCTGTACATCCCTTACACTTCTCAGGATCGATCGTGTAGGAAAGAAGTCCTTTGCAGACTCCCGCAGGACAGCGCTTCTCAACAACATGGGCGATATATTCGTCACGGAAGTATCTCATGGTGGAAAGCACGGGGTTCGGAGCGGTCTGTCCGAGTCCGCACAGCGAATTCGCTTTGATGTACTTTGCGAGTTCTTCCAGCTTGTCCAGATCTTCCAGTGTTCCCTGGCCCTTTGTGATCCTGTCAAGGATCTCATGCATACGCCTGGTACCGATACGGCAGGGCGTACATTTACCGCAGGACTCATCGACGGTGAACTCGAGGAAGAACTTGGCGATATCGACCATGCAGTTATCCTCGTCCATAACGATCAGTCCGCCGGATCCCATCATGGAGCCGATGGCGATCAGGTTGTCATAATCGATCGGAACATCAAAATGCTCTGCAGGGATGCAGCCGCCGGAAGGTCCGCCGGTCTGTGCAGCCTTGAACTTCTTGCCGTTCGGGATGCCGCCGCCGATCTCTTCGACGACTTCGCGGAGCGTGGTTCCCATGGGGATCTCGACAAGACCGGTATTCTTGATCTTTCCGCCGAGTGCGAAGACCTTGGTGCCCTTGGATTTCTCGGTACCCATCGATGCGAACCATTCCGGTCCCTTCAGGATGATCTGGGGGATGTTCGCATAGGTCTCAACGTTGTTCAGGATGGTGGGTTTCTGGAACAGACCTTTCACTGCCGGGAACGGCGGTCTGGGTCTGGGCTCGCCTCTCTTGCCTTCAATGGAAGTCATCAGGGCTGTTTCCTCACCGCAGACGAATGCGCCGGCGCCGAGTCTGATATCCAGGTCGAAATCAAATCCGGAACCAAGGATATCCTTGCCGAGCAGGCCGTATTCCCTGGCCTGGCCGATCGCGATCTTCAGACGCTTGACGGCGATGGGGTACTCTGCACGGACGTAGATATAACCCTGATGTGCACCGATGGCATATCCCGCGATCGTCATGGCTTCGATGACAACATGGGGATCGCCTTCCAGAACGGAACGGTCCATGAATGCGCCGGGGTCGCCTTCGTCGGCGTTGCAGCATACAAATTTATCAGGTCCGGGCTGGACAGCGGCGAAGGACCACTTCACGCCTGTCGGGAAGCCTGCGCCGCCGCGGCCGCGGAGACCGGAAGCTTTCAGTGTTTCGATAACGTCTTCGGGCTTCATCTCGGTAAGGACTTTGCCGAGTGCCTGATAGCCGTCGTAAGCGATATATTCATCAATGATCTCGGGATTGATGATACCGCAGTTCCTGAGCGCGACTCTCTTCTGTTTCTTATAGAAAGGCGTCTCATCCAGGGACTTGATCGTATTGTTGTCTTCATCCACGGAATCCTTGTAAAGGAGGCGCTGTACGATACGTCCCTTCAGCAGATGCTCGGAAACGATCTCCTTGACATCCTCCGGAGTAACGCGTGAATAGAAAGATCCTTCGGGATAGACGATCATGACCGGGCCGTTCTCGCAGAGTCCGAAGCAGCCGGTGCGGACGATCGAGATTTCATCTTCCAGGCCGTAGGCCTTCAGTTCGGCAGCGAGAGCTTCCTGGACTTTCATGCTGCCGGAGGAAGTACATCCGGTACCTCCGCAGATAAGTACATGTGCTCGATACATCTTCTCTCCTCCTTATTTTGCTGCGTTTGCGGCGCCGATGGTGTAATCCGTGACAACGCTTCCGTTTACGATATGATCTACTACGATCTTAGCAGCCTTGTCCGCGTCCAGCTTGACATAGGTCACTTTTTCCTTGCCGGGCTCAAATACCTCGGCGACCGGCTCGAACTGGCAGATGCCGATGCAGCCCGTCTGGGAAACGGTAACATTCTTCAGTCCGCGTTTTGCGACTTCGTTGACAAATGAATTGAGCACGGGACGGGCGCCTGCAGCGATACCGCATGTAGCCATACCGACAACGATGCGGATATTGTCCGGTGCGTCCTCTCTCATACCCATTTCACCTCTGGCTTTATCTCTTAAAGCCTTAAGCTCAGCTAAGCTCTTCATATACTGTCCTCCGTATTGTACAATGCTTCAATATTCTCTTTTAAATAATCGCCTATGAAAATCCTGATCTCCGGCGTTTCCAGGGATACGCCCTCCAGGACCTCTTTCAGCTGTGCGGTGGAAACGGAAAATTCATTTCCGTTCACAATGTGTGTGTACATAACATTCACATCTTCGTGGCTGCAGATCAGGAGCTGCATAGTGGATGCGATATCTCCGAGCGGCATCCTGTCTATATGCGACAGTTTGAAGGATGCGAATGTCTTTGTTCCGACACCTGGTGTTGAATGGATCGAGAACTCGCCGTCAGCCATCTCCGCCGCCATTTTAAAGAGCGGCACGCCCAGACCGACTTTTCTTGTGGTTCTCGTGGTAAAGAACGGATCCGTCACCTGTCTGACCTGTTCTTCCGTCATCCCGCATCCGTCATCTTCGATCAGGATGCTCATGATGTCTTTTTCGGTGTCTTCGACGATCTTAACGGTCACATTCTCCGCCTGTGCTCTCATGGAATTCTCAGCTACGTCGAGCACATTCATCGAAAGTTCCTGCATTGATCAGGCATCCTTATACTTGGCCAGGACTACCTGGACCTGACCGGGCGTCATGCGGCCGTAGACTTCATCATTGATCATGATGACCGGCGCAAGTCCGCAGGCGCCCACGCAGCGGCAGGCTTCCAGGGAGAACTTCTTATCCGCCGTGCATTCACCGCCCTTGATGCCGAGCTCTTCCTGCAGCTTTGCATACACTTCTCCGGAGCCCTTAACATAGCAGGCGGTTCCGAGACATACGGAAACTTTGTACTTGCCCTTGGGATTCAGCGTGAACTGAGAGTAGAAAGTTGCTACGCCATATACCTCTTCAAAAGGTATATTCAGACCGAGCGCGATCATGCGCTGAACTTCCTCCGGCAGATAGCCGTAGATATCCTGTGCTTCCTGCAGGATCGGCATCAGCGCTCCTTTTTCATCCTTGAGGCGCTCAATGACCTCCATAAGTGCTTTCTCCTGTTCGGGAGTGCCCTGGAAGGGAACATTGGTTTTCGAGTTTGCCATATTGACGTCCTCTCTTCCTTTGAATAATTTTTACATTGTTAAATTAATAACATGAAAAAGTACAGACTATACCCTTTTTATGCTTTATTATTATAGATGTAAACCTGCATATTAGCAAGACAGTCAGTATACATTTTTTCGGATTTTATCCATCATTATTTAACATTAATGCCATCAATAAAAAAAATGTCAGTTTGCTGTATCTAACCATTTTGGATTGTTGAATTCCTTCTCCTGTATTGCTATTGCAATTATTTCCTGCAATTTGTATAATAATTAACACTATCATACTCACAAAGGAGGAAGGCCGGTATCAACGGCCGATCACTATGACAGTAAGAGACATTATTGATTATCTGGATGCCGAACTGCTCTTCGGCGATGACGAACTGCTTGACCAGGAAGTACAGCATGCCTGCGGAAGCGATATGATGAGCGATGTGCTTGCCTTCGTAAAGGATCAGGCAGTGCTCCTTACAGGGCTGATCAACACCCAGGCTGTAAGGACCGCGGAAATGATGGATATGAAATGTATTGTCCTGGTCCGCGGAAAGGATCCTCTTGAAAATGTGATTGAACTGGCCAAAGACAGGGACATCTGTGTGCTGAAGACCGAGCACACAATGTTCTGCGCCTGCGGGATCCTGTATAAGCACGGTCTGCGCGGAGGACACAGCGTATGACTCTGCATTACATTGTTCCCGGAGACGATTTTACCCGTGCGGGCGAAGCATCGGGGGATCTGAAGCGCAAGATGAAGAAACTCGGCTTTCCGAGCGATGTCATCCGCAAAGTCTCCATCGCTTTATATGAAGGCGAGATCAACATGGTGATCCATGCCTACGGCGGAGAGATCACGGCAGAGATTTCCTCTTCCGAGATCGACCTCACGCTCGCTGATACCGGTCCCGGTATTCCGGATATTGAAAAAGCCATGCAGGACGGCTACTCCACCGCCACCGAACAGGTCAGGAACCTCGGTTTCGGCGCCGGCATGGGCCTTCCCAACATGAAGAAGTACACGGACGAATTCCATATTGAAAGCGAAGTGGGCGTCGGTACCACCGTAAGAATGAAAGTCTACAATCACTCCTGAATACTGCGGCGCAAAGCCGTACTGTCTGACTATCGAAACGAGGTGTCATTTTGTCTGAATTTTTCCACAGCGTTACACTTGACAGAGACAAGTGCCTCGGCTGCACCAACTGCATAAAAAGATGCCCCACCAGCGCGATCAGAGTACAGGAAGGCAAAGCCAGGATCCTCTCCGAACGGTGCATTGACTGCGGGGAATGCATCCGTGTCTGTCCGCATCATGCCAAGATCGCCGTCTGTGAAACGCTTGATATCCTTGACAGATATGAATATACCGTTGCGCTTCCGGCACCTTCTCTGTATGCGCAGTTCAACAATCTGGAAGGCCCCGGCACGGTCGTGGAGGGGCTGAAACTCCTCGGCTTTGACGATGTATTTGAAGTCGCCCAGGCCGCAGAACTGATCTCCGATGCCACCAGAAAGCTGATCAACTCCGGGAAAGCACCCATGCCCATGATCAGCTGCGCATGCCCTACCATCTCGCGGCTCATAAGGATCCGTTTCCCGGATCTGATCGAATACATGTCTCCGCTGCTGACCCCGGCGGAACTCGCCGGAAAACTTGCCAGGGAAAAGGCCTGCAGAGAGACCGGTCTTCCGCCCGAAAAGATCGGCGTCATTTTCCTCACGCCCTGCCCTGCCAAGGCAGCCAGCATCAATATGCCGCTCGGGCTTGACAAAAGCTATATCGATGCTGCTATTCCGATCAAGGAAGTGTATCCCCGACTGGTCGGCCTGATGCACCGGGCTGAAGACACCTGCGACATATCCGACAGCGGACGCGCAGGTGTAAGGTGGGGTTCTTCCGGCGGTGAGGCGCACGCGCTCCTGTCAGACCTGTATCTGGCAGCGGACGGGATCGAGAACTGCATCAAGGTGCTGAATGATCTGGAGGACGAGAAGCTGAATTATATCAAATTCGTGGAACTGAACGCCTGTCCCGGCGGATGTGTCGGCGGCGTTCTGCAGGTCGAGAATCCCTTCCTCGCCAAGACCAAGATCAAATCCCTGATCAGATATATGCCGCCCTACCGGAACGTGCTGGATACCCAGGAGGTCCCGGAAGATTACCGCTGGACTTACAAGCTCGAATATCTTCCGGTCATGGAACTGGATACAGATATGGAAAAGGCCTTCCAGAAGATGGATGAGATCGAACGGCTCATCAAGAAATTCCCGGGTCTGGACTGCGGATCCTGCGGATCTCCTTCCTGCCGGTCGCTTGCGGAAGATATCGTAAGGGGCTATTCTACGGAAGAAGCCTGCGTATTCGTTCTCCGGGACGAAGTGCATCAGATCGCGAATTCGCTCTCCCGTATCTCCGGAATACAGCTGGGCCGCAAAAACACGGCAGATGCCGAAACGAAAGAAGACTGATCCCTGATCAGAGCAAAGGATACTGCTATGAATGTAAATGAGATTGCCGAAAAATGCGGTTTTAAAATTGCCGCCGGAGACGATGCGCTCACCCGAACAATAGAAGGGATCTACTGCTGCGATCTCCTCAGTTTTGCGATGGGCCGGGCGCCCGAGGATTATGCATGGATCACAGTCATGGGAAACATGAATTCTGTGGCGGTTGCCTCCCTGACAGACGTCGCATGCATCGTGCTCTGTGACAGGGTACAGCCGGACGAGGATATGCTGAAGAAAGCTGAGCAGCAGGATATCGCCGTGCTGCTCTCCGATAAGCCCGCTTTTGATACGGGGCTGCTGATTCACGAAGCAATAAGCTGATCCCGCAGGAGGATGCCCCGATGACCTACGATCTTCACATACACTCATGCCTGTCTCCCTGCGGCGACAATGACATGACAGTGAATAACATCGTAAACATGGCAGCGCTGAAGGAGCTGGATGTGATCGCGCTGACGGATCACAATTCGTCAAAGAACTGTCCGGCTTTTATGAAGGTCGCCGAAGAAGCCGGCATTAAAGCGATTCCCGGCATGGAGATCAATACGGCGGAAGAGATCCATGCCGTCTGCCTTTTCCCGACGCTGGATGCGGCGATGGATTTTGATTCCTATGTCTTTTCCATGCTGCCGCCGGTTAAGAACAAGCCGGAGATATTCGGAGACCAGATCCTGGTAGATGAGAACGATGAGCGTATCGGCACCATCGATACACTTATCATCACGGCCAGCGGTGTCTCCCTTTCCGAGCTGCCTGATCTGATGAAGCAGTACGGCGGGATCTTCTTCCCGGCTCATGTGGACAGAAGTGCCAACAGTCTGCTGGCGATCATGGGCGGTGTGCCGGACGATGTGGACTTTCCTTTTTATGAGCTGTACCATGTCGGGCTGTATGACGAGATCATGGAAAAGCATCCGCTGCTGAAATACAAGCCCTGGCTGCACAATTCGGACGCACATTATCTGTGGGATATCGCGGAGCCGGACCGGCAGCTGGATAAGCGGATCGAGGATTTTCTGAGAAGATATAAGATACTGTAAAGATGAAGAAGAAACCGGGGGGCGGGTCTCTCAAGACCCGCCCCCCGGTTCCTTCTTCTTTTTCCTGACCATTTCCGCGAGCCGGTGAACCGTCCCCCTGGCTCGCGTTCTACCCGATCATTTCCAGCACATCCGGAAACGGCTCCAGGCTTCTTTTCAGGATCCCGTGCATATGCGCGATCGCGATCCCGTAATTGACCATCGGTACGCCGGCTGCCTTCGCGGCCTTCATCCGGCTCTTCATTTCCTGCTCGTTAAGCATACAGCCGCCGCAGTGCACGATCAGCTTGTATTCTTTCAGATCATCCGGGAATCCGTGCCCGGAGGTGAATCCGAACTCCGGCTTCACGCCGGCGAACCCTTCGATCCAGCCCGGCATCTTTACCGTTCCGATATCATTGCACTGCCTGTGATGAGTACAGCCCTCGGAGATCAGCACTTTATCCCCGTCTGCGAGCTTTGAAAGCTCCGCTGCACCTGCCACAAGCGTTTTCAGCGATCCCTTATAACGGGCGAAAAGGATCGAAAACGACGTCAGTGTGATCTCTTCCGGCACCAGTTTTGAAACTTTGCCGAACGCCTGGGAATCAGTAATGACCAGGGCCGGCTTTTTCTGCAGGTCTGCAAGCACCTGCGGGATCTCTTCCGGCTGGCATGCGATAAAGCTCATGTGCGCGTCCAGCAGTTCTCTCATCACCTGCTGCTGCGGGAGAATAAGCCTGCCCTTCGGCGCGGACTCATCGATCGGGATCACCAGGATCGTCATATCATACGGTGCAAGAAGGTCTGTTACGATCACATGTTTCTTTTCTTCCCATTTTTTCGAAAATTCTCCCAGTTTCTCTTTCAGCGCATTGATATTCTTGCCTGTCAGCGCGCTGACGCAGATGCCGTGTTCCGCATCCGGCGTGAAGCTGTCCGTCTGACCGGCCTCTGTTATCTGTCTGCCTTCCGGATCGTCCTTGTTATAAGCGATGATATAGCTGATGTTTTTCTCATTGAAAAGACTGATCAGTTCCTTTTCAGACGGCTGCAGTTCTCTTCCGGCTTCCGTCACGAGCACCGCGATATCCGTCTGCTCCAGCACTTTTCTGGCGCGCTCCGCTCTCATTTCACCGAGCTTTCCGGTGTCGTCGATGCCGGCCGTGTCGATGATCACGACCGGACCGAGCGGCAGAAGCTCCATGGTCTTGTGGACCGGGTCGGTCGTTGTTCCCGGAATATCCGAGACGAGCGAGAGCTGCTGCGCGGTGACCGCATTGATCAGGCTGGATTTGCCGACGTTCATGAGGCCGAAGAAGCCTATATGAAGGCGTTCGGATGCTGGTGTGTTGTTAAGGCTCATAGTACCTCTCCTGCCGCTGCTGCGGCACCCTCCCCAAAAGGGGGAGGCATTCTCTCCTGCCGCTGCCGCGGCTCACGCCCCTGAAGGGGAAGGCATTCTCTCCCTCCCCCTTCAGCGGACACCTTTTTATCAGAATCTGAAATCCCTGCTGTTGGAAGTCCGGATCTCCTCAATATGCTGCGCGCAGATCTGTCTTACCTTTTCCTTCGGGATCTTCTCCAGCTCCTTTTTGATCAGTTCCCAGCCGATTTCCTTTGTCTCGGGCGACGCATAGTCCACCAGGAACTCAGCCAGTGTCATCAGTGCGTTCGGATGGCAGCAGTTAAGGATCTGCCCGCTCTTACAGAGGCTCATGAAACGGTCTCCGGTACGGCCTTCTCTGTAACAGGCCGTGCAGAATGACGGCACATGGTCATTTTCCATCAGCCATCGGATGACTTCATCCAGCGTTCTCTGGTCGCTGACATCGAACTGCTCGGTATCGGTCGGGCGCTCCTCCTCGGTGTACCCGCCTACCGATGTCCTGGAAGCGCCGCTGATCTGGGAAATGCCCATCTTCAGCGCTTTTTCCCTGACCGCCTGGCCTTCTCTGGTGGAGATGATCATGCCGGTATAAGGAACGGCCAGACGGATGCAGGCGATGATCTTTTCAAAGGTCTCATCATCGATGCCGCCGTCGAATTCGTTGGGATCAATATCGTCGGCTTTCTTTACACGGGGAACACTGATGGTGTGCGGTCCGACGCCATGCACTGCTTCAAGATGTTCTGCATGCATGATCAGTCCCGCGAATTCATACTTGTACAGTTCCAGCCCGAACAGCACGCCGAGACCGACATCGTCGATACCGCCGTCCATGGCGCGGTCCATGGCTTCCGTATGATAATTGTAATTGTGCTTCGGTCCGGTCGGATGCAGATGCTCGTAGCTCTTCTTATGATACGTCTCCTGGAAAAGGATATAGGTCCCGATGCCGGCTTCTTTCAGCTTCCTGTAATTTTCTACAGTTGTCGCAGCGATATTGACATTTACACGCCTGATATCGCCGTTCTTATGATGAACGCTGTAGATCGTTTTAATACAGTCGAGAATATACTCGATCGGATTGTTGACCGGATCCTCGCCGGCTTCGATCGCAAGCCTCTTGTGGCCCATATCCTGCAGCGCGATGACTTCGGCTTTGATCTCTTCCTGGGTCAGTTTCTTCCTCGGGATCGTCTTGTTCTTCGCATGGTAAGGACAGTAGAGACATCCGTTCACGCAGTAGTTGGACAGATAGAGCGGCGCAAAGAGAACGATACGGTTCCCGTAATAAGCCTGCTTGATCTCCCCTGCGATCTCAAACATTCTCTGGACACGCTCCGGATCCTCGCAGGCGAGCAGGACGGATGCCTCCCTGTGTGTCAGCGCGGTTCCGTGCTCGGCAGCCTGCAGATTGCCGGGACGGGCTTTCTCCAGAATCGCATCGATCAGTTCGAAATTGTTCTTGTTTGCCTCGGCATAAGCCAGTGTCGCTTTGATTTCCTCATCATTGATGAATTCATCGGCGATGAGAGATTTGGGATCGTATTTGTACATTGTTTTTCCTTTCTGATGTCCGTTCTCCCCGGCGATCTGCCCAGGTGAAAAAGGATATATTTATTATAGTGTTATATTGTGTTCTTGTTTCCTGATTGTTCAGAAATGCGGCTTTCAAAAAATTTGCACACCCCTGTTTTTGTTCTGCCGTCATGCTTTTGAAAGCATATTCCTTCTTTTGTTCATATATGGATCTTGTTCGGAATTTTTACACCCTCAAACGCTTTACAAGAAGTTCTTCCCGGATACAGCGGGGATGTATAAATCGCAGATCTTCTTCCTGTTTGAACAAAGATCCATCTGAATCATTGCTGCTGCCCGTTTCAGGGCAAGTTGCAGGATGTATTTTTTTCAAATCGCCTTGCTATATGAACAGGCACTTTAAATATCCGTCAAACGCATCTTCGGTTTCCATCAGGATAACGCCGCTCTCCGGACGTCTCCGCGGTCGGTGACCAGTTCGTAACCGATCGACTCCATCCTGAGGTTCAGACAGCTTCTGCACTGGGCGGATTCATCACCCGTACAGATCTTGTTGTCATACAGTTCATACTTCTTTCTGACAGCCACCGGCGACAGGTTCGGCATCACTACATTTGCCCCTGACTGGATTCCCAGTTCCCTGCCGAGCGGATGGATCGTCCCAAGCGCAGTGGTCGCGGGAAGCAGGACCGGCGGATGGATGAGCCTGATCACGGAAAGCAGGAAGCATGTCAGTTCAAATGTTCCGGCAGATTCCTCGGCGAACGGTGTATCCTTGTGAGGGATGAAAGGGCCGATTCCGCACATGTCAGGCTTGAATTCTTCTATGAATTTCAGATCCTGCGCCAGATTCCTGACTGTCTGATACGGTGAGCCGACCATCATACCGCAGCCCACCTGATATCCCGTCTCCCTGAGCTGCCGCAGACAGTTCATCCTGTTCTCATAAGACATTTCTTTCGGATGCAGTTTCCCGTAATGCTCGGGATCGGCTGTCTCATGCCGGAGCAGGTATCTGTCCGCTCCCGCAGCATGCATGCGTTCATAGCTCTCCCGGCTCCGTTCTCCCATAGACAGGGTCACTGCGCAGTCCGGATGTCTTCTCTTGATCTCTGACACGATCCCGCACAGTATTTCGTCGGTGAAATACGGATCCTCTCCTCCCTGCATTACAAAGGTTCGGAAGCCAAGTCCGTATCCTTCTTCTGCGCAGGAAAGGATCTCGTCCCGGGTCAGCCGGTATCTGTCGCAATTCCGGTTGCTGCGCCGGATGCCGCAGTACAGGCAGTCGTTCCTGCAGATGTTGCTGATCTCGATCAGACCGCGGGTGAAGACCGCATTCCCGTAGATTTCCTTCCGCAGCTTTACGGCTTCCTCTTTCAGGCGTTCTGCGATCTCCGGAGTCCGTCCTTCGATCAGCGCTGCATATTCCGGCACCGAAAGGCTGTGCGTCCGGATCAGTTTTTCTACAGCAGCGGCAGCAGAATCTGCTGCGCCGGCCATGTTTTCATCTCTTTGCACGATTTCCGCAGAAGCGGGAGCCACTCCGGCGATTCTGTTATCTTCTTTTATTCCGATCGCATTCACCCCCGTTCGTTCGACGGCGCGGCGGTCCCGCCGCAGGACCTGCACATACGAATGTCCATCCCGTCTCAGTCCTGCACATTGGAATAGGCCGTCTTCACATTGACGCCCGGCAGATTCCCGATCTTGCCCGAAAGGGTCGCGATCTCGTTCTGCGGCGCGTCTATGACAACACTGATGATATTGATGTTCCGTTTTCTGTACGGGATGCCCATACGTCCGACGATATACTGCCCGTAATCGTGCAGAAGACTGTTGAGCGTTTCCGTATTTCCTTCTTTTCCGACGATCACACTGATGACCGCAACTCTGTTTTCCATATCCTTTCCCCTGCCGCGATACTCTGCCCTTCCGCAGGAACACCTGCAGACCGGCAGTTCAAAACATCTTCCTCAAATAATCCCGCAAAGCGTACCTTCTGCCGGCCATGACAGAAAAAACGCCATACCCGAGGGCATGGCGCGATGTACACAAACAAACTATATGGATCGGATCTTCCCCCGGTCAGATCTCCCTTCCCTTCGGCATCCCATAAATTCTCTGTGCACCTTCCCGTCAGCAGCCGTGCCGCTTTCTCTCAGGTCATACAGAACTATACACTACTGTTACTTTTTTGTCAATGCCAAAAACGATCCCGGCAGCAAGTTATACAAAACTCACCGGTTCTTTGATCGGCTGCGCCGGTTCGATCCTGATCGCGTACATCACAGGGCCGTCTTCGCCGTAGGCTTCCACGAATTCCTTCCTGATATAGACAGTCAGCCTGGCCCAGGTGCCTTCTTTCCACTTCGGCGCTTCCGTGCTCCTGCAGAGATACCCGAGAAAGATCATGTCCGCTTCGCAGCAGTTCATGGCCATACGTCCGGGGACGAAGGCATCCTCCGGCAGGCCGGGTTCTTTGTGGATCATGGCGGTAAAACGCACTTTTTTGCCGTCATACCTGTCCGGATTCTCGGCAGCATCCAGGAACCAGATGCCGTAGCTGTTCGCTGTCAGATCGATGATGTCGGCATTCAGATCGAAGGGAAGATCTTCTTCAATGAAGGCATCCAGTTCGCCCTCGTCATCCTCGAACACGATCTCCGCCTGCTGGTTGACGCCGCGGAAGATCCTCTTGATCCTTGCAAGATCCATATCCTTTGTGCAGCGGTTCACCATGATGACTTCCGAATTTCTCGCATTGTTGCCGAAAACGGATTTCATGTTCATATAATAAGTATCGAAGGTCGAGCCGTCCACCAGCATCAGCTGCTGGTGCAGGAACCAGTGCTCCGGAAGCTGCAGATCCCTGGGGTCCCACACGCCGTTGTATTCAATGATGACGCGCTCGGCCTTATGCTTCTTTCGAAGTTCTTCCATGTGCACCGGCGTCAGCTCTTCCTGCTCTTCGATCACTTCAAGTTTTGTGCGGCTCCATGCGAGAAGATTCGGATCATATTCCTCGACGCCTTCTTCGCAGAGAAGCAGCAGGGTATTTCCATCGATCTTAAAATAATCCTCGCCTATTGTCTGTGACAGAAATGTCGTCTTCCCGCTCTCAAGAAAACCCGTGATCAGGAAAACGGGAATTTCAGGTTTCTGCATGTTATCAGTCCTTTCTGTAATGATAAGCCGGCCCTGGTTTCGTCATCGGCAATGCCGTCAGCTGAAACCGTCTGTCATTGTGAGGGCAGCCCTTCATCAGGCTTTCTTTCCGAATACTTCTGCAAGTTTGTCAGTATGAATATCCGCGCCGATCACGCACAGCTTACCGGTAACATCCGGTGCGCCGTCCCTGACTTCGGTCTCTTCGGGAACCATATCAAAATGGATCCATCTGTCGCTGCCGGTCTGCGGGACCATACCCTTGGCACGAAGCACTGTACCGAACGTTTCTCCGTCACCGAGTTTTGCAAGGATATCGCTGATCTCCTCCTTCGTGAAGGAACGGGTCGTCTCAAATCCCCAGCTGGTGAAGACATCGTCGGCATGGTGATGACCGTGGTGATGGTGATGATGATGCTCTCCGTGTTCGTGATGATGGTGATGGTGCTCATGCTCGTCGTCATCATCGTCATCATGGTGGTGATGATGGTGCTCATGCTCGTCGTCATCATCGTCATCATGGTGGTGATGATGGTGCTCATGTTCATCCTCGTCATGATCATGGCCATGATGGTGATGGTGATGCTCGTGTTCATGCTCTTCCGCTTCCTTCAGGTGCTCTTCCAGGAGCTCGCGAAGAGCCGCCTCTTCGAATTTCTCGGCATTTTCCATCGTCTCCAGGATCTGCGCGCCGGAGATCTTCTCCCAGTCCGTCGTGATCAGATCCGCATTTTCATTCAGGCTTCTGATCAGCGCGACAGCTTCCGCCAGTTTAGCCTCAGAACACTTTCCGGTACGGCTCAGGATAACAGCCTTGGCTGTCTCGATCTGATTGTTGAAAAACTCGCCGAAATTCTTCATATACATCTTGCACTTCATGGCGTCCACTACAGTCACAGGGCTTCCCAGGACTGCGTCTGTTCCTGCCACGGCATTGTTTACCGCAACGATCACATCCGAAAGTTTGCCTACGCCTGAAGGCTCGATGATGATCCTGTCCGGATGATATTTGGAAAGGACTTCCTTCAGCGAAGCCTCAAAATCTCCGACCAGCGTGCAGCAGATGCAGCCTGAATTCATTTCCTTGATCTCAACGCCGGCTTCCTTTAAGAAACCGCCGTCGATTCCGATCTCCCCGAATTCATTCTCGATCAGCACGACCTGCTCGCCTGTCAGCGCTTCCTTTAAAAGCTTGCTGATGAGCGTGGTCTTTCCGGCTCCCAGAAATCCTGAAATAACATCTATCTTTGTCATGAATACCGCCTCCTCAGTAAAAAAATCGTTCTTTATAACCAAAATGAAGGAACCCGTCCGGGTCCCGCCTTTATCAGCACTTTATATACCACATTCTTTCTGAAAATGCAACTTTACGGTATTGTGTTTTCGATCTGTATTCGCTATACTGTAGAAATTCCGGACGGGAATCACCAATTAACCGAACGAATAAGGAATACAGCCATGTTTAAGCGCACATCCATCGACATGATCCATGGTCCGCTGCTGCCGAAGATCCTTGTCTTCGCGCTGCCGCTCATGATCTCCAACCTCCTGCAGCTTCTTTTCAATGCTGCGGATATCATCGTGATCGGCCGTTTTGCCGGTCCGAACAGCCAGCTGAGCCTGGCGGCTGTCGGCAGTACCTCCAGCATAACCGCTTTGTTCGTTTATATTCTGGTCGGCCTGTCGGTTGGCGTAAATGTAGTGGTCGCCCGCTGCTACGGTACCGGTCTGCGGAAAGACGAAATCGAAAAAACAGTGCACACTTCCATGTTTGTGGCGCTGACCGGCGGCATCGCTTTTACCTTGGCGGGACTTGCTGCTTCCCGCGCGCTGCTGAATCTGGTCTCCACACCGGAAGAAGTGTTCGATCTCGCGCTCCTCTACATCCGGATCTATTTTACGGGCATTCCTTTTACGCTGATCTACAATTACGGTTCGGCACTGCTGCGCGCCAGGGGCGACACGGAACGGCCGCTCCTTTATCTCTTCCTCAGCGGGCTGCTCAACGTTGTGCTGAACGTGACCTTCGTCATTCTGTTTCACATGGACGTCGCCGGCGTGGCACTGGCCACGGTGATCAGTCAGGGCGTCAGCGCCGCATTGATCCTGCGGTTCCTGCTGCGCTCTGAGGACGAGCTGCATCTCGATCCGGCGAAGCTGCGGCCGGACCGCAGAGTATTCCTCGAACTGATGCGTCTCGGACTGCCGGCCGGCCTTCAGAGCAGTCTGTTCAGCATCGCGAATATCGTCATTCAGTCCGCCATTAATTCTTACGGAAGCACCGTAATGGCAGGGGTGTCAGCCGCCTTCAGCATCGAAGGCTTCCTGTACGTATCCATGAACGCCTTCCATCAGGCGGCACAGACATTTACCAGCCAGAATCTGGGCGCCGCCGATTACAAACGTGTCCGCCGGGTACTGCGGTTATGCTTCCTGTGCACGGTCGTTACGGGAGCTTTCACATCCGGTCTGGCAGTACTGTTCGCGCCGAAGCTGATCGCTATCTATAATACGGATCCCGGCGTCATCGCGGAAGGCGTAAGACGCCTTCGGATCGTCGGCTCCCTGTATGTGATCTATGGAATCGCGGATGTGCTGACCGGTACGCTGCGCGGTTACGCCGTATCCGTGGCGCCGATGCTGATCAATCTTTTCTGCACCTGCGTGTGCCGCATAGTATGGATCAATCTGACCGCGTCCCGCGGGATTGAATGGGTGCATGCTTCCTTCCCGGTGTCATGGTTCCTGCTGATGGCGGTCCTGGCAATATATATGGTGCATATTTACCGGAAACAGCCGGCGTCATAGAAGGAAACGCAAAAAGTCCGGAGGGGTTTATTCCTTCGGACTTTTTTTATGTCGTTTCCAGGATCACTCTCCAGGCCTGTGCCAGCTTCTCCATCGTCCAGGCCGCGTTGGCAGGCGATGTAGACGGCAGGCAGACATCCTCCCGTCCTGTCAGAGTCATGCAGTATTTCCGGTAGATCTCATGGGATTTCTTACCGTTCGTCACGATCATACGGATATCCGCTTCTTCCAGGATCATCCGGATATCATTGGGCTTGACATTCCTGATCGAGCTGTCACTGGAACCCACGATATCACAGGAGTGGATGGAATCCCACAGCGCGATGTGATGGCGGGCGGCAAAAGCCCTCTTTTCTTCTTTCGAGGCCGGAATCGTCTCCTCTTCGAACAGCGCCGCCATCAGTTTCCAGAATCGGTTCTGCGGATGTCCGTAAAAGAAGCCGCTTTCCCTGGTCTTTACGGACGGAAAACTTCCCAGGATCAGGATCCGGGAACCCTGCTCATAAAAAGGAGGTATGGGGTGAATAATATGCTCGTAGTTCATTTCCTGCCGTTGGCCGCAGTTATCATGCCCGATCATGCCCGTTTTATAAAGTGAATGACAATATGCTAAAAAGGCGGTTTCTGATGTTTTCTGTACCTTTTTCAGCGGGCTGATAAGGAAGCAGCTCCTTATTCCTTATTCTCCCGGCGGGCTGTGAGCATCTTCTGAAGCTGAATCACGATCGCCGCCACAGCTTTTTCGTGCTGCGGCTGATAAAGGTCGATGCTGTAGCGGTCATGCAGGGAGATCATCTTCTGCCCGATCACGGCAATCGGCTCGCTGTTCTCATCAAAAAGCGTAAAATTCAGACCTATCACATTGCCTTTCAGCTTCCACCCCAGCCCTTTAATGTTCGTGATATCCTTAAAAACATGGAAGAGCTCATTGGAGAGCGTGATCTTCTGCCCGTCATCCATGGTGATATAGTGCTCCTCATGAAAGCTGATCGGTTTTTTCTCCAGCTTTGCTACCAGAGTACCGCCGGCATCAAACATCTCTGTCTTTCCCTTGATGGCAATGACGGAAGACTTTGTCCAGTACAGCGTCTTTCCCTGCTCGTCCTTTACGGATATCTTCTGGTGCATGTCACCGGGGTCCAGCTCCGTATAGAGGGAATAGGCCGGCATGCCGTACTTCTCCGTGCTGATATCATTCGGGCCTTCACCCGCACCGTGAAACCCTCCGAATTTTGATAAAAATCCCATCCTGATCCTCCTTCTATCGTTATGACCTGCCGGTCAGCGTCAGCTTCAAAAACAGCAATAAAATCCGCGCACTCCTCCAGCAGTACGGTGATGACCGGCTGTGAGATCATTCCATCCGTTTTCTCCCTGATCAGCCGCTTTGCCGCAATGGACAGCAGTAAGATTCTTCCAGCCCCGCAGGGCCAGGGTTGTTTTCTCATACCATCCGTCCTTAAAGAACCGGCACTTCGATCTGTCCGTGCCGAATTTGTCATACTTCACACCGGAAAGCATGATCCCGATCGCCCTGCATCCGCCGCAGCAGTACCGGAAATGTTCGCAGGATGCACATTCCGCATTCCCGTTTTTCAGCTGATCGACCGTGGCGCACACGGTATCAAGATAGCTGCTTTCCGTAAGCAGGTCCTTCAGCGCTGTGTCATGCAGATTTCCAAGCTTAAGTCCATATAACTTGTAATACCCGCTTAACTGAAGGCAGGGAACCAGGTCTCCCTCCGCGGTAACGGCAACCATGCCGCGGTTCCCCCTGCACACAGGCGCGCTGCCGCGATACATGCCGCCGCTCTGCTGCACCGGGCCGATGGAAAAGCTCCTTTCCGCGGGATATACATGGAGAAACTGCCAGATATCGATATCCATACGGTGCTCGTTTTTACAATATCTTTCGGCAAGGGCAAGCATTTGCTCATAATATTCCGGGAAAGAAAGAATCTCGTCACCATGGTTCAATCTCCATCGTCCCGACTCCGTGGTGCGTATCAAACGCACGCTCCGGACGCCCTCCTGCTCCAGCATATCCAAAGACGGCAGCAGTGACTCCAGGTTTTTTTTATTGACCTGCATCTGAACCATGACCGGAAATCTATTTTGAACGCAGCGCCTTATGGCGGACAATGTGCGTTCTTCTGTCCCCTTTGCCGCACGCATCCAGTCATGGCAGCCGATGCCGTCAAAGGAGATCTTCATCAGCGGACGGCATCCCATTGACTTCATCTGTGAAAGAACGTCTGCTGTAATAAAGAACCCGTTGGTATTCAGTTCCTCCACAAACATGTCCCGTCTGATGATTTCCCCGAGAATGTCCATGAACCGCGGATGCAGCATCGGTTCGCCGCCGGTGATCGTGAAGGCGTGTATGCCGCAATCCCGTGCCTGATCAAGGAGCCCGAGGAGCGGCTCAAAAGCCCACTCCGCCATCAGCGGGGCATTGTCTGCGGCGTTGAAACAGTGCCGGCAGTTATAATTGCACTTCCCGGTGATCATCAGATTCATCTTTGGAAAATACCGGTTGTCATACCTGCGGGGCAAGGACCATTCATCCGGCAGATCCCCTTTCCGACACGGTACGACGAATCCCTCTTCTTCCAGTCTTTTCAGACGATCGCTCCCCGGAAGATCATGCGCCCCGTCACAAAGACAGAGCAGCTCATAGTCATCTTTTGAAAGCCTCTTCGCAAAGGCTTCTTTTTTCACGTAACAGGCATAGGGCGCCCGTTTCCACGAGCGCAGCCCTATATGTTCACAGAGTCTGTAGTACACGGTTCCTCCGGATCTTTTTTTTCGATGTTCGACTTGTCTTCTCCATTCTCAGGAATCACGCCGTACGCCTGCAGCATCCGAAGGATTCCTTCCCTGGTCTTCCCGCAGTCAAAATCACCGCTGTTGATGTCTGTTCTGTCCCCTACCCAGATCTTGCACTTTCCGCCGCAGAAATAGCGCACATCGCAGCGGCAGCATTTTTGATTGGTATCAACACCGGTGTTAAGTATGCCCAGCAGTTCCTTCCGGGCGAGGATGTCGCCTAAAGATTCTCTGGACAGATCCCCCAGCAGGTGATGGTCTTCACACCAGGCGTAACAGGGATACACTTTCCCGTCCGGCTGCATGTAAAGGCTTCTTCCGAGTCCGCAGGAAAAGGACGGTTCGATCCGGTCCGGCATCTTCGATGCACGGTCGGCGCGCCACTCATAATAAGCGGAACAGCCGGATCTTTTCGCCCTGCCCATGGGAATGGCGTTGTTCATGACCAGTTTTTTGATCCCCCGCTCCCTGCAGACGGCAATCAGATCATCTCCCGGCTCCGCCTTTGCATCTTCCTCCGAAAGCACCGCGCTGACGCTGATCTGCCCGCCAAGCTCAAGGGCAAGGTCGATATTTGCGAGGGTTTTCGTAAAAGAACCTTTCCCGCGATTTACGTCATTTGTTTTCTCGTTCCCGTCAAGGCTTACGCAGATCTCATCAAACACATGGCAAAGGCGGGCCATCAGATCCGCTTTTACCGGAAACGCGAAGGACGTCCGCAGCACAAACCTGCAGCCCCTCTTATCCATGGCCTCAAGTCCGGACAGGTACGCCTTAAACCCTGAATAAACAAGCGGTTCTCCGCCCACGATCACCACAGCACGGTATCCGGCATGCACGGCCTCTTCTGTGATCCTGATCAGCTGCCCCGGGAGAAGCTCTTCCGACTCCCGCTCTCCGCCTTCCGCATAGCAGTAGGGACACCGCAGGGGACATCGGAAAGTGGGATAGAGATAGAACTTTCCCAGGAGGCCATCATAACTGTCATAGACCGGCTGCAGACGCTCTCCGTTTCGCCCCGCCCGATACAGCCTTCGCGCCTCTTTTATCAGACGCTCCCGTTTCGCCTTTTTGTCCGGATGAAAGGAAAACAGCTCCCGCAGATCACTGCTGCCTGCGCTTTTTCTTTTCTTTATACTCGTCGCTGTAGACATACCGGCACCTGTTAATGACATACTCGTCCAGCATATAGCGGTAGGAGCTGCACTTCTTTTCGCCATACCTGACGCGCTTATGGGGACATCCCCCCAGACAATATGGAAGCAGCACACATTCCATGCACTCCGGATCATCCTCCGGCCAGGCCGTATCGAGATATTTGTACAGGTTTTCGATGCGGGCATCCGGCTCCCGGCGGAAACCGAAATTCTCCAGATTCCCGAAGGATTCCTCCGGCAGCCCGATATTCTCCCAGCACTTATAGAGATTGCCGAGTTCATCAACCGCGATCCCCGCGCCGTTCTGGGCGATGCAGTGGGTCCTTCTGTACAGCAGCTTCGGATGCTTTTCCTTTTTCTTCAACAATACCGAATACTCTTCCGCGTCCATCCCGATCTCTCTGCTGTAGGCGGGATCATGCACGCTGATCTCTCCGTCCAGATAACCGATATAGGCAGAGATCTGATTGCCCGTTTCTTCTTTGATCTCCCGGACCATGTCCTTCACCCGGTCAAAAGACTCCGCATTCTCACGCTGCAGATTGCAGCGCACCTCGATCCGGATCCCGGTTCGTATGCTGCGCAGATTCCCCATGATCCGCTCAAAGGTCCCTCCTCCGCTCCGGAGTTTTCTAGTCTTATCATGCATTTCCGCATCCGGGCCGTCCAGCGTGACCTGAATACTGCAGATCTGCGCTTCCTCCAGAAGTTCTGCGGTTTTCTGGTTCAGGAACCATCCGTTGGTGATGATGCTGGCGGAATACTCCGCATTGTTTTCTTTACACAGACGGATCATGCGGCTCGACAGATCCCGGATCACGTCCGGCGTCAGAAGGGGCTCTCCGCCGAACCAGGTGACGGTAAGAAGCCCCGGATGAAGCTTCCCGAACTCTTTCTCGAGAAACCGCATATAGTTGTCCTGTGTCTTTTGGCTCATTTTTCCAGGCCGTCTGTGTTCGAAGCAATAGGGACAGTCAAAATTGCAGTCAAAGGTGGGACACAGACAGACGCCGATCTGATCGGTCCTTCCGGCGGCAAGACGCGTCATGTTTTTTAAATGGCGCAGCTCATCAAAGTCCACAAGGAAACCAAGGGCCTTAAATGTCGATACATCCTGCCTGGCCGGATCAAGTGTCACTGCCCGGTCAAAGATGTCTTTTGTCAGGAAGTTCAGTTTCAGGCAGCTGCCGGTTCTGAAATTGTACAGGGCAAAGCCGCCTTCGGGCATCGGCACCAGATGGTTGAACCTAGAATACTTTAGTAGCATGAGCTGGACCCGTCCGCACAGATGCCCACACAGGACCCGCTCTTTTCGCAGCATTTTTCCCTGTCAAAAACACGGTCGCATACCGGATGACAGACAGGCGTGTCGCAGCCGCCGCCCACATCATCCAGATCATCCGGAGAAAGCTCAATGACAGAATTCGCCTCGATAAACTCTTCGATCTCTTCCGCCGTACAGTCGATCCCGGCTTCCTGCAGTACCAGGTGCACCTTTTCGGCATACCCTCTGACCGGTTCTCCGCCTTCCTCCGAATCCTGTTTGATGCCAAGCATCTTTTCAATGATCTCGTCATTCCCGTTGATGAGCTTCTTCAACGCTTCCATTCTTTCTTTATCCATGTTTTTCCTCGCTTTCTGCTTTTACAGCGTGTTTTTACATATTGATTTCATGTGTTTTCGAGTCAGGTCCCGGTGCCGGAATAAGGAATCTACTAGATCTTAAAGCGGTAGCCCACACCCCAGATCGTCTCAATATACTGGGGCTTACTGGTATCCAGCTCGATCTTCTCCCGGATCTTCTTGATATGCACAGTCACCGTCGCGATATCGCCGAGCGACTCCATATCCCAGATATTGGAGAAAAGTTCTTCTTTCGTGAACACGCGGTTCGGATTGGAAGCAAGGAAGGTCAGGAGATCGAATTCCTTGGTCGTAAAATTCTTTTCAACGCCATCCACGAACACGCGTCTGGCAGTACGGTCGATCTTCAGGCCGCGGATCTCGATCACTTCATTTTTCTGGACGTCTTTCCCGACAAGTCTCTTATAACGGGAAAGATGCGCCTTCACCCTGGCGACCAGTTCGCTCGGGGAAAACGGCTTGGTGATATAATCATCCGCGCCGAGGCCGAGCCCGCGGATCTTGTCAATATCATCCTTCCTGGCAGAGACCATCAGGACCGGCGTATCCTTTTCCTTCCTGATCTGCTTGCAGATCTCGAATCCATCCACGCCCGGCAGCATCAGATCCAGGATGAAAATATCGTAATCCCCTTTCAGCGCCATCTCCAGCCCGGTATCTCCGGACGTCGCGATCTCGACTTCAAACCCCGAAAGCTCCAGATAATCCTTCTCGAGTTCGGCAATGCTTTCTTCGTCTTCAACAATAAGAATCCTGCTCATCCATCTCCTCCTGTATCAATATGCAAAGTCCTGCCGGCAGATATGATCCGGCCCCCACAATAACTGTTTATTTCTTATAAGCGAAGTAATAAGCGAACGGTACCACGACCGCGCCGCCGATCAGATTTCCGATCGTGACAGGCAGCAGATTCCCGATAAAGAATGCGCCGACCGTCACTTCTGCACCGAGGAACATGCCCATGGGAATATACGTCATGTTCGCGACGCTGTGCTCGAATCCCGCAAATACGAAAAGCATGATCGGGAACCAGATCCCGAAGATCTTTCCGATCAGATCCTTCGCACCGGCCTGCAGCCAGCACGCCAGGACGACAAGGACATTGCAGAGAATACCGCGGATCACCGCTGCTGCGAAAGGAATCGACGCCTTCGAAGCAGCCACTGCCATGGCTCTCTCCGCCGCAGCATCCGCCAGCAGGCCGCTTTTTGCAAGCAGAAATGCCAGCAGGACGGAACCGATCAGATTCCCGATATACACGATCACCCAGTTCTTCAGCATCTGTCCTGCCGTGATCTTTTTATCCATCAGCGCCAGCGTCAGCAGATTGTTGCCGGTAAAAAGTTCCGCACCGCACAGGATGACCATCATCAGACCGACCGGGAAAAGCGCCGCGCCGGTCAGCTTCGCGATCATGCTCTGAAATGCGTCCCCGCCTGCTGCCGTAGCAAGAATAAAAACATAGGCGCCGAATCCGATATAAGCACCGGCAAGCATGCCCAAAAGGAGCATTTTGACCGCCGGCAGATTCGCCTTCTTCACACCGTTGCCGATCCATATTTCCGTAATCTCTACAGGGGAATTCACACCGCTCATACTCTTTACCTCTCGTGTACATTGTTCAGCGCAGTGAAAATGCCTGCTTATAAGGGCATTTCCGCAAACGCTGGGAAAGAACCAGATTCTTCCATCTTTTTGAAATATACATGATCAGAGACAACAAAACGTCTGTTGCAATAAATAATACTTCATCCCGGAAAGATTATCAAGTTCCGGGACTTTTAATCCGATATCTGGGAGCGGAGTTCCCTGATCACTGCAAGCGGAACTCCTGTTGCGGCGTGGATATAATCATCCTGCATGCCGCGCAGCAGCATCTCGCAGGCGATCTGCTTTGCCACAATATCATCTCCACCGGCAGGCCCCGTCTGACCGATCTGCTCCGCTGCAGAAGCGCCGGAAGCATTTCCCTCTTCCTGATCATACTCCCGAAGGATCTTTAAGAGCTTTGCCGGCACCCCTCCGACAACAGTACGGGCTTCCACATCTTTTGTCACCACGGCACCCGCGGCTACGATTGCCCCGTCTCCGATCGTCACACCGGACAGGATCGTCGCATTCGACCCGATCCAGACATTCTTCCCGATTGTGATCGGACTTCCATACAGCTCATGCCTGCGGGCGGGATCCGGATTGTGATTCAGCGTCGCCAGCACGACATGGTGTCCGATCAGCGTGCCGTCCCCGATCGTGATGCCGCCCTGATCCTGCATGCAGACACCGGAATTCAGGAATACCCTGTGTCCGACAGTAATATTTCTGCCGTAATCCGTATAAAACGGCGGGAAGATACTGATGTCTGTTACGGTCTTCCCGGTCAGTTCCGAGAAAAGCGCATTCAGTTCCTCCGGCGTATGGAATTTTGTATTCATCTCCATGGTAATGCGCTGCGCGTTGATCGACTGCGCATGGGAAGCTCTGGCTGCTTCCGCCGGCACGATATTGCCGGTGCTGTATACTTCGTTTAATTCTTTTTCCGTCATTGATGCTTTCCCTTCTTTTCTGCAGAATGCAAATACAGTATAAAGCATCCCGGGATCCATCGCAAATCCATTTTACCGCTCAAAAAAACGGGGAGCATTTCCCCGCTGTCCCCTGTCTCCCTAGTCTCTCGTCAGATTCTGTACCCATTTGTATTTCCTGATCCTGTACATCACCCACGGCAGCTTGCCGACTTCGTCCAGGCAGGTGCACGCGTATACCGCCAGGACATGCCAGTGCAGCAGGAATGCGCCGCAAAGCGCCAGCGGAATCGCGATTCCCCACATGCAGACCGCCAGGCTGTACATATCAAAGATCGTATCGCCTCCGCCGTCCAGCACGCCGTTGATGCAGATCGTGTTCACGCACCGCCCGACCATATACACTGCCATGATGACCATCATTCCAGTAAGATATCCGCGGGCGCGGTCTGTAAGAAGCACCAGCCGTACGGCCAGCGGCGTCAGCGCCAGGATCACGCCCATCGATCCGAACCCGACGGCCCAGGAAAGGTTCCTGAGCCGCAGGCCGACTTCCTTTCCGGCTTCCAGCCGCCCTGCGCCGAGTTCATTCCCTACCATGATCGCAGCGGCACTTCCTATGCCGTTGCATGCGCAGCAGATCAGGTCACGGATGACTGCAGAAACCGAATTCGCTGCCGCCGCATCCACACCAAGATGTCCCAGGATCGCCGTATAGGAGGTAAAACCGACGCCCCACAGCAGTCCGCCGCCCAGAAGCGGCAGACACTGACGCGAAAAATCCTGTTCCAGTTCTTTTCTTCCGGAGAAGAGCCTGTTCCATGCAGGACGGATATAGCCCCTTTTCTGAGAAAACCCTATGCACAGCCCAAGTTCGATCATCCTGGCAGCGGCTGTTGCCAGCGCAGCGCCCCGCGAATTCATCCTCGGCGCTCCGAGAAGGCCGAAAATGAAGACTGCGTTCAGAACGATATTAATAACAACTGCCGAAGAACTGATCAGCGCCCCGGGCGTCACATGGTCCGTCACTTTCATGACAGCCAGGTAACATTGGGAGATGCCCGTCATCAGATAAGACCAGCCGGCAATGCGGAGATATCCGCTTCCTATATTGATAAGCGTCTCGTCATGCGCAAAGACGCGCATCAGGATCTCCGGACAAAGCTCACAGGATACAAAGAAGGCCAGCGAAAGAAGAATGCTCCACCGCAGGATCAGGCGGAACAGTTCCCCGATCGTTTTCAGATCTCCTTTCCCGTAATACTGAGCCCCCAGGATCGTGCCGGCTGTCGTGATCGAAAACAGGAACATGTTCTGGATGAACTGGACCTGGGATGCGAGTGACACCGCCGCCATCTGCTCCTGCGCCACCCGCCCGAGCATCATGGCGTCGCAGGCGGCGACCATGGCCAGCATCAGCTGCTGCAGGATAATTGGCGAAGCAAGTATGATCAGCCGGCTGAAAAATTTTTTTCTGTCCTCTCTGTATGTCATGGATGACTTCTCCGGATCGTTTCATTCGTGAAGTACATTATAATACGCCGGGCGGAAACCGCAACACTTTCAGGCAGCATTTCCGGACAAAAAAAGAGCGGGATATTGCTTCCGCTCTTCTTTCAAACGCTTTTGTAAGTTTACTCCGGTGCGCCCTCAATTTCGTAGCCATCCAGGCTGAACACACTTTCATCCACTTCTGAATAAACGCTGTTCAATTTATAGGTGTTTTCGCCGAGATCAACATCGCCTGCTTTAGCAGGACCGGTAAAGATATACGTAAGAATGCCTTCCTCCGTAAAACAGTAAGTATATTCGGGATTGAACTCGTCCGCCGGATATACATCCGCAATATAAGTTACGCCGTCTATTTCACGGGTCTCTTCCGTAAAATCAGTATCTTCGGAATGTCTCTCCAGTTTCTGACAGAATTCATCCATTCCGAGCATGACCCGATAGTTCACTCCCTCCGAATCAATCGCATAATAGGCTTTATTTTCTGCAGGGGACAGAGAAAACACGCCGTCAGCATTAATAAACGTACCGTTGTAACTGGTATCGCCGTCCCTTTCTGCTTCTGTCATGGAATAAAAAGCGTCTTCCTTTGCGAAAACTTCCACCTTTCCGGACACATCCATGAAATCATCTGTGTAATCACGCTGATAATCATAGGAATAATGAATCGTGGGACCGGCGTTGACCGCTGTGTAAAAAACACAGAGCCGGGTGTCTGCAGGAGCTGTTCCTTTCGCCTGTTCCAGCATTGCAAGAAGCTGGGTATTGTCCGCAGCAGGCGCTGTTTCCCCTTCCTTTTCCTGTGTTTCCTTAAGCTGTCCGTTATCCGCAGCAGTCGTTTCTTCGGACGAAGCATAGGTTACGGAAACCGCAAGTGACATGACCATACACAGTACGCATACTGCAGAGATCAGTTTCTTAAAGTGTTTCATGTCTTCAAATCCTCCTTTTCTTTTTCAGCCGGCAGATCAACTGTTCACAAAATACTCCTGTATTTATAATATAACACCATATTCTGTCATTGTCATCATTTATAGGTGCTTTTTATGGCAACGCTGCTTCGGCAGCTGCCCGGTTTATCAATTATTTTGAATTCAGGTATCTGAATTGTCAATCCACACGATTGTCCAAAACAATTGAAATAACCCTGCCGATTGTTATAATGGGCAGAAAAGAAAGCGGTTTCCCCGGAAACGGCTGCAGTCCTTCCCGGATACATCACGCCTGAAACGGCAGAGCGGAGATCAAAATGGAAGTATTTACACAGTCTCTTCAGAACTACATCGCCACATTTTCGCTGAACAAAGCGGTCATGATCGTGATCATTATTTTCCTGTTCGTCGGCGGCATCGACCGCATCCTGGGGAACCGGCTCGGATACGGAGAGAAATTCCTGGAAGGCTTCGAGGCCCTGGGATCCCTCGGCGCAGCCATGGTCGGAATGATCGCTCTGGTGCCTGTAATCAAGATCGTCCTCGGCGGCGTGCTGGGCACGTTCTTCCGCCTGATCGGCGCTGATCCTTCCCTTTTCGCCGGCATCCTGCTCGGCTGCGATCTCGGCGGCTACCCGCTTGCCATGGAACTTGCGGAATCAGAGGCAGTTGGCAGCTTCACCGGCCTTGTGATCGCTTCGATCATGGGCATCAATATCGTGTTCAATATTCCGGTCGGAATGGGGATCATAAAGGAATCCGACAGGGAATTCCTCGCGACCGGCATGCTGGTCGGATTTGCGACAGTACCGATCGGGTGTCTGGCCGGCGGCTTTGTCATGATGGGTTCCGGCTTCGAACTGACTGTGCGGGACATCATCATGAATACCATCCCGGTACTGGTCGTCGCGCTGCTGATCATTATCGGACTTGTTTTCGCGCAGGAAAAGATGCTGAAAGGCTTTATTACATTCGGAAAAGGCGTCACCGCACTGGTCACCGCGGCTACCGTGATCGCCGTAGCGCAGTATCTGACCGGCATCCGGCTTCCGCTCTTTAACGTGATGGTCGAGCCAAATGCAGAGGGGATCATCCCTCTGGAAGACGGTTTCCAGGTCATCGGCGGCATTGCGATCGTCCTGCTTGGCGCCTTCCCGATGGTTATGTTCATTACGAAGAAATTCTCTGAACCATTAAAAAAGGCCGGCGCAAAATTCGATCTGGACGAATACGCCGTAGCCGGAATGATCGCGAACCTCGCGAACAACATTATGATGTTCCAGATGATGAAGGACATGAAGCCCAAGGGAAAGATCCTGAACTGTGCGTTCACAGTGTCTGCCTGCTTCATGCTCGGCGACCACTTAGGATTTACTGCCGGAGTCAATCAGCAGCTGATCGTTCCGATGATGGCGGCAAAACTGGCCGGCGGCCTCACTGCCGTGATCGCTGCGAATGCACTGTGGTCCTCTGTATTCAGAAAAAAATACGAATAACGACCTCATCGCTCCTATAAACAAAGAGGGCAGTACGGCTCTGTCACATACAGTGACGACCGTACTGCCCTTCGTTTTTCAGCAGCTCTTTATAAATCTGGCAGTCCTTGCGCATGCTTCCTTCCACTCCTGACGGAAATGCGGGATAAATCCGTGGGCGGAACGCATGAATCTGCAGGATGTGGTCTCCACACCGATCCGGGAGATCGTCTTCGCGAATTCTTCATCTTGTTCCTTGAATTCGCAGAGCTTGGCGGAAAGGACCATCATTCTGGGCAGCTTCTGGAACAGCTGCTTCGATGTAAGCAGCGGGCTTACGATATGATCATACCGGATCTCATCGTTCCCCCGCAGCACCAGTTCCTCATACGCCGCGCCTCTGAGCTGCATGGCTTCATCGCGGGGCGTTGCAGGAGCCTGGGAAGCCTTCGGACGCAGATCGAGCGGGGCATAAGCAAGGATCACACCGGCAAACGGGCATTTCCCTTCTTCCAGCATCCTGATCAGCACTCCTGCCGTCAGATGACCGCCTGCGCTGTATCCGCCGATCACGATCCGTTCCGGGCTGCAGCCGAGCGCCGCTGCGCTTTCCACTGCATATTCGATGGCATCCCTGGTCTGCGCATACATAACATGGATATCAGCATAGAAGGAAGTTGTATAATCCACATCGATCACAGTTCCTTTGATCTGATCTGCCATATATCCGGAATAATAATCGTCACACTCTGCATGGCCGACAGCCCAGCCGGCCCTCAGCATAGCGGTCTCCAAAGTCGAATCGCGGATCGGCATGCCTCTGTTCGACCGTTCCGCAAGGCCGCTCACGCTGACAGCCGCCGGGGAAGCTTATATCCGGAAATATGAGGAGATCCGGTCCCTGGAGGAGGAACTCGCAATGCAGCTGAATGACATCTCCGGCCTGAAGACCGGGTCTTTGAAGATCGGCGGCTCCCATTATATTATCTCCCATATCCTGCCCCCGTTCCTGGCTTCCTTTTCGGGAAAATATCCCGGGCTTAATCTGGAGCTGATCGAATCCGGAGCGGATTCCCTTCTCGACATGCTTGAAGACCACGAGATCGATCTTACATTCAACTGTGAAAAAGATCCGGAAGAAACATTCCTCCGGATCCCCTGTTTTACTGATCATATTCTGCTTGCGGTACCGAAAGCTTTTGCGATACCGGCACCTCTTCTGTCTGCCGCCATGACGGGAGAGGATATCCTGTCCGGCAGGCATCTCAGGGATGAATTTTCTGCCGTCTCCGCGGCAGCCTTTGCAGACCTCCCTTTTGTCCTCCTTACGCCCGGGAACGGCCTGCACGACCGTGCCATGACGGTATTCGCGGCAGCCGGCATATCCCCTGTGATCCGTATCATGGCCGGCCAGCTTACTACCTGCTTCCATCTTTGCGAAGCCGGCATGGGCGCCGCTTTCGTGCCTGACAGGCTGATAAACAGGCCGGACAGCCCTATGCGTTTTTTCAGACTGGATTCCCCTTATGCCGTCCGCCAATTTGATATCGTTCTTTCCGGAAAAAGATATATTTCCAATGCTGTGAAAGCATTTACAGCACATATGAACCCGGATGATCCTGCCTGAAAAGACCATACGCCGCACCATAAGGATTCCGGTCTCCGGGAACTACCTTACGATAATGATCGCATCGCCATGAAAGAACAGTTTCCCGTCTTTGACGGGCACGATCTTTTTGCCGATCAGATCCTTATAATTACCGTCCGGGAAAATATCCGTAAGCGTTCTTCCATCCCCGCTTTTAATCCGCGAAAGATCGATCCTGTATTCTGCGGGCTGCCCGGCATCCGCGCTCTCCTTCAGGCAGAAGAACCCGGCCGCTGCCTGCCCCTTCCGCGCCTCCTGTTCATCCGGCAGCCATTCATTCTCCGTATGGACAGCAGCCGCGATCGTGTCAGAGACAGCTGTCATTCGATAAGTGCTGTCCGTAAACACCGGCAGATGTTTGATCTCCGATAACCTGCAGATGTAAGCAGAAAGATCGATTCCGTCATCCGCCTCCCAGTTGACCGTATCCCTGTCAAAGAGCGACGGCTGCCGGGTGCACCCGGCTTCCTGCCCCGCATACAGAAGAACTGTCCCTTTATGGAAGAACTGCAGGGCCAGCCAGTTCTTCAGGATCCGCGGATCTTTAACGAGCGAGCGGATCCTCGGACGGTCATGATTTTCAAGATATCTCGCCTTCCCGTAATTATCGGGATAAATGAACTCCTGCCGGTTCACGGCAGCGCAGTATTCCGGCAGCGGCTTTTCACCTTTCAGAAATCCGTAGAATTCCTCATAGATGTCATATTCGTATTCGAGGTCAAACGCGGAATACAGTTCTGCGTCAGACCATGCGGGAATGCGCCGGGAGCGCAGATATTTAATAAATTCCGCTTCTACCGATTCCGCCAGCCAGACCGTTCCCGGATGGATCTCCTCCACCGCTTTCCTCGCTTCTTCCCAGAAACCAACGGGAATGATGGAAGCCACATCGCAGCGGAATCCGTCCACGATGCCGGCCCACTTCTTCAGCGTTTCGATCTGGTACGCCCACAGTCCCCGGTCCGCATAATCAAGATCGATCACGTCCCACCAGTCTCCGACTTTGTTGCCGAATGAACCATCCTCTTTATGATAGAACCATTCCGGATGTTTCCTGCTGAGCACGGAATCCGGAGAAGTATGGTTGTATACCACATCGATAATGACCTTCATGCCCAGCGCATGCGCTTCCTCTGCCAGTGCTTTCAGATCCTCTTCCGTACCGTATTCCGGATTTACCGCGCGGTAATCCGAGATCGCATACGGAGAGCCCAGCGTTCCTTTTCTGTTTTTCACGCCGATCGGATGGACCGGCATGAGCCAGAGGATATCCGTACCAAGACTGCGGATCCGTGGGAGATCCTCCCGTACTTTTTCGAACGTCCCTTCTTTGCTGTAATTCCTTACAAACACGGAATAAATGACCTGATTCCTGAGTGATTTCGGTGTGTTGAATGCCATAATTATGTCCCGTCTTTTATAATGATCGTCATCATGTACCTGCCGTCCTCTGAAAGCTGCCCTGCGCCAAAGCACCGTTTATCCGGCATTTACCGGAGCAGCCAGCCGAGTCCGCGGTCAATATATTCATTCCAGAATTTCCAGTCATGCTTCCCGGGGCCGTCTTCAAACAGGAAATCCGCATCCTGTTCTTTCAGGAACTTACTGAAATCCACATTTCCTTCGTACAGACTGTCCTCCGTTCCGATCGCCATGTAGATCTTCGGGATCTGTTTTCCCTGCTCTTTGAGCATCTGATACTGGTATTCGGGATTCTTGTCGGATTTTAAGATATTCATCGTGTCGCCGAAAATATCCCTGGTCATTGCCGGCGGGATCGGATCATCGGTTCTTCTCCCTTTTCCTGCCAGTTCTTTACAGATCATTGCCGAGGAGAGCGCGATGCAGCCAGAAAAAGTATCCGGATATGAAAACGCCGTATGCAGCGCACCGAAGCCGCCCATGGAAAGGCCGGCGATCATTGTGTTCTCCCTGCTCTCACAGAATCCAAAGACCTTCCGGATATAATCGGGCAGTTCCTTCCCGATGAATTCGCAGTAATTGCCTCCGGGATAGCCTCTGTCCAGATAAAAACTGTTGCCGGTCGTCGGCATGAAGACTGCCAGATTATACTGGACAGCCATATCCTGCGCCACGCCGCCGTAAAGCCAGTCCGTGTCGGTGCCCGTCAGCCCGTGCAGCAGGATCAGCGACTTTGTCGGACGGTCATAGTGTCTCAGATCCTTAATGTCCGGCACATGGACGTCATTCGGCAGCACGAATGTAAAATTCGAATGCTGCATGATCGACTGGGCGTGAAATTCCATTCTTCCGCTTGCCATAAGTGTATCCCCCTTGTTCCTTCATTAATAATATATTTATGTTAATTTCTGTTGTTCCGTTTACAAAAGCAGAATGCCTGCCAGCACACATCCCTGCGCCGCGCTGTTGAGCACCTGTTCGATCCAGTTCCCTCTGACGTCATATCTGTCGAACTTCTTTGCGCAAAGGATCATTCCCGCGATCCCGCATGCAGCCAGCACGAAGAACATCACGGACGGCATTCTGACCGCTTTATGAAGCAGTTCCGCAGCCGTCCTCCTGTCAGCTGAAAACGCACCTGCGATCATAAGCAGAAATCCGACCGGCATGACAAAACGAAGCTGCGCGCCCAGCAGTCGGATATCTTTTCCCCACGCTGCGATCATAATTTTCCAGATCACTTTCCCGAGACCTGCAAGAACACAGATAACTGCCCCTGCCGTGAATAGAAAACTGCCCAGCCTGAGGCCGAGCACGGCCATGGCAGCGCCGAAGAACAGCACCGGCAGCAGATCAACAAGCGCCAGGCTGATCGTAAATTCCCGTTTTGTTTCCATGGTATGTCTCTTTTCTCTTCTGCGGAGCCCTTATCTCCCCTGGATAAACGCTGTGTCAACAACCGGCTCTCCGCCGGTCTTTTCAGCAGCCAGTACGATGGTTCCCTTTCCGTCTTCGAGACGGTATTCTTCCCGCACAGTACTGCCGGCTGCCGCCTTTTTATACATTTTCAGGAAGTCCGCCAGAATGCCGGGCATGACTGTCCTTAACACCCTGCTTCCTTCAGCAGTTCCGTAAGTTCTCTGCAGCTCCTTTTCAAGATCACTGATCTGCATCCGTCAACCTCTCCTGTTCTGCTGTCAGTCTATCTCATGATCTCATCCAATATCGGCTTCAGCAGTTTTTTATAAAGCAGCCCTTTGGTACTCCGGTAGATCACACCCTGGAAAAAAGCAAGCAGGATCATCGCCGGATAAATAAGGATGACAAAGTCTTCATCAAATATTTCCGCTATGCCGAACAGCTTTCCGAGGCCGAACAGCAGGACCGAGGAGATCGTGCCCATGACCACGCAGTGAAGCAGCAGTTTCAGGAATTTCTGATTCCTGCCATAGCTGTCCGTATCTGCGCCGAATGGCTGAAAACCGGTGCAGAAATAGAGCATGGCCAGTTCCGGTTCCATAAATAAAGCGCCCAGCAGTGCAGTGCCGATATAAACCGGAAACGCCTTTTTCCATCCGAATTTTGCCATTGCCGGCGTCATGACAATGACAGCGAGTGTACAACTGTATGCACTGACCGGCGTCGCGGCAAGCATCATGATGAAAACGATATTCAGTGCAATTGTGATCCCGCAGACCGCAACATACCCGGCCGTCTTCTTATTGTTCATGGCTGTTTCTCATATTGAAAAATCGTTCTGCATATCGATCATGATCAATGATTCTGTTGCATTCCCGCTCATGTTCAGGCACCTTCTATACTATGCACTTCAGACAGCGCAGATCTCGGTATAGACCCGCCTGCCGCCCTTTACTTCGGATCTCATCAGCGAGACTTTCTTTACGATCATCTCTCCCCTTGGCGCCGGCACGCTCTTCCACGGTCCGTTCATTTTGCGGATCAGCGTGATATGCGGACTGAATGCTTTTTTATCATATCCGATGCCGAATGCATCCAGCGCTGTGCGGATGCTTTTCGCCAGACCGTTCAGGCCCTGATTGCCTTTCACGCCGATCCAGAGGATATCTCCGAACGTTCCCATTTCCGAAAAAGACAGCCTGAACGGTTTATAGGATACAGTCTGCAAAGCCTCCTTCACAGGCGCAGCATTTTCCATTTCGCCGATAAAGGCCAGCGTCAGATGCAGATTTGCGGACGGAGAATAATTTCCCTTTACACCGGCTTTCTTCAGGGCGTGCATAGCCCCTGTCGCGGAGGCTTTCATTTCTTCTGACAATGTTATGGCAATAAATAAACGCATACAGGATCTCCTCCCGATGTATAGTCAGCGGCTCTCCTTTGTAAAACCGGTCTTCACACTGTTTCCTCACTCTTGCACACGTCGACCCAGCCGGCAGCACCGCTGCTCCTCTCCAGTTCCCCAATCGACAGCCGCACAGCGCTGTGATCCGATCCCGCCGCCGGATACACGGTCTCATGTTTCTTCAGGCTTTCGTCCAGATAGACAGTCACACCGGGCAGGATGCCGAAAGGACAGACTCCGCCGATCTCGTGCCCCACAAGCGCTTCCACCTGATCGGCCGGGATCATTTTCGCCTTGCAGCCGAAGCAATGGCGGTATTTCTTATTGTCGATCCGCGCCATCCCTTCCACCAGGATCAGGACCGGCTGCTCTCCCTGCAGGAAAGAGAGCGTTTTGGCGATCATTCCCGGTTCGCAGCCGAGGGCTTCCGCCGCTTCCGCAACGGTGGCGCTGCTGTGTTCCGGGACGATGATCCGGTCTCCCAGTCCCTGTGCTTCCAGATGCTGCTTTGCTTTTTCAAATGCCATTCTGTATCTCTCCCATTTTTCGATCTTATTGACTGCCTTCAGGATATCCGCCTTCCATTTCCGGCTCACATCGAATGACCTGACGGAAGGCTCTTTTGATATAATCTCTTCGCCCTTTCCAGCAAATACGCAATCATAAGGCTCCCGATCACGCCGCAGAAAAACCCGGCAAGTCTTGTATTGGGACTGTAGCGGACCCAGGTATTATTAACAAACTGGTCTATAGGAAAATCATTGTACCTGCTGCTGCCGTGCACAATGGCATGATATACATAAAAATTCGGTATGTTAACAAATAATAAGTGTACCTCCATTATGACGAAAGTATTCCTTCCTATAAACGAAAGTTCTTTTCTTTCTCCTATTTTCCCCGACAGAAAACTCATCACTTCATAATAGAACAAAATGCCGGTGACGGAAGTGATAAGAGGAAGAACAACAGAATGGAAGGATTCCATCCCCTCTGTTTCATAAAAATTGATCTGATCGCCATATATCATAATGAGAAAGACACTTACAGCAACACAGAATAAGCAGACATCTCTCTTTTTCAGCCTGTTTAATAAGGACTCGCCATAACGGTTAAACATATATCCCAGATGATAAAACTGTATGTAAAACGCGATCTTGCATAAACCCCGAATGACTTTCAACACCTCACGTTCGTCGACCGGCATCAGAATGCAGATATAGAGACTGACGAATCCGCATAGTATGAAAATCGCAGTTAATAAATAATCATTCAATCTGCTTTCAAAGAACACGGCACGAATGATACAGTATCCTATACTGACCCAAAACAGCATCATGACAAACCATGCCGCACCATTTAAGGTGGTGGTCGGATGTCCGGCCAACATCCTGAGAATGGTCTTAAGAGAAACACTTCTGCTCCAGCGGGTGTTAAAGATACTGTCAATAATCATTGCCAGAAGGATCATGACAGCATCGTAAATAATAAAAGGGATCGCAAATTTCTTCGCTTTATGTTCAATTGCGTCCCAAAGCCTTCCCGGGCGATAGAAATAACCTGATGCAAAGACAAACAGCGGCATGTAAAAAGAATTATATGGGAAAATGCCTGAAAGAAAACCGATTCTGGTACCGCAGTGATCATCAATCACCATGAGAATCGCCAAAACATACAGATAAACAAATGTCTGGTTCCGCTTCTTATTCATGCCTGTCAAATCCTTATCTGCAGATCAGCTTTACCGCATTTTCCACGATTACCGTCATTGTAAAACATTCCGGTCCGGAAATCGTCCTGCCCGGAAGTACGGATATTCAGTAATTTATCCCATTCTTTTTCGTTCATGAAAACCTGCTGCTATTCCTGTCTGTGTACATTTTCCATGCTGGTCCCGGCGTTTCTTAAGGCAGCCTTGCCAGCAGTTCATTCCCGTGTTCCTTCAGCCATCCGTTCCATTGATGATATTCGGGAAATACTTTCAGCACTTCATCATAAAAGCGCTTCGAATGATTCATTTCCTTCCTGTGGCAGAGTTCGTGGACCACGACACTGTCAATGACTTCCGGCGGCGCCAGCATCAGCAGGCAGTTGAAATTCAGATTCCCTTTGCTGCTGCAGGATCCCCACCTTGTTTTCTGGTTCCGGATGGTGATCCTGCCGTATGTCACACCGATCTTCGGCGCATAATAAGCGGCACGTCCGGGAATGATCTTACCGGCCTGATCAGCCAGTTTTTTTATTTCCTCTGCTGTCAGCTTCTCAACATTTTCCAGCGCCGCACTCTGCTTTTCCGCTTTCTCCAGGTGCTTAAGGAGCCATTCTTCATGTTCTTTTACGAACCTGTCGATCTGCACCTGAGAGATCTTATACGGCGCGCGGACGATGATCTCTCCGTCTTTTTTCACCTGCAGCCCGAGCGTACGCCTGCCGGAGCGGACGACCGTATATTTTATCTGATGATCCATATTTATTATCCCGTGATCATATCAGCCTGTATGCTGACAATACATAAACGAACGCGAAGATCGTCACGATACTGACGATGGTCGTGGTCGCAACGATCTCGCCCGCCAGGTCTCCATTACCGCCCATGACCTGCGCCATCGGTGCGGATGCCACCGCGGTCGGCGACGCGAATACGGCAATGACCGCCACCAGCTGATCGCCTCTCATCCCGAGCAGAACGGAAATGATGACCGCTGTGAGCGGGATGCAGAGCAGCCTCATAAATACTGCGTAGAGCAGCATCGTTTTATGTTTTTTCAGACTGTTGACGGCCAGGATGCCGCCGAGCATGACCAGTGCAAGCGGTGTAGTCGCGCCAGTCAGCTGCTTCAGCGGGAATGACAGCATTTCCGGCAGTTTAAGCCCGACCGCGCTCCCGAGAAGTCCCGCAAAACCGCCAATAACAAGCGGGTTTTTGAGGATCTCCGTCAGAGTCCTTCGGATATTCAGTTTCCCGCCGCGGGCCTTTTCGAAATAAATGACAGACAGAATGTTGATCGTGGGAACAATGATCGCTGTCAGCGCTGCGATCACCGCATTGCCCGCTTCGCTGCACAGCACTGCTGCAATACTCCCGCCGTAAAGAACGTAATTGCTGCGGAATGCTCCCTGTGTAATCGTCGCGCGGTCAGCCGGTGTTTCAGCGATCATGCCCGAAAGCAGCCAGGTCATGATGCTGAAGAGGATCATGCCGAAAAAGCAGGAAAGAAAAAGCAGCGGATCGACAGCATCTGCAAGATTCACCTGATAAACGTTAAAGAACAGGGAGATCGGCAGCAGCACCTTAAAAACAAGGACATTGAATGCCCTCATCTGATCCCTGGTGAGGATACCGCCGGTACGCACTGCGCAGCCGATGCCCATATAGATGATAAGCGGTACCACCACTTTGCATGCGGTAAAAAAACTATCCATAATGGTCCTTTGCTATATCACAGTCTGCCATGCTTCTCAAGCCAGCTCACTGCATAGGAACAGGTAGCCTTCACTTTGCCGCCTTTCTTTTCGATCTCATCCACTGCCGCCTGCACAAGCTTTCCTGCAATGCCCTGTCCTCTCAGGCTGCTGTCAACAAAAGTATGATCGATGGTAAATACATTTTCGGAGGTTTCCGGAAATGTGACCTCGGCAATGATCCTGCCTGCATCATCCTGCATATAGATCCGGTTTTCTTCTGTGAAAAACATGATAAGTGTTCCCCCTGTATGATTTTTTCCTGCATCTCTGAATAATTATTCGTAACGAAATTCCAGCACTTCGTCATTTATATTCTTATACCTGATGACTTTCCTGTCGGTATTCATATCCAGAAGGATTGTCCATCCGTCCTCATGAAGAGCCCTGTATCTGTTATCCTCTGCGGCAAATACGGTCCTGTCGTAATCGTTCTTCCAATAGCAGATCAGATCCGGTTTAAAAGAGTCCTTTTCGAATCCGTCGGCTGCCCGTTCGTCATCCGTCTGCAGGAAATAAACCAGGCTGCATGGATCATCCGGAAAGTCGCCGTGCAGTGTCCATGTCACATCGGCATGATATCCCTTCCCGTCAATCACAATATAGGTCCAGTCATGTGCTCCTGCCATGCCCTCACCAGACATGTCGGCTGCTTCTATCCCGCACTGGAGAAGCAGATACGTATAGGAACCGGCAATCTCACAGCAAATCCCCTTCTTGCTCATAAGGCAGGCATAGTTGCTGAATTCATCTATACCCTGGCCGTCGACAGGGGCATCGTCATAGGTGAAATTTGAAGAAATATAATCGAAGAGGGCCAGACATTTTTCAAAATCCGTATAATCCGGACGGACCGCTTCGTTTATCATTCTTTCTATTTCTTCTTCAAACGCTTTCTGTCTGGCAAGGATCTCGTCCTTCGGCCTCTGATAGCTGATCTGTCCGACACCGTCCTCATAACCATCCCCCTTCACAAGCGTACATGCCGCAGGAAAAAAGGTGCTGAGCGTCGTATCATCTGTGCACCATAGATATGCATCCTTCTCACAGCATTCAAAAGTATCCGCTCCGGAACGGATCGCATCGCAAAGATTGTAGAAAGATTCCCACCATTCTTCCCTGCAGACCTCTGAAATCAATTCCGTATGCACATGCGGATCAAAGTGAAAGACCTCCGGTCCATCCGACAGATTATCTGCTGCGGTTTCAGAGTCTGCCTTCTCCGCAGTTCCTGCCGCTGCAGTAATCTCTGTCCTTTCCCCTGCTGCCGGTGTATGATCTGAAGAAAACGCCGTACCGCAAACAGATACCTGCATAACAAGAGCCAGAAAAGCAATGCTGACAATGATTTTTTTCATGGTTTCTTCTCCGAAGCACCTTCCAGCCTGATCATTCCTGTTTACCGGCTTTCTTTACCTTCCTGTCGTACGTCAGGATCCCGTTCTTTTCCTCCTCAATATCGGAGATCTGTGTGTAAACTGCCGCGGCGAGTCCGTCTTTTTTAAGCGCTTCGATCTCCGCCATCAATTCGTCAAACGCATCCGGGAGATCCTCCGGGCTGTAATCTCTGTATCCGTAATTCTCTTCATACATGACATGTCCCGGTATATCGCATGTATACCCGCCGTATTCGGAAAGAACAAACGGCCGCGCATCTTTCTCCACAACCAGCTTCCGGAAATAATTATGCACGCTCTTTACATCCCCGCCGCCCTGGTCGAACCAGCCGCTGGCGTGATCTATGAGCCGTGCCGGATCCGCCTCTCTGACCATCTCCGTCAGGCGAAGCGCATCGAACTGCCCCCAGCCTTCATTGAAAATGTTCCACAATCCGATGCAGGGATGATTTTCGAGCTGCCTGATCATGCGGAGGAGATCCTTTTCAAACCGGGTACGCGCCTGTGCGTCCGTTCTGCCGAACAGCCTGTAATTTCCTTCATCCTTCAGATGTGTCCAGATCCACGGGAAGACAGTCGGCAGGTAGGTCATCCGCATCGCATCGATCCGTCCGCCGCCATGCACCATATCCTGCCATACGATCATGCCAAGCCGGTCACAATGATAATACCACCGCTCCGCTTCGATCTTCTCATGCTTACGGATCATGTTGAACCCGGCCTGCTTCATTTCCGTGATATCATAGAGCAGCGCCTCGTCGGAGGGCGCTGTCATCAGGCTTTCCGGCCAGTATCCCTGATCCAGCACACCGTTCATGAAATACGGCTTTCCATTCAGTGTCAGGCAGGCGTGACCGTTTTCGTCTGTACCGGTGCCGAAGGAACGAATGGCGAAATAACTCTGTACATGATCTTTCCCGGCAATAATATCCGCTTCATAAAGTGCCGGCGATTCCGGCGACCAGAGCCGGGGCTCATGGACTGTGATCTCTGTCTCCAGAACTGCAGCTTCTTTGCTTTTCTGAAAGCCGCATTCATCCATTCTGTACATGGTGCTGCCCAGATTGATCTCTACCGGCGCAGGATCTTTCAGGGTGATCCTGAAACGAACAGTACGCAGGTCGTCCAGGGGAATGATCTGCAGATCCGTGATATGGTTTTCCGGCACGGTCTCCATCCATACCGTCTGCCAGATCCCGCTCTGCGCCTGATAGAACATCCCGCCGGGAGAAAGACGCTGCTTGCCGCGGCATTCCATCCCGGTATCGGAATCATCCCTGACATACACCCGCAGTTCATTTTCACCGGGCCGTACAAGCTCTGTTATATCAAAAGAAAAAGAAAGATAGCCATTCCGGTGCTTTCCGGCCGTCTGTCCGTTTATAAAGACTGCGCACCGTTCATCCACTGCACCGAAATGCAGAAGCACCCTGTGACCGTTCTCTGTCTCCGGACATTCGAAATAGCACCTGTACCACAGCCCTTCCCCGGGCTGCAGCACGCGGTTTACACCGGAAGCATCCGTTTCCGGTGAGAACGGTACGAGGATCCTGCCGTCAGGTCTGCTGAACCGCCCTCCCGCTTTTACGATCTGATACTCCCACCAGCCGTTCAGATTGATCCAATGGTCTCTGACGAGCTGTGGACGGGGATATTCCGGCAGCGGGCAGGCGTCTGCCTCCCATTGTTCCGGAGACCAGACTGTCCTCAGTTTTTTCTTTTCCCTGATCTTCTTCTTTCCCAGCTGCAGGGATTTCACTGCATCCGTCAGTCTCATTGCTTCTCTCCTTACCGCTGCTCCTCAAACGGGTATACCACGCCCATCTGCCTCCTGCATTCATCGAGGATCACCATCACATCCTTCGTTGCTTTCGGCGGGACGAGCATGCTCTCTGTCAGGCCGCCGCGGATCTCCGCTGCCGCGCAGTCGAATTCATTTGTGTAGCTGCCGTCCCCGCAGAACACTTCATTCCCGCCTTTTTTCCGTATAAGCTTCACCCTTCCGCATAATGGAACAGGAACTGCCTCACGGAAGCTTTCGTTCCGCTGATCTCAAGCCGCTCCAGTCCTCTGAAATCCTCCATGGAAACGGTCGCATGACATACCAGGCCATCCGGATACTGCAGGAAAATCTCTTCTCCGTGGTCGATGCCGTCCACGACTTTCCCCCGGCAGACCACTTTTTTCGGCCGTCCGAACAGTCTGTAAATATAGGTGACCGGATAAATCCCGATATCCAGCAGCGCCCCGCCGGCTTTCTCCGGATTCGTCAGCCTGTCCAGATTTTTATAGAAGTTCATGTGATAGCTGAGACTGACTTTGCTGATCGTGCCGAATTCACCGTCATCCAGCCACTGCTTCACTTTGTGGGCGACCGGAGAGAACCATGTCCACATTGCCTCGGCGGCATATACTTTTTTCTTCCTGGCCAGGGCAAACAGCTCCCTTGTCTTCTTTGCGTCAGTCGAAAACGGTTTCTCGCACAGGACAGGAACGCCGGCTTCGATCGCCGCTTTTGTATATTCATAATGGGAACTGTGCGGCGTGACCACATAGACGCCGTCCACCTGTCCGAAAGCAAGCGCTTCGTTCAGATCATGATACGCTTCCGCACCGTATTTTTCCGCAAACGCTTCCGCGGATTCAAATCTTCTGGAGCAGACTGCCGTGACAGCATGCCGGCCTGTCTTTGTGATCTCGTCTGCCACCTGCACAGCAAGCGTTCCCGTTCCGACAAAACACCAGCGGAACGCGTCCGACGCCGGGGTTACCGTTTCATCCTTCTTATTCCTGAAAAAGCTGCGCATGGTCTGTAATCTCCCTCATGTCATTCCCGAAGGGCAGATCCTGCCGGTTCCGGGTCTCTTTGATTTTATCAATTACGGGAAGGAACTGCAAGGACATAAACTCCTGGACGGCGTAAACTAATCATCAGTTGATGGGGAATGAGAGACCTCTTGATGAGCTAATGGATGTGATTTAGAATACACTCATTCTACCATGCATCTTTATTTCGTCAATTCTTTCTTGAAGCGCTGGTGACCCTCCCGC
>JAFRLH010000079.1 GCA_017431345.1 Lachnospiraceae bacterium | reverse complement strand
CTATTCACCATACCCACTATCAGCCATTCAGTATCCAATACGATGATGTTCATACCCATCTGGCTCTGTTTCATGAGGTATAGAATTTCAACAAGCCCGCATAAAATCTGAATTTAGGGCTTGACTTGATAGGAAGGAGAAAAAATGATTATGACAGAAGCACAGAAATTTGAAGCGGCGATCACATGCATTTCCAGGTTGGCAGAGGGAAGAAATCCGGGTACAGGAGAGCAGATGGATGATCCGATTCTGGAGGATCTGAAGGTTGTCAGATGTCTGTATTTCGCAGAAAAAGTCCTGACGAAAGCGCTAAGGGATCTGCCTATGAACAATGCGGCATCGCAGCAGCGGGAAACCAGTATACGGAGTGAACTGCCGGGTCAGGATCTTTTCGGAAGCGACAAAGATAGGGGGATTTTGTTTCACTCGGACTGGGAGGATCCTGAAAATGAAACGGCAGAGGGAGAACAGAAGCCGGGATGGCTTGACACTGACGAAGATTCGGGAACTGCCGAAAAGAGGAAAGAAACTGCCGCGAAAAAGAAAAAAATCCCCTTCCCCTTCGAGATCCTTTCGCTGTTTATTTACCGGGAAGATAAATCCATCACGCACCTTCTCAGGCAGTTTTCCGAACCGGCAGGGGATCTGAATATTAAGCTTCCGAATGCGGCTGCGATCCACAAATGGTTCGGAGCAAACGGTTATCTGGTAAAGGAGGCGATTGAGCCAGGCGGGAAAGAATTCTGGATGCCGACGGAGAAGGGGAAAGAATTGGGAATGTATACCAGAGAAGGATACTTCAAGGGAAACAGGATTGTTTCTGTAATGTTTGATGAAAAGGCGCAATATTTCCTGGCAGAGAATTTGGAGAAGATCGTCAACAGCGGTGAGAACAGCATGCCATAATCTTCAGGAAAAGCTGTTCTCAGATGGAAAACCTGAAAAATGCAGTGCAGTTCTGTGGAAAACAAGGAATAATATGGTAAGATATATCCGGAAGCAGAGAGCAAAGCAGAATACAAAAGTTCTCGTTGTTTCCACCGCAATATTATTTTAATTTTGGCAATAGGTTTTTTAACTCGTTCGGGAAACCATATCATGAAAGAATTTGAAGAAACAAGATTAAATGCAGCAATAACCTATATCAGCCGGATGGCCGATGGAAACAATCCGACGAATAACAGGCCGGCAAACAGCGATCTTCTCGACAATCCGAATGTGATCCGCTGTCTGCACTTTGTAAAAGAAGTTCTGGAGGAAGTAAGAAATAACAATGGCAGAACCGGCAGATATAAAAAGCCGTCCAAAAAGCCGTTTCCGTTCGAAGTCCTTAAGGCTTTTGCGTACCGGGAGGATAAATCCATATTGCATCTGATCAGGCAGTTTGCAGAACCTGTCACAGAGGAAGATGTTCGCCTTCCAAATGCGGCAGCGATCAATAAATGGCTCGGTGCAAATGGTTATCTGGACCGGAGAATGGCACCACAGAATGGGAAAGAATACTGGGTCCCGTCAGAAAAGGGAAAACTGATTGGCCTGTATGAACGCGAGGGAAATGCCCCGGATGGCAGATTTTATATCACTGTGATGTATAATGAAAGCGCACAGAGATTCATGGCGGATCATATTGAGCAGATCGTCAGGAGTTATGATGCTGGAAACCTTACTCAAAAAGAAGATCCGGAAGAAAAAGAAATATCCGGTATCAGCCGCGGTCTCTCGGAGCAGGACAGACAGGAAGCAGAGGATTTATATGCTGAACAGTGGAAACAGTGGGATAACGAGATTCCGTTTCAGCAGCATTGAAACAGAAGATCCGGAAAGAGGTATAGATGAAAATATTAGTAGTCAATGACGACGGCTATGACGCGCCGGGGATCTACAGGCTTGCAAAAGCAGCGCAGGAATTCGGTGAAGTGACCGTAGTCGCACCGGAATATCACTGTTCGGCGAAATCACATTCCATAACGCTCCGGGATGAGATGCGCATCATCAGACGCGACATCGGGCTGCCGGATGTCACAGCCTATTCACTTTCCGGCATGCCGGCGGATTGCGTGCGGGTCGCTTTGTACAGTATTCTTCCGGAATATCCGGATGTTGTTTTGTCCGGCGTCAACGAAGGGTCGAACGGCGGTTTTGATATTGCTTATTCCGGGACGGCCGGCGCCGCGCTGGAAGCATCCATGCATGACATCCATGCGATTGCCTTTTCAAGAAGAGGCGGGGGCCTTGATGAGATCACCGACGCTTATCTGAGATCGTTGATGGAACTGCTGATGAAGATGCCGCTGAATAAAGGGGAAATCTGGAATGTAAATTTCCCGGGAATTCCGCTAAAAAACTGCCGCGGCGTTCTATGGAACCGGACCGCAGCGGATTCCGGCGTGTACCGCGACAAATATGAACAGAGAACGGGAGACGACGGAACCGTTTACGTACATGAAGTAACGGATGAAATTCCAGTGGGGAAGCTGCGTCCGGGCTCGGATCTGAGGGCGATGATGGAAGGATATGTTTCCGTCGGAAAAGTGAAGAGCCATGTTTACGGGTGAGAACCGTGTTCCCGCTGCACGGTGTTCTCCGTTTCTTCCGCCTGCCGCTCCTTCATTTTCAGCCATGCGATCAGTGCGAATACCGCCATCGGCATAGTCATGCCGAGATAAGTGATCATCTCGCCGTAATAGGAAAAGGAATAGGAGATGAGTCCGTTTAGCAGGCTGAAGATGATTACCAGGACCTGACCGATCGGATTTCCTTTTGCATTGAAGATCAGATAGGTAACGCCGATCAGGGAATTAATAAGGATCATGTAATGGACTCTGTCAAATAGACAGAAAGCGATCATGACGCTGAGCATCGAAATGCTCCAGATCAGGATATCATTCCTCGAAAAATAGCCGGTAACGGCTCTGTACAGTCTCATGTTCAGCAGCTCCTTAAAAAAAGCATTTGCGCACACATCTTCAAAGACCTAATGATGTGTGGACAAATGCTTTTGTGCATTTCTACCCGGTGGCAGTCATTCTATATTCTGCTGCAGCTGAAGAATACAGCCGCAAAGAAGTTATAACAAATGACGGACGGTCTGTCAATCACGGATGCTGTGTCAGAATAACAGGGAAGATGTACAGATATTTTGTCTGCAGAAGCCGGTCCACCTATGTCAAATCCCACAAAAGAAATGTAAACTCTTGACGCAGAGGGTCATCCTGCTTATAATAATGCAGCGGGTTTCGGACTGAAAAGCGGCAAGCCTCTGTTTGTGAATACGGTCCGAAGACCGCTTTTTCTGTCGTAAAACGGAGGACAAAAGAAATGGATATCGTACAGCTGCTGGAAGTTGGGATGCTGATCACCTTCGGCGCATCCTGGCCGTTCAATATTATAAAATCATGGAGAGCAAAAACCGCCAAAGGCAAGAGCCTGTATTTTGAATTTATTATCCTTGTCGGATACGGTATGGGCGTAGCGGCAAAGTTCATCCAGTACAGCCGGACAGGAAGTCTGCCGTATGCGGTGTGGTTCTACTTCCTCGATATAGCGCTTGTGACAATTGATCTTATTCTGACGATCAGAAATCACGCGCTGGATCTCAGACGCGACCGTGAGATTCCGGAACGGAGCTGAAAGATGATACAGGGTGTAGTATGTGTTGTGCTGGCATCGGTACTGTTCGGGATCACACCCATCGGAAATAAGTATGTGGTAATGACAGGAATGGCTGCAGAGTGCATCGTGGTATGGCAGCTGGCTGTCATGATCATTCTTTCGGCAGCTCTTGCAAAAGGGGCCGGACAGAAACTGAGAATACCGGCAAAAGATACGGCGGTATTGCTCCTGATCGGAATTGTCGGGATCGGCGGGACGGACTATTTCCTGAACATGGCATATTCGGAACTGCAGGTCAGCAGTGTACTGATGATCCATTTCCTTTATCCTACCTTTGTGCTTCTTGTGAGCATTCTGCTGTTTGGGAGAAAGTTCTCGAAGCTGGCCGGGATGGCAGCAATATTATGCATTGCAGGGCTGTTCCTGGTAACAGGTCTGGCCGGAAACATTACACCGCTGGGGGCGTTTTATGCTGCGGCTTCAGGAATTGTATACGGAATCTATGTCCTGGCCAATGATCATGGGAATACCAACCGCTTTCATCTGGCAGTGAAACTGTTTTATACGAGTATCGGCGGCGCGTTGATCTGCGGAACGCTGATGCTGTTCGGCAGGAGTTTTTCACTGCCGGCAGATGCTCTCTCAGCGCTTGCGCTGTTCGGCCTGGTGGGAGCCGGATCGTTCCTGGCATTTTATCTCCTGACAGCAGGCGTAAAAAAAATCGGAGCGGCAACAGCAGCGTTTCTGAATCTGCTGGAACTCATCGTAGCCGTTGCAGGAGGCGTCATTATCTATAAGGATGCGTTTTCTGTAAAAACAGCTGTCGGATTTGTATGTATTCTGCTTTCGGTGCTGCTGATAACCCTGGACGGCGCAAAAGAAAAAATGTGACGGAAACAGAAATTGCTGCCGGAATGGAAACTGTGACGGGAACGAAAACTGCGTCCAAATAAAGAGAAAAACAAAATAGGTATATAAAGACAGAGAGGTTATTCGTCCGGAATCTGCTGCAGCCGCGATCCCAGGGAACCTCTCTGATTTTTTTATATCCGGATGAATTCACCGTCAGAAAAACTTTACAACTTCCTCCAGCTCTTTCCTCGGACGGAAAGCCGGTTCCGCAGCGCGTTTTCCGACCGCAATGACCGACATGATTTCTTCATTCTCCGGGATGGAAAGGAGTTTCTTGATCGCAGCAGCATCGCGAAGGCCCATGATCAGCGTGTCATAGCCATGGCTGCGTGCAGAGAGGAGCAGATATGCATCATGAAGTCCGAGATCATATGCGCCCCAGCAGTTCCCGGGCTCGTTCACCGGCGCACCCTCGTTGAAACCGGCAATATCCTTCACGAAAGTCGAGACAATATAAGCCGCATTTGCGGAATTTTTCTGGTTGAAGGACGGCAGCGCGGCTTCACGGAAAGCAGCGATCTTCTCCGGATCTTCCACAGCATAGCAGCGGTATGTCTGGGAATTCTTCCAGGACGGTGCCATGCGGGCGTCATCGAGAATAGAAACAAGATCATCATGAGGAACCGCTTCGCTGTAGTTCCTGACACTGCGGCGGTCTTTGATCAGTTCTTTGAATTCCATCATTGTTTCCTCCTTATAATTGATTTAGATAATACCTTAAACCGGGTCGTTCAGATAACCGGACGCAGCCGGAATCCGAGATGCACAAATTCTGGCATTCCGAATAAAAAATAGCACGATATAGAGAATGCTGCAAATGTTTTTTCAATCCTCTTCCGGATGATTCCGGTCCTCATACAGGAATTGTATATAATCGTAGATCTCGGCAAAATCGATCTTGCATTCACCGCTGAATATGCAGACGGGGATCTTGTCATCAAAGCCATATATGACCGGCAGTTCATTATGTTCCAGATCATAAACCACTACCTTCCGTTTATCCGGATCGACGATCCAGTATTCCCGTACGCCGGCAGCCCGGTATTTCGACAGCTTAACGAACATGTCTTTCCTTTTTGTCGAATCTGAGAGGATCTCAACAATGAAATCCGGCGCACCATAAAGACACCGTCTGATCAGTTTGCTTCTGTCGCAGACGATCAGCACATCCGGCTGGACCATCGTCCTGTCATCCATATCGAGCTGTACGTCAAGAGGCGCAACAAACGGAATGCAGCTGCCCCCTTTGCCGCGGATATAACTTTTGAGTTGATCCCATATCTCCGTGCTGATCAGCTGATGTCTCGGGGACGGCGCCGCCATATCATAGATTACGCCGTCAATCAGTTCAACACGGCGCTCTTCCGGCAGTCCGTAGTAATCATCGATCGTATATTCCCCCTGCTTTTTGCTGCCATACACGAAAGAAGATTCCTGCAGTTCCCATGTATTATCATTCCTTTGAAACGGGGAGGAATTCCGCATCGGCCAGAAATCATTCCCGGGCGGCTGAAAAGCTTTTTCCAACGCTCTTATTGTTTCAAATCTGGGGGCAGCTGTAACTCCCGAGAGAATCTTCTGCACTGTAGGCGCAGGAACACCGGATAGCGCGGAGATCATCTCATAGGTGTAGCCGAGCTCTTTCTTTTTTTTCTTCATTTCTTCTATTGTCATAACATGCCTCCTGACACAGAGCGTTGAAAACTGGAAAAAAACTGACTTTGCAAACCGGAATTTCGTTCTCTAAATTACCAAAAAATCATTGACAAACCATATAAACACCATTAAAATACCATACAGGACGAGAAAAGTCAAGAGAAATGATCGCAAAAACACCATTTAGACACCATGATTATGATCTGGTGATTTCAGGGACAGGCATTTATAAATCAGGGCTTTCATGGTATGATGCAGAAAAAGACTACAGGGGTGTGAAATGAAAGAACTCTATCTTGCGGGCGGCTGCTTCTGGGGCATGCAGAAATTCTTTGATCAGTTTCAGGGCGTGAAGGAGACCGAGACCGGCTATGCGAACGGACCGGCTGCGGCACCTTCCTATCAGGATGTCTGCCGGGACAGCGGTCACGCGGAGACGCTCAGGATCGTTTATGATGAACAGCAGATCACGGTCACTGAACTGCTGCAATACTTTTTCATGGTCATCGATCCGCTCTCGGTAAATAAGCAGGGCGGGGATGCCGGCATCCAGTACCGCACGGGCATTTATTATACAGAGGAAAAGGATCTCCAGACGATAAAGAACTTTTATGACAGGAAGCAGGAAGAGATCGGAAAGCCGCTGGCGGTGGAACTGCTTCCGCTTGAGAATTTCTTTCCCGCTGAGGAATATCACCAGAAATATCTGGAGAAGAACCCCGGCGGATACTGCCATATCCCGGAATCAAAAATGCATTTACAGGGGTAATATCTATGAAGGAACTGATGGAATCAGCGGGCAGACTGGATGCTTTCCTGCGCCGCATCAGACGGGAGATCCACAGCAATCCGGAATTATCCGGAGAAGAAAAAGAGACTGCAGCGCTGATCGTTCGGGAACTGGAAGCTTGCGGCGGCTTTAAAATAAGGAGAAATGTTGCGGGATACGGCGTGATCGCAGAATTAGAGGGCGGCAAACCGGGGGCAGTCATTGCCCTGCGCGCCGACACGGATGCTCTGCCTGTTGCGGAAGAGACCGGCCTGGAGTTTTCATCACGCAATCCGGGGAAGATGCATGCCTGCGGGCATGATCTGCACACGGCTATGCTTCTTGGCGCGGCAAAACTGCTTGTGGAGAGACGTCCGGAACTGAAGGGTACAGTGCGGTTCCTGTTTCAGCCTGCGGAGGAGGATCCTGCCCTCGGCGGTTCCAAAGCAATGATAGAAGCCGGTGCGCTGGACGGGGTATCCGCCATTTTCGGCATGCATGTCTGGCCGGAGTTCCCGTCAGGAGTCTTCGCGATCCGGCCCGGAGAAATGATGGCGGCAGCGGATCATTTTGCTGTTGTGATCAAAGGGAAGAGCGCACATGGAGCACAGCCGCATCTGGGAAACGATGCGCTGCTTGCCGGCTGTCAGTTCGTACAGGCGGTGCAGACGGTCGTCAGCAGAAATGTGGATCCGTTTGATGCCGCCGTGATCACTGTCGGTGAGTTCTCTTCCGGCACCACATACAATGTCCTGGCGGAGGAATGCAGAATGGAAGGAACTGTAAGGACGTACTCTCCGGAAGTCAGGGATCTGGTCCATGAGCGCATGAAGGAAGTGCTTGCAGGCATCTGCCTTGCGCTTGGATGTACAGGGGAGCTGATCAATATAAGCAGTCATCCCGCGGTCATCAATGATAAGACCCTTACGGAGCACTGCCTTCATGCAGCGGAGGGGATATTCGGAAAAGAAAATGTCCTGGTACCGGACCGGCCGACCTCCATTTCGGAAGACTTTTCGTGGTATGGGAGGAAGGTGCCGTCTGTGTTCGGCTTTATCGGTGCTTCAAAGCAGGGACAGCCGGCATGGCCGCTGCACAGCTGCCATCTGTCGCCGGATGAGGATGTGATGGTAAAAGGTGCCGCCATGTATGCAGCGTTCGCGCTGGGCATCTGAATATCAGACCGAGAGATCCCGTATTTTCAATGTTCCCGTTCTAATAACGGCTTTACAGGAAGGAGAGAAAAATGTTCGGACGCAGAAAAAGACAGCAGATGGATTATGACAGGGAGAAAATGATCCCTGCCGTCAGGAAAAGCATCTGCACAGGGGAGGAAACGGCTGGTTTCAAGGACAAGGAGACCGGAAAATTTCATGAAGTCATGCTGCTTAAAGGTGCTGCAGATCTGAGATCCTTCATGGAAATGTACAATATTCAAGAGACGCCGGAAACGATTTACTGAAATGCAAAAAGGATCAGGAGACAGCAGTTCTTCCGATCCTTTTCTGCATTCTGCAGTGAACGTTATTTTCCGGCAGATGCGCATTTTACGCAAAGCCGGCAGAGGGCGGATTATCTGCTGATCAGCTCATACTGCAGCATTTCATATTTTATTTTTGAGCCCTCTATGATCTCTTCCGGCAGCAGCGCGCGGGCGACAAGCCTGGTATCCTCTGTGGGCTTGTCTGTGCGGCGCAGGTGGGCGTAGTCGCCGTCAATTTTTTCAACTGTGAAGAACATCGTTTCCAGGATCATCATGATACCTCCTGCATGGCCGCCGGATCATCGGACTGCCATTGGTTTGAAAAAGGAAAAACAGTTTTGACATTGCGGTTATTTATGATAATATCATGACAGATCATAACATGTCCATAGAATAAATCAGCAATCTGAAAGGGGTGCGTATGGGAAAGATCGTAATTGCAAGACCGGGAATCAATGAGACCGAACGGGAGATGATAGAGAAAGCTGCCGCCGAAGGAGGATATACGGTTGATTATATTGAAAGCAGCGATGTTTCGGCAGAATGTCTGCTGGAGGCGGAGATCATTTACGGGGAAGGAAAAGCAGCGCTGAAAGCCGTGAAAGAATCCGATCATCTCAAATGGCTGTGCGCATCCTTTGCCGGTGTGGACGCGTTCTGCAGACCGGGCGTGTTCAAAAATGAGGATGCGATCCTTACGAACAGTGCCGGCGCTTACGGCGTTTCGCTTTCCGAGCATTCGATCATGCTGGCGATCATGATGATGCGCCGCACGCCTTATTTCTATGACTCGATGAAGAACAGGACATGGAAACTTCCCATACCGCAGGATTCCATTAAGGATTCCGTCGTTGCGCTTTTCGGTACAGGGGATACCGGCACCTGCCTGGCAAAACGTCTGAAAGGATTTGAACCGGCAAAGATCATCGGGATCAACCGCAGCGGCAGGGAGGCAGGGCCGGATTTTGATGAAACCTATGATTTTACGAGGCTTGCTGAAGTATTTCCGCAGACGGATCTGCTCATCATGAGCCTTCCTGCAACGAAGGATACATATCATATTATCAATGAGGAAACACTGGCGCTTCTTCCGTCAAATGCTTATATCGTGAATGTCGGGAGAGGAAATACGATCGACGGCGAGGCGCTTGCCGCCGCACTGAACGCCGGAAAGCTGCAGGGCGCAGCACTGGATGTCATGGAGACGGAGCCTCTTCCGCAGGAAAGTCCGCTCTGGGATGCGAAGAATATCCTGCTGACACCGCATGTCGCGGGAAATCTTACCGTTCCGTATACGAAGAGACGCAATACAGAGATGTTCTGTGAGGATCTGGTCCATTATATCAAAGGGGAGCCGATGGAGCATCTGGTGGACCGGGATCTGGGATATTAAAGTGTTTAAAGCAATAAGGAGATTTTTCAATGATTTACAACAACACCGAAGGCAGCATGGGAAAATATATCCTGCAGGAGCTGCATGACCCGCATATGGGTACGCCGGAATTTCAGGAGATGTATAAGAAATTTTCCCATCGCATTCTGTGGATCGACGACAATGTTGTTCCCGGATCTTTCCAGATGAATACCGCATGGTATTATGCAGTGCCGGAGAAGGATCCGGTATTCGAGGAGCATCAGCATGATGACGATGAGATCATCGGGTTCTTCGGCAGCAACCCGGATGATCCGTATGATCTCGGCGCGGAGATCCTGGTCACGCTGGATGGAGAAGAGCATCTGCTTACAAGATCTTCCCTGATCTTCTGCCCTGCCGGCATGAAGCATATGCGGCTTTCGATCAAACGGATCGACCGCCCGGTATTCCACTTTTCAGTAGTGACAGGGGCGGAATACAACGGTGCAGCCTATAAATAGAAATACCGAACAACGGAGATTAGTGTCATGGCAAGATCACAGGTTTTCAAAGCACTCGGAAGATTCGTATGGGGACTGGTCGTATACTCCTTCGGCGTTTATATGACGATAAACGGCGGGATCGGCACCGGTCCGTGGGAAGCGCTCTCTATCGGTATTTCGAATCATCTGCACGTGACTTACGGCATGGTGGTCACTGCGATCAATCTTACGCTGGTGGCATTTGACTGGAAGATGGGGGAAAGGATCGGCATGGGTACGATCCTGGACGCCGTGCTTACCGGTAATTTTACGGATATCTGGATGCGGATCAATCCGCTGGGTTCAAATCATGGATTTGTGATCGGTGCGGCGATCCTGCTGGCAGGACTGTTCGTGATGGCCCTCGGCATGTATTTTGCGATGGGATCCGGCCAGGGGTGCGGACCGAAAGACGCGCTGCTGCTCGTTGTCGGGAAAAGACTTCCAAAGCTGCCGATCGGGCTTGTCCAGATCCTGATCTTCCTGTGTGCTTTTACCGGCGCCTTCCTGCTTGGCGGCCCGGTTGGAATCGGAACACTGATCACTGTGGCGTTAAACGGTACCGCACTGCAGATCGTATTCAACCTGCTGCATTATGAAGCAAGGGATACGGTGCATATGGATATCTTTGAATGTCTGAAAGTACTGAAAGGATGACGGTCTCAAACCGGCATCCGGCTGCATAAAACAAAAAAACTCCCGCCGGTCACGGCGGGAGTTCGCATTTCAGAATGATTATTCAGCAGCTTCCTCTACTGCTTCTTTCACTTCTTCAACAGCCTCAGCAACAGTCTCAGCGGCTTCTTCAGCACACTCGCATACAGCTTCCTTGACTTCTTCAGCGCATTCGCAAGCTTCTTCAACGGCTTCCTCAGCAGCTTCCTTGACTTCCTCAGCGGCTTCGCATGCGCACTCGCAGGCTTCCTCGGCAGCTTCCTCTGTGCACTCACAGGTTTCCTCTGCCTGCTCAGCAGCTTCCGCTTCCGCTTCTTCGAAATCGTCGAACAGATCGGTGAGATCCTCTTCGAAATCATAATCCTCGTCTTCATCCTCGTCCTTGTTCAGGAAGGGGATCTTACCGTTCTTGTACAGGTAGGCGGCTCCGCCAAGCGCAGCGGACGCAGCAGAGAACAGGAAAAGTTTTGTAAAATTCTTCATAACTAAATCGTCCTTTCTCCCAAGCGGGAATATAATTGCGCGGCGTCGGCCGCATCAAAATGTATTTTATAATAAAAGAAGCAGGAGAACAAGCCCTAAATACAAAAGAAAGTATAAAAATATTTATAATTAATAATAGATCGCATTCTGATGGCGGCGGGTAAGTATGAAAGAACAGGTTCTTTCAGCGACGTTTGTGAAAATGCCTCTGCAGGCCTTTTCACTGCGTTGAAAAATAAAAAACCATTTTTTTCAAAATAACTATTGATTTTTACGTGATTCGTGTTATTATATACGAAGGTTAGCACTCAGATGGTTAGAGTGCTAACAAATGAGAAGTCAGGAGGCAATCGTGATGAAGTTAAAACCCTTAGGAGACAAGGTCGTATTAAAGCAGCTTATTGCAGAAGAAACCACGAAATCCGGGATCGTGATCCCTGGCGCAGCTAAGGAAAAACCCCAGCAGGCGGAAGTAATCGCAGCTGGCCCCGGCGGTGTAGTTGACGGCAAGGAGATCGTCATGGAAGTAAAGCCCGGAGATAAGGTCATTTATTCCAAGTATTCGGGAACAGAAGTACAGCTTGACGACGAGACCTATATCGTTGTAAAGCAGAATGATATCGTAGCTATTATCGAGGAATAAGGATCTTCCCTGCGGGGCGGATATAATATATTGAAGAAAAACGGGGCATGCAGAAGCATATGCTCCGGATCCATAATCGGAGGAATCAATCATGGCAAAAGAAATCAAATACGGCGCAGAGGCAAGAAAAGCTCTGGAAGCCGGTGTAAACCAGCTGTCTGATACTGTCCGTGTTACACTCGGACCGAAAGGCAGAAATGTTGTACTTGAGAAATCCTATGGCTCACCCCTGATCACCAATGACGGCGTGACCATCGCAAAAGAGATCGAGCTGCCCGATGCATTCGAGAACATGGGCGCACAGCTGATCAAGGAAGTCGCTTCCAAGACCAATGACGTAGCCGGTGACGGCACCACTACCGCTACCGTTCTTGCACAGGCTATGGTAAACGAGGGAATGAAGAACCTGGCAGCAGGCGCAAATCCCATCGTCCTTCGCCGCGGCATGAAGAAAGCGACTGATGCAGCAGTAGAAGCCATCTCCAGAATGAGCCAGCCCATCTCCGGCAAGAACCAGATCGCCCGTGTAGCAGCGATCTCCGCAAGCAGCGACGAAGTCGGCGAAATGGTAGCTGAAGCTATGGAGAAGGTCTCCGGAAACGGTGTCATCACCATCGAAGAATCCAAGACCATGCATACAGAGCTGGATCTTGTAGAAGGTATGCAGTTCGACCGCGGATACATTTCCGCTTATATGTGCACTGATATGGAGAAGATGGAAGCTGAGATGCAGGATCCCTATATCCTGATCACTGACAAGAAGATCAGCAGCATCCAGGAAGTCCTGCCGATCCTTGAGCAGGTCGTACAGAGCGGCGCAAAGCTTCTCATCATCGCTGAGGATATCGAGGGCGAAGCCCTGACGACCCTGATCGTCAACAAGCTGCGCGGCACCTTTACCGTTGTCGGCGTAAAGGCTCCCGGCTATGGCGACAGAAGAAAAGAAATGCTGAAGGATATCGCGATCCTGACAGGCGGCACAGTCATCTCCGATGAGCTCGGACTGAACCTGAAGGAAGCGACCATGGATCAGCTTGGCCGCGCAAAGAGCGTAAAGGTCACCAAGGAGAACACCATCATCGTAGACGGACTTGGCGCAAGCAAGGATATCCAGGATCGTATCGGACAGATCAAGGCTCAGCTTGAAGAGACCACTTCTGAGTTCGATAAAGAGAAACTGCAGGAGAGACTGGCGAAGCTTTCCGGCGGCGTAGCGGTTATCCGTGTTGGTGCTGCTACCGAGACCGAGATGAAGGAAGCCAAGATGCGTATGGAAGATGCCCTGGCTGCTACAAGAGCTGCTGTGGAAGAGGGTATCATTGCAGGCGGCGGATCCGCTTATATCCATGCTATGAAGGATGTCGCAGCTGCGACAAAGGATCTGACCGGAGATGAGAAGACCGGTGCGAATGTCGTTCTGAAAGCGCTGGAATCCCCGCTGTTCCATATCGTTGCGAACGCCGGACTGGAAGGCGCTGTGATCGTAAACAAAGTAAAAGAATCCAAGGAAGGATACGGATTTGACGCATACAAGGAAGAGTATGTGGATATGATCGAGGCTGGCATTCTGGATCCTGCAAAGGTTACCAGAAGCGCGCTGCAGAATGCTACTTCTGTAGCTTCCACACTGCTTACTACCGAATCCGTAGTGGCGACCATTAAGGAGCCCGCACCGGCTATGCCGGCTGCGCCCGATCCGGGGATGTACTAATACCAGGGCATAAAAGAAAAAGCTCTCCGCAAGCTCGCTTGCAGGAGAGCTTTTTCTTTTAAGGCCCGCCAAAAATATGAGAAAAAAAGGCCGGCGACAATTCAGCCAAATCAACGTTTGCATCTACGAGCCGGCCGATTTTCGAATATTTTTGAGCAGGATCGAGAGAGTGCCGGAGGCACGGAGCGATCCTGGATGGTATTAGTACATCCGATCAGAGGAATCCTCTTACTCTGTTTCCCTCTCCGCCGCCTCCACCAGATGCTTCATCAGCACCGCAGAAGTAATAGCCCCTATTCCTCCCGGCACCGGCGTGATCGCATCCACGATCTCCGCTGCGGCTTCATAGTCCACATCTCCGCAGAGCTTTCCGTTCTCATCTCTGTTAATGCCCACATCCAGGACTACCTGCCCCGGAGACAGATATTCTCTCCCGACAAGTTTCGCTACGCCGGCAGCCGAGATCAGGATCTCTGCATCCCGTGCATGATGCGGAGTATTGACTGTATCAATATGGCACATTGTCACTGTACCGGAACGGTTCACGAGGAGCACCGAAAGCGGTTTCCCGACAACGATGCTCGCGCCGATCACAGTCACACGTTTCCCTTTGATATCATATCCGTAGTAATTCAGCATTTCCACGCAGGCGTGCGCCGTACAGGGCGCATACCGGTCAGAACGGCCGATAAACACATTCCCGAGCGAAGCAGCCGTAACGCAGTCCAGATCCTTTGCCGGATCCAGCATCCTGCATGCAGCGGACTCAATATCCCTGTTCTTCAGCGGCCGGAACATCAGACATCCGTGGATCGTATCATCCTTGTTGATCCGCTCGACCTGGGCGAGTACTTCGTCTTTTGTGGCATCCTCGGGAAGCACTATGGAGAATACGCGCGCACCGATCATGCGGCAGCGTTTTGCCGCGCCGCGTTCATAAGCTATATCTGCCGCTTTATCACCGACTCTTAAAATAACAAGCGTTGGAATGATTCCTTTTTCAGCCAGCTTTCCGCATCGGATCTTCATTTCATCGAGGATGGCATCCGCCACCGGTTCGCCTCGCAGAATCTTCGCCATAACAGATATCCCCCGGATTGAATGGTAAATTCATTATATATGGAATGCGGTTTTTCCGTCAAGATTGACAAACTGCGGCAAATAAAGGGAAACTTCCGTTTTATTTGCTGCTTTGCAGGCACGGAGTAAAGATTTCATCAGTTGAATAAAAAATAATTAAAGAGAGCAACCAGACTTTTGAGTATAATGGTAATCACGACAAAACCTTAAGCTCAAAGGAGGCTGCTCTCATGGATATTGTAACATTAATTTCAGGATT
>JAFRLH010000078.1 GCA_017431345.1 Lachnospiraceae bacterium | reverse complement strand
GTGCTCACACAGGATCCGGTTGGCAAACACGCCGCCGGAGAGACACACGCGCTTCTCCCCGGTCAGAGTGTGGATCATCCGCACGACGTCGTACAGTGCCCCCGCGAGCGCGAGGTGGAACGAAAGCGCCGCCGTCTCCTTCGATACGCCGTCCTCAAGCATGGCAAGCAAAGCGCGGATCATGCCGGTCTGCGAAATGATGAAGTGCCCGTCCCGGACTTCGACGATTCCGGCAAAATATGACCGGACCGCGTCTTCCGCTGCCCGGAAGGCCTCCGGGTCCCGCTGCGCGGCCGCCGCCGCGTTCTCCAGTGCGATCGCACACTCCGCTTCATAAGTATTGTAGGAACTGATTCCCAGCAGCGCGCTGACAGCGTCAAACAGCCTGCCCGCACTCGAACTCGGGATCGTGTTGACTCTGTTCTTCAGTGCCGCCTCGATGAGCGGATCTTCGACCGGAAGCCCCGCAGCCGCGCGGCAGCACTGATAAGTCAGCTGCGCGTTGCGGGCTGCTTCGTCCGCTCCCAGCAGAAGCACAGGCTCGAGAAATCCCATGCGCGCAAATTCTTTTCCGTCGTCAAAAAAGATCTCTCCACCCCAGAGCGTCCCGTCCGTGCCGTACCCGGTGCCGTCCAGCGCGATGCCGATGCAGCCGTTCAGCCTGTGCTCCGCCATCACGGAGGCAACATGCGCAATGTGATGCTGTACCTTCACAAGCAGCAGCCCGTTCTGATCGGCATATTCCTGCGCGAGTTTACCGGAGAAGTAGCCGGGATGCAGATCGCACACCACCGCCTGCGGCACGGCGTGAAACACCTGCAGCAGGTCAGCAAGCGCTGCGCGGTAATTGCGCTGCACCTCATAGTGCTCCAGGTCTCCCAGATACTGGGACAGGATCACGCGGTCCCTCTTCTGAACACAGAAGCTGCTCTTTAAGTCCGCACCGGCCGCCAGAACACACAGGTCCGCCCCCGGGTGCTCCGTGAAGACGGGAAGCGGGACATAGCCGCGGCTCCGTCGGATCAGGGAAACTCTGCTGCCCTGCACCGCGGCGACCGAGTCATCAAGCGGGCGCAAAATCTGTCTTACATGGTAATAGACCGCGTCCGGGCGGTCCGTGCCGTCCGGAGACACAAACCGGAAGGCGTCCTCGTCCCGGATCGGAATCGGCTGATCGGAAATATTGGCACTGGTCGCAATCAGCGGACCGCACGCCTGCGTCAGCAGCGTGTGGATGCCTGCTGCCGGCAGAAACGCGCCGAGATACCGGCTGATTCCGCAGACATTGTCCGCGAATGCCCGGCCGTCATAAGACGCGGCAGCTCCATCTTTTTCCAGAAGAATGATGGGGCGCGCACTGCTCTTTAAAATCTCCTCTTCCTTAGCGGATACTCTGCAGCTGCGCCGGACTGCGTCCACATCCGGAAACAGGATCGCGAACGGCTTTTTGTCCCGGCCCTTCAGCCTGCGCAGGCGCGCGGCCGTCTCTTCCCGGAACGGGCTCGCCAGCAGCTGATAGCCGCCGACGCCCTTCAGCATCAGGATCCCGCCCTCGTCAAGGATCCGGACCGCCTGTGCAAAGCCTTCTTCACCCCGCAGTTCCTTCTCCGCACCGGGCAGCCGCAGGATCATCTGCGGTCCGCAGTCGTGGCACGAGATCGTCTGGGCGTGGCGCCGCCGGTCCAGCGGATCCAGCCGTCCGGTGTATTCGGTCCGGCAGTCCTCGCACATCTCAAAGCGGTCCATCGTCGTTGTGTCCCGGTCGTACGGAAGACGGCGCAGAATGCTCCACCTCGGTCCGCAGGAGGCACAGCTGATCAGAGGATAGCGAAAACGCCGGTCCTTCGGGTCAGCCATCTGCGCGCCGCAGACGCTGCAGACCCCGATATCCGGCGGAAAGACCGCAAGATCGCCGGGATCCGCTTCCGCGCTCTCCACGATGGTAAAGCGGTCAAAGGAGCGGTCCTGCGTCCAGGTAACATCCACCTTCAGAACCATCGCGCCTTCCGGCGCCTCCTCCTGCAGGCGCTGCGCGAAGGCAAGCGCCGGGCTTTCGTCCTCGTCCTGCGGGCCGTCGGAAACCAGGATCCGGACGAAGCCTCCTTCGTTCCGGACCTCTCCTGTCAGATTCATTTCCTCCGCAAGCCGCGCGACAAACGGCCGGTAGCCGACTCCCTGGACGGCCCCGGTGATCACAATTTCATAAGTCATGATATGTCATGATAGCACTGCCCGGATCTTTTGGAAACACCTGCTGCCGGTTCGGGCACACCGGCTCAACAGGCAGGAAACGGCGGCCTGATCTCCATGAATATGTCATCCGCCGTGCGGTCATATTCACGGAAGCCGCATTTCTCATAGACGTGAATTGCTCTAACATTAAAAGGATAGGCTTTCAGGAAAATCCTGTGCAGCCCGCATACATTTACGCCGTACTGAAGGATCGCGGGGATGGCTTCGGTCCCATAGCCGCGCTCCTGCTGATCCGCAGTGATGGCGATCCCGAGCTCTCCGCCCCCGTCGTGCACATCCATCAGTTCGATATTGCCGATGAACACCCCGCTCTCCTTATCGATCATGGAAAAGATCGACGCCTTCTCTTCAAGCTTTCCGCGCACCCATTCGCGTTCCGCTTCTTCCGTCACCGGCTCCGTCCTTCCGATCAGCCGTCCGACATTTTCAATGTCGTTGACCATCCGGAGATAGTCGCTTATCAGGAGCTCCGAAAGCTCAACGTACCTGATTCTCTTCGTCTCAAAGACGGTTTTCAAACCAGCGCCTCCCGGCAGGTGCCATCATCTTCCTGCACCTTAGAAGCGGAAATCCGCAGTTATCACAGATCCCGCCGTTCATCGGTTCTCCGCATCTCGGACATTTTGACATAACAAGCGTCTCCTGGTTCTGTATCAGTCGACAAATTCAAAGGAATCCTGGTTCCTTTCCTTGAACAGGGCATACACGGCATTCAGAATCTCCTCATCCTCTACGCCGATATAAGATTCCCCGTCTTCATCAGCTTCATCAACCTGAAGGATAACGACTTCCTCCGATTCTTCATCGACAGGTAGAAGGATCACATAGTCTTTCTCCTGATATGTGATTACATCCAGGATTTCAAGAGATTCTTCGTTTCCGTCCTCGTCCGTCAGAATCACGATATCGTCCTGCTCATCCTCGAAATTCTCATCAATGCCCATGGTATTTTTCCTCCTTGAAATACTGAGTAAATTGTCCTGCATCTATTACACAATATAACGTAAATCAGCGACAATCAATATTGAAGCGCCTGCTATATTGTCTTTCGTTCAGAGCGGGCGGTGTTACTTCAGATGCCATATCTCTCCGTCCGGCATCAGCATTACATCCCCGGGGATCGTCCCGATCACATCGCCGCTTAAGTCTCTGACAATGGTTTCCTCCCAATACTTATAGTCCTCTTCCTCTCCCTCTTCATGCCACCGGTTGAAAAACAGCTTTCCGCCGTCCCGCAGGAAGAAGGAATCATGATGGTCCATCGTGAAGCTGACCCGCTCCGGCCACACAATCTCAAATTCTCCGTTTCCCGCGCACTGCCTGGAAAGTGTGAGCGGAGTGATCTGCAGCTGCAGATTATAGCAGTCCTTTACGGAAGAAAGCGGCAGCCTGGCATGAATATCTGTCCGGTGATCCTCGCAGTCGAATCTTAAGATCCGTATGGTCCCCTCCGGAAAGTCCACATCAATCAGAAAGATACCGCCGTCAGAAAAGACCGGTCTTTCGCTGTAATGTCCTTCCGTCTTTGGTACGGGAAAGAATACCTGTCCGTCCGGATAGTGAACCAGGCAGAGCTTCCTTCCCTTTATGACGTGCCCGCCCCGGAAGCGTTCCTCCGCTTCGTAAAGATCTCCGTGCTCATAATCTATCCCGTAATACCATTCACCCGTAGTCCCGGGAACACGCTCGATATATGTAATTCCATCCGTATCTATCGTCTTCATACTCACAGTTTTTTGGATAAGAACAGGATCAGATCATCATCGACCGTGCAGACTGTTTCATATTGGACGCATTGCCTGCCCTGATACCAGACACCGGAGCCGTCCGGAATATACCCGCGCCTGACGTACATCCGCTGCGCAGCGCCATAGCTTTCACACAATCCGACGCCGAGGCAGACCGTATCCGCATTCTGACCCGCAATCTGCTCTGCCGCGTCCATCAGTCTGCTTCCGATCCCTCTTCTCTGATACTTCTTCAGCACGTTAAAATCAACGATGACCGGCCAGGCTTTTCCTGCGAACGGGCCATCTTTTGCACACTGATACACGTAAACATAACCTGCGGGACATCCCTCATATACAGCAGTCAGGGCTGTGCACTTCCCCTCGGACCGATCGCTCAGCCGTGCCATATAACCGGCAATTTCCGGATGCCATCCCTGGGCTGTAAACTCATCCGTAAAGATCCGGGCATCCGCACTTTCCATATCGCGGATAATCAGTTGTTCATCTTCGTAATAAACCATTGTCCTTACTCCCACTTGTCCGGGCTCGAAGCTTCCCCATGGTCTGTCCCTCCACAGGTCTTTTCTTCATCCTTATTATTCAACTCATCCACAACTGCTTCCGGTTTTGCTGTCATTTCCACCCATGCCGGTATGAATCCGCTTTTAATCCCGTTACGAACGGAGCGGATATTAGACCATGCAGAACAATAGAACGGAACTTTCCCTCTTCGTAAGATCTCTTTTGCAAGCCTGCTGGTCAGAGCGGATGCGATGCCGTGCCTCCTGTAATCAGGAAGTACATCAATGCCGATCTGCCACATATTTTCACAATCTGCGGAGCAGCCGGCAAGACCAACGAGCTTATCACCATCATATGCCCCAACTCCGAGTACATCCAATTCTTTGCGAGCCTCACACAAAGCATTGCTCCATTCCGGCAGGTATAATTCGCTGAAGTCCTTCTGCTCAAGTACGCGCATGTCAAAGCCGGGATCAATATCAGGAATTCTGTTCACATCAGGCAGGTAATACTCCGCCATAAAACAGATTTTGCATCCCTTCTGTATCAGGTGTTCATTCAGCCAATGCATGTTTGGTGTTTCAAAACAATGATAAAAATAATACCGTCCTATGTACTCGGAAACCAGTGCCTCAACCTCTTCAGACGACGCAGCCACGATATTATTGCCGTAAGACACCAGATTACAGGTAATCGGCTCCTTATGATACTTGCGTGCATTTGCCCCCAGCCGAAAAGGAACACTCACGTTTTCACTCTTCAGAAAATCTTCTGCTCTGCATCCTATATCTTCAGCAGACTGCTCCATTGCAATCCTGAGAATTTCCCTGTTTGTCATAGTTTTCATACTCTTTCAGCGCTGTATATTCGCGTCTGTACAATCCATAAACAGCAATGTCCTTATTACGATATGTTTCATATTGTCCGAATATATCTATAGCTTTCTGCAGTGGAAGCCAGACATTTGTATATCCTGCAAGTTTTTCTGCTTCTGTAAGATGCTGGCATTCGGTATCTTCAATCAGTTCACATATGAAGTAGTGGTTAATGTGCCTCCACACGTCAAAGAGTTCTTCTATATCAAGATATCCGTTTATTGCCCCTGTCCTGTATCCGGTTTCTTCCAGCACTTCACGTTCGCAGCATTCTGCATAGGTTTCAGTCCCCTCCACTCCGCCGCCGGGAATGATGTACAGTCCGCTTCCCGACTCATGGCACAAAAGAATTTTACCATCACATACAAGTATTCCTCTGCATGCATGCCGAAGCTTCTCCACATGGCCAAGATAGTCATCATTTATAAGCTGCATCTGCTTAGCCGGAGTCTTTTTTATCCTCATGAAGTAATGGTCTTCATCTTCTCCGGCTCTGTATGCTCCGTTATGGATCATTACCTTCTGTGATGCGATATTATCTTTGTTAACGCGAAGATAAATCTCTTCTTCCGGGACAATTTCCCTGGCAATCTCAACTGTCAGCCTTAACCCTTCTGTACCATAGCCTTTGCCGCGATGCTCTTTTGAAATACTGTATCCGATATGGCCTGCCCCTTCCCGAAGCGCATCTGTCAGATGATGCCGGATCCTGAATTCTCCGACCAGACAATCATCATCCCATAAATAGTAATACGTCTCAGGAACAAACCACTCCGGCATATTTACAGGATGTTCATATGAAATGAGTGTCGGGAGCACCTTACTTCTGTATTCTTCAAAAGATACACCATGATAAGGATTTGTCAGTCCATTTTCATCGGCGGGGAGCGAGGTGGTATAAACCCACTGCGCTTCTGCGTCCTTCACATTTATTTTTCTTAATTCCATCCGTTTTTCCGGTTCCTTCCCGTCATATCATCTTTTGCACTTTTTGCTGCCGTTTTCGTCCGGAAATTATGGATTGTTCCGGACTTTTTCCCACAAGACGCGAAGTTACAGATTTCTTTTTACCATCACAATTTCTTCGTTCTGATACTCGATTTCGAATCCATTCTCCAAAAATAATCTGTAAGATGGATTGTCGGCCGCAATATCATCATAAATCACGGCAATACCATTATTCTTTGCAGCTGTGCATAATTGCTGCAGTGCATCCGTTCCATATCCTCTATTACGATACTTTGCGAGAATAATAACATCACAGATGTAAATATCCCGGACTTTATCATAGTGATATGCAATTTCTCCGACATATTCATTCTCGGGATTCATCAGATATCGATAATACCGACCGGCTCCCGGATTTCTCACCCAGGATTCATACCAGGATTCCCACTCATCTTCAGGAAACGGAATTGTGCCGCCCCACCTGACGTTATAAGACATTGTATCTTCATCTGCCAACAGTTTTTGTCTGAACCATAAATCGTCAAAAGCCGGTCTGACCAAAGAAAGCATTATTTATTCACCTCTGCAGATTCCAATATTGATTACTATCACTCCATCACGGCAGATCCGTATTCAGCGCTCCATTTTAAGCCTGCTGATAAGCAATAACACAAACATAACACACCATATTAACCATGCAATCAGACATCCAATATCTTGAAAAAAACATCAATAACTGCCCCGGCTATAAATGGAAAAGCCATAAACATCATTCTTTTTCCATATGCCTCGCATAACATCTATCAAAGAAAAAATGGTCGATGATGAGATTACCAGTGCTCTACAATCAATCTGCCCTCGGAAGCAACTGCGATATCATAAAATGGGAAAAATACAATCTGTGAAATAAGCCGAGCAAAAAAGAATCCTCCAGCCCAAATCGAACTGAAGGATTGGACGTCACTTTGAAGGCAGGCATATTTGCAACAGATGAGGAACTCGTCTTTCCTTAATTATCGCTTCGCCCAATGAACTCTTCCGTCCTCTTCATAATCATCTGCAGCGATGCGACATCCGTCTGCGGATCCCCCGTCTCCAGGGAATGATTTGCAGACGGGATCACTGTACACGGGATGTCTTTCTCCCGGCACAGTTCACTAATTCTGCTTTTTTCTTTTCCTACCCACGGATCGTTTCCGCCCGTGAATACAATCGCGTCACCGATCAGAAATCCGAAGGTTTCTTCCACCGGCGTATACAACACAAACCGGACTGCTTTCCGGATCCGTGAAGCAATTTCTGTCGCCACAATTGTTCCGACGCTCTTCCCTACGAAAAGAAGCTCATCGTAATCATCAAGATCTATATCCGCAAGCATTTCTTCAGCCTGCTTCAGCGCGATTTGATAGCTCTCCCGCATCCGTTCCTTATCCCCCCGGACTTTGTCCGGAAACCCTGTATATGGAAGAAGCTTTATGTCATAGCCTGCCGATGCCGCGATCTTCCGGCTGTAGTACAGTAGCGGCTTGTCTGCCGTATAGCCGATTCCGGGAAAGAACACGGCCAGTTTTCTACTTTGTTTGTCCATGCATGAGTGCCCTTACTTTTTCTTTAATCGCCATTCTTTATGGTAAACAGATACTGTAATTGTATCCCAGTTTGGACTACCTAACAATAAATCTAACCGGCAAATTCCAATCCGTCTCTCACTTCCCTCTCCGGTACCAGCCGTTTCCCTCCTCAATGGCGTAGCCCTTCAGAACCAGTTTCATCAGCAGTGTCTTCATCTCTCCGGCTCCGACCGGCCGCCGCAGCTCACATGCGAGCGCAGGGAGCAAAATCTCGGAGTGCCGGGACTCGTTCGCATCCAGCAGTTCGTACAGGACACCCTCTTCCCGCGGCATACTTTTTCGGATCGAATCAGACCTGGCGCGCTCCAGTGCCGCTTCCTCCTCGGGCACCTCGCCGTGGATACCGTAGAAAAACTCGATGATCTGTCCCGGGTCTGCGGCGAGCTGCGCGCCCTGCCGGATCAGTTCATTGCAGCCCATGCTGAACGGATCGCTGATCCGTCCCGGGATTGCAAAGATCTCCCGTCCCTGCTCAAGGGCTGCATCCGTTGTGATCAGTGTGCCGGAGCGGAGTCTGGCTTCCGTCACAAGCAGTGCATCGCTCAGGCCGCTGATGATCCGGTTGCGGGCCGGGAACAGACCTGCTTTCGGAAGCGTCCCTGGGTGATACTCCGAGATCAGTCCGCCCCTCTCTTTCAGGGCGTCGTAAAGATCCCGGTTCTCCGGCGGATAGCAGATGTCCACACCGCATCCCAGCACCGCGAAGGATCCGCCGCTGCCGGGCAGTGCCGCGCGGCCGGCAATCCCGTCCACGCCTCTGGCCATTCCGGAGATAATCTGAATTCCCACCTCCGACAGTTCCTTCGCAAAACGCTTTGCCTGCTCCCGGCCGTAGGGACTCGCGTCCCGCGCACCGATGACTGCCAGGGCGGGCATCACCGGGGACGGAAGTTTTCCGGCCACATAGAGGACTTCCGGCGGGTCCGGAATGGTCCTTAGACGCGGCGGATATTCTTCATCCTCCTTTGTATAGAACTGTACTCCCTGCCTGATCAGCGCGGTATATTCCGCGGCAGGATCGAGCCGGCCCGCCTCCAGGACAGACCGGATCACTCTTTCATCTTTATTGTTTTCGCCAAAACATTCCGCGAAAAGTTCCCGGACCTGTGCCTCGTTCATTTCATAGAGCCGGGCTGCTGTATCCTCAGTATTCTCCCCCAGCACTTCCCGTAGTTTCTGCAGACGTTTTTTCCCCAGTCCGTCTATTCTGTCCAGCCAGTATGCCATTTCCTTCTCTATATACATTCACCTTGCCTTCCTTTCCTGAAACATGGAGCCCGTTCACAGAAAACGGTTTTATTCCTCCTGCCGCCTCGGATCCTGCAGAAATACGCGGTATCCGAACGCCTCCATCAGATGCTCTTCCCCGATCTCCTCTACTCCCTCCAGATCCGCGATGGTCCGGGCAACCCGGAGTCCGCGGTGATATGCTCTGGCTGACAGCTCCAGTTTCTGAATGATTTCCCTGGCCAGCGCCTCCTGTGCACTGCTGAGGCGGCAGAACTGCTCCAGATCACGCACGCTCATTTCAGCGTTCAGTGCGATCCCCGTTCCCCTGAAACGCCTCTTCTGGATTTCCTGCGCCGCCTGCACCCGCTCCCGGACGGCGCCTGACTTCTCTCCCTTTTCAGGTCTGGTCAGCTTCTCTGCGTCAATCCGCGGGACCTCCACACACAGGTCGATCCGGTCCAGGATCGGCCCGGAAATTTTGCTCTGTTATTTTTCAGTTGATCATGTCCATTCTGAGCCCGCAAATCCGCATTTTTAATAACCCATTTTTCAGTTGATTATGTCCTTTCTTTTGGAAGGTCTTATTTTTTGCCGTTTTTTCTTTTCACGAAACTACGAAAAATTTTTCATAAAAAGTATGTTTGGTTTTTCAAAAATGCGGAAAAAGTTTTTCAAAAACGAGAAAAATATTTTTCAAAAATGGGGAAAAGTTTTTTCAAAAATGAGGAAAATATTTTTCACAATAAAAGAAGCCACCTGAGGATTTGTTTCCTTAGATAGCTTCTTGCTTTATAGAGTCACGTAAGATTTTGTTACCTTATTTTGCCATCCACCTTTGAGGTCACAATTTGTGACTTCAAACAATCGAAATATAAATATTTTAAGTAGCTAACAGTTTGTTCAAATAATTCTGCATAATAGACAATTCACTATGTGCTTTTGTGATATTGTCAAATTTTGGCAGGACTCGTTTGTACAAAACGACAAACAGCTTCACGTTAACTGCATACAAAAAAGGATGCGAAAAACGATTTCTCATTTTTCACACCCTTCTATCTCGAAGCGACGTGATTCGAATTTTAAGCAAAATGTGAAAAACACTGTAAAATAAGGAGGTTGCGCCTCATCCGTTTTTCCATTGTACTCACTTCTGTACTCACTTGGCAAAAAAACAGGGCAAACTGCCCATGATTTGCCCTGAGAGAGTTCACGGGCAACGATTGAATCTACAAACAGAGTAAAATCCTATATGAAGCATCAAAGTCGGATCGTTTTTGTTCCATAGTTAAATGAAGAATCATTTGACTTTTTCTGTTCTGAAACTGTAAAAAAAATTTCAGCGCCCCTGTGCCTTCCACACTAATTTTGGATTCCCGGGATCACCACACAAGGATCCTCTCCTCCGGCGCCAGGTACATGGCGTCGCCCTCTTGCACGCCGTAGGTCTCGTTGAATTCGTCGAACTGCTGCAGGACGACGTTGGTTCTCAGATACGCCAGCGGATGCGGGTCGTCGCCCAGAATGTGCAGCTCCCACTTATAGTCGGAGGAGTAGGCGTGCTGCCTCGCGTAAGCGCGGAAGAACGCGTCGTAATCAAAGTTCTCTTGCTTCTCGGCGAGCCTCAGGATCGCCTCGATGGCGGTGATGTCCGCCGTTGCCTCCGCGGAGAGGATCTCGCCGTCGCAATTGACTCCTTCAAAGACGGTGATCCCGTTGAAGTAGTCGACCACCTTCTGGACTCTGGCCTCGAAGGCGGCTCTTTCCTCCTCCGTCCACCAGTCGGTCTGGCGGCCGTTGATGTCCATTTTAGAACCGTTTTCGTCGAAATCGTGGCTCATCTCGTGGGCCAAGGCGTAGCCGATGGTGCCGTACAGTTCTTCTTTGCTCATTTTGGAGACGTCTCCGTACCCATCCACGATTCCTACGGTGAACATGAGCGCGTTCATCTCAGGGAAAGCTCTCGCGTTATTCTCCAAAGTCGGCATCCAGGTAAAAGCTCGTTGGTCGGGAATCACCTTTTCTCCTACCAGAGAGGCCTCCCGTTTCTCCCTGAACGCATCCAGCGCCATGAGCATCTCCGGAAGGCTCTTGTCTGTGAAATCAACAGAGCTGTAGTCTACCGGATGGTCACCGTAAAGCAGAAGGAGCTTCAGATCCATGAGCTTGGCAACGGCCTTTTCCTTCGTCTCCTCGCTCATCCAGTCGGCCTCTCTGATGATCGAGGCGTAGACGTCCTTGATCTCCGCGCCAAAGTCGAGCAGGATCTGGCGGTCCTTCGATCTGTCGTATCTGGCCAGATAGGCATTGTCCAGAATGTCATACAGATAATACTTGACCAGGTCAAATATGGTTTCAAAATCCTCCAGTGACTCCGGATCCGGTACTCTGCACACTCCGCCATATTTCAGAAGAAATGACACCAGATGGTAGTTTTTGAGCAGGTCCAGGTTCTCTTCCTTATAATAGTCCCCGACAAGCTTCAGATAGCCCCTGTTTTCAATTATATACTCGGCGTCCGGGCTGTAGCCTCTGCTCTCCATAATGCCTGCCATGGGATAATCTCCCATGATCTCGCAGATCTCGGCGGCGGTCGTCTTCTCGATTACGTTTTTGCCCCTTTCCTTCATGATGTCCATCATGGAATCCAGTTTGGAGGCGAGAACCGTCTCTACAGCGATGAAATCATCATAAGCCTGCGCGGCGTCCTCCTCACTGTAGCCGAGCTGCACGAGGTCCCCGGTGATTCTCTCTTTGTTCTCCTTGTAAGTTTTCTCCCCTTCCTCACTGCGCTCCGTATACTCGGTGCCGTCTCCCAGAGACAGCTCGATGAAGCTTCTGAAATACACGCTGCCCACATATTTGTCCGGTTTTTCGTCATCGTTCGTTTTCATCAGCCTGATCATCAGCGGAACATTGATGCTGCGATCCGCGTCCGTCAGGAATTCCGTCATCTCGTCCAGGGAAGAGATGCTCCGGATGTCCTCTATGACAGGGCGGAGCGGCTCTACGCCCTCCTTATTTCTTGTATCGGCATCCATAAAGGCTTTGTAAAACTGCTGGGAGAGCTCCACATAGTGGTCTTCTGCCTTGTCGTCCTCCAGAAGGCTCTTTACCTCCCTGAGCATCTTTTCATACGACTCGTTCGGGTCCTTTTCGCCATTCTTGCGGCGCATCAGATAGTCGTAGTTCACATATAAATAGAAGTTGTCCCGCGGGGAGAGCTCCATGTCCTCTGAGAGCGCTTCCTTGGCGGATGCGTCAATCCAGGGCTTGCCGCTGCGGGCGAGGGCGGGGTCGATGGGGGTTGAATCTTCTTCATCGGCTTTCGGGGCGGCTTCGACGGCCGGGGCGTCTTTGGTTGTCTGGTCATCTTCTGTCTCTGCGGGCTCTGCCTCCTCTTCCTGTTTTTCCTCGGTTGCTGCTGGCTCCACTTGTTCTTTATCAGTCGCCGCAGGGGGCTGCGCCGGTGGTTGCTGCACCGGGACGTAAGCACATCCGATTACCATAGCGGCTGTAAGCACTAAAACACAGACTGTTGTCAACCATGATCTTTTCATTGATTCCTCCTTTTCCCTTCTGTTGACAGTTTTCCCTGTGCGATACTGCCTTTCAGATCTGTTGCTGTATTTATATTATAGCACTATACAGTGCTGATGAAGCGCGAAATGGACAGCCGTTCCAAAGATCCGGAATACGGTAAAAGGCTACGTTGTTCCTTAGGATCAGAACATGTTGAACCAGAAGAGGAATGATCAGGTAGTCCCTCTAGAAACCAGTTGCTAAAGCAACTGAGTTTTTCGACCGCAATATTTATAAAAGGAACCCCATCGGATCAAAAACGCCGATGGAGTCCCTTTTTACATTCTGGCATTCCGCCAGGGCAATCTCCTTATTCTTTGCATTTACCATGCCGGCACGGTGCATCCGTGTTTTTTCGAGTCTCTTTACTTCTACCGTTATACCATTTATCATTTATCTGTTTTAAATTACAATGAGTGTAAAATAGGAGTGTGACTTTGCACAATTACTGAGAATACATGTATCTTGGAAATCACTCAAGCTATGATATAAGCCGAGCAAAAAAGAATCCTCCGGCCCGAATCGAACCGGAGGAATGGATGCGTCTTTGTCTCTCAGATATTAGAAATCGATACGCCCTAATTCAAAAGGCATAAAGACCTGATATGCCAAACGTCTTTCGATAGGTGGTCATATATGAGTACTAAGATAATTCATAATATCTTTCACGGTGAGCATATTTCTGACTTCTTCATCAGGAATGCTGATATTATAAGCGTCTTCGAAATCTACTATAATATTTATAACATCCAACGAATTCAGTCCAAGATCATTCTGTAAATTGGCTTCTTCAGTAATACAGTCCTTATCGACTTCTGTATACTGTTTTAGGATCTCTCTTACCTTTTCTATCATATTTTTCACCTATGTTTGGAAATAATTGTTTTCCCCTTATTGTCGTTGTTCAATAGTAATACAACTTTTACACTATCTGAATCAATTAGTATCTTTATAAACTCAATTCATATTTAGAAGAAATTTCATCAAGTCTACTAATGGACTTTGTTTAATAGTACATCATACTAAATTAAAGTATCCTATTGCTTCAAAGTATTTGACATATCGTGAGATATATGATGAATCTATCTTATGCCATTCAAAGCCCAAATTTCTAAGATACTTTTCAGTACAATTGGCATCTATTTTAGAATTATCAAAAGTTAGTTGTAAGTGCTGGTCCATCTCACTAATAAATGCATTCAGGTAACTATTCCTACTATTTCCTTTAGCTGTTTCCATTAATAAGCTATAAAAATCATCATCTGAAATCACCCTCATCTCATAGCCCAAATCATTAAAGTACGCCACCAGATGGTCTAAGGCGATTAAACGAGTATTTTTAACATGAAATACAGTCTGATTTTCACTTGCATGCCTAGAAATAGTCATGACAGCTTTAGCAGCATCATCAATTGGTGTAAACTCTACTGATTCACTCAACATACTTTCCGGTAAGGCTTTGAGGATAAGAAAAGCCTTGATTCGATTTAAGAATGCATTTGTATCATAATTTGCTTGAAATGCACCATCAGAGTACCTGTTAGTCAGATTACCCATTCGCATAATCTTGGCGCTAAGACCATTTGATACTGCTTCTAACACAACCGCTTCAGCTTCAAATTTACTCCGTGAATATACATTATCCAAAGACTGACCAACATAGAAATCTGTTTCATTATATTCTTTATCTACTGTTTTTTGTAATTGATCAGTTTCTTCATTCAAAACGTTATTAAATATCCCTGTAGTAGATATATGGATCAATCTGCTCCCAGAGGCGTCACAAAAATCCACAAGACGTTTTACTGAAGAAACATTAATATCATAAAAGAACTCATAAGATCCATAATGCTTAACTACAGCAGCCGCATTAATCACCGTATTAACATTTGAGATGATATGATCATATTCTTGTTTACTTAATCCAAGGTGCTCTTTTTGAATATCGGCGCAAAGAACATGAATACGGTCATTGTATATGAACTTGTCTCCAAAATAAAACTCAAGTTTCTCAACTAACCGATTCTTGCTGTCTTCTATAGTGTTCCCACGTACAAGACAATATACATTGCCCGTGTCGTACTCAAGATAATCAGCAAGAAGATGAGCTCCCAGGAATCCGGTCGCTCCAGTCAACAAGAGATTTCCTATGGGGGTATCACCTATTTTTTCATTCCCTATTGCTTTACAGTTATACCTCAACAGTTGGTTATAATAATCGTACTGCTTATCATCAAAGCTGAAATATGATGATTCATTGGTTTTATTGATATGAGCTGATAACTTCCTAATGGTCGAGTTCTCAAAAAACTTCTGTAATTCAATAGCGAATTCATTTTGATGAGCCAGTGATACAAACTCAATAGCTTTCAAGCTGTCTCCGCCCAATTCAAAGAAATCATCATCTCGCCCTATGGGTGAGTAATTCAGCACCTGCTCCATTAAACTAGCTAGTAATTTCTCAATTTCTCCTTCTGGCTGTATGTAGTCTGTTTCATTTTCTATTTCTTCTACTTTTACTTCCGGCAATCGTTTTCGGTCAATTTTACCACTAGAAGTAAGCGGCATCTCATTCAAATATGTAAATATGTGCGGCAACATATATTTCGGTAGCTTATTCTTAACTATGCCCCGAATCTCCTTTGCACTCCTTTCTTCACCAGAATAAAATGCACATATCAGTTGACGGTTGTTTTCATCTTTTTGGACTACGACCACAGCCTGCGTTATTCCTTCTATAGCAGAGATTGCATTTTCTATCTCTCCCAATTCTATCCTTAAGCCACGAATCTTAACCTGAAAATCATTTCTGCCTACATAAACAAGCTTCCCGTCATATCGCCAATACGCAAGATCACCAGTTTTATACAGCTTTCCTTCACCAAATGGATTATCAACAAATTTTTCATCTGTCATGTCTGGCCGATTCAGATAGCCTGAACCAACCCCATCCCCAGCTATACATAACTCACCAATAACATTTGTTGGTACAAGTTGCATATATTTGTCCACTATATATATCTGTGTGTTCGCTATTGGCTTTCCGATAGTGACATTATTGAGATCACCAGTAAAGGTATCCATAGTCACTACATGTGTCTCTGCCGGGCCATATTGATTTTCAAAAACCACATTTTTTTTATGCTTGCTATTTAATACGCTTTCACTTAAGTCAAACACCTCTCCAGCTAATACAACTTTTTTGACAGTATTCAAAAGCATATCTGTTCTTTCAGGTGTATCTGTTAATGCCTTGAAATAAGTCGGTGTTGCATAGATAACATCAACTTGATTATCAACAATATTCCTAATCATCTTATCTATTGTCGTTTCCGAACGGCTAGGTAAAATAACCCCTGTATTTCCTTGTAGAAGTGTTGAAAATATCTCTTGAGAAGCTACATCAAAAGTAATTGTTGTCATTAGCCCAATGCGATCATACCGCTTTGAATTATTTGCAACAAATAAATTTGATACTAGATTGACTATGCCCTGATGTTTGATTAGTACACCTTTGGGCTGTCCAGTTGATCCTGATGTATAAATACAATAACAGTTGTTTTTACTTGATACCTCTATACATGGATTTTCTACACAAGTATTACAAATCAATGAATCCAATGTTTTTTCTGTAATATTGAATTTAGCGTGACTGTCTGACAGCATAAATTCGATACGTTTTTCTGGATAATTTAAATCAATAGGTAAATATGCGGCACCAGACTTTATAATTCCAAGTATAACAGCTACTAAGTCTATCGAACGAGGTAGCATAAAAGCTACAATATCTCCAGTTCCTATGCCTATTGCAATTAGTCCATGTGCAATCCTATTCGCTTTTTCATTTAGCTGTTTATATGTCACAGCCTGATTATCCATTATGAGCGCAATTTTACTTGGTGATTTAATCACCTCTTGTTCAAACAATTCGTGTATGCATTTCTCATTAGGATATGGCTTCAATGTATTATTGAAGCCAATAAGTCTTTGATATTCTCTGTCATCTAATCCAGAAACTTTTTGTATTTTTTTCTGAGTATTAAGCATCTGCGACAATATCGCTTTATATGCAACTATAAATCTTTCTATTGTTGTCTCTTTATATAAAGCGGAATTATAATCCATCATAATAACGAGATCATCGTTATTTCTTGGCATTATACTAAAGACGAAATCGTATTTTGCAGTCGTTATTGGAACAGGGATTAGTGAAACAGGTTTATCAGCAAATCTAATTTCTAATACCGCCTCGTCCTGATAAGCAAACATGTTATTAAACAAAGGCGTACTCTCAATAGTATTCAAGCCTAGTTTCTTAACCAATTCATTAAATGGAAACCTTTGATGCTCCATAGCATTCACTACTACTTCACGAAGCTCTAATAAAAACTGTTCAATTGTTTTCAAACCTTCCGGCTTTGCGCGTAACACTACTGTATTGACAAACATACCAATTGTCTGTAGGAAAGATCCTTCCCTTCCGCTCATCGGTATGCCTACTGTAATATCTTCATTTCCCGAAAACTTTGAGAGTAAAATATAGAATGCACCTAAATAAAAGACATATGGTGTTATGCCCATCTTTCGGCTTATCGTTTGCACATCTCGGTGGAAATCAAGTGGAATATTCCCGTAAAGAACACTACCACGATTATCACCTTCCTGCTTTCTTTTAAAATCAGTGTTAAGTTCCACCGCTGGAGGTAAATCCGCAAATTCAGACAACCAGTACTTCTCGTCTTCTGTATAGTCTTGAGGCTGTAACGCAAATTGCCTGTATTGCACTGGTTCATTTTTTAATTCACGCCCCATATACAGTTCATTCAATTCTTTAAAGAATATGGGCATAGAATTACCATCTGTAATGATATGATGCATATCAATCATTACCGTATTCTTGAAATATCCCACCCTTATCAGTGGTGCCTTATTCAAATCAAATGGACGAATAAACGAAGTTATATCGTCACTGCATAATTTCTCGATATTGATCGAAGTATTCGGTTCAACAACCTGCATAAGGATGCCATCCCGTTCTTCAAAATAAGTTCGGAGTGATTCATGACGATTGATAAGTCCTTGTACTGCTTTCTGTAATCGCTCTGGATCTACTGACTCCGTCCGAAATACATAAGGGGCATTATATGCAGTACCTCCTAACAAAGCTTGTGCTGTATATACACGTAATTGCGCTGCAGTTGCTGGAATATCCTCTGAAGCCTCATTATTGTTGAGTCTCGGTTTGATTGAATTGAGTTTTTGAGCCAGCGACCGTACTGTAGGGTTAGTGAATAAAGTCTTTATATCTGTGCTATATCCTTTATTTTCCAACACAGCTATCAATTCAATAGCTTTCAGACTGTCTCCACCCAATTCAAAGAAATCATCATCTCGCCCTATGGGTGAGTAATTCAGCACCTGCTCCATTAAGCCAGCTAGTAATTTCTCAATTTCTCCTTCGGGTTCTACATAATCCGCTTCACTTTCCACCTCTTCTACGTCTATTTCCGGTAATCTTTTTCGATCTATCTTACCGCTTAGTGTCATTGGCATCTCTTTTAGGCGCATGAAATAATTCGGCACCATATATTTCGGCAGTTTCTCACTCAGTCTCTCCCTCAATGCCTTCTCGTCAATCTCTTTCTCAGATTTGTAGTAACCCACAAGGTACTGCCTTCCGCTTTCGTCCGTCTTCGCTGCAGCAGCCACCAGGTCGATTCCTTCCACCTGTCCCATCACGCCTTCGATCTCGCCAAGCTCGATCCGTAATCCTCTGATCTTCACTTGAGTATCTATACGTCCAAGGTATTCAATCTCTCCGTCCGATTTCCACCTTGCAAGATCTCCCGTACGATATAGAACTTTCCCATGTCCGTTCTCTTCTGTTGCATACGGGTTCCTTATAAACCGCTCTGCTGTCAACTCCGGGCGGTTTAGGTAGCCCTTTCCTACTCCCGCTCCTGCTATACACAGTTCACCTGCTACTCCGATTGGTAACAGCTCTTGCTCTTCCCCAAGGATATAAATCTGAACATTTGAGATTGGTTTCCCAATGGTTACATCCGTTTGTTGACTTGAGACATTTTTATATGTTGCGCATACTGCACATTCGCTGGGGCCATACTCATTATGTATAAATCTGACGTATGCTAATAGCCTGTTTCTTGTAGCCGCATCAAATTGTTCACCTACCAGTATCACTTCATTGCATAAGTAAGAACCTTTATATAACGACACTAACGTAGAAAAGAAAGTAGGTGTAGTCATCACAGAAGAATTAGCAGTAGAAGCCAAGTATGACAGTATAGTATTTCCGTCTTGACTATCTTTAATTAAATAAATGACAGTACCAGATAATAAGCTATATAAGATATCCTCCGTAAAAGTGTCGGTTGTAAACGATACAATTGACACTATCTGTCTATCATTGATATGATAATTCTCCATTCTCCACTTAATAGTGTTAACTATATTTTCATGTTTTATACAGACTCCTTTCGGTTCTCCTGTCGATCCTGATGTGAATACGATATAGCACAGATCCTCCGAATCGTTGACATTACCTATTTCTCCTGTCTCGGTGCTGAAATCAAACTTTCCTATATCTATGCCTTCTGCACTATGGTCCCCTTCATATTCGTACGTCAGTGATATCCGGCTCTGCGCGATTCCTTCCATCGTCCGGATTCGTTCTTCCGGGTATTCCGGCGATACCGGCATATATGCTCCGCCTGCCTTCAGCACACCCAGCATCGCTACGATTATCCGCCAATCTCTCTGCGCGATCACCGGTACTACTTCGTTCCTTCTTATGCCTTTCTCCCTCAGGTAATTCGCCAGTGCGTTTGACTTCTCGTCCAGTTCTTTATAGCTGAATTTCCTCCCTTCAAAGACTAACGCTGTCTTTTCGGGTTCTCTCCTTGCCTGTTCTCTGAACAATTCGTGTATACACCTATCGTTCGGATAGTTTGCCTTTGTGTCGTTGAATTCCTCAAGCAGTTTCTCCCTTTCTTTCTCCGGTATGATCGAAATCTCTCTTATCTGTTTTCTTTCATTCTCCACTTCTGTGAGTTGCCTAAGGATATACTCTATCCGATTGTATAAAATATCTACTTCCTCTTCTTGAGTAAATACTCTGGTCTGATAGTCTATCGTAACAATATATCCATCTTCCCTATCTCTATGATCAATGCTGATCGTTATAGGTACTTCACTGTATCCATTTGTATACCACTTCGTTCGGAATCCTTCTTCACTATGAATTCGGCTGTTTTGTATACTTACCATCACTTCATAAAGGCTTCCGCTATATTCATGTTTTCTACGTATATCCTGCAGGATCTCTTCATACGGATACCTTTGATGTCTCAGCATCTCACGATTTGTAGTATCTGTTTTTTCTATCAGTTCTCTGACAGTCGCTCCTCTTCCTATACTTACTGTCAGCGGCATCGTAGATATAAACATTCCCGCTGTTCTCTTCTCTGCCGCCTTATTCCTGTTCAGGATAGGAACACCAATCGTACAATTGCTATTCTCTTGATTAATCCGTATCAGGTACAGCAATACCGCACTTTCTAACAGTACTGCCTCTGTCTCATTCCTTTCCTCACAGTATAAAGCGATCTTTTCTGCTAATTCTCCAGACATCTCCTTTGTTATACGCTTTGCTTCTATCCCTGTATCAGCCTGGTTCATTAGCTTTATATGTGTCTCATCAGGCTTTGCCCTGTATTTCTCTTCCCAGTATGCTTTATCTTTTTCATATCTAGCAGACCGCAGATACTCTTCTCCGCTCTCTAAATGGGCTAAATAGCCATCAGTAGTTGTTTCTTTCTCTTCTGCATTGGCAGCAAGCCGTTCATATGTTTCATTGACCTCGTCTGCTATCAGACTCAAAGTCCATGCATCCGCTATCAGATGATTCAGCTTTGCTATGATTCCTGCCTTATTCCCGATGTTAAACACAGTAAAAAAGCACATGCAGCTGTCAGTCAGCTCCATTGGTTCTCGAGCTATCCTCTCTGCATATGCATCCTGTTCTTCTTCAGTTGCAAACGACCTTGTTTCTATACTAACTGGTTCTTCCGATATATACTGCTGGGGCTCTTCCTCTAATGTGAACCGTACCCTTAAGGCAGGGTGGGATATCGCTGCAATTTCCACCGCTTTTTTAAGCAGCCACTTATCTCTTTCTTTTTCATATAAGATAGTGCCACAGATGTTTGATACAGATGAATCTGAATAGTATTTTTGTAAGTTCCAGATGTTCTTTTGCTGCGTTGTCAGTTTGTACTTTGTCATTTTGATATCTCTTTTCTGTCAATACTCCAAAAATGAAACACCTTGAATCCATCAATCATTTCTAACTATTTTTTTAGTAGTTGTCTTTTTAAACTCCTCATCCCGAAATACAATTTGGGAAACTCTTTTATACATGGGCATAGTACGATTCAATTCGTCAATTTGCTCTTTAATCTCTCTCTTCTTTATGGCATCAAGATCCTTTGAATATATCGAAGCGTTAATCCTCCCATTATCTGAAGACACTACTACTTCATCAACATTCTCGATTCTCAGAATCATTTGCTCTATTTCTTCAGGTGAGATGTTTTCTCCATTGGATAACACTATCAGATTTGTTTTTCTTCCTGATAAAAAAACGAAACCTTCTTTGTCAATTCTGCCCAAATCACCCGTATGATACCACCCATTAATAATAGATTGTGAAGTGCTGTCAGGATCTTTATAGTATCCTTGCATTACGAATTCACCTGAAACCAACACTTCACCATCAGATGAGACACTTACTTTTGAATTTGGCAAAGATAATCCGACGGATCCATCTTTATGGTGCTTATTTCTGTTAACTGCTGCAACTGGTGAACACTCAGTGGTACCATAACCATTTAGAATTTCGATCCCGTAACTTCTAAACTCCTTAACATATTCTTTATCAAGAAATGCTCCTCCACAAATGATATACTCTATTTTTCCGCCAAATTGGCTAAGTATATCTTTAAATATCATTCTTCTTATATCGATGCCGCATCTAAGTAATGCATTAGAAATTTTAACTGTTCTTCTAAATCTTATTTCCTGTCTATTCTTTTTTATTGTCATGCGTATCTGCTTGCTGAAATTCTCCACAAACAACGGAACAAGCATCAATGTCTGTGGCTTTACCAACATTAATTCCTTATTAATTCTACGAAGCCCTTGACTAATGTACACTGTATGACCATAGTTAAATACCATCCAAACGGCTACGATCAATCCAAACGCATGATGAAAAGGTAACACAGCCAGCGTATCTCCATCTAGTTTAAAGAGCTTACAGCTTTCGTTTATATTGGAGGCAATATTCCTATGTGAAAGCATTACTCCTTTGCGAGCTCCAGTTGTGCCAGATGTGAGGAAAATGCATGCAAGTTTATCTGGATCGATTTCTGTATTGACACTAAACAAATCTATATCTATTTGTTCTATATCTCTATGCTCTGTAATTTCAGAAAAAAGAAAAATATCAACAGGACTATCAAAAGACATCTTTGCTTTTATCGATTCATCAGCAATTATTGCAACGATATCCATCCGCTGAACGATATTTTCCAATTCTCCACTTTCCATATCCTTATCTAAGACAACAGCAACGTTGCCACTCAAAAGAATGGCCATATATATTAACAGCCATTCATATGAATTATTACCAATTAATCCAATATGGCAATTAACTTGTTTTTTATGCTCTATTTGCTTAGCTGCATAGATAATATCCTCATAAAAATGCAAATATGATATAGATACCTGAGTATCTTTTAAGTACCAAGAAAATGCAATTCCATCAGGATCGTTAAGAGCCTTATTGACTACCATATTGATCAGATTAGAAATTTGATCAATATGGTAGTATGGATAGGGATGATTAATTAACATCTTTGATAACACCTGCCACTTCTTCACATGCAGATCATGCTGAAGTATATTATGTAGGGTAAGAGGATCATCTGTCAGATAATACTCTTCTACTTTGTTTTCTGCCATTCTGCCCCGAGGCTGCTACTCTGCTTCGTCTTTAGATTCCTTTTCTTTTTCGGAAGGTGTATCTTCTGGGGGAACTATAGTAATAGTGCCATCCGGATTCTTTCTGACTGTGGACCCTTTCGGATGAATTACTCCAATTGTTGGTGCGGCAAACCCGGTTCCCACTGGCTTATTCTTGTAACCAAACTCGTAGTGAAGCACATCGGCAGGCTCCTGGTTATTCAGCTTAAGGAGCTCTGGTACAGCAGCTTCTACCCTGGCTTTTAAAGACTTAAGAAGCTCATCCTCCAGCACCAGGCCTTTTATATCCGGACTTGTTGCAACAAATACACCAGCCTCCGAGTCTACTGTAATCATTATGGTATATTCCATTTTATTCCTCTTCTGCCCTGATTATTCCGGAGGGTTCGATTTCTTTGCCGCCTCCATGATTGCTCTGTTTGCCTCAGAATTTGCCTCGACGAGAGCCTTACTTATCGCAAGACGCTGTTCCGGTGTCATGTTTGCGTCTTCGGTTTTATACTTTGCAAACCTGCTTTCTTATGGCTTATAGTTATTACAATTTTAGCCCAGTTTGGTCCCTTCAACAATAATCCAAGTCATCCTAACCTCTTTCTTTTGCCGCTTTTTGCCCTGTCATTTGGTTTTCCGATTCTCCCCTCCAGGAAATGATGATACTGTTTGTGCTCCACTATCGTTCCGTCCTCGAACATAACCGTGATATCCATGGCTCCGTTTGACTTTATAATGACCATCTTCTGCCCATTTACGGCTGTTGCACTTTCCCCGAAATGGTCCTTCTTCTGATACGGTCCCCGTGTATGACTCCTGCGCTTTGTTATGCACTTCGGATTCTTTATCTTCCCGGCCAGGAAGGCTGCATAGCGTCTGTTCGTTACAACGTTCCCGTCCTCAAACCGGACGTCGATGTCCTGTACGCTTCTGTACTCAATGATCTCTGCCATCTGTCCGTTGTTCATCTTACGGACTTCACCGACTCTGTCTGCCTTTGTATATGAATATCTGCCGTTCCGGTTATAGATGGAGCCTTCCTTAAAATCCCTGTAGCTTCTCCCCGTAACAACAGTGCCGTCTTCAAATACAACATCCAGATCCTTTGCGTCACGGTATCCGGTGATGATAATCTCCTGCCCATTTGTAGCTGTGTTCTTTTCGCCGGTACGGTCATTCAGTCTTGTGCAGGGATTGTTCGGATTCGAGACATTGCCTTCTGTAAAATGGTCATATCTCACGCCGGAAACCACCGTGCCGTCCTCGAATTCGACATCCACATCAGACCTTGATCTGTATGATTTCACCCGCATCTTCTGTCCGTTGGCAGCTATGGTCTCTTCACCTGCCCTGTCCTTTCTGACATGCCTGTCATAACACCTTGGACATAATGATTTGTCCCATATGAACATGCTGATATAAGGGTGGGATCTGTACCCGCAGGCCTCATGTATGATATCTGCCCGCCCTCCCGGCAGCATATTTACAATCCTGTAATTTCCATCCGTATGTCTGTTCAGATAGCGCTGCAGCAAAGCCTTTTCAGGTATATGCTTCGCACATTCCGGACACATGACTCCTGAAGTAACAGCGGACGGATCCGCATAGAATGTATAATTACAAAACCCGCACTGAAGACGGACAACCGGTCCGAACTCCGTAAGCAGGCGATATAAATTCTTTATCTCGGAATAAAAAGACTCCGGTACGATGGTTTCCACTTCTTTTGCGAATTCATCGAATGTGAAGTTTTGACTTATAAGGCGGATGCGTTCTTTGATATTTATGTTTTTAATGTTTTTTATATTATTTTTCCAAAGAAGCTCCTGAGTCATTTCAAGAGATGTATAGACAGGATGAAGATACAGCGACCGCATGAACTGTGCAGTCCGGTTTTCTTCTTCGGATACTGGTTCAGGCTTTGATGCGGATGAATACTCATCCTTTTTCACCAGCCTGACCCCGTGTTTCCAGCAGCTCTTTACAAACGGCTGATGACAGGTATGAATGATGACTCTCCCGTACTTTTCAATGTCTTCCCTGACACAGCACGGACAGATCATGATATCTTCTATCAAAGCCGTATTCGGCCGCTTCGGCATGAAATGCATCTGCTCCTTATTCCTTAATAGCTGTTCAGCTCGAAGGGCATTCCTCTTCTTCGGGATAAAGGGTAAAAGCATGTAGTGGACGGAATGGTCTCTCAGGATACAGACAGGATCCGGAAATCCCGCGGATCTGCTGTTTGATTTGCAGAGATCTTCCAGCCTCGGCTGGGTTATGCAGACGTTTTTCCTGCGGCGGTTTCCGAGATAGATTCTTTTGAACTTGTCGGGATGATCATAATTTACCCTCGCCAGGTAATCCAGCCACTCAGTAAACAGCTCATCTTCTATAATTCTTTCCGTAATTGGAATCATCGGGAACATTTACTTTATACCTGCCCCTTTCTGTCCGTACAAGCAGTCCGGCAACGGTCATCTTTCTTATCATGTTTCTTGTGATTCTTGTCATCTCAACTCCGGGGATTCCGTCACTAAAGCCCCAGCTTCCGCTTTCTTCGGCCTTATCCCGGATTGTCTGATAAATGATCCGCTTCTTCGTGACAGGGGGCTGAAACTGCCTGTTTCTGTGAATAATGATCCTCGGATTCGCGGATTCAAGGTCTGCGGCAACCGCCCTGTAATCATATACGCCCAGCAGGAATCCCCTGTAATACAGCATCACCTTTCCTCTGGCAATATGCTGCTTAACCGTGTACTCTCCGGCACACTCTTTTACCATGTCTTCGATTTCTCCGTATGAGTACCTCGGGCTGCATACGGGACACCTGCTGCCGTTTATGAAGCTTGTCTTACTTGTTATAAACACACATCCGCAGCCGTTGTGCCTGAACATAACACCCTGATGGTTATTTCGGAGCGGTGAAATGATGTCGTAGCCTTCTGACAGATCATGGATATCAAACTCTCTGCCGCTGCAGTACGGACAGGTCCATTCCGGAAGCTCGCCTTTGAATACCCTGAAGTGCCTTCCGCATGGGATATGCTCTATTTCGGCACTCATGACTTTTCCTTCCTTCCGGTTTACCTCCAGGACTGAAATGTCATTCCTTGTGTGGTTGATTCTTGCCTGCAGTTTCTTTGCGGTCATCTTCCTGCATTCGGAACATGCTGTCACGGGATATTCCCAGATCAGCTTCCTGACATCTTTCTTTACACTCCCGCACAGGATGTGCTTTGCCCGGTACTTACCCAGATTCTCTCCTCCGTCCCGGCAGAGTACGTATTCTCCCCCGTACAGGTACTGAAGGCGGCTTCTCAAAAGCTCGGAAAGGCTCATCCTGCCGCTGCAGAACGGACATGGAAGTCCGGTATGTGCAGATACGGGGTGTGCAAGGTAGCGCCTGCCGCAGACAGGGCACACATACTTCTTCAGGATGCCGCTGTGCATATTGCGGTAAAAGGACTGCACTGCCTCTTCCGCTTCACCTGCCAGCCTGCCGATATCTTCCTCCGGTTCCTGTTCCTTTGCGGGTTTCATATTCCTATCGTAGATATCCACGGCAAGTTTCTTAAGCCTGCACCTGTGTACCGGACATACCTGCACACCCCTTAGCTGGTGCGTTACATGAATATATGATTCCCCGTACTTTTCCCGATCCGCCTTTATGCACTCGGGGCAATACCTGATGCTTTTCGATTCGGCTCCCGTGCCGTGCCCAAGGTCAAAAAGAATATGCTCCGATAAAAATGCCTGTTCTGCCGGTGTTTCCCTGTCGATTCCGTCATAGTAAGTCGTCATTTCCACGGCCCGCTTTACATCAGGAAAGACTGCGCCCTTAAACCTGTCACAGATCCGGGTCAGGTCGGATATCATCCTGATGCAGCGGTGGGAGTCGCGCAGCAGAATGCACAGTTCCTCGAATTCCCTGACAGACTTAAACCCGTTCAGTAAAGCCATCCGGCTGATATATCCGTACCAGTACTCATCGGGATAAGGTTTTGAAAGTATGGGAATCATATACGGATCAGACCTCTTTCTTATTTCTTCCTGTTTTTATCCAGAAATGCCTTTGCAGAACGTGCGATATCGCCTGATGATGATTCGGAAAGCCAGGTGTCCTTATACATCGCATTGGTGATTGCCCTGCTGATTTCAGACTCCGAATAGATCCCGTCATAGAGTGTCATGAGTGCACGTCTGGCCTCTTCCTTTTTCTGCTGAATTACCTGATCCCGCTCATTCTTTTCTATCTGGTCAAGAATGTTTGCCTTCACGGCACCGATCTCATTTCCCGCGCTGTCCTTTATATCCTTGTATCTCTGGTCCAGCTTCTCGGCAAATATCCTGTCATTCTCCACTGAGCCGTCCAGTACGAGTTCCCTGAGCACTCTGAATTCCTCGCCTGCCGTTTCATGCACGAGATCCTCGCTGTACTCGCTGTCCGGTTTATTAACCAGTTCCACCTGCACTGCCGCAATCAGGGCTTTCAGAATCGCTATGTTATAAGCCGACTCAAACAATAGAGCTTTCATGACTTCATCCGTCATGGGGAAACTGCGCCTGCACCACTGGTATTTCCACAGATACCTGGCTGCAATCATGAAGAACCTGCGGTCTTCTTTAGATGCCGCGTTGGCGTTGATGCATCCGTTCACCACCCTGCTCTGTATTCTCGGGAGTGTCGATATGCCGGATAAGACTTCCGGATTCCCGATGAGGCCGAACGACATTCCCGTTTCTTCGGTAATCCCGACGATGTTTTCAAAGCTGGTTTTGCCGCTTCCGAAGTGTATGAACTGTACCTCGTCGATAATCATCATTCCGATGTGGTACCTTTTGATCCAGCTCTTTACATATCCTGCGGCTTTTGTAAGGCTGGCTGAGCGGACAAGTGATTCATGGTATGACCCGCAGTCAAGTATTTCGTCGATCCTGGTGCCGAAAGACCTGTAAATATCCGACAGGCTTCCCATCAGCGCCGTCACCCGTATGATCGGTATCTGCACGTACTGATAATCCTCAAATGTATGGAGGATCGCTTCCGGATAGATCGCGCTGCATAAGGATAGTGCAACGGATTTCCCGCATCCGGTAGCGCCGGTCATAAGCCAGCCGTCCGGTCTTGCCCCTTCTTTTTTCCTCATCGACAGGATCTGTTTGCCTTTTGAGAAAGGTGTGCCGTCATCCGCCTCCATTTGGGACAGTCTCGTCTCCCTTCCCTTGTATGACTCCAGAAGCATGCGGTTGATAACGGTCGACAGCTCCAGATGCAGTCCGAGCGGGCAGGTAACATGCCTTATATCATATATCTGCTCCAGGGCCTCGCCCTTCGACATGTTTCTTGCTTTCTCACTGTCATAGCCCGGCAGCGGAATTGTGTTCATCTTCCATAAGTCCTGCGCTTCGGGACATTTCGGTATGGCGCATACATCCGGGTTGTCTTCATACCCGCTTCTTCTGATGTACTCAGCCGGGATAATCGACCTGGAAGAAATCTCCGCCAGATCATAAAGGTTTTCGTGCTCTTTAAGCTCCCTGAACTGTAATTCAAAATTGATCTTATCCATTTCTTACCTCCCCTATACCTGTCCGTAACCATACAGTGCTTCGTCATCCGAAGTCATTTCCATAATCTCGGCAATAAGCAGTTCTTCCTCGGTAGGCTCGTGCGGCGTATCTGTAAAACGGGGTCTTTCCGGGTCAGCCATCCTGTTCCGGGTTTCATTGGGATCCTGATCAATGCGCCTTCTTTCTTCAGCTCTGGCGGCCCTTACACCCTCGGTCTCATTGGCTCCGATTTGAACACTTTTGGCGTACCTGACAGTCTGTGCGTTTCTGTCTTCAAGCTCATACTGTGCCCCCTTGACTATCTTTTTTTCCTCTTTGGTCTTCTGCATCAGTTCCTTGTACAGGTTGTCATAATCCTCCCAGTTCATATCAGCAAGTGTAAGGTTCTGTTCACGCTTTTCTGAGAGACCGACCTTGTGAATCTCGTTTCGATAGCGCACCCATACTGCCGAGACTGTATTATCCATGTACCGGACTTCCGCAGTATTTTTGTCGTCAGCCGATAGCATATCCAGGAACCAGTCCTCGTCACTGAAGTATTTCAGCGAATGTCCGCTGTAACATATTCCTTTCCTTGATATGGTGAATCTCCTTTTATCCCCGGAACGGCACATCAGGGCAAACAGGCAGCTTCTCCTGTTGACATCCGTAATGTTGGTCGGATCAAGAGAACGGCTCTTTTCAAAGTTCCATATATTCACAGGGGTCAGGACCAGCCCTGCTTCAAGCATTTCCTTGTCAGGCTCATAAGTGTCCCGCGGCTCGGTGTTGTAAAAGCAGACCTCCTCTATAAAGATCTTTGTAATATCCGACAGGGTAAGGCATGCTTTCTTGCGGGCATCATCATATATTTTCGGTTCAGAATTACCCCCGGGTATTTTGTTAATGAAGCCTGCATCTGATAGCTGGTGTCTGAGGTGCTGCTGAATACTGTGATGACACGCCTCTACCAGTCCTTTCATACTGCCTGTCGCCACTCTGACGAAAGAGACCTGAATACCAAGTTCTTTGCACGCGGCTTCAAGGGCTTTGCTTTCATACTCCGAGCCATGGTCGCACCTGATGTTCGCAGGCAAAACAAGAGACGGATATAAATTATCATCACACATCGCTCCGACAGTCTTTGCCTGGACGCTGTGAGGTTCAAGAAGTGTCATGAGAAGGTCGCAGAATCCGCTGTACGAATTGTTCTTAAGTCCTACTTTGACTGCCATGACGATATCAGACTTGGTATCAACCGCGGCATATACAACCGGTTTTCCTATGAGCGCGGATGGACTGTTTTCAGAGACGATCTGGCAGTCCAGCTCTACCTCATCAAGCTCAAATGTGCTGCCGATGGTTGGGATGCCATATTGGGCATTACCGGGCAAAGGCCGCCTGTTGTTGTAGTAGTCTCTTTCTCCTTTCCGATAGTCATTTATGCTCAGTCCGCCAAGGTTTTCGCCTAAGTACCTGTAGACCCGGGAATAACTCGGTGCCTCATCGATGATCCTTTTTACGGAGTTTCCGTTCTCGTCCGAAACATACCGGTAATAGTACTTCTTTATCATTTCGTCATAGGCCTTCTGGACGCTTTTGGTCGCCTTGAAAATACGGAGCGCATATTCCACATCTTTCAGTGACTCCGGGGCGATTTCCTTAGCTTTGGCATATGCAGCAGCTCTTCTGGTACGACTGTTCCATTTCCTCTGATCAAGCAGTGAGGTGCGGTCACAGGCAGAGAGGAAGTATCTGATAATGAGCCTGCCCGTCTGCCTTCTGGATATCCCCAGTCTGCTTACCGCTTCATCTATGGCCGGTTTGGATTTTCCCGGAACAAACAGCCGGTCCCAGTATGGATAAGTTTTCTGCAGCATATCCTGGATACAGAGTTCCCGTCTGATAACTATTTCCTGTTCTTCCTGTGTCAGACTATACGGTCTTGAAGATATTTCGCCCTCTATTACCGCCCATTCTCCTGAATCCAACCGCTCAAACAGTTCTGATGTGCCTGTTCTCTCGATACGGTTGGTTGAAAGATCTATCATGAAAACCCATTCAATGTCACAATAGAACACCCTGCTTTTATAAGTGCCTGACTGCAGTACTGCCCCTTTTCTGATGTCTGCTGCTGCCGCGCTTTGGTCAATAATGCATCCCATACAGTTGATCCTCCTCTGCTGTCGCCGCTTCGTATAACTGATCCACACAATAGGGAAAATCACATATTAGCCGGTTCGGTTTCAGTCGCTCTTTATCCAAAGGTACGTCTACATATCTGTGGGCTATCAGGTAGATAAGCTTATGTGTAGTGTTTATCACCCGGCGCCTGTCGTAATAGTTCATGACCAGTTCTATGTTTGAAGCAAGGATATGGTTTATGTCCTCAGACACGATTACTTTGTATTCACATCCCTCTTCTTCCCAATAGATCTTCTCAAGCGTGATCCGATTCATTATTTTCCTGTATTTCTTCTCGTTTCCCCTGTACTCACGGCTGTTCTTCCGAAAAACCTTTTCTGATGCCTTTACTGAATAAGCCGTCGCCGGTCTGGACTTGTCACGGTATGTCACAAGGAAATCAAGTGTGTATGGCAGGCGTTTATTGACCGGACCCAGCCCGTACTTTTCAGCTATTATGCTCACTTTATCCATATCCATCAGATACTGCTCCCGTATATCCTCTACCTCCTGATTCCACCTGAGCAGATAGAAAAGCTCCTTTTCCACAGTCGACATAACATGTACAGTCCGTGAAGCTATGGGGTCCTGTATCATACATGCCGTACCGATCGATCTTGCTTCGTTGGCCTTCAGAAGCGGTACATAGTCAGGTCCGCCGCCTGTCCCTCTTCCTTCAAGGACCTGCCTTTTCCGCCTCTTCATCAGGCGTATAATCCGGTCGTTTTCTTTGCTCATAGTTGCTTCCCCCCTTCCCCATAGATGAGAAAGAAGCACCTGGAGAGAATCCCCAGGTGCTTCCTGCATTAAGTTGGATCCGGTCCATTCTAAGATGAACCGGATTACATGTATTGATATTTAATATGAGTTGCCCGCAGTATTTCTTTCATCTGTCTTCTCCGCTGATGTTTCTGTGTGCTGTCTCTTTAGAGAATGATCTTTTTTATATCCGGATCTTCAAAAATGATGTCGTCCGTCATGTTCGATGCCAGTGAAAACAGGTATCTTGCACCCAGTCCCGACCTTGCCGCCTCATGAGATATACGCCGTGCAGTTGCTTTTGTCATCGTTATTATCCTTGAATACAGACGGCTGAGCTTCGCCGCCGGTCCGTAGTACGGATTCAGGCATATGGCATACAGATCTTCTTCTGAGAGTTCATTCATCTGACATATACTCTCAATCCTGCCTGCCAGTTCGGGACGAAGGCCAAACGTGATAACATCCTCTATTGTTATCGTTCTGTCTTTAGCCTGCTGCCTGCAGGGATTAAACCCGTATGATGTATCCTCTTCTTTCAGAAGTGATATGAATGCTCCCAGAAACACGAACGATATTTTCGAAGTGTCGATGATTTCCGGATCGTAATCTGCCTTCGCCACATTTATCTCTGTTCCTTCGATTACCTTTAGCATCTCCGCCTGAATTGAATAGGACACGTTCTCTCTGCTTGCCGAGTACCTTGGCTGCACGCATTTATCAAACTCGTCATATACGACAATCCACCATTTGGCTGGGATTCTGCTGAAACTGATCTCCTTTAAAGCGCTGTAATACTTTTGTCTCCCGCTCCACCCGTCATTTGTAATGGTTCCGGCATCTGCGATTATGATCGGAGTATAGATATTTTTAATAACCCGCCATATTTCAGTCTTTCCGCAGCCGGATAGGCCGATAAACAGCGAGGTGCTTCGTATCCCGTGAAGATGCTTCCACATGATGAGAGACGCTTTCCTTTTGGCTTCATCCTGTCCGTATACATTCTGATCAAGCACGCGGTACCAGTCTTTGGGGGACATGGAAAGCAGTTCATCATCCGACATCTCAGAAGACAAAAAATATCTATCATGTCCGGCTTTCAGGATTTCAAGTGATGCCTGTACATCCGCTTTGTCCGGTATTACTACCATTGTTTTTACCGGCTTATTCATCATATGGTTCTCCTGCAGCTTTTATGCCTGTTGCTTTATTCTCCCCGCTTTGGACTTCTCGTTGTAATGATTCGCTGCCTCAGTCAGAATATCTGCAACATCCGTTAAGGTAAGGGAAGTCCTGTTCATATATTCCTCATTTGATACAAGACGCTGTCCGATACTGTGTTGGCAAGCCTGAGCCAGTTCTTTCATACTTCTTCTTACTTCTTTGACGTATGTAACCTGTAACCCAAGTTCTTTGCAGGCGGCTTCAAGTGCAATGGATTCATATTTCAAGCCACGTACATATCTGATGGCTGCCTGTGTACTATGAGGCTCAAGAATCGTCATGAAAAGATCGCGGAATTCGCCGAATGACTTATTCTTAATATCCGCCTTTACGGCTATGACCTTGCCGGACCTCACATCTGTCACGGCATATATAACGGGTTTTCCCAAAACGTCCGAAGGATTTTCTTCCGAGACTACGTACAAATCGAGCTCGGTCTTATCGATCTGGAACACATGGTCTGTCATTTTTGACTTTCCGTGGCTTGTTCTCAGCGGTGACATATAATTCCGTCCTCTTCCACGCTGATACTCCAAAAGTGTTATTCTCCAGTTCTTTTTCATGTCCGTTCTCTCCTTTCTTCATAGATGAAAAAGAAGCCCCCGGAGATTCTTCCCGGGTGCTTCCCATATGAAATTGGATCCGGTCCATTCATCTGAACCGGATTACCTGTATTAAAGTGTTTTTGCTTTCCCCGATATATGCATCATAGCTGTTATTCCCCCAAGCTGCGCTTTAGCATATAAACTGATGGATGTTACTCTTCTGTTTCCTCGTCCGGATCTTCCGGAGGGTTCATGAAGTTCTCCGGTGTCTTCCTGAGTTCCTTCGGTGTGCCGTATCCCACCATCCCGTTCGGATAGACCTTCGCGTCCCACTGGTTATGTTTGTCGATCGAAGGGGCTATCGAATCATCTATCCGTGCCTGCGTGTTATATTTGGCAAGAACTTCTGTCTCCCCCGGCAGGACAATAAACTTGCCGTATGGGCAATCTACTTCTATACCTTCTTTTCCGGAGTTATATACAAAAACAGGCTCTTTTTCCTTATCCCATACATAGAACTCCAGTCTGTTCCCTCCAAATGGGAAATACCTGAAATCAAAGCCATGCCAGATTTGGTCTTCGTACATTTCATCAATCCCTAAAAGAATGGAATCCTGAAACATACCGACATGCACATCGTAGTCTTCGGAATAATATGCTTTACCGTTCTTTACTAAAAGCATGGAGACAAAGTAGTATTCCGCATCAGGTGAGAAGTTCATAAGAAAGGCTTTGCTGCTCTGCCGGTCTTTGGGAAGAAGGCTCAGCATCAGATCCTTGTCGTGATTTTGTTTCCTTTGAACATGGCGCTGGAGCCTCGATATAAAAGCATCGACCGGCTCTTCAATCCATTCAGACAGAGCGGCTTTGTCCATGTATTCATGATTGCTGTCTTCGAACAGGCAGCGATAAGTAGAATTTTCTGTGTATATAATGAGAGTGTCTTCTTCGATCTTAGACCTTACTATCGGAGAAGAATGCATTGGTTCTCCATCCGGCCAGCCCGGTCTGCCGAAGACATTCCCGTGAAGAATCGAATAACCCTTTGGATTATCCTTAAGGTCTCTTCGCTTCCTGTCGATATACCAGTGTTTCAGGATGTACCCGTTCGTCTTATCCATAGAGCCTGGCCCTCACTCTGAAATGTCCGGAAGGATGCCGGTACTGCTTTGACATCCTTCCGAACGATCTGCCTTAGAGGCAAACCGCTGCTCCACCGTTTTTAAGTGCCTCCTTCAAACCGAACCAGGGAGGCTGCACATAATCTGGAAGATCACATGCGGTTTTTGACAGCAGTAAGTGTTTCTTTAACTTTGGCTATATACCTTATCCAACTAATGCAATAACATCAGGTTTACGACTGCTTTTAACACTATACAGATACGTCTCAGAAGCCTGGACTCGGCATTAATGGATCTGCTGTCGCGGAAATTCATAATTACAGATCAATGTCGATAATCATCTGGTGATTTGCCTCATCCAGAGCAATCTGATACCTGGTCAATTTGTCGCGTGCCACCTCGTACAGCTTTCTGGCATCATCCGGATCATAATTTGTAAGCACATAATCGACATATGAACTTGAGGAGTATCTGTCATATACCCTCTCACGCGGAAGGCGCTGCGCCATATCATAGTATCTGCGTACTTCTTCCGTAAGCATCGGGAGCACGATCAACAGCTGATCCACTGTCAATCCATCTGCATTTGGTACCTTGCAGTTACAGTTGGCCAGATTGATGGCGTGCTTGATTGTCATAATCTGCTTGTTAAGCGTTCTGATCTTCATTTTGTATTCAGCCATATCGTATTCGGGCCGTAATTTGTCTTCATCTTCCCCGGCACTGCAGTTAAAGATCGAAAGCTTTTGCTCTCTCTTCAGAAGTGCATCTCTTTCTGCTGTGATCTTCTTCAGCAGTTTGTTTGCTGTCGCGCTTGTGTATTGCATTTGTATCCCTCCTTCAGCAAATATGCCCTTTGCTCCATGTCTAATACTTCTGGGCCATTGCACATGCAAAAACTCATGTGGTGTTTCTGCTCGTTTTAAATGGTGGATTCTTATCATAACCCTGATAAAAAAAAATGAATAGGAACTGACAGTTCCTATTACAAACAGTAAACTGGTGATAAAATGTGAGGGGGTATTATCTCCAGGTGTTCAGATTCGTATTATTTAATCATCTTGAGGGAACACATGATATCTATTTACAACTTAGGCAGGCCAATAATATCTCCTTCAGAAGCCGCCATTTTTGATAAGCATGACATATTATCTTATTTTGAATATGACAGACATCTGAGCCAGGATACGTCACGAGTGCTTAATCTGATAATAGCCATGTCTATGCGTCAGCAGTTTCACAATCAAATCCCCTACAGTATATTTCAGCAGCTTACCGGTGGAAGTCATGCGGATTTTAAAGATGTGGTTATTGAACTGAGCAAGACAAATGTTTTAGTTGATAAGGGAAGACGGCACGAAAAAGAAGCCATCTTTGCTACCTGCCTGATCGCCGGAGAGAGGCTGCTGTTCCGTCTGACTCCGAAAATGACCAGCATGATAAAACAGGCAGTGACCCGTGAGAGAATGGAATACTGTTTGGATTACTTTGGCGCCAATCTTCAATATATGCGTTGTTTAAGAAATCTGACTGGTGACGAATTGGCAGAAATAATTGGCTGCTCTGGCAGATATGTACGCAGAATGGAAGAAGAAAACGTTATTCCTTCTAAGGATTATATATTAAAAATATGTTCTGCATTGGGCTGTCATCCTGATGATCTTTTGTATACTGTTAACTTCAAAGACAATTGCAATACCGCGGATCAGCCTTCGAATGAAGAAGGCAATGCTATCTGGAAACTCATCAATCTTCCCACGGGTGAATACTCTAAAGCTAAGTGCATTCCCATAAAGGAATTGGAAATTAAAAGAAAGAGCTCCTGTGACTATCTTCCATAAAAACCAAAAAGACAACCCGCCCATCCCAAGGAAAGTTGTCTTTTTGCTGATATACTGAGACGACCAGTATGCTCACGGCCGCTCTTTCTTTATGGTGATTGTAACATGGATATCAGGAGACCACCATACCACTACTTGCATTTTTCGAGCCTCTTCTGAGCCAGAAGAGTTTTTCTTGTGTGAGATGCTCCTCTTATCAGTATGATCATTTTCTCCTCGTCAAACTTGAATTTTCTCACTTCGCTCTGTACTGATATCCATCCGGAATTCGGATATATGCCCGGATATGCTCGTCGATTGGTCTTTCGATGATTCCGGATATGTTGTTGACATTTCCTTCCGCGGCAAGAAGCGCATGCTCCCGTTTCTCAAGAACAATTCCCATATGGTCGTGCTCTCTGTTCTCAAAAACTCTGTCATAAATGACGATGTCTCCCGCTTTCGGAACAAAGGCCTCTGTCCCTTTATGGTATTCAATCCGATGATCGTTGATGGCAAACTCCTCCCAGCCGAAGCATGCTGCCAGATGACAGGTTTTGCATTCATTGGGTCTATACGGAATCTCGAATCCCGCTTCCCTGCAGCAATATAGTACGAACGCCGCGCACCATAACCCGTCCGCTTCCCTGATGTTCCACGTTGGAAATGGTCGCACAACTGGCGCAAGATTGGACTCGAGTCCATCAACCGCTCCGTGAAACGGAACCAGCGCCATTTCCTTCGCAACTTTGGCCAGATGTTCTCTCGTTGCCTTTTTCATATGCTCCTCACGAAATTCCGATTTGTTTAACAGATACCTAATAGCTCTTTTCTTCCAGCTGGACACGATATTCTTCCCATGCCTTTTCATCATTATCACAAAAATGAGTCCACCAGTACATCATAACAGCATCAAAGTATTGTTTTTTTCCTCTCGTGAAATCCTTTTTAGGCATATTCCGATATAGAGTATTTAAGCCAAAGCGCTCTCCGTCGGCTTTATAATCATAATCCCAGAACATATAGCTGCTCAGGTCATATCTTTTATCTTCAAGTAATGAATCGTATTCGTGATTTCTCTTTTTTCTTTGTTTCTCCCATAAAGCGGGTGTGAATGAGAAATACGAACACCATGCACTGCAGAATGCAAAGATATTTACCCCATACTTTTTGAATGTGTTAGATATCCATTGATCAATATTATCGGTAATATGTATACTTTGATCCTCCAACGTGAACTCACTTCTGATTCTGTGCTTGTCACGTATGAATTTATAAATCATTTCACCCTCACCCTCTAATGCTTTGACTTTTTTTATTGCCTTAGGGTAGATTGCATAAGACAGAGAGCGAAACTCCGAATCTGTATTAAATAACAGGAAATATGTATCGTCTATCAGGCGTTTGAGATGCAGGTGTACGTGTTTACCGGTTCTCGAATTAAGCTCAACAAGCCAATCTTGAACATCGGGAGAATACTCTGATACTAATTGTCTGTATTTATCCTGTTTCTGTTCTTCAAGGAATGTCTTCTCAGAATCCGGGCTGTTCTCCAGATAATTGTCAAAGTATTCAAAGATATAGTTTACACAGATACGTATATTTTCACTGCGCTTCGAAAGGTCATATTCATTTAGGCCGTCCTCTTTTTTTCTCATGAGAATGTATTGTTCTATAGTCATGACTCTGTACCTCTTTTATTATTTATTTGTAACTGACAAAAATGATTTTTCAAAAGATCCTTCATCTCTTGAAATGCCATTTTGGCATCTCAAGAATACATGCATGACTTGTTTTTTGGAATAAGCACCTCTTCCGCAAATTGCTTCCTGAGGCATAACTCCCGATATCTCCGATAAAATGTTCCTCTGCTCAGCCCGGACTGCTCCAGCACCTCAACCAGCTCCAATTCTCCTTCTTCCCATTTCTGGACTATTTCCTCGAAATTTTCCGGTAACGGAATTGCAGGGCGTCCGAACTTAACTCCTCTCTTTTTAGCGGCACGGATTCCTTCAGCCTGTCTGGTTCTGATATTATTTCTTTCGTTTTCCGCCACAAATGATAATACCTGTAATACTACATCTGACAGAAATGTTCCGACCAGATCCTTGCCACGTCTTGTGTCAAGGAGCGGCATGTCGAGTACAACGATATCGATACCTTTCTCTTTCGTCAGAATTCTCCACTGATTCTGAATTTCTTCGTAGTCCCTGCCGAGTCGGTCTATGCTCATAACATACAGTAAATCACCTGGTTTCAGTCTCTTAAACATCTTGAGATACTGAGGCCGGTCAAAATTCTTGCCGGACTGCTTATCCAGAAAGATGTGTTTCTCGGGAACCCCCACTTCACTCATGGCTATCATCTGCCGGTCTTCATTCTGATCCCTGCTGCTGACTCTGACATATCCGTATATTTCCGGCATGTTATCTCCTAACCCGGCGGCCCTTTCGGTTGCACTTGCTGTTTTATTACAGTTTTTATTATAGTTTTCCTACCCAAAACCGTGTGCCGAACCTTAGGGGCTGTATTTGGCAGCTTTGTCAAATCAGTTTGTAATAATATCTAATTCTTGGGTTAGTGATTAGTGCATAATGCCGAATGCCAGAAAAATAAAGAAGTCCGAGGCATAATTGCTTCGGACTTCCTGTTCATATTTTTGCCTACAGCGCAACCATGCGGATTACTCAGAGGCAATTGCCTCAGCACCAAACCGTTATCATGGATTTCATCGTATAACTACGCCTGCAGAACAGTATCCCACTGACTCTTAACAGTATCTAGACTTCACAGTTCACATTTAGACATGATGAGCTATTCCATGTTCTTTTTTTCAAGATGAATACCGAGTAAAGCCCCGGCGAAACACAACACCATCACAACAAGATTTGTAGCAAAGTTCCTTTGCTCATCCGCATTTTCTTTGGCAATCCTCGAGTTCTCTAATATAGCCGCATTTGTGTTGATACGTACTTCATCAGAAATATTCGGATTTTCCAGCTGCTTTTCAAACACTCTGTTTGCATCAGCAATTGTTTCATTTGCCTTCAATGCCACCTCTCTTGCGCCTTGTTCGGCATTTTTAATGCCCTCAATGCTGGTACTGGCTATTTTGCCAGCGTTGGCTACATTAGGAATAATATACTCCGAATAAGATTCTTCGGCATTAACCGGTGACATTGTATTATTATCAAGAACAATCTCTTTCTTTTCAGCATTTGTCTTCATTTGTTACTTCCTCCTTCTTTTCAATGTATGCCATAACTATTCGTTCTGCTGCAGCAGCTAATTCTTCAAATTTGAGTTTTTCCAAGTCAGATCGAACAACTTCTATATCTTCATCTGTAGAATCACATACAGCTTTCAGAACGATATCGGCATTATCTTTGTAAGTCATATAAATATTCCAAAATAAAGGGATGTTTATAAATGATGAATAACAGCTAAACTGATAATCTATATTTTTTAGCAGCTGAATCACTCTATCGTCGTTGACATCAATATTGTTGAGTAGATTAATCACCCCCTCTACCGATTCCACATCTTGATCCCCTCGATAGATGTTATAAATTTCATCTATCTGGACTTCCAAGTCCTCCAAAAAATCTTTTGAAAATACTGCATTATACAAGTCCTCCATTGAACCACTATAATTCGCCAGTTGTTCCGAGATATAATCAGCACATTCCGTACTGACTATGCTGGTAATCCATGCGTGCTCTTTTTCCGCTTGGACCACTCCACTGAGCCACCACAGATCTACATCATGACAGTCAACGAAATATTCAGTAACATATTTCTTCGTTTTTTCTATCAATGCCCCCACTTCTGCCTCTGACGCATTTCCCTTCTCGAATAGTTCAGAGAATAAAAGCACGATTTTGCGGCCTTCAATTTCCATCTCTCTTTCTCGTCCTTTTATCCTATTTTTATCGATCTTCGGCGAAGGAGTATTCACATTTTCGAGTACCGTCCTTACAGCCTTTATTAATTTAGCAAACTCTCCTATATCGACTGGTTCAATACTTCCTAACAATAACTGCTTAACGGGTCCTTCATATATAGATGATGCAAATGCTATCATCTCTTCAATTCGCTCTTTTCTTTCCTCCAGCTTTTTAATACTTTTCCTGATAGCTGCTCTTTTCTCACGCTCTGTCTTTTCCAGTATTGTTTTAATCTGAGCTATAGAAAAACCGCACTCCTGAAATATAAGAATCTCTCGCAACTTGATTATTGTTGCTTCATCATACTGACAAGCGTTTCTCACTCCTCTTGTCGATAATGGTGCTATGAGCCCAAGTTTTTCCAGATTTTGTATACCGCGTCTTGTGGCTCCTGTTATTTCACATACCTCACGAAGAGATTTTCCTTTGTCTTCCTCCACTCGACATCCTCCTTTCTTGTATCCCCCGGGTGTAATCACACTATACGACCTGCACACTGTGTGCAGTCAAGCTCAGGAGCATAAAAAATCTGCACAAATTGTGCAGGTCTGATTTGTGAATTCTCACTATTATTCTTGAATATTTCTTATTCAAATAAAACCGCTGGATTTATATATCCAGTCGGCAATTTCAGGTACATGTTATATTCTGCTGTTTTCTCCTGTTAATTTCATTCAGCCTGGCTTTCCACCTTTCTTGTCCAAGCTCACACCTCAGCCTTCTAAGAAGGCGCCAGATTCTCCTCTTTATCTGGTCTTTTGGGATCCCGGTAACAGACTCGATCTCAGCTATATTTCTACGCCCTTTTCCGTCAAGTCCATAGTATAAAATTAGGATTGACTGTTCATACTTATCAAGAATGCTGTTGGTGAACTCTCCTGTCTCAGATTCTTTTCCAAGAATAAGGCGTTGGATGGTCTCCGACGCCTCTCTTTGCTCTGTATATCTTTCCGGATCGCCGTAATCAGTTGGAATTTCCAGGTCTTCAACTCCAGTACTGATAGAGCCTGCTGTCACCGAGTTTACTTTGATACAATTCTTTAAAGTCCTTACCGGTACGCCAGTTTCGATGTTAATATCCTTTAGCGTACATGGAATGTCTTTCTCCGCCTGTGCATCTATATATGCATATACCTTTTTCCCCGCTGCGTAATAATGAAATGAAGTATGGTGCACCTGCGAATATATGTAACGCTTAATTCCACCCATAATAAACTTGTGAAACCAGGTGGTTGGCGTTCCCTTCTCTGGATCATACGTTTTCATCCCGATCAATACTCCCTCATAGGCATGAGCGAATAAATCTTCCAGATGATCTTTTTTGTAAGTATCGTATTTTGTGTTTATGATACCGAGAATGTATGGAGAAAGGATTCCAAGCATATCTATTTGTGCCTGATCCCTAAGGTTGTAATCATTACTATGATAGCGATCCATTATATCCAGCAGACGTTCTCTTGTAGGGTGCGGATCGTACTGGAGCTTATCGTGTACGGCATACGGATCACCAGTTAGATAACTCTTTTCTGTGCTGTATTCTGTCATTTGTCCTGATGATGCTGTTGTAATATATCCTAGGATTTCTTTTAAAAAACTATACTCACTTCTACGTCTGCTTTATTTACCAGAGATCCCTGGCTGCTCTCAGTACTATTTCGCGATTTCTGCCACTGGCCACCATTCGATCCACCGCGTTTTTGTCTTCTCTATCCAGGCTTTCGTAGATATCCTGCATTTCTTCTTCCGTCAAGCGCCTCAATGGCATTTTCATATGTAGTCCACTTTCCTCATCATTTGGGACAGTCATCGGAAATCCGCAGTTATCACATATTCCGCCGGTCATAGGCTCGCCGCAGCGGGGACATTTAGTCATATCATTATTCTCCCACGGATACTTAATCAAGTTTTAAGAAGCCATAATAATTTCCATCTAAAATAGCTTTTTGCAACTCTCGTGTATAAAACCACATATGAGCTGCCTGTGTTTTGTCAGTTATGTCAATATAAAAGTACATGGCACCGAATGTCAAAGACGCCATGACCATATCTATCATATTATTTTCATTCTTATTTTTTAAAGATATTAGCCCAGCAAGGCTTTCAGCAGCATAATCAACATCCTGTTGTTTAATAGATTTCGCAAAATTGGTAATAACATATTTTTCAAATAATTCTGTTTCTTTATGGGCAAGACTAATATCAATTAGAGCATTAGAAGATAAAATCACAAACATAAATCGGTTGTATGCCATCACCCCAAGGTAGATTTCATCGTCGGCCAGTTTACCATCCATCAGCACTTTGTCGGCTAATGTTGCATTCATGAAATTAACGCTTCCGTAACCTTGTACTTCTCAGCATAATAAAGCATTACCAGTTCAGCCGGATACAAGCCATTTGCGTCTGGTTTTCCCTTCAAGTGAAGAGTGGGTTTCAGCATAGGGGCTTCTTTTGGGGATTCCATAGTAATAGTGCCTTTTACTTTATTTTGTTCTCTCTTTCCAAACAGTGATGAAAACAGGCCCATAATTTCACTTCCTTTACTATTCCTCTTTTTCAGGTTTGAATCCACTGACTGCCTTAGTCGAAGCTATAAAGCCTCATTTTATACATATTCTAGTCTATAAAGGAAAGGAATCCATCCTGGAAAGCTCCAGGGAATGCGAACTTCTTCTGCACCATACCCTGTGCATCACCATTGAATTCAACAGTAATAATGCGGCCATCTGACTTGATGACAGTACCTTCGCCAAATGCCTTATGCCGAACTTTCGCTCCGATCATCATCTTCTTTGGATCGAAAGGCGCTGCTGGCTTCGGCGGTACCGGGACCGGTTTAGGCCTTGTCGGAGGCGGGGTCGGAACAATCGATTTTCTTGTCACTGGAGGCATGCTCTCATGTGTTTTTTGTACATTACCTGCTGACTGCTCATCTTCCTCATCGTCGTCTTCAAATTGAGCAGTTGTAGTGAAGTCTGGCAGGTCGTTCGGATCCTGTTTTGCAGCAACCATTGAAGATGCCAGCTGACCTGCCATCATGTCATAATCCTCACGACTCAGAACCGTGCTGAACAAACCAACCGCTTCGCCTTCATGCTTGTTCACACCAGAGTATGACAGAGAGGCATCTTCATAACGCTTGAATTTGTATACTGCATCATTCATAAGTGCTTCGTTGAAGACATTCAAAGATACCAGCAGTTCGAAATCTCCCAGATTAAGGCCAGTCACTTTCTTAAAAAGACCAGGTTCCAGTTTCGTAATAACATCCTTGAGGCTGTATTCACGGTAATCTGTCAGGTACATGAACACAGGAATACGCGTAGCGAACTTGATCAGTTTCTCTTGAATCTGCTTACGCTTGGACTTGTACTCCTTTTCTTCATCAGAGAGTTGTTTCTTCTCCTTCGGAGTCAGCTTCTCAGCGTTCTTCTTTGCCTGTTTGACATGTTCGGACTTGTTGATAATGGTTTCTATATCCTGATTCAGGGAACGGAAGCCTTCAATACGCATCAAGGCCTCCATGGCGGCTTCGTTCGCCATTAGGCGAGCAAGGGTCTCATTATCGACATTAACAAGCAATGCCGACTCCCAACGTTTCGCAAGAAGTGTAGCGGATGTTCCTGCCATTGCAATGTCGAGAATCTCGCCTGCATCTACCTGACGCATAGCACTTCCGTCATATGCCAGGACTGGCAGAAAAGATATAAACTCTCCAACCTTCTTCTCTGGGTTCGATTCTTGTACATTCAGACGGCAGCTATAATCAGAAATTTGTTTCAACGCACGATCAAGCGCAAAATCGAACAGGTAACATTCTTTCTTAACAATCTCATGTCTTCCACTGTCTGTTGTAATCTCCCACGGAGACTGTACGCGAAATGCTGCTTGGAAGTAGGTCTCAGGAGACTTCAAGTTTCTCAGCATGAAGATGCCGGTCCACGGCTTGATCGTTACACCTGTTGTTAGCTTTCCGCAGGACAGTGTGATAGTCTTCGTCTCAAGCGGATTGCCCATCGACTTCTGTACGGGTTCCAGTGCTGCAAGACCCACACCAGCTTTCGTTCCCGCACATATATTGATCGTATAATCGTGGTAGAAAGTGTTCTGCTTTTGGGCCAGTAGATTCGCCATTGCATAGCAGGACGCTACGTTCGGCAAGAACCATAGTGTATGTGACAACACGTTCAGAAGGCGCGTGTCGGAATATGGCATAGGTGGCTTTTCTGCGCCCAGCTTTAACTCGTCCACCGTCGTTTCCAGATAAGAACCTCGAATAAGGTCGAGCCACTTCTGAACATAATCTTCATAAACGAACTTGGCATCTTTTTCTTTGCCTGTGGCAGAAAAGAACACGTTCAAGTCGAATTCATCAAATTCTCCCTGCTTGGCAATTCTCTGAATGGAATCAGGGATCTTATAGGTCAGCATGACCATCCGAGGCAGAGCTTCATACGGATTATCAGCACCTTTCCATGCGGTTTTTGCCCGCTGTTCATCGCTGTATGTCCAGTTATAAATCTGATCCTCGATGAATTCACCAGAGTTTAACGCTCTAAACGGTGTTCCGGATAGGAAGAGGTAGTGACTTGTTGTGATTGGTAGCCATGTTTCATCGTAGGCATTGCCGCGATCGTAATTAGTCAAATCCTCGTCGAAATCGTCCTCATCAGATTCGAAAAGGTTTTTCGCATTCTCCTTCCAGGCGCCGAAATGGTACTCGTCAAAAATGACAAGGTCCCAGTTGGTCGTATGGACCCACTCGTTCTTGGACTTGATGCCTCCGGTGTTTTTGTCGACACCAAGGAAATCCTGGAAGGAACCAAAACAGACGATAGGCCTACTCTTGTCGGCGTTCTTATATTGCACGTCCGTATTCGGTTCCCCTGGATTTGACGGCCTGGAAATAAACTGCCAACCTTCGAAATCAACATGCTGAACAAGATCGTCGTACCAGGCAGATTCTACCGCAGGTTTAAAAGTAAGGATGAGGACGCGAGTAAAGCCCATCTTCTTAGCCAGCTGATACGCTGCAAAAGTTTTTCCGAAGCGCATTTTTGCGTTCCAAAGAAATTTGGGCACACGACCTGAACCTTCGTCTTCCATATTCTTGTAATAGGCGATAGTCTTATCGACAGCCTGTGCCTGCTCAGGTCGCATCTTGAACGTTTGCGTCCTGTTTTCCGTGTTCAAAGTACCTGTCTTCACGGCAACAACAGCAGCCTGCACATCCTTGACGGTGCATCGAAACCATTCGCCACCTACGGCATTAATTCCTTTTTTGCGGAGAATAGCATGGACATCATGATCCGTAAATACACTGCCATCAGGATACATGGCAGGCTCACGGAGAACAATCTTATATGGAACAGATCCGTCAGGGCGCTTTGTCGGATACTGCTGCGCAACACGTTGGTCTACATTAACAGCCGTATAGCCCACCTTCAGACAGCCGGGATACTGGTCGTCTGTGTATGCATAAATCATCGGCCTTGAATCTGTCCATTCAGGAAAGAAATCTTCGATACGAGGCATAATCAATCATCTCCATTTGTGTCCATAGGCTTAATCATTGAATCAATGAAAGCTATTTCTTCTGAAGTAAGCCTGTACATTGAATATAATTCTTCATCTGTCCATGACTTAGTGAAGTCCTGTACAGGTACAAAAGAAAAGCAAGCTTTTGTAATGTGTTGAGTTACAACTTTTTGCCCAATAAGAAATCGAGCGAATTTAGTTCTCAGATACTTTGCCATATTGTTGGCTTCTTTCTCTGTATCGAAAGTGCCCCCGAGCAAGTATGTTTCTGTACAGACAGAATTAGGTGGGAGCACTTCTACTATTGAAAGGACTCTCCTTTTCCCGTCTTTATCTGGTTGCCCCGCATGTTCATATCCGACATATGAAATTATAGTTTTCCATTTTCTAATTTTATCTTTATTAACTTTAACAAGTTCTGACCTATATTTTCCTCTTCCCTTGTTGTATCGAAGGACGAGATCACCTGTTTCAGTTGGTAAAATGCCAGTATCTAAGCCGAAAGGCTTTCTGCTCGAAACAACTTGATCAAGGAATTCTTCGTTGTGGCTAAGAACTTTATGGACTATATCTAGAGCTTCTGAATAGCGGATAAATGTGTCAAACTCATTGAGTTTTCGCATTGAAGTAGTTTCGGTGCCATTATGTATTGTTGTCACTTCACACTCTCCTGGGTGGTCTCGATCCCATAAGAAGTAACATATTCCCCCGGCAACATCCACTCCCGGAAAACACTCCTTTGAATCAATGTAATCAATTATTTTAACAATATGCTTGTCGTTCAGCATAGAGATTCTAAAGGAGTCTAGTCCCTTTCCGCCAGAGAACCATCTCGATGGGATGATCATAGTCAAGTACCGAGGATTTAGTTTCTTTGCCTGCTCGATAAATAATTGATAAATTGGTTTTGCGCTTGCTTTACTTCCTCCATCACTCAATTGATACGGCGGGTTGCCAATTATCACGTCAAACTTCATCTTAAAAATATCCTCCAGTTTTTTTGTATGAATAAACTCGTATGCATGAGTCTCTAGTTCACTTACACGGGAATATTCTTTCTCTGACGCTCCACACCATACACATTTTCCTTTTCGCCACACATGTTGTGTGTTTTTGAATCTGATATTACCCTGAACATCATCGAACAAAGAAACTGAATATTTGCTATTCGGGTACTTCGAACAGTAAATACTACGACGAGTCAACAGACTTGTCATCTCCGTAATGGCAATGCCAAATATTTGCTCATGCATGATATGATCAAGACGGGTCTGAAGGTCTGGGATTTGATCTTCAAGCCCCTTAAGCAGTCTCTTAACAATCTCACGAAGGAACACCCCGGATTTTGTGCCGGGATCAAGGAACGTGGTGTTCGGATCGGAGAATAGTTCTTGTGGCAGCATATCCAACATGGCATTAGCCACCTCTGGCGGTGTAAAAACCTCGTCATTTGAGAGGTTTGCGAGACATGACAGCACATCGGGGTTATATGCTGCGTAATATAATTCACTCATAATCATTTAACCTCAAATAAGATGTTGGTGGATATTCCTGCACAGGACTTGGGATAAAGGCCTGTATTTCTTCGTCATATTCCCATCCAATCATAAAAATGGTCATTTGCTCTTCATGACCTTCTAACAATTCATTCAGCCGATAATCGCGACGTTTAATGTTATCACCGGTCACAAGGCTCCACTCGGCAAATGTAATCGGGGTGCCATCATTCTGTAACATCGTCAGTGCATCTCCGCATAGAATGTTCTTGCGCAGAATGAACTTAGCTACCTCTCGGCACTGGTCATTTGCTTGATTTTTCGCATGCTGCGAATAAGCAACATTCCAGATGTCGTAGAGGTTTTTCCGGCAGATTGTCGCATTGTCTTCCATGATATCGACGCCGTATATACTTGTCAGTGCCAGGATAGAATAGCGCTCATAGTCATAGGGATTCTTCTTGTAATTATTCTTCACTACTTCGAGTTTGCGTCGAAGAATCTCCATAAGAAAAGCTCCTTCTCCGCAAGCAGGCTCCAGGAAACGACTTTCAATGCGTTCTGTCTCGTGCTTTACAAGATCGAGCATGGCATTGACTTCCCGCTCATTCGTGAAAACTTCGCCGTGTTCTGTGACACGTTCTTTTGATTTTACCTGTGTTTTCATTAGTTTGTTTCCTCAGCATGAGAACGATATATGTCAACAGGCTGTCCTTTTCCATTATGCCAGTCTGCCCATCCGTTATTAGACTGGTTCATTACTACCGTTCCAGCATGGCTTGGAGAACATTCGCCAAGTTCAAAGTCTTCCAAGAGCTTGCCGTTTGAATCTATTGGAATGGAGGCTCTGACTTTTTTTGCTTTTTGCGATACACCCATATCTTCTGCCATACCCAATACACTTCCTTTAAGAAGAGTCCACCTGCCATTGTTGATTATTGCAGTTGCGTGGACCAATTTATTCTTGTCGGACTTTTTTCTCCTTTTGAATGTGTATGTGCCATTTGGAATCAGTTTTCCGTGTGTATTTTCGGTGGCTCCCGTGAAAATCTCTTCTTTTGTTTCTGTTTTGGGGTAGATTACAGTACCTTCGAACGATGAAAGAAGCTGAATTGCGACATTAATATCGAGTGCGAACAACTCTGTATCAGACACTTGACTCTTCTCGAAAATAGTGTGGAGCAGCGATTCTTTAACATCATAATCGTCTACTTCGATAGCAAACGCTCGTTTCAATGCCGTGACATTGCGATAACCATCATGTTCGAGGTTATACATGCGTTGTTCGAAGTTATTACTTCCGGTTTTACCAATCTTAATCAATCCCGGAACAGCCGTTGACATTATATAAATGATTCCTCTGCTCATTTTTTCTCCTTATGATGCATTTAGTAACTTTTCTCTGTTTGGTGATCAGTGATAATTATGCATCTAGCCAAGTATGTGTTACTTGCGCTTCTTTATAATTCTGTCCATGTTCTATAAGCTTATTTAAAATATGTGTGAAATAAATAATTTCAAGTAATATATCTCTGTGGCTAAAATCACCTTCTTAATCAGGAAAGTGACGCTGAATATATTTTCTAAGTGCAAACCCTTCTGATTCCTTTTGCCGCTTTTGATCTAATACCTGTAGGTAGGTCATTTGATTTACTTGAAAATGTTCTTCTTTTTGCGTCTTCTCCGTCTTACCTACAACATAATACTGGCTGCCATCCAATACTACTGCATATGGACTTATAATCTGTTTTTCTTTTCCATCATTGCTCTTATAAACAAATGATAATTGCCGCTTATCTTGAATTGCCTGAAAAATAATATTATTTATGTTTCTAATGATATTATTTGCGGACTTGTCTCCAGATATGTACAGATATCTGTCAAGTTCTGATGCTTTGTTATCGCATGTCATGTTCTGGAGCTTCTGTATAAGCTGCTTTGTCTGTTTATGACTTATGAAAGGAGCAGCACATACTGCATCCACCAAAAGTTTCAGTTCTTCCAGTGAAAACTCTCTGGAGGCCATGTAATAAGCATTGGACTTTCCTAACTTGGAAGTCTGTATGTCATATCCTTCAGCCTGTAGTGCCTTTATATCAGCATAAACAGTCTTTCTGTTAAGTGGCATCTGATCTGAAGAATATTTTGCTATGATCTCTTCTGTAGTTATGGGATGGTCTTTATCAGTGTGATGATAAAGATCCATAAGAAGGTTGAGAAGCCGGCTCTTGATAGTATTCATATCCCTGTTTAAATAATCGAGTTCAACACTTGTGTGTATGACGTGCATCGATATAAATTCGTATGCTAATAACACATGCAAATATCTAAATTATTATATTATCTTTAGCGAAATAATGCCACTTTGAATAGTTCTATATGCGTCCTATTATTTACCCCTGTTTCTGTCACAAAGCCCAGGATTGCCTACTTGATCATTCCTACCTTATCCTTTGTTGCAAACGCAATATTCATTTGTTCAGTTCACATATCTTCCCCAATTCACATTAGTATCTCTACCCGCCATCTGAAATCGATCATGTCTTTTTATTATATTGACAGCAGACCGAAGGCTAATGGCCCTACATTGATAATGATAAGGATAAATCGTTTTATGGCGATGCTCCACAATACAAATATATTTCTTACCTGTATAATCGAATTCCGATCTGATTCGCCAATAATGACCCGTATTCCTGGATCGAACTTCCGCAGCTATTCCGGTAGCCCTGATAATCTCAAAATATGTTGTGTCTATTTCAGATAAGTCTTGTACAGTAAACATTCCTCCTCCACCGCCCTTAATCTTGAGAAGTGACATAATTAAACTTGAGAAGTGACATGATTAAAACGTCACTTCTGACATGATTAACCTTCGAGATCTGACATGATTAATGCCTCAGTTCTGACATGATTAACCTCCGAGATCTGACATGATTAAAACCTTAGTTCTGACATGATTAAAAGCCCAGTTCTGACATGATTAAGAGAACTGACATAATTAACTGCTAAAAATCATGCTCTGATAGCGCCGGATCATGGGGGCAGTGCATTTGCAGCGCCTCCTGTCCGGAAAGTATCCGCATGGGCAGGGATTCATCGCCGCCACCAGCTGAAAATGAGCCGGATAGCGGCAGGAAGTCCCCAGTCTGCCGATATTCACGATATGTTCTTCCATGGGCTGTCGCAGGGCATCAATTGTCTCTCTTCGGAATTCCGGCAGCTCATCCAGAAACAGGACGCCGCGATGTGCTAAAGAGACCATACCGGGCGTAGGAACGATGCCGCCGCCCACAAGAGCCGCAGTTGTAATACCATGGTGCGGCGCAAGAAAAGGCCGCTCTGTGATCAGACTCTTCTGCTCCGGAAGCTGTCCGCTGATGCTGTAAATCCGGGTGATTTCCAGGCTCTCCTCAAGAGTCAGCGGCGGCAGAAGTCCCGGAATGCAGGAGGCAAGAAGGGATTTGCCGGTTCCGGGCGGTCCCACCATCAGAAGGTTGTGAAAGCCGGCGGCAGCAATCTCCATTGCCCGTTTGCAGCTCTCCTGTCCGTATATATCCTCCAGGTCCCGGCAGGCCGACCTTCCTGCCTGTCTGAGCAGCGCCTCCGGATCCGCGGAAGCCGGCCGGATGAGCTTCTCCCGCCCGCTCTCATCCCGGATCAGATATTCATAGACCTGCCGCAGATTTCTGACGCCGATGATCCGGATGCCGGGCACCACGGCACCCTCCGCCGCATTTGCCTCCGGCAGAATGCAGGTTCCGATGCCGCGCCTGGCTGCCTCCTCCGCAATCGGCAATACTCCGCGGACCGGTCTGACCCCGCCGTCGAGGCCCAGCTCCCCCAGAAACAGTATGTCCTCTGCGCTTTGCGGCGGCAGGAAACGCATACAGATCATCAGTCCCACGGCGATCGGAAGATCTGTCACAATGCCGCGCTTTGGAATATCCGCCGGGCTGAAGCTGACGGTCACCCGGGCCGGCGGGATCCGGAAGCCGGCATTCCGCATGGCGACGCGGACCCGCTCCTGCGCCTCCTTCACCTCGCCGGATAAAAACCCGACCATGCTGAAGGCCGGCAGTCCGTCCGCAAGATCAACCTCTACCTGCATTACATAGCTGTCGATGCCGTGTACGGCACCGGATAAAATCGTACTGAACATGAATAATTTCCTTTCTGCGTCCGCGCAGCACAAAAAGCCTGCCGCAGCAGGAAACGATCAGTCCATATCAGTTTGAAGGGAAAATGAGAAGAAGAAGGGATGCCGGTCAGATGATCGGCATCCCGGATTGGATTATTATAGCAGGCTAAGATGCGCTCTGCAATGAAAGAACGCGTCAGTCAGGGATCACAATGGCCGCCTGTGCCGCCGCATTGACCTGCTCCGCCAGAGCGGTCTGGGTCTGAGCCTGCAGCATGGCCTGCTCCAGCGCGGCCTGATTCTGTACGGCTGCCACTTCAGCCTGCTGAGCCTGAACAAGCTGTGCATTCAGCACTTCGCACTGCTGCTGTGTCAGCGTAAGCTGAGCGAGCAGTTCCTGAGTCGGTGCGGCATTAAACTGCGCCGTCAGTGTCTGTGCGGCTGCTGCCATCTCCGCCGCAGCCCCTGCGATCTGCTGCGTCAGCGTCTGTGCCGCGCCGGTCTGAAGCCCTGCCTGTGCTGCCGCCGCTTCCGCCGCTGCCTGGGCGACCTGCGCCGCATTCAGCTGCGCTGCGGCATTTGCCGCCGCCTGCTGCATCTGCGCGGTTATCACGACAATGTGACCATCCTTGCAGTACCTTGTGATATTGCCCGCCTCATCCGTGGTGGTCACGTTCCGGACCATATCGCCGTTTGGCTGGAACAGGAACTGCAGACCGCCGATATTCTGAAGGCCGAACTGCTTGCGGTAGTTGACGAAATAAAAGGTCATGCCCGCCTGATTGGAAAACCCGTTCGCGGGAATCAGCGAAGCGTAGTCCTTAAACAGATAGTTGATGTCCACTTTGCCCGCAACGCCCGGAATTGTTCCGCTGCAGGAAGACTGCCACATTGTGAAGCCGGGATAATCGCAGTGTGTGTTGTACATCGCGACCCAGTGGTCCCACGGCACCGGGCCCATCCGCTCCAGGAACCAGTTCCGGCTGGCGTAAACCATGGGCGAATATCCGGCCTGATAAATGACTGAGCAGAAAGCATTGACGATTTCCGCCTGCTGCAGCGGGTTCAGCGTTTTATGAACGGAGTCCTCCATATCAATGGCGACCGGGAAGGAAACCTGGAAAGGTGCCATCGCCTGTACCGCCAGTGTCGCGTCGGCAATCGCTTCCTGTACATTCGTCGCATAGGTGTAGACATAGCAGCCGACCCGCAGGCCCGCGGCACTTGCGCCGATCATGTTCTCCGCGAACCGGGTGTCCAGTCCATACTTGCAGTTGCCGATCCGGATCATGGCAAAATCTGCCCCGCCCGCTTTCACGGCCTGCCAGTTGATTGCGCCCTGCCACTGGCTGACGTCAATACCCTTCTGGGCTGCCTCCGCTCTGGTTCCGAAACCCGGCACCGTCAGAAGAAGCAGCGCCGCTGCAAGAAGTGCGGCCATCAGACGTTTCATCATGTGATTGCGTAATTTCCTGTTCAAATTTATTCATCCTCCTCACTCAGGCCTTTTCCCGGAACGATCCACAGAGCAATCTGTTCATAGGGAATCAGGACTGTCTTTACACCCTCCGTATACGGAGCAAGCTCTCCGGCGGCAAACTCAACACACAGGCCGCCTTTTGAGAGATAAAACTGATAATTGTCGGGGGAAACCTCCCCCGCCCGGTCAGCGGCATCTTCATAAAAGCTCTGCGGTGCAAGAGCTGCCTGCCTGCTGATTCCGGATACCACGAGCGCTTTCAGTTCATCATGGCCGGTGCGGACAACATCCTTTAAGAGAAGACGTTTGCCCCTCTCCATATCCAGGACATAATAATCATTCGCATAGACGCTGCGCGCCGATCCGGCCGGTGTGAGCCGGTCACAGACGGCAAAACTCACATAGCGCTCATCCGCCCAGGTAAGCTCTCCCATACTCTCGGCGGCTCCGGCGACACCGCGGTCCAGAAAACTGCGGTATTGATTGAAGCTGATCTCCTTCAGCGCACTGTCCGCCGGATCCAGATTCATCGCCGTAAGGGCTGTCGTCAGGAATCCGGAAAGACGGCTCTCGAAAAGTTTCCCGGCTGCTGCCGCGCCTTCATAATCACCGGAAAAAGCAGGAATCTGTAAACCGATCACCAGCTCCGGCAGCTTCTCTTCGCCCGCACTTCCCGCAGCGCCTTCCGTTCCTGCTGCATCTTTGCCGGTTTCATTTCCGGCATAGGCCGCGTAATAACGTATCACTTCACTGATTCCCGCATCCGCGCAGCCCGAGTCCGAAACCGCGCCGCCCATGACATATTCTTCCTTCAGGGCCTGCTCGCTGCGCTCAAACAGATACTGCCGGCCGCTCACTGTCTTCCTGTAGAAAATCCGGCCGCCGCACTCTGTATAAAGCGGGAAGCTCGACACTTCCTCCGGCGCGGGAAGATCTCCGGCAGACCGGAACAGTTCGCCGATGGTTCCTCCGGCCAGATCTGCACGGGAAAGAACATAGACCGGCACACCGTCTTCCGTCTCCTTCCACTCACCGAGTGTAAGGCTGTCTTCTCCTGCGAAGACAAGTTCCGCATCCGTCGTCATATACAGGGTCTTTTCAAAGCCCTGTGCGGTCCGTCTCATCCGGAAAATCTGTCCGTTCTCCCGGTACAGGACGCCGTCGTCCGAAATGGTAATCAGCGACGCATCCGCCTCGATGGGATAAACAATTCTTCTGCTGCCCTCCGGCGCATCCGGATTTACTTCGATCAGCCGGAGTCCGTCTTCAATCAGGTAAATCCGGCCGAGCCGCGCCATCTGATAAGCAGAGGAAAAAACACCGCCCGTCAGCGCACAGACCGGGAAGGAGTACTGGCATTCTTTCTCCACTGAGAGCATGTCAATACTTTCCTGAATCCGCGCCGCCTTGTCCGCATCCGTCTCCTGCTCCAGCATGCCCTGCAGCTCGGAAATCACGTTTTCAAAGCCCTGGTCTGCGGCGGCCATTTCTTTTCCGGCCTCTTCTCTCACAGAGGGGAGAAGTTCATCCAGCGACGTGCCGGCGACCATATTCAGGCTGCCGAACAGACCGCCCGCGCCCAGTCTGAAGAGCGCTTCCTTTGTATCGTTTTCCGAAGAGAAGCTGATCACACCGTCGGTCACCAGGACCTGGGTGTAATCCGCATTTTGCTCAAAACCGTAAATGTCCCGGACGCTTCTGTCCGCCGCGACGGCGCGGACTACTCTCGTGCCGTCCGGCCGCTCCAGGAGCACATAGGCAAGATCGCCCCAGGAGGTGGCGGATAGGAGTTTTTCGCCCTCCGCGGGCTCATAAAGGACACTCAGGACCTCCGGGCCGGCACTTTCTGCCTCCGCGACTTCCTGTCCGAGCCGGTACAGCACATTTCCGGAGCGGATCAGGAACGCATCATTTATCTGTCTGACCGGTGTGTTCGGAAGAGGGAGCAGGGAGTCCGCTTTCTGCAGATTCATAAGTGCTGTAAGCTGATCCGCCGGCGATCCCTCCTGCGTGCCGTCCCCTGAAGGGGTCTGCTCTGCAGGGGCAAAATAAGACGCATCGCCTTCTCTGCGCGTCTCTGTAAATACCGGAGTCCGGTCTGCGGCAAACCGGTACACATCCTCCGCGCCCGGCCGCAGCAGAATCAGTTTTTCCGCATCTGCATACAGACCGGTGTAACGACTGTCGGCAAGCGGCATGATGAGCGAAACGGTCCGGCTCTGCAGATCTTCCTTGAGGACTCTGCTGCCGGTCAGATAATAACGGGCGGTTCCGTCGCTGAAGACGCTCAGGATTTCTTCGTGAGAAGCAGACTTGTTTTCCGCTGTACTGCCTGCTTCATTTACTCTGACTTCGTTTTCTGTTGTTTTGTTCTGTGCGGCGCCGATGCCTGCTTTGGCTTTCTCGGCCTCCTCGAGGGCAGACTGAGCCTCTTCCCGGAGCTTCTGTGCTTCCTCCGGATGCGTCTGCGCATATTCCTCCAGGACCGCGTTCAGATAGGCCTCCGCGTCATTCACGGCCTGCTCTGCTTCTTCCACCGTCAGATCCGGTGCGGCGGGTACTTCATCAGCACGCACCAAAACGACCGGCTGCAGAGCTCCGGCTGTCAAACCTGCAAGAAGGCACCCCGCAAGGAGCATTCCTGCCGCCTTTTTCAATTTCATCATGGTGATTCCTTTCCGATTGTACGGACATTACAGCAGAAATTCTGCCATCACCGTATTTGCCAGATCCAGTCCCCGGAAGGTCAGCCGGATCCGGTCTTCTTCTCTGACGAGCAGTCCCGCGTCCGTAAAGCGCCTGATCGGATCCCGGTAGACTTCGTCCATCTCCTGTCCGAACCGCTGCAGAAAGTCTTTTCCGGATACACCCTGCGTCATGCGAAGTCCCAGGAACATAAATTCCTCCATCTGTTCCCGCAGGGACAAAACGGAGATCTCCTCCAGGTTCTTCTCATGACAGGGATCCTCGATAAACTGCTGCAGACTGCGGGTCACATGAAAACGTCTTCCGGCATACCAGGACGCCGCTCCGAGGCCGAAGCCGAGATATTCACGTCCTGTCCAGTATCCGACATTGTGACTGCTCTGTCTTCCCGGCAGGGCATAATTGGAGATTTCATACTGCTCCAGCCCGAACCGTTCAAGATATTCCCGCGTATAATAATACATCCTTCTGTCTTCTTCGTCACCCGGAATTTCAGGAAGCGTCCCTTTCAGGGCCCGCTCAGCCAGCGGCGTCCCCTCTTCAAGGATGAGACTGTAGACCGAAAGATGTTCCGGTTCCATCTGCATAATGCCGTGCAGGGATGCCCGGAATGTCTCAAAATCCTGCCCCGGCAGTGCGCTCATCAGATCCAGACTTAAGTTTTCAAAGCCGGCTCCCCGGGCCGCCCGAACTGTGCGGACAGCGTCCTGCGCCGTGTGGATCCGCCCCAGCATGGCCAGTTCCCGGTCATTCATGGACTGAACACCGACGGAGAGGCGGTTCACATCGCACCGTCTGAAGGCGAGCAGATTTTCCGGCGAAGCGGTTCCGGGATTGCACTCGAGCGTTATTTCCGCATCCGGATCCACCCGGAATGTATCAAAAACCGCCTCCAGAATCCGCAGAATCTGCCCCGGCGTAAGGAGCGAGGCGGTCCCGCCGCCCAGATAGATGGTCCGGACCAGGCGATCCTCCGCTCTGCATTTCTCCGCACTGCAGGAATCTTCATGGGCCTGATTTTGCTCAACCGGAGCACAAAAAGGGGCGCCTGCGCGGATGCTCCGCACAAGCGCACACACATATTTTTCCCTTGTCTCTTCGTCCTGCGGCGAGGAAAGAAAGTCGCAGTAAGCGCACTTCCTGACACAGAACGGGATGTGAATATAAATGGATAAATCCTGCATCAGTCTCCGCTGTCCAGCTTCAGCACGTTCATGAATGCTTCCTTCGGAATTTCAACGTTTCCGACGATCTGCATCCGTTTCTTGCCTTCCTTCTGTTTCTCGAGCAGCTTCTTCTTTCTCGAAATATCGCCGCCGTAGCACTTGGCCAGAACGTCCTTGCGCATGGCCTTCACGGTTTCCCTGGCGATAATCCGTCCGCCGACGGCCGCCTGAATCGGGACGTCGAACAACTGTCTCGGAATCTCGTCCTTGAGCTTCTCGCACATTTTGCGGCCGCGCTCGTAGGCGCCGTCCGCGTGCACGATGAACGACAGCGCATCCACCGGCTCCTTGTTGACAAGAATGTCCATTTTGACCAGGGTGGAGGGTTCGTACGCCTTCAGCTCATAGTCGAAGGACGCATAGCCTCTGGACCGGCTTTTCAGTGCATCGAAGAAATCATAAATAATCTCATTCAGAGGAAGTTCGTACTTGAGCACTGCCCGTGTCTTCTCGATATAGTCAGTGGACAGGTAGCGGCCTCTGCGCTCCTGGCACAGCTGCATGATCGGGCCGATGTAATCGGTCGTGACCATGATCTCGGCGTTCACGATCGGTTCCTCCATGCGCTCGATCTGAGAGGGATCGGGCAGATTGGAGGGATTGGTCAGCTCCACCATCGTGCCGTCTGTCTTGTAGATTTTGTAAATGACGCCAGGTGCTGTGGAGATCAGGTCCAGATCGTATTCACGTTCCAGCCGTTCCAGCACGACTTCCATATGCAGAAGTCCGAGGAAGCCGCAGCGGAAGCCGAAGCCCAGTGCCAGAGAGGTCTCCGGCTCAAAAGAAAGCGCAGCGTCGTTGAGCTGCAGCTTTTCCAGTGCATCCTTTAAGTCCGGATAGCGGGCTGAATCTGAGGGATACAGGCCGCAGTAAACCATCGGCTGAGCTTTCTTGTAGCCCGGCAGGGGTTCTGTGCAGGGGCGGTTTTTCTCCGTCACCGTATCGCCGACCCGCGCGTCGCGGATGTTCTTGATCGAAGCGGTGAAATACCCGACCGCACCTGCGGCGAGCTCATCGCAGGGGATAAAACGTCCCGGTCCGAAGTAGCCTACTTCAACCACCTCGGCCTCGGCGCCGCTGGCCATCATTCTGACCTTCATGCCCTTCCGGAGTCTGCCGTCGCGGACCCGCAGGAAGACAATGACGCCCTTGTAGGAATCATACAGTGAATCAAAGATCAGCGCTTTTAACGGTGCCTCCGGATCTCCGTCCGGCGCGGGAAGCTTTGCGACGACCGCCTCCAGGACATCTTCAATGCCGATCCCCTGCTTGGCGGAGATCAGCGGCGCGTCCATCGCCTCAATGCCGATGACGTCCTCGATCTCCTGCTTCACCTCTTCCGGCATGGCGCTGGGCAGATCGATCTTATTGATGACCGGGAAGACATCCAGGTCATGTTCCAGAGCCAGATAGACATTGGCCAGTGTCTGGGCCTGGATTCCCTGAGTCGCATCCACGACCAGAATGGCTCCGTCGCACGCGGCCAGGGACCGGCTCACTTCATAGTTGAAATCAACATGTCCGGGGGTGTCGATCAGGTTGAAGATATACTCCTGCCCGTCTTTCGCCCGGTAAATCAGACGCACGGCCTGCGACTTGATTGTAATTCCGCGTTCCCGCTCCAGGTCCATATTGTCCAGGATCTGATCCTGCATCTCACGGCTGGTCAGAAGGCCGGTCTGTTCAATCATCCGGTCCGCCAGCGTGGACTTCCCGTGATCAATATGCGCCACGATGCAGAAATTCCGTATATTCTGCTGAGCGCCTGATGTTTCACTCATAAAACTGACAATCCTTTCCTGCTCTGCGGCAGAAATATCTTACTTGATAATCTTGAGCTCAGAAAGCAGCGGCATCGCCTTTTTCTGACCCTTGATGGCGCCGATGAAACCGATGACCCAGCAGACGATAAGGAAGATGCTGATGAGCACAACGACCATAGCCAATGCATCCGCATCATCAAAAAGTCTCAGGATAATATTGAGAATCTGCAGCACCAGCAGCTGATTCATGTGGAAACGAAGCAGCGGGTCATTCCGGTCGCCCGTAAACCAGGCAATCAGCCAGCCGATCGGTCCGAGCAGATAAGCGATGATCAGTGCTGTTTTGGTCTTCATCTTGGAAGCATCCTGCACATAATCCGCATCCGTATCATAGGTGTAGGCGTTCTGCTGGGTGTAGGTGTTCTGCTGACTGTAAGCATTCTGTGAGCCGGCGTCGCTCTGCTGATTGAACGTATCCTGCTGATTGTATGTATTCTGCTGATTGTATGTATCCTGCTGGGGCGCTGCCGGTACGACCGGCGGAATCACATCTGCGTTATTCTGGTGGGAGCTGTGGGGCTCAAACGGATTATAATCCGGTGCCTTCGGTGCTTCCTGGATCACCTGCTCAAACGGATCCGCTGCCTGTGCCGCTGCCTGGGCCGCGCTCTGCTGTGCTGCATTTTCCATCGCCGCAGCCGCCTCATTCAGATCAGGTGCCTGAGACACCGGAACGATCGGTGCGCCGCAGTTTGTACAGAATTTCAGCCCCTCTGCAACTTCACTTCCGCAACTGGTACAAAACATGATACTGCTCCTTTCTGACCCGTAAGTCATAAAAACTTATGCTTCCGCACTCTTTTCCTTCAGAATCTTTTTGATGCTGACAATCCGCACACACAGCGTAAACAGCTCCGCCGCGATCTTCAGATCCTCCAGCGGCGGATAAGTCGGCGCAATCCGGATATTCGAGTCCTGCGGATCTTTGCCGTACGGCCATGTTGCGCCTGCACCGGTCAGCTTGACACCCGCCTTCTGGGCATTTGCCACGATCTCCTTCGCACAGCCCGGCAGTGCATCGAAGCTGATGAAGTATCCGCCGTTCGGCTTGGTCCAGGTACCGATCTCCAGACCGCTCAGGTTCTTATCAAAAATCTCTTCCACCGCCTCGAACTTCGGCCGGATGATGTCCGCGTGCTTCCTCATGTGCTCTACCATGCCGCAGATATCGCCGAAGAAGCGAACATGCCGCAGCTGATTCACCTTATCGTGACCGATCGTCTGGATTTTAAGCTGTTTTTTGATGTCCACCAGGTTGTTCTCGGACGTCGCAAGCGCTGCGATTCCGCTTCCCGGGAAGGTGATCTTGGAGGTCGAAGCAAATTTGTAGACCAGGTCCGGATTGCCTGCCCGCTTGCATTCCGCGAGGATCTCGATCAGGTAGTCCTGGTTCACATCGTACAGATGATGAATACCGTACGCGTTGTCCCAGAAAATACGGAAGTCCTTGGCCGCCGGCTTCAGCCGCGCAAAGCGTCTGACTGTCTCATTCGAGTACGAATAACCCTGCGGATTCGAATACTTCGGGGTGCACCAGATACCCTTGATGGTCTCGTCCTCCGAGACCAGCTTTTCGACCAGGTCCATATCCGGCCCGGTCGGAGACATCGGGACCGGGATCATATCGATTCCGAAGTACTCCGTAATCGCGAAATGCCTGTCATAGCCGGGGACCGGGCACAGGAACCTGATTTTGTCCTGTTTGCACCACGGCACGCCGCCCATGATGCCGTGCGTCATGGCGCGCGCGACGGTGTCGTACATGATATTCAGGGAGGAATTACCGTAGATAATGATGTTATCCGGGTGATTCTCCATCATGTCGCCCAGCAGAACCTTCGCCTCGTGAATTCCGTCCAGCACGCCGTAATTACGGCAGTCCGTTCCGTCTTCACAGGTCAGGTCGGCACCGGAATACAGCGCATCCATCATGCCCATCGAGAGGTCCAGCTGTTCCCGGCAGGGTTTGCCGCGGGACATATCCAGATGCAGTTCCAAATGCTGATATTTCTGATACTCTTTCTTCAGTTCCGCGAGCTCCTGCTGCAGCTCCTCACGGCTCATCTCGGCATAGGGTTTCATATGTCTCACTCCTTTGAATCGTTTTTGTACACTTGTATACAATTATCAAAGGCGATTCTAACATATTTTGCCTGTCAAAACAATGCTCTGTTACGGAATGTAATAAGCAAAGCTCTGATCCCTCAGGAACAGCACCCGCATTCCGCACTTCAGATACGTTTCTTCATACCGGATGGTGCCGTCCGCCAGAAGATTTTCGTCATAGGCGCCGAAACTGGAATAGGCATAGACTTCATTGTCCTGCCATGCCAGAATGACGCGGTACATCGGATCCTGCGAACCCTGCTCCTTCAGATACAGGATCACATCGGTCCGTCCGTCGCCGTTCATGTCTGCGAAGTGCTCCGAGCTGATCTTCAGGTCGCCGGAGGTGTATTCATACAGCACGCCTTCCCTGAAAAGATCCGCATAGGCCATGCGCCCGCCCGGATTCATGTATTTGTCCATCGGGCAGACAAGAACCTCTGCGTCCCCGTTCTGTTTCAGTTCACTGTAGAAGGCGGGCTCCTGTGCCCACTCCGTTTCCTCAGGTTCTTCGTCCTGCGCATAAACGTCGGCCCAGCGCTCATACCAGTCGATCGGCAGCGTTTCGGCCGGCTCGAAGGAGCTGAGCGGGATGGCGTTTCCCACCAGTTCGTCCGGGCGGGTCAGATCACTTCCATCCGGCATATCCATCAGATACTCTTCCGCCAGAACCTCGCCCTGTACCAGTGTTGTTCCTTTCAGTGTCCACTCACAGATCTGACTGCTGCCCATATGGCCCCAGCAGTGCAGAATGCCGTTCTTCTCCGGCACGGTCCACAGCGCCGTGTGACCCATTCCGATCCGCTCTTCGCCGGTGTCCGTCCGGATGCTGCGCACGCTTCCGTTCCGGAAGGTGTAGAGTTCGGCGTTATAATCCGCCTCACAGCTTCCATGCTGGATAATCAGTTCCGGAATGCCGTTTTTGTCGATGTCATACAGGAACCATCTGTAAAACAGATTGCTGTAGTCCTCTTCATCCTCGGCAAAAACTGTCTCGATCCGGCAATCCGCGAGCAGGTTCTTATAGGCCTCCTTCCAGCTGTACGCGCCTTCATAGCGGTAGAAGCTGAACAGCACCTCGTCTTCATCTGTGCCGAGCAGGGTTCCGAGCGCACCGTAGCCGTTGTTCACCTGCAGCATCTCCAGGATCTGGAAACCGTCCTCCTGATGGGCTGCGATCAGATAATCTCCGAGAGAATCTCCTGTGCCGATTCCGGCGGGAAGCCTTTCAAGCGTGTGTTCGTCATAGGAGGAGATGCTGATCAGGTCGGGTGCTCCTGTCTCAGGCGTCAGAAGATGTCCGTAGTCAAAAGCGATCTCCGCGTTGTCTTCGAAGATCAGCAGATCCGCCATACGGTAATCCCGGATCCGCATCGCCGCCAGGACCTCACCCGTCGACTCATCCTCGTAAAGCCAGTCTCCCTCCAGGAACCGGGCCAGTCCGGTCTCATCTCTGTAGTACGGTCCTCTGTCCTCCGCGCTGATATCATGCCCTGTGATGACGCGCTGCAGCGGAATGCCGTTTTCATCCTCCAGATGTTTCCAGTTGTCGCTTCCGAACAGATAATCTCCGTAATAAGAGCCGCAGGAAGCACTGATCCGGATGACGGGATGCCAGGGCATGTTGACGTTGACCACGGCACACTCACCCTCATCCAGTGTGAAATCGGCAAGACTTTCGTCCGGTCTGTAATAACCTTCCTGCATCAGGATTTCTTCCAGCGTCGTGTCGTCTTCCGCGCGGGTCAGCTCAACCTTCACGGCATCTGTCTGCGCGGTGATGACGGCGTAATACCAGCTGAAGGGCTCATCCGAAGGTTTCTGCTCAATCTCGATCTCGTAAGCGGGTGAAAGCTCCGGTGCGCTCTCCTCATCCTCATAGAAGTCAATGGTCAGCAGCGGCAGCGGCGCCGGTACGTTTGCCTTCAGATTGGAGATATAAGTCCATTCCCCGTCTTCAATCCGCGCGGTCAGGATCATTTCCTCCTCCGGCAGATAAGAGCCGGGATCCGAGCCGATATAGTGCAGATGATAGATGTTCTCTTCCGATACCGTGCCCTCGAAGAATTCCACGGGCCGGTAATTTGTGTCGCCGTGCTGCAGAACATACAGGTCGTCGATCTCATCCCAGTTTCCGTAGAGACCGTTCAGGGCTTCGGCATAATCCGTGCCGGTTTTTTCCTTTACGAAGCGCTCCACATCTTCTTTGCGGACGGCGAACAGTCCGGCGACCGCGGGACCGTTTCTGTCTTCGTACTCACTGACCTGCTCATCAGTCATTTCAGCCCTGATGCCGGCACCGGAATAGAACACCTGAGTCCAGTCGATCTCCTCAGGCCGGCTGTAGACGGAGGCGAAGAATCCGTTTTCGTCCGGATTCAGAGATTCATTGAGCTCATCGAGTTCTTCCGCCGTCAGCGCGCGCTCCTGTGCCGCTTCCTCCGTTTCCTCTGTGGCCGGTGCCGCCGCTGCGTGCATGGCCGGCGACGCCGCGAGCAAAGCAAAAAGCATCAGAATAGCAGTCATACGGCGCATCCGCCTGTTCCGGTTCAGATTCTTTTTCATTCCCATGCCTCCTCCCTGTTCAAATAGTGATACCTTTCAATGTTTTCCTGATTATTCGGAAAAGATCACCTTCGTGATCGGCTCCACCTTGCCGGAAGCCTTATTTTGCCCTTTTCCGGCAAAATCAGGCCGCTCGATCCGGTCCCAGTCCATCTCGGTGCAGTGAAAAGCCTCCCGCCAGCCGATGTCGTCCTCCGGCGCGCGCCCGGCGAGGGCTGTGATCACATATGCCGTATCGCCGATATATTCCGCCGTCTGGATAATCCGATGCGGGTCCTTATTGTAGTCGGTGTCCTTGTAAAAAACGCTGAATTTCTCTTTCTCAGGCTCTTCGTCCAGGACATTCTCAGCCGTCAGCTTAAGGCTGTTTTCCTCTCCGGGCACGGCCCTGAAGGACGCGCTCTGATAAAGAAAGTGTCCGGTTCCCTCGTACCAGCCAAAGGTCACCACCACACCTTTCCGGATCATCTGAAAGCCCTTCGGTTCCGGATAGCTCCCGAAAAATGCGTTTTCTTCTTCGTACGGAATGCTGACCTTCCCCAGGTGCGTGAGGCGCGCGTTGACAGCGTTCATGGAATACAGGTCCGAAGTCTTCTTTTCATAATTATTGGCAAGGAAGATGATCTCTTTCCCGCTGACCCCGCAGAACACAAGAGATTCCGACTCCTCCGGGTACGCCCTCACAGTCTCCTCTCCGCCGATGCGCGCGATCAGGTCCGGTCCTCCCTTCTCCGGAAAAGCCTCCAGCGCGACCACCGAGCCGTCCTCCGAGACGCCGACAGGGCGCTCCGCGGGATAGACTCTGCGCTGCGTCCCGTCCGGGCTGACATAAACTGCGTCGTCCATGCCGCCGTCCTCTTCCCGCTGCGTCAGCCAGAAGCCGTTTGCCGCAGCATAGATCCGCCCGTAGCCCTCATCCTCAAAGGCCGTCCGGGAGGCTCCCGTCTCCGGATCAAAAGCAATCATCTTCGATGTGCCGGGCGTCCCCGCGGTCGTGATGAACTCACCAAACAGCGCGGTTTCGGGCAGTACATCCTGTCCGTATTCGCGGAAATAGACCGTATCGCCGACCCGCACGAAAAAGCCGCCGTTATTCTCGACCTCGCCCTCCAGGAAGGCTTCGCCGAACACAGACGGCGTATCAGTCTCCCCGGCTTTGAAAGGCTTCGGCGAATCAGTTTCTCCTGCGGCTGTCCCCTTCACCGGAGAAAGCCATGACAGGACACAGACCGCCGCAAGGACCGCCGCCAGCCGGACGGCCCGTTTTTTCCTGTTTTTCTCAGCCCGCATAGAGCATTCCGTCAAATACATCATAGGCATCCTCACCGTCCACTCGCTCTTCGCCGTACTCGCCGATCTCCACCTCAATGCGGACCAGCCGTCCGTCCGGCAGTTCGAAATCGACAAACGTCGTGCCGTCACTGTCCTTCATAATCAGTTCGGTTCCTTTCCGGATCCGGACTCTGCGTCCGGTCGGCTCCAGAGTCGTCTCATCTACCAGCGGCACCTTCAGATCTTTTTTCAGTGTCAGCCTGTTCCCGCTGATCCGGTAATACGGATTTTTCGCGACCAGATTTCCCTCGCGGTCCGGCGCATACTCGTTCCAGCCGTAATAGGAAGACAGGAGCCATACAATGCTCCGGATTTCCATCCGGTCCGGATCGGTCAGAATCTGGTCCGGAACCGTGTCCTCGATGTCCCAGTCCAGGACAAGGTCATCTTCCACTCTCAGCATTCCCTGGATCTCGTCGATCAGCACCGGCGAGCCCTGCGCCAGTGAGTACCAGCGGATCCGTCCGCCCTCGCCCGTCTGGAAAAACAGGAACAGAATATAGCCTGCTGAAGAGCGCACCAGAACCGGTGTCAGCTTCTCGCAGTAAATCGTGTCAAAATAATGCTCATCGTTCAGGGTGATCTCGGCGCCGCGGTACCGGTAGTGCTCTGTCTCATCCGCGAGTGGCCTCACCTGGATGGAATCGGCTCTTCCGTCTCCTGTCAGATCGGCAAAAGCCGGCGCATCATACGGCAGATACAGTGCGTAGGTATTGTCTTCCCGGATGTCTTCCCGGAAAATCTCATTCTTCTTATCTTCTCTGAACAGGATCGTCACAAACAGCGGATCTTCGCGCTCCACATCCACAGTGTGCGGGTTGAAAACAAAAGTCAGTCCCTGCGGATCCAGAACCCACAGCCACTCTTCATCCTCCGCCTCCAGCGTGCGGTGCAGTTCCCCGAGCAGTTCAGTCCGGATCTGCTCCGGCGTCTTTGTCTCCTCACTGCTCCCTTTTTCTGCACTGTTCCCGGCGGCCTGCTCCGGGCCTGCCGCAATATCTGTCTCCGCGCAGATCTGTGCCACCATGCGGTCCGCGATCAGATCCGGCAGAGCCTCAATGTCATTTACAATCTCCTCCAGCTTCAGATCCTTTCCTGTCTCCGGATCAAAGTGATAGGTGTAGTAAATGGTCGTCTCTTCGCCGCCCGCGTACAGGTCATAGCGCTCAAGCATGCACAGCGCCGTTTCATCCGCTCTGCGGACCAGATAAGAGGAGGTCTCGGTGAGCGGAAGCGCAGACTCCTGATCCCCTGTGAAGTGCCCGGCGAACTCGATCATCCCCTCCGCACTGTTCTCCAGATAGCGCTTCTGCCCTTCGTTCAGCAGCTTCAGTTTCGCGGCCAGCTCCGGATGTGCCTTCGCGCAGTCCTCAGAAAGTTCAACAGTCTGATACCGGCCGATGTAATTGTATCGCATCCGTTCCTCATCCCAGCTGCGGACACTTCTGTTGTGAAGCCGCAGGTTTAAAAACGTGCTCTGCTCAGCTGCTTCTTCCTGCACTGCTTCTTCCTGCGCTGTTTCTTCCTGTGCTGCGGCTTTTTCCTGTCCGGCCGCCTGTACGGGCAGACCCGTCAGCAGAAGTGATGCAAGTATCGGAGCTGTCATCATCCGTGCAATCAGTTTTCTCATTTTCGGACTTCCTTTCCGGTTGTTTTCAGACAATTGTCCTACGGCTTTATTTTACCATATTCCACTGCGAATCGCGCGTATCCGGAGATCAGTACTGTCATATCGTGAAGCTGGCTTGGATGTTCTCCGCACTATCGGGAAAAAAGAACAATGGTCTCGACCCCGGTCGTCCAGGGGAACTGATCCAGACACATTCCGCGCACTGCGCGGTACCCGGCCGCATAGAAGAACGGCAGATCCCTGGCAAGACTCGTGGGTTTGCAGGAAATATAGAGGATCTGTTCCACGCCGTAGGAAAGGATCTTCGGCATGGCCTTCGGGTGAATGCCGTCCCGCGGCGGATCCAGAATCAGCAGATCCGGTTTCTCCTCAATCTGATCCAGCACCTTCAGGACATCCCCCGAAAGAAACTCGCAGTTATCAATCCCGTTCTCCCGGGCGTTCTCCCGCGCTGCCCGGACGGCCTCCTCCACGATCTCCACACCGATGACCTTGCGCGCACTCTCGGCCGCCAGCTGGGTGATAGTGCCGGTGCCGCAGTACAGGTCATAGACCAGCGGCGCCTCGCACCCGGCAAAAAAGTCCCGCAGATATTCCCGCACAGTTCCATAAAGCACCTCGGCGCTCTCCGTGTTTGTCTGGAAGAATGAGAACGGCGTCACTTTAAAAGACAGCCCCAGGAGCTTCTCCGTGAAGAAATCCTGCCCGTATAGAATGTCTGTCCCGTCGTCCCGCACAATATCGGAGACTGCGCTGTTGACGGTGTGCAGAATGCCTGTGATCACGCCGTCTGTCTTAAGAGACAGGAGCACCTCCCGGAAGCCGGACAGAAGTTCTTTTTCCGCTGCGGCAAGCTCTCCGCCTGCCGGCGCCGTGATCAGGTCTACCAGAACTTCGCCCGTGCGGGCTGCCTTGCGCACCAGAAGATGCCGCAGATATCCTTCATGGGTTCCCCTGTGGAAGTACGGTGTGTTCTGCTGAGCAAAATAAGACCGGACCGCATGTACGATCTGCCGGTAGTCTTCGTCCACAATCACGCAGCAGTCCGCCGTCTGGACGTCATAAAAGCTTCCCCGCCGGTGCATGCCCAGCTCCAGCGGGCCGTCTTTGGCCGAATCTCCGAAGGAGAATTCCATCTTGTTGCGATACTCATAGATCCTCGGACTGCCTGTGATCCCCTCAAACCAGGAGAGATCCTCTTCCGCGCCGGCCTCCCGCATCGCGCCCGCGAGCAGTTCCCTGACCTGCTGCTCCTTCAGCGCACATTCCCTGTCATAGGGCAGATTCAGATAGGTGCAGCCGCCGCAGGATCCGAACAGCGGGCAGGGCGGCTTAGTCTCATCCGGTGCCTTCGCAATGACTTCGATCAGCTGTGCGTCGATCGCACCGCCCTTCTTTTTCCCCGTGCGGGCCAGAACTCTCTGTCCGGGAACAGTGTTTTTCACGCAGCACAGCGCCTCTTCTCCCGCGCTGTTTTTCCCGGTCATCATGCCTTTATTCGGATAGCGCACATTCGTGATGACGCCCTCAACCATTTCGCCCTTCTTCATGAAGTTCTCCTGTCTCTTCTGATCTTTCTGCCTCTGCTGACTTTCTTGTCTCTGTTGTCATTCCTGTCTCTGCCTGCTCCCCGGTTCACACAGGATCCTGCTGTTCATACCGGATCACCGCCAGAGCCGGTGTGCCCTGAACCCGGACGCAGGACGCTTTCTCCGGAAGGAACGAATTGCTGACCCCGATCGGATAATCGTTGCACAGCGGCAGGTTCTGTGCTTCATAGTACATTCCCCGAATCGTCAGACTGCAGCCCTCTTTTTCCAGGGCAAAAACCGAAAAACCGCCGCGGGTTCCCGCCGGGAAATGCAGCTCTTCGTTCTCCAGGATGCGAATCTGTGTCCCGCCGTCGATCATCACGGCATTGGCTCCGCTTCGCTTCAGAAACAGCAGTGTCTGCAGATTGGCCAGTGTGTGATCCAGCCTGCTGCCCCCCGCCGCGCCGTACAGGACAAAATGCCGGTATCCCCGGCGCAGTCCCTCCCGGGCTGCCGCGAGCGAATCCGTGTCATCCTTTTCCACCGGCAGGCGCAGGACCCGGTCAGCGTACTTTTCCAGCAGAGGCCTGTCCTCTTCCTCCAGCGAGTCAAAATCGCCCAGAATCAGATCCGGCTCTGCGCCGAGCTTTTTCAGATAAGCGAGCCCGTTGTCCGCCGCAATGAGGAAATCTCCCGCCTCAAGGGGCAGCGAGTTTTCGTCAAAATGGCCTGCGCACACAAGAATGCATTTTCCGGGCTTTCCGGTATTTTCCATCATGTCCTCCGTCGCTTTTTTTATCAGCTGATTGTTCTGTGTTATAATTTACGCCGTAAATGCGGCAGGATCTGCCGCGGGAAGGATGTTAAAGCCGGTGATCAGGACCGTGTACCTCACAGATGAATACGGAGCGGAAATTGAAGTGACCTATGAGGTGGTCTTCTCCTCCCGCAAAACCTGTTCCATCGTCGTAAAGCCCGGCGGCGACGTCATTCTGCACGCGCCGAAGAGGCTTTCCGGCAGGGCCGCGGACGAAATCATCCGGGAGCGGCAGGACTGGGTTCTGTCCAAAATCGAACTGCAGCGGGAGCGTGCCCAGGAGAGTCCTTTTGCCTCCCTTCCGAAGGAAGAGCGCGCCGCTCTTGAAAAAAAATACCGCTCTGCGGCCAGAATCCTGTTCGCAGAACGGGTACGTTACTATGAGCCGCTTCTTCCTGCCGGACACCGCGAGGTGGCCGGCATCCGGATCGCCGCACAGAAAACCAGATGGGGCAGCTGTTCTTCCACTGGCACACTCTCCTTTAACTGGCGGCTGATGCTGGCACCGCCGCAGGTGCTGGACTATGTCGTGGTCCATGAGCTCTGTCATCTGTGTGAGATGAACCACTCTCCCGCCTTCTGGTCCCTGGTCGGATCCATTCTGCCCGACTATAAAGTCCGCCGCAAATGGCTCACCGACAACGGCACGGGCTTACTCTTCTGAAATTTCCTCCGAAGGAGCCTTCTTTGTATCTTCCGGGACGGCGGGATTTCCTCTCTCCCGCTTTTTCTTTGTCTCAAAACCGTGCTTATCATCCAGAAACTGCTCCACGATGAAGCGGGGACGGTTCTTGGTCTCCAGATATATTTTGCCGATATATTCTCCGATCACACCGAGCGACAACAGGATCGCGCCGCCGATGCCCCAGATGGAAAGCATTGTGGTCGTCCAGCCGACGATGGTCTCTCCCATCGCATGGCGGATCAGTGAGTAGCACAGCGCGACGATACAGATCAGGAACACGACGCCGCCCAGTCCTGTGATCATCTGCAGCGGCTTGGTCGAGAGGGATGTGATTCCCTCCAGGGCAAAGCCGAGCATCTTCTTCAGCGGATATTTGCTCTCGCCGGCGTAGCGCTCCGCGCGCTCATAATAAACAATCTCCGACGGAAAGCCGACCAGCGGCACCATGCCCCGCAGGAAGAGATTGACCTCCGTGAATTCCGCGAGGCCTTCGAGTGCGCGGCGGCTGAGAAGGCGGTAATCGGCGTGATTGTAGACGGTATTCGCGCCCATGCCGTTCATCAGCTTGTAAAAGCCTTCCGCCGTGAACTTCTTGAAAAAGGTATCGGTCTGTCTGCGGGAGCGGACGCCGTAGACAATGTCGGCGCCGTCATAGTATTTTTCCAGCATCTCCTCGCAGGCGGCAATGTCATCCTGCAGATCCGCGTCCATGGAAATCGTCAGATCCGCGGCGTCCTTCACCGTCATCAGCCCCGCCAGCAGCGCGTTCTGATGTCCGCGGTTGCGGGACAGATTGACGCCGGAAAACACGGCGTCCTGCGCGTGCAGCTGTTCGATCAGTTCCCAGGTCCGGTCCTTCGAGCCGTCGTTGACGAAGACGATCCGGCTGTCGGGATGTGCAAGCCCTTTGCTGACAAGGTGTCCGAGCTGCTCCTTCAGACGTTTTGATGTCTCCGGCAGCACCTCTTCTTCGTTATAGCATGGAATCACAAAGTATAAGATGTCGGCCATAACGCCTCCTACTCTTCATCCTTCTGTTCCAGAAACTTCTTTCTTGTAACAAAATTGTACACCATAACGATCGCGGTGGCGATGACCTTGCCGACCGTGTAAGCCATGTTGTAGCTGAGCAGATCCTTCAGTCCCGGTACGCCGGAATAGATCGGTCCCGTGAATCCCCAGACGATCAGGGCGTTGAGACCCATGCCGATGATGGAGAGAATCAGGAAAATGATAAATTCCTTGCGCCGGTCCATATTCTCCTTGCGCTTGAAGACAAACTTGAAGCTGAGAATATAGTTGCAGATCACGGAAACAATAAAGCCCATCACGGAGCCGAAGGTGGAGGCGGCGGCGAAGCCGCTCTCTCCCAGGATCCGGAGAGCGATGTTCATGCAGATAATTCCGACAATATAATCGATAAAGAAACAGATTACGCCGACAATTCCGAATTTCATAATCTGTTCAAACAGTTTATTCACGTTTCTTCCTCCAGCTTTACTTTTCAGTCGGTCTCTTTGAGCACGCTGCGGTTTTTGTACAGGTAATCGATCAGGGAAAGCACGGTCAGAATCAGGGCCGCCCACATGACAATCTGTGTCAGCAGATTCAGCTGCGGCAGATCCATGATCATCAGGATGACCATAATCATCTGGAAGGTGGTCTTGAATTTGCCGAAGTAACTCGCCGCAATGACGGTTCCCTGTTCTGCGGCGATCAGACGGAAGCCGCTGATGGTAAATTCCCTCGCCACAATGATGATCACGATCCACGCGGGGATCCGCACCAGCGAGACCAGGCAGATCAGAGCCGAGCAGACCAGCAGCTTATCCGCGAGCGGATCCATGAACTTTCCGAAATTGGTGACCAGATTGTACTTTCTGGCTATTTTCCCGTCCAGAAGATCCGTCAGGGATGCGATGATAAAGATCGCCAGCGCAATCCACTTATCATACTCTCCCGTCACTTCCCACAACATGAACACGACAAAAAACGGAATCAGCAAAACCCGCATAATCGTCAGTTTATTCGGCAGATTCATTCTGTTCTCCTTTTCGTCCTGAAAAAGACTGTATCCCGCCTTTTCCGGTCAGACCTCACGCGCGATCAGGTCATACCCCGAGGCGCCGGTCACCTTCACTCTGACAAAATCTCCGGAGAGGAAGGTGCGCTCCGATTCCACGAAGACCAGTCCGTCCACGCCCGGTGCATCGCGGTAGCTTCGCGCCGTATAGACGCCGTCCTGATCCGCGATCCGCCCCTCGATCATCACGGTCAGGGTTTTCCCTTTCATCCGTGCGGCTTTCTTAAAGGCGATGTCCTGCTGCACGAGCATGATCTCCTTCTGTCTGGCCTTCTTGACGCGGGCGGGAACCTGCGGCTTCATCTTTGCGGCAGGTGTGCCGTCTTCTCTCGAATAAGTGAAGACGCCCAGTCTGTCAAATTTCATTTTCTTTACAAAAGACAGAAGCTCTTTGTGCTGCTTCTCATCCTCTGTCGGAAAGCCGGTGATCAGCGTCGTGCGAAGACAGATGTCCGGGATTTCCTCCCGGAGAAGGGAAATGACACGGATCAGTTCCTCCCGGGTGGTTCTGCGGTGCATTTTCTTCAATATGTCGTCGCTCGCATGCTGAATCGGCATATCCAGATAATGAAGGATTTTCTTCTCTTCCTTCATCACCTGAATCAGTTCCTTCGTGATTTCCTCCGGATAACAATACAGGATGCGGATCCACTCAAAGCCTTCGATCCGGCACAGGGCTCTGAGCAGCTCCGGCAGTTTCTTTTCGCCGTACAGATCCGTCCCGTAGATCGTCGTCTCCTGCGCAACCAGGATCAGCTCTCTGACGCCCCGGTCCGCAAGCATCTGTGCTTCCCGCAGCAGATCCTCCATCGGAACGGAGCGGTACGGGCCGCGGATCGAAGGAATCACACAGTAACTGCAGCATTTGCTGCAGCCCTCCGCAATCTTCAGGTATCCGTAACCGCCGCCGGTGGTCAGAACTCTGTTCCCGGACAGCTCAGGCGCCTTTCGAAGGCTCTCAAAACAGGCAGGCTTTTCAGCCTGCCCTTCGCTCTCGGAAAGGAGGCCGTCCAGCACCTCCGGAAGCTGATCCGCCGCAGTCGTGCCCAGAACGGCATCTACCTCCGGCATCTCCTGCAGAACTTCTTCTTTGAAGCGCTGCGCCAGACACCCGGTGACCACCAGCTTTTTCAGACTTCCGCTGCGCTTTTTCTCCGCGAGGGAAAGGATGGTCTCAATGCTCTCCTCCTTCGCGGCATCAATAAAAGCACAGGTGTTGACGACAGCGATTTCCGCCTCGTCCTCATTATCCGTAAAGGTATAGGCTCCGCCGCTGCCGGGGATTTCCCGGCCGGACAGAGAACCGATCATATGCTCGGTGTCGACCAGATTTTTGTCGCACCCGAGCGAAACAAACAGTACTTTCACGGGTTAATCTTCTTCCGCTGCATCCGCATCTGCATCCGCTGCGTCTTCTTCCTCTTCATCGATGTTCTCAATGCCTTCTTCTTCCGCAACGGCATCCTTATCGATAGAGCTGAACTCTGTGCACTGACGGAGTGCCTGGCGCAGTGCCTCGGCTTCCTCGCGCTCTTCAGCCTTCTCATCCTCCGGAAGAATCGTGATCTTCTCCTGATTCAGCTCTTCCACAGCGATGGAAAGGGGCTTCTTGCCGGGAGCTGCCACGATCAGCGGATCATCTCCGTCCACGATCTGGCGCGCCCGCTTTGCGGTCGCCATAACGATAGAATAACGGCTGTTGATGACAGGAGTCTCTCCCTCTTCCACACCCTTGTTTACAACATTCATCAAATCAACATACGACGGATGAATCATTTTGTTCTCTCCTTTTCCTTACTATCCTCTTGAGAACGGGCTGATGCCCGAATCACAACTGTTTAAGATTCTGTCCGGATCCTTATCCGATGTTCTTCAGATCCTCGCGGAACTGTTCCACAAATGCCTGTCTCTTTTTCGAATCCTGAATCAGTGCATGCAGTTTTCCGACTGCCTCGTCCAGATCATCGTTGATCAGGAGGTGCTGGTAATACGGAATAAACTCTGTTTCCTCCACTGCGCGCGCAAGTCGCCCGGCAACGGACTCCTCTGTCTCCGTCCCGCGGCCCCTCAGGCGCTTCTTCAGCTCTTCGGCGGAAGGTGTGGTGACAAAAACCGTATTGGCCTCGGGCATTTTCTTCAGAATCTGCATCGCGCCCTGGACTTCGATTTCCAGCAGGACATCTTTCCCCGCGGCGATCTGATCCTCCACATACCGGCGGGGCGTCCCGTAGGAGTGCTTCACATATTTTGCATACTCCAGGAAGCCGCCTTCCTCGATGGTCCGGTCGAATTCCTCCTGTGAGACAAAGAAGTATTCTCTTCCGTTTACTTCGCCTTCCCGCGGCTCTCTTGTCGTCATCGATACCGACAGCGCATAGCCCTCATAGCGCGAAAGAAGAGCCTTCATGATGGTTCCCTTTCCCGCTCCGGAAAAGCCGGATACGACGGTCAGGCTGCCCTTTTCGGGTCTGTTCTCGCTCATTTGCGTTCCTGCCTACTCTATATTCTGAATCTGTTCGCGGATTTTCTCCACGCAGGTCTTCAGTTCAATAGCCCTGTCAGACACCGCCAGATCATCCGACTTGGAAAGAATCGTGTTTGACTCGCGGTTCATTTCCTGCGCGATGAAGTCCAGCTTGCGGCCGACGCCCTCGTCGCCGGAGAGTTCTGTCCGGACTGCTTCGATGTGGCTTCTCAGCCGCACCAGTTCCTCGTCCACGCAGACCTTGTCCGAATAGATGGTGACTTCTTCGAGAATCCGTCCCTCGTCAATCGCGGTGCCCTGCAGAAGATCGCTCACCTTCTCGTACAGCTGTCTCCGGTAGGTCTCCACAATGACCGGTGCCCGCTGTGTGATGAATTCCACGTTTTCCTGCATCTCATCCAGCTTCGCGAGCAGGTCGTCCCGAAGGAATCCGCCCTCCCGCGTGCGTGCCTCATAGAACTGCTGCGCAGCGAGATCAATGGCTTCGCGCAGCGGCTCCCAGTAGTCCGACGTGTCCGGGCTCTCTTCCTCCATCGTCAGAACATCCGGATATCTGGAGAGCGCACTGACCTTGATGTCGTTCTCCAGTCCGAAGTCTTCCGCCATCTGCCGAAGGTGATCCAGATACTGCTGCGCCACAGTCCGGTTGTAGCGGATGGTGACGTTGGACTCGGCGAGGTCTTCCAGAGAAATGAAGACATCCACCTTTCCCCGCTGCATGTATTTTTTCAGTTCAGCCTTAATGGCCGACTCAAACGGATTAAGCTGTCTCGGCATTTTTATCGAAATGTCAAGATAGCGGTTATTGACCGATTTCATCTCCACAGTGAATTTGAGGTCTCCCCTGACCAGCTCACTGCGGCCGTACCCTGTCATACTTCTGATCATATACAGATAACCCACCCTTTCGGTGTACCCTCGTGTGCACACACAGAGTCATTATATCGGCTGTAACTTAGGCCGTCAAGAAATGCGGCTTTTTCGGGCATCTCCCACCGATTGACCCTTTTCCCCCTGAATGCTAAGATTCTGATTATGAAAAAACTACTGTCTTCTTCTTTAAAACTGTACCTGTACACCGCCGCCGTCATCTCGGCCGTTTTCCTTTCTTTCTGCGCGATGCGGGGCGTCATGCCCTTCGGGGACCGGCTTCTGGGGAGCGGTGATTTTGTCGCCCAGTCCATCCCGATCCTGCATCAGGTCTGGGATTTTCTGCACGGCCGGAGCGATCTGTATTTCAACTGGAATATCGGACTGGGGAGCAATTATGCCGGAACGCTCTCACATTATTCCCTCGTCAGCCCGTTTTCGCTCTTCTTCCTGCTGATTCCGCGCAGCGCGATGCAGGCCTCCATGATCTGGTATACGCTGATCAAGCTGATCGCCATGGGCTGCACCTTCCTGTATTTCCTTCAGAAGGACGAGCTGCTCGCGGGAGAGAGCCGTCTTCCCGGGGCTCTGATGATCCTGTATTCCGCAGGCTATGCACTCAGCGGCTACTGCATGCAGTATTACGGCTTTTCCTGGATCGATCTGGCTGTCTTCTTCCCGCTGCTGATGCTGGAGCTGAACCGCGTGCTCACGAGATCGGAAGGGCCTCTGCTGAAAAACGGCTTCTCCCGGCGTTATCTGCTCTATCTGACGCTGATGCTGGTGATGAATATCCCGCAGGCCTACGCGATCTGCATCTACCTGATTCTCTATGCCGGCGGCGTGCTGCTGATCCTCCGGCCCGAAAAGAAAAGGGCGGGCGCCTCTTCTTTTGTCCTGCTCTCCCTTCTCTCCCTCGGCCTCTCGGCGGTGCTGTTTCTGCCGCAGCTCATCAACATTCTGCGGTCTTACAGGGCCTCCATGCTGCGCTTTTTCCCGCTGGATGACTATTACCGGACACTCCTCACAGAGCCCGGAATGGAAGCCTTCCGCAAATGGACGATCCTGAAGAGTCTTCTTCCCGCGCTCATCGTCTTCGCGGCAGGTCTTGTCTGTGCACTCCTGAAGAGAAAAGCGCCGGGCAGCGGCCGGAAAAATGATGGGTACGGTGTCCCCGTCTTCCGGGTTTATGTTATGCTTCTGGCTCTGTGGCCGTTTTTCGTCGAATCCACCAATGTGGTCTACGCCAACGGTTATTATTCCAGTTTTCCCATGCGCTACGGCTTTGTGCCGGTCTTTCTGATTCTGACTCTGTCGGCTGCCTTTATGAAGGAAATCTGCGATGAGGTCCTGCCCGGAAAGCTGGTTCTCCCGGCGATGCTTGCCCTGATCGCCTGCTGGAGCGCGGTCATTCTGATGCAGGCACGCGTCTATATTGTCAGCGACCGCACCGACGACGCGGCGCTGCTGACTGAGGCACACGCACAGATCCGCACCGCGGACATGGATGCCTGGTCCTCGCGCGAATCGCTGCCGGCCAGCACGCTTCTTCAGCGCACCAAGCTCGCCGACGCCTGCCTTCGGAGCAACTTCCCGTTTTTCTTCGGACTGCCCTCCGTGTGCAACTACGACCCGCTGAATTCAGCCGCGCAGATCTATCTGAATCAGATGCTCGGCTACTCACAGGTCTGGGACCGCATGAGCGACACGGGCGGCACAGTCTTCTCCGACGCGCTGCTGCAGCAGAATCTTCTGTTGTCCAAAGCCTCGGTTGAGAATGAATTCTGGAAGCACGACGAGACGGCGCAGCCGCTCTACCGCCTCCTGGACACGGTCGAGGGCTATGAGATCCGGTCCGCGGAAAACCGCCTGCCGGAAGTACTCACCTGCTCTCTGGATGATTTTGTCTCCGCTTCGTCGCGCGCGGCGGAGGACACAAGCCTGTTCGGTATCCAGAACACTCTCTACCGGATTTTCTTTACTTCCGATCAGGGCGGCCTTCTTCCCGCAAAAGATCTGATCAGTGCGCAGACCCTTCCCGTCCCGGCGGACGGCGTTCTCGAAACCGAAATTCTGACAGACGGCAGCAGTGCGCTTTATCTGTACGGACTGAATCTGACGGACTGCGAGCTTTTCGTGGACGATGTGCCGGCTGCCGTCCCGAATTTTGAAGCCTTCGACAACCGGCTGTATCCGGCACTTTACAACGACCGGATCCTGTGTCTGGGTTCCTACGATGCCGGCAGAACGGTGCGCATTAAGCTCGTGTCCCACGGACAGATCACGACGGATCAGGCGCTTTCAGTTTCTCCCGATGCGGTTTCCAGCGTACAGCTTGCAGTACTGGATCTGGACGCTTTCAGAGTGGCCTGCAGTCTCAGCCTGGACCGGGCGAGATCCCAGAACCTGCAGGTGACCATGAGCCGGCGCAGTGTCCGGATTTCTCTGGACTATGACCGGGACGGCTTCGCCTTCTTCCCGGTCTACACGGATCCCGGCTGGCGGTGCCGCCGCGGCACAGAAGAAGTGCCGATCGGAAAGGTCAGCGACAGCCTGATGATGCTTCCGGTCACGGCCGGTCACAACGAGTTTGTTCTGACCTATACACCGGACGGCTTTACGATCGGTGCCGTCTCCAGCGCACTTTCTCTGATCATTCTCGCTGCCCTCTTTATCCTCGGCAGGAGACGTCCCGTGCGTGAAGACCGCTCCGGCTCCCGATGGGAAGCGGCGGGCCTTTACGTGACCGGCGCAGTCTCTGTGCTGACGCTTCTTCTGGTTATGATTATTCCGGCACTCAACATGCTGTTTCACTTTATCCGATGAAGAAGTTCATTCCGGGGAAGTTTATTCTGAGACAATTATTCTGAGAAAGGTTTTATAGGAGTTTTCCATGGCTTTTGACGGCTTTACGACAGCCTGCCTTGCGCAGGAACTGAACAGGTGCCTGACCGGCGCACATATCAGCAAAATCACGCAGACGGAGAAGGACGAGCTGCTTCTGACTTTAAAGCTCCCCTCTTCCGCGGGCGGCGGAAGCACCCGGCTGGTTCTCTCCGCAGACCCCTCGCTTCCGCTGTGTTACCTCACACAGCAGAACAAGCCGGCTCCGCTGACAGCCCCTGCCTTCTGTATGCTTCTGCGCAAGCATCTGCAGGGTGCCCTGATTCTGGAGGCTCTGCAGCCCGGACTGGAGCGGATCGTCCGGATCCGCGCGCAGCACCGCAATGAGATGGGCGATCTGAAGGAATACACACTTCTGATCGAGCTGATGGGCAAGCATTCCAACATCATCTTTCTGGACGAAAGCGATCAGATTATTGACAGTATCCGGCACGTGTCCCAGATGGTCTCTTCTGTCCGGGAGGTTCTGCCGGGGCGTCCGTATTTTATCCCCGACACTCAGAATAAACTGAATCCCTTTGACGAGACGCAGGAAGGCTTCTCCGACAGGCTCACCGGTGCGGGCACAGATCCCGCAGGACTGATCATGCGCACCTATACGGGCTTCTCCCGCGTCATGGCGCAGGAGATCTGCGCGCGGGCGCAGCTGTCCCAGGATGAGAGCGCTGCGGCGTTGACAGCGGCGGAGCGCAGCCGTCTTTACGAAGCCTTCACCGGCCTTCTGCAGGATGTGCAGGCCGGCCGCTTTTCACCCGTCATTTATTATCATGCGGGGACTGCCCCCTCTCCCGTCTCGCCCGCGGAATTTTCCGTCGTGCCGCTGATGACCTACGCCGGTATGCCGTCGCGCCGCTTCGGGACGGTGTCCGAACTGATTGAGACCTATTACGCCCAGAAGAATGAGCAGACCCGCATCCGGCAGAAGTCCTCGGATCTGCGCCATATCGTCCAGACCATCCTGGAGCGGGACATCCACAAATATGATCTGCAGCAGAAGCAGCTGAAGGACACGGAAAAGCGTGACAAGTACCGGGTCTGGGGCGAGCTGATCACTGCCTACGCTTACAGTATTCCGGAGGGTGCTTCCTCCGCGGAGCTGGAAAACTGGTACACCGGAGAGACAACGACGGTTCCGCTCGACCCTGCCTTAAGCGCATCCGCGAACGCTAAGCGATATTTTGACCGCTACACCAAGCTGAAGCGGACCAGTGAGGCGCTTGTCCAGCTGACCTCGCAGGTGCAGGAGGAAATCGATCATCTGCGAAGCATTCAGACTGCGCTGGATCTGGCGGCCGACGAGGCGGACCTCGCCGAGATCCGTGAGGAGATGCGCGAGGCGGGACTCATCCGCTCTCACGCGCTTCCCTCCGACAAAGAGCGCGAGCGCTTCCGGAAGGCTTCCGCGGGCGGCCGCAAAGGCAGCCGCAGGCCGGAGCCGGGAAAACCTCTGCACTATGTCACCTCGGACGGGTATGACGTCTATGTCGGCAAAAACAATACCCAGAACGATACCCTCACCTTCCATTTTGCCTCGCCGCAGGACATCTGGTTCCACGCCAATGATATGCCAGGCTCCCACGTGATCCTGTGCACGCGCGGTGAGAAATTCGAGGACGTCCCGGAGCGCGCCTTTGAGGAGGCGGCGTCGCTGGCAGCCTACTACTCCAGCGGGCGGGATCAGGGCAAAGTGGAGATCGATTATCTGGAGCGCCGGAACGTAAAAAAGCCGGGCGGATCCCGCCCGGGCTTTGTCGTGTATTACACCAACTATTCCATTCTCGCATCCACGGATATTTCCGCCCTCACGCAGATACCGTAGGGTGTCAGATCCACCGCAGTCTCCGGAGGATTCTGACCATGCCCTGCCCCTTCGGCAGCTGAAGAATTTCTCCTTCCGTCAGCGCGCCGCTGCGGATCAGTATAAAGAAATATACCAGCACGGCGACAATCAGCGCCGGAATGACAGCGACAAGATTGATGAAATACTCTCTCTTCATTCCGATCTTCTGCAGGATCCAGGCACAGAGATGATAGACGGAAAAGGCCATGCTGCCCATAATCAGCGCGGCTGCAATCGGCTTGACATACATGTTGATCACATCATCCTGCACCCGCAGATACCGGTGCAGGAAAAACTCGTTCAGCAGGAAAATCAGAATCGAATACAGAATGCTGACGATCACCAGTGCGTAGACACTGAGCTTCGTGTACCGGATCAGAACAACCAGCACAATGGTCTGGACGGCCAGCGCCGCACTCGCGGAAACCAGCGGAAGCGACATTCTTCCGATGGACTGCAGGACTGCATTTGTGACAGTCGAGATGGAATAAAAGACGACCGTCACGGCCAGCATGGCCAGAAGGCGCGACGCCATCGGCAGCGATGCCGGCTGCGGAAACAGGAGCATGGTGATGGGTCTTGCGAGTGCAATCAGTCCGCCCGCGGACGGAATGGCAATCAGAAGCGTCATGCGCTTCGCATCCAGCGCCCTGCGCCGGGTATCCTCTCTCTTTCCCTGCGCATGTGCGGAAGCGATGCCCGGAATGATGGCCGCGGAAAAAGCCGTGGCGATGGAAATCGGTATGTTGGTAATCACGACGGCCTTGTTCGAGAAAATGCCGTACAGCGTTGAAATAATCGCCTCATCGTAATTTCTCGCCCCGATCATGATTTTGGAATAAACAGTCTGATTCAGTGCCGTGGTCAGGTTGAGAATGAAGGAACTGAGAATAAACGGGGTAATCACCAGAATCGTTTCCCGCATCACATGAGAGAAGCTCTCCTCATACTCTGTCCGGTCGGAAGCCACCTTTCTCAGGTAATAAGGCCGGTTCAGATAATAGGTCCAGCCCATGAACAGCAATGCGATCAGGACGCCGCTTCCGGTTCCCAGCGCGGAACCCATCGCACCGTAGCGGGCTTTCGTCGTCGCATCCTGATCCGCCACCAGATGAATCAGCAGCGCAGCCGCGCCGATGGAGACGACGGCGTTGGCAATCTGTTCCAGGATCTGGGATACGGAGGTCTGCACCATGGTGCCCTGCGCCTGGTAGTAGCCGCGGAACGCCCCGAGAATGCCGAACAGGAAAATGGTCGGGGCAAAAACACGGAGTACCGAGACGGAGTTGGGCGGGACGAGCCAGGATGCCCCGAAGAACATAATGAGGCCGAAGAAAACACCGACCGCCATGTTATAGACAAGCGCAGCGTGAAAAACACGCTGCGCATTGCGATACTGTCCCTGCGCAAGCTTCTGTGCCATGATTTTGGAAAGAGCCGAAGGCACACTGTAGGAGGAAATCATCAGAATAATGGTATAGATATTATAGGCAAATCCGTAATATCCATTACCTTCATCGCCGATAACCGCCGTAAGGGGCGCCCGATATAACAGTCCGATGATTCTGACGATAATGCTCGCGCTCGCCAGAATTCCGGCCTGCATAATAACACTTTTCCTGCTTTCCTGCTCCATGTACTTATGCTTGCCGCTGTTAAATTACTTACTCTGCCGGGACTCCCGCCCGGAAAGGTGATTTCCCGTCCGCTTTCAGGCGGTCGGTCCGATCAGCCAGTCATACATCACCTGATACTTGCCCGCGCTGACCTTCCAGGAGAAGTCGGCCTGCATTGCGCGCTCCACAATCTTGTTCCAGTCGCGCTTCTTGTCATAGAAAATCTGTTCCGCATAGCGGACCGCGGCCATCATCTCGTGTGCGTTGTAATTCGCGAAGGTGAAGCCGGTGCCGGTCTTCTCGAACTCGTTGTACGGCTCGACCGTATCCTTCAATCCGCCGGTCTCCCGGACGATCGGCAGTGTGCCGTACTTTAAGGACATCAGCTGCGAGAGACCGCAGGGCTCAAACAGAGACGGCATCAGGAACGCGTCGGAAGCCGCATAGATCTTATGGGAAAGCTCCTCGGAATAGAAAATGTTGGCGGAGAGCTTGTCGGAATATTTCCAGTCGAAGTAGCGGAACATGTTCTCATAGCGCTCTTCACCGGTTCCCAGAACGACCACCTGGATCGCATCCTGCGAGAGCATCTCCTCCAGAACATAGGCAATCAGGTCAAAGCCCTTCTGATCCGTCAGTCTGGAGACGATTCCGATCAGCATGACCTTCTCATCCTGTCCCAGTCCGAGCTCTTTCTGCAGCTCGATCTTGTTCTTCACCTTCTCCTTGCGGAAATTGTTGACGTTGTAGGGTCTTGCGATATATTTGTCCGCCTCGGGTGAGAAGTCGGTGTAGTCGATGCCGTTCAGGATGCCACGCAGGTCACCCGAGCGCGCGTTCATCAGGCCGTCCAGGCCCTCTCCGAAGAACGGTGTCTTGATCTCCTCGGCGTAAGTCGGGGACACGGTGGTGATAGCGTCCGCATAGACCAGTCCGCCCTTTAAGAGGTTGGCGTCCTTGTTGAACTCCAGCTTGTCCGGTGTGAAGTAGTAGCCGGACAGGCCGGTGATGCTCTCCACATCCTGGACATTCCATTTGCCCTGGAATTTCAGGTTGTGAATGGTCATGACCGTCTTGATGCCGCGGTAGAACTCGTTCTCCTGGAAGCGCTCCTTCAGGTATACCGGGACCAGGCCGGTCTGCCAGTCATGGCAGTGGATGAGGTCCGGCCGGAAGTTCAGTGTCGGCAGGGCTGATAGCACAGCCTTGGAGAAAAACGCGAACCTGCGGATCTCAAAGAGCGCGTCGTCCGTGTACGGGCGCGGCGTGTTGAAATACTCCTCGTTGTCGATGAAATAATATGTGATGCCTTCCAGCTCCGCTTTCAGCAGGCCGACATAACAGCTCTTCCAGTCAAAGTCCATGTAAAACTCGGTGATATACTCGAGCTTGTCCTTCATGGCCTGCTTCATGCAGCCGTACTTGGGCAGAATCACCCGCACATCATAGTACTCGCGGTCAATCTCCTTGGGAAGTGACCCCACCACATCCGCCAGGCCGCCGGTTTTAATGAAAGGCACACATTCAGATGCTGCATACAAAATGTTTTTCATTGTTTTCCCCCTGTCTTGTTTTTTGCTATACCATGCGGGCATCTTCCCGCCTGCTGTACGATGTTCTGTCAGACCTGCTCCGCAATCTCATAAATCAGCTGCTCCGAGTCTTCCCAGGACAGGCAGGGATCCGTGATGGATTTGCCGAAAACGCCCTCTCCGATCTTCTGGCAGCCCTCCTCGAGATAGCTCTCAATCATCAGGCCTTTGACGATCGTCCTGATCTCCGGGTTCTCATAGCGGTTGTGCAGGACTTCCTTCGCGATCCGGATCTGCTGTTTATGCTGCTTGTCCGAATTGCTGTGATTGGTATCAATGACGGCTGCCGGATATTTCAGGTTCCGCTCATTGTACAGATGCACAAGGCGGATAATATCCTCATAATGATAGTTGGGGTTGCTCTCTCCCCGTTTGTTGGCCGCCCCGCGCAGAACCGCGTGCGCCAGCGGATTTCCGGTGGTCTGCACCTCCCATCCGCGATAGATAAAGGAGTGCGGATGCTGCGCGGCATAGATAGAATTCAGCATGACATTAAAATCGCCGCTCGTCGGGTTCTTCATGCCGGATGCCACATCAAATCCGCTCACTGTCAGCCGGTGCTGCTGGTCCTCCACAGACCGCGCGCCGATGGCTACGTAAGACAGAATATCCTGCACATATCCCCAGTTGTCCGGATACAGCATCTCGTCTGCCGCCGTCAGCCCGGACACCTCAATGGCGTGTATCTGCATCTTGCGCATGGCGATCAGGCCGGCTCTGAAATCGGTCTTTCCCTCCGGATCCGGCTGGGAAGTGATACCCTTGTAGCCGGAGCCCGTAGTGCGCGGCTTATTTGTATAGATGCGGGGAACCAGCACCAGTCTGTCTTTTACTTTTTCGTTGACCTTCGCAAGCCGGGTCACGTATTCGCAGACGGCATCTTCGTTATCCGCCGAACACGGACCGATAATCACCAGAAACCGGTCGCTTTTTCCGGTCAGTACGTCTGCAATTTCCTGATCTCTGTGCCGCTTGATTTCCGCAAACGGCTTCGGAAGCGGATACTCTTCCCGGATCGCTCCCGGGGAAGGCAGTTCCTGCACAAATGTAAATGACATGTCTGTTCCTCGCCTGTTGAACTGATGAAACTATTATATCTGATTTGAACACTTTTTTACAGATGCTTACACCGCAGTGATAGCGTCAAGTTACTGTAGGACAGCAAGTGCCAGATTGAGCACCTTGATCATTGACAATTAAATATCCCAGAGATGCCAGCGGATGGCCGCTGTCTTTCTGGCTGTGCCTTCTACTATGGATGCACGGAATACGTCGC
>JAFRLH010000077.1 GCA_017431345.1 Lachnospiraceae bacterium | reverse complement strand
GCAGCGTTCACATCTCTGTCTCCCCTGTACCCGCATTCGCATTCGTATATCCGGTCGCTGAGAGAAAGTTCCTTCCTGATCCTGCCGCAGCAGCTGCACTTTTTACTCGAAGGGAAGAACCGGTCGATCTTTACATAAGTCTTCCCCATCTCTGCCAGCTTTTCTTCCAGCCGTCTCTGGAATCTTCCATTGGCATTGTCCATGACACTTTTGCCGAAATGCAATGACCTGCTCATGGCCTTCATATTCAGGTCTTCCGCGACAACAGCATCGTACCTTGCCGCCAGTTCGCAGATCAGCTTGTTCTGGAAGTCCATCCGCTGGTTCCGCACCTTTTCATGGCAGCGTGCCACCCGGACTCTCTGCTTCACGTAATTGCGGCTTCCCTTCACGCAGCGGGAAAGCTTCCGCTGTTCCGCCGCGAGCTTTTCTTCCGCCCTGCGATAGTACATGGGATACTCTGCCCTTGATCCGTCCGAAAACACGGCGAGCCCCGCCATGGCAAAATCCATTCCCAGCACCTTCTCTTCACGGACAGGGGCGGCCGCTTGGTTTTCACGGACGTCCTGTTCATACAAAAGGCTGGCAAAGTTTTTCCCTGAGGGCTCTCTGATCACCGTTACGGACTTAAGCTTCGAGATATCCGGTACATCCCGGTGCAGTATCATCCGAACAGGCGTAAGCTTCGGCAGTTTCAGCCGGCTGTCTGCAGTGATACGGATATTTCCATTGACAACGTTCGTGGTGTAGCACGCCCTGCTGTGATGTTTTGACCGGAACTTCGGGAAGCCGGTATCCGGACGCGAAAAAAAGTTTTTATACGCCGCCTGAAGGTGAAGCTGTACGTTGGCCAGCGCGAGGGAATCCACCTCCTTCAGCCAGGGGTATGTCCCTTTGTACTGTGCGGGTGTATTGTGAAGCATCCGACATTCTTTTTTATAGGTATCGATCTTATCAGCGAGCATCCGGTTATACAGAAAACGGCAGCATCCGAACGTTTTGTTGATAAGTTCCGCCTGGCTTTTATTCGGATAGAGACGGAACCGGTATGCCCTGTAAGTCTTTTTCATTTCCGTCTTTCTCCCTGGCTTTCAATATATTCCCGGATCACTTCCACCGGCGCGCCGCCCGCTGTGATCAGGCAGAAGCTTTTGCTCCAGAAATACTCTTTCCAGAGTTTCCTTCGTATCTCCGGGTATTCCTTCTTCAACAGCCTGCTGCTCGCACTCTTATAAGCGTTGATAAACCGGCTGATCTCTGTAGCCGGCTTTGCGCGGAACATAATGTGTACATGGTCTTCATCATGGTTCCATTCTTCCATGGTGATATCATATTTCGGAGCGATATACAGGAATATTTCTCTGGCACGCTCAGAAATCCTGTCATCGAACACTTTGCGCCTGTATTTTACAACAAGAATCAAGTGATAATACAGAAGATATACTGAATGCTGGTTTTTATCATATTCAGTCAGAGAATAACGCATTTCCATTATTTTCTACCCCGCATACGCTTTTTATACTGATATTTATTATACCATACCGCAGGGAGAAAATCAACAGAAAACCGAACATATGTTCCTGCTTTTTTTGGTTCTTTGTCTTTCCCGAAAGACACCGCTTCCACGTCGGATTCAGGGGGCATAGGCCCGTGTATTTTCAGACACGTTGGTTCTGCTGCACAAGAGAACCAAGCCTCTTTCAGCATAGCAGACTTACGTTCTCACAGAGCAATCATACTTACTCCAGGTTGTACTACAAAGCCGATTCATCTCCACCCTGTAAGAGGATGGAGAATTCTCGATATTATTGGTTAAACCGCAAACAGCAAGACGATAGTAAAACCGCTGCCTACAGGGCGAGGATTCTTCAGGCCCAAAGGCCTTCAGAATGACAGAACAGAGTTGCTCTGCAATAGGCGGCATAGTAAATGCAGGGCGAAGATCCTTCGTCGCTTCGCTCCTCTGGATGACAGACATGCGCGACTGCAGACTAAGTCCACTCGCAAGGACTTACTTTAACTTGTCATCCTTCCGCCATCATCTCCAGCCGGATCATCAGCATCGTGATCGCCGCGAGTCCGGCAGTTTCTGTACGAAGGATCCTGTGACCAAGACTGACAATCCCGGCGCCGGCTTCCTTCAACATTTCTATTTCCGCTGATTCAAAACCGCCTTCCGGCCCGATAAACACTGCGATCTTCATTCCCGACCGGACATCTTCCAGCGCTTTTTTCGTCCCCTGCATGCCTTCCGCACTCTCATAGGGAACGAGAATCATGTCAGCGTCCGTCTTTACATTTTCCACAGCCTGTGCGATCGTACATACCGGATAAATCTCCGGCACCCGCACTCTTCCGCACTGCCCCGCTGCGCTTTCCGCGATAGACTGCCATCTTGCCAGTTTCTTTTCCTGCTTCTTTTCATCCAGCTTTACGACCGAACGCTTCATCGCTACCGGGACGATGCCCGCGGCGCCCAGTTCGACCGCCTTCTGAATGATGAATTCCATTTTGTCGGCTTTCGGGAGTCCCTGATAAAGGATGATATCCGAGGGCAGTTCGGCCGCCAGTCCGGCTTCATGATCTGTCTGCACCAGGACTGCATCATCCTCGAATCCGATCACCGTGCAGTAAAAATCAAGATCCCTGCCGTTGCTGACGCAGAGTGCTTCCCCCTGCTTCATGCGCAGTACATTTTTAATATGATGCATATCCTTTCCGGTGATCCTTATGATTCCGGGACCGGCTTCCGGCACAAAGCAGTGAAACATGGCTGTATCCCTTCGTTTTTGCGGTAATCTGCGGACCAGCCTGTATAGTGCCGGTCACCCATCGACCATTCATCTTAACATACTTCCCTGCTTTTGTGAACTTTGTTTTTTCACGCCGCCTCCTGCTTTTCCTTACTTCTCTGTGACCTGTTTCTTCCTTTCCTCCTTTTCAGGTCACTCTTTTCCCTCTGCCAGCTTGCTTTTCCGCTCCTCTTCGTGACCTGATCCCGCCTTCCTTGCTTTTCAGGTCACTCTTTTCCCTCCGCCAGCCTGCTTTTCCGCTCTTCTCTGTGACCTGATCCCGCCTTCCCTGCTTTTCAGGTCACTCTTTCCCTCCATTTGGCAGCAACAGGCATAAGCCTGTACAAACAAACAAATCATTTTTCTATAGAAAAACAAAACGATCTATGCTATTATTCTTTTTAAGCATTTGAAATTTTATCTATTTAAAGCGTTACAGTACTGTCTTGTAAAAAGGAGTTAATGAAAAATGGATGTCGTTTGTCTGGATATGGAAGGCGTTCTTGTACCCGAAGTATGGATCACATTTGCCGAAGCGACCGGAATCCCGGAACTGAGAAGAACAACAAGAGATGAACCGGATTACAACAAACTGATGGAATACCGTCTCAACATACTGAGAGAGCGCGGCTATGGCCTGAAGCAGATCCAGGATGTCATCGCGACGATGGATCCGCTGCCCGGCGCAAGGGAATTTCTGGACGAACTGCGTACCCTCACCCGCTTGATCATCCTCAGCGATACTTTCGACCAGTTCGCAAAGCCGCTGATCGAGAAGCTCGGCTGGCCAACACTGTTCTGCAACACGCTGGATGTTGGTCCGGACGGAATGATCCGCAGACATATCATGCGCTGCGAGAATTCCAAGCTGACTTCCGTCAGGGGTCTGCAGTCCATGGGATTCGAGACGATCGCCGCCGGCGACAGCTTCAATGATCTTGCCATGATCAGGGCGAGCCGCGCAGGTATCCTGTTCCGTAGCACGGAAGCAATCATAAAAGATAATCCGGATCTCCCGCATTTCACGGAATTCCCGGATTTTCTGGCCGAGCTGAAGAGACTGCTCGGGGTTTGATGATTACATTTTTAAATCAACGAGGCGGCCGGTCTGCATCCGCAGATCAGGCTGCTTTTTTCATTTTCGGACATCTCCTATGATCGTTTTCGATGATACTCTCTGTTCATTCGGGTCATTCTATGATTACTTTTTCCAGTTTTTCTTTTACCGCAATTTGGATAAAGCTGTTTAGTGACATGTTTTTTGACATTGCATAGACAGCTGCATCCCGATGCAGATCTCTCCCCAGACGGATATTCAGGCTGCCTTTATAGGGAATCTCCGGTTCGGTTCCTTCGTCTCTGCACATCTCCAGGTAATCATCTACTGCCCCCCGGAAGTCTTCGATCAACTCTTTTACACTTTTGCCTTCATAGGAGATCGAAGAACGGATTCCCTGTACTTTTCCGAACAGCAATTGATCCTCCGCTGAAAAGTCAACGCTTCCTACATAGCCTTTGTACATAACCGTATTGTTCATATCAGCTCTTCTCCCTCCAAATGTGCGATCAATTCTCTGATCTGATAGCGTTTAAACCATTTCCGAGTGCGGTCTGTGCATTAATATTTTTCTTCCCGTCTCCGGATTATAAAATCTTATTCTTGATCCGCCGGTCTTTCCTTTATGATCGACGGAATAACCGCAATAAGATAGCAAGATCTCCGCATCGTCAATAGTAAAATCCAAACTGCCAGATTTGAGTTTCTGGATTAATTTCTCTTTTCTGCTCAATGTTTCCTCCTCAATTCTACTATGTCATGCCTCTACTTGCAACTATTATTTAGTCGCTTAATTTCAAATATTCATTGCTTTCTTTCCTGAAAAACGCCCTCCACGGATCTCTCCGTGAAGGGCGCTGTATCCTTCTCTCCCAATGATGGTCTGATTGAAATCGAATTCCTGGCACCAGGCAAGAATCTCCTGCCTGAACTAATACTTATTATTCCTCTGCTGTCTCTGCAGCCTTCAACTCCTCCGGCATCTCCTCTGTCGGCAGTCCGTAATGCTCTCTCACTTTCTGCTCGATCTCGAACATCACTGCGGGATTGGCTGTCAGATACTGCTTCGCGTTCTCTCTACCCTGGCCGATCCGGCTCCCGCCGTAGGAATACCATGCACCGCTCTTCTCAACGATATCGACTTTGGCTGCCAGATCAAGGATATCTCCTTCTTTGGAAATTCCTTTTCCGAACATAATATCAAATTCAGCCTCCCTGAAAGGCGGCGCGACTTTATTCTTCACGACCTTCACACGGACATGGTTTCCGATCACTTCACCGCTCTGCTTTAAAGATTCCGTACGGCGCACATCCATACGCACGGACGAATAGAATTTCAGCGCACGGCCGCCGGTAGTCGTTTCGGGATTTCCGAACATAACGCCGACTTTCTCACGCAGCTGGTTGATGAAAATGACAACGCAGTTCGAACGTGAGATAACCGCAGTGAGTTTTCTGAGCGCCTGGGACATCAGTCTGGCCTGCAGGCCGACATGTGCATCTCCCATATCCCCATCGATCTCCGCCTTCGGTACCAGAGCGGCAACAGAGTCAATAACAACGATATCAAGCGCACCGGAACGCACCATCGTCTCTGCGATCTCCAGTGCCTGCTCTCCGGAGTCAGGCTGGGAAATATACAGATTGTCGATATCCACACCGATATTCTTCGCATAAACGGGATCGAGCGCATGCTCCGCATCGATAAAACCGGCGATGCCTTCTCTCCGCTGTACCTCTGCGATCATATGAAGAGCAACGGTCGTCTTACCGCTGGATTCCGGGCCGTAGATCTCAATGATCCTGCCGCGGGGAATGCCGCCGAGGCCGAGTGCCAGGTCAAGGCTCAGGGAGCCGGTGGGGATTGTTTCTATATTCATATGGGCTGATGCATCCCCAAGACGCATGACGGAGCCCTTTCCATATGCTTTTTCGATCTGTGTAACAGCTGCATCCAATGCTTTGAGCTTGTCTTCCTTTGCCATAGCTTCCTCCCGTTAATCGAACTTATGTTCGTTTTTATAATACACGCATGGTTCCCTGATGTCAAGTACTTTTTCGGGGGCCTGCGGCGGTATGAACGCTGCCGGTCCTGTAAGTGCGCGAAAGGGGAGTACATGCAATTATGTACTCCCCTGATGTCTGTAAAAGTATTGTAAACTTGTTTCCGGCTTCCGTCAATCGGTTTTTGCGGTCTTTTGTTTCGCTTTCTTCGGTTCCGCTAAAACCGCAAGTTTAAAGCGGTGGATCCTTCGACAGGCTCAGGATGACACTCCTTTCATCGTCCTTTCCTTCCTCTTATTTCACTTTTATCTTCACTGTTACCGTCTTGCTTCCCGCCTTATAATCTGCATTCCCGGCAGCGGTTACTTTCACCTTCAAAGGATAGGATCCCTTCTTCAGTCCTTTCTTGACGGTAATCACACCGCTCTTCTTATTGATTTTGATCTTTTTATTGCCTTTGAGCTTCTTAAAAGTAACCTTGCCCTCCGCCTTCTTAATTGTGAATGCCTTCGCCTTCTTGATGGTCAGTTTCTTTTTCTTCAGCTTCTTGTACTTAAGGCTTGGCTTCTTCGCTTTTACTTTGAGGGTGTTGGCTTTCCTGGTGACTGTGGCAGTGTCTTTCTTTGTATCTTTCTTTGTGTCTGTTTTGGTGTCCTTCTTTGTTTCTTTCTTTGTGTCTTTCTTTGTGTTCGAATTATCGGAAGCTGTCTTAATCGCAGCACTGAGCAAATAATCCACTTCAGAAATCTCATCCTCATTCAGTGATGCTATTGCCTTTGGATACCACGCTTTATAACCGCTGACTGCATCACTGAGAAGATTAATATTTACTCCCTTCCATTGCTGATCCGTACCGGCATAATTCACAGTCTTCAGATTCGGGCATCCGGAAAATGCACGGGAATTGATAAGTTCTATGCTTTTGGGAAGTGAAATACTCTGCAATGCATCACAGTTATAAAATGCCATTTCTCCGATCTCTTTCACGCCCTCTGAAAATGTAACGCTTTTGAGATTCTTACATCCGCTAAACACATTCTCATTAATATATGTGATGTTTCCGGGAACGGTAAAACTGGTAAACCCGGAACCTTCAAATGCATACTTTCCAACTTCCCTGACAGTTGACGGGATTACAAAGCTGGATTTACCGCAGCCCGCAAATGCTCTTTCTCCAATTGATGCAACAGTTGAAGGAATCACAGTACTATTGGAACCAACCAGCAGCTTATCACTGTCCGTCTCAATGATTGCATTACAGTTATTCCTGCTGTCGAACGTAGTATTCTCTTTCGCAACGCTGACGGAAGACAGGCCATAGAAATTATACGTACCTATGAATGAGACGTTTTTGGGGATCACAACCGTCTTCAAAGGGGCCGCCTGAAACGCCCAGTCTTCTATCCTTTCCAGGCTGTCCGGAAAGGATACCTGGCTCAGACTCAGGCAATTGTCAAAAGCATCTTTCTTAATGGTCTTCACACCTTCCGGAATCACGATGCTCTTCAGTTTCTCACACTTGTAAAACGAAGATTCCCCTATTACCTCTATACTTTTCGGAAGGGTTACCTTCTCCAAATTGTAAAAGGAAGAAAACACATGATCGCCAACGTTCGTTACGCCTTCTTCGATAATGATCTCCCTGACCTTGTCTTTATCGTTGACGAGAATACTGAAAGATGAATTGTCCTGCATTTTGCGTTCACCGGTAATGGTCAGGACCCCGGAATCATCCAATGTATACTGGACATTCTCTCCTCCGCTGTGAAAGCCATATTCTGCCTCTGCACCAATATAGCCTTTTTTCTCTGCCTGCACATTTATCGGAGTTGCAATGCCAAGGAAAAGGATGATTGCTATAACACTTAATCTTGATTTCAACATATCGCACCTTCCTTCATCAGATGAACTGCCGTTCCTTCGTTATATGTAAAGAATAACATTTTGAGAAACAGGATGTCAATGATGGAACCGTGCTCGGGCGAAGTTCGCAGAACGCAAACAAATTCAGCAGAGACTTCTTACCGGAAACGATGCTTTCTGTTTCCGGCAGGTTGCCTCTGCTGAACATTTTTACTTCTATGATTATTGACTGCGTTATTCCTGATCACACAGGCTGCAGAACACTGACTCTCCTGCAGGATCAGGCATTCACGCCAGCCGTCCCTTACCATCCCTGCGGGATATCCGCGTCCTTCACCACATCGCAGAAATCGAACGTCGCGAAAAGATCGCGGATCGTCTCGGAACGTCTGATCAGCTGCACGCTGCCGTCTTCCTTATAAAGAAGTTCCGCGTGCCGCACTTTTCCGTTATAGTTATAGCCCATTGCATGGCCGTGCGCACCGGCGTCATGAATGAACAGGATATCGCCGACCTCCGTGTAAGGAAGCATCCTGTCGACGGCAAACTTGTCGTTGTTCTCGCACAGGGATCCCGTCACGTCGTACAGACGGCTGTTCGGCTGATCTTCCTTGCCCATTACGGTGATATGGTGATACGCGCCGTACATGGCCGGACGCATCAGATCCGCCGCGCACGCATCGCATCCCAGATATTCCTTGTAAATGTGTTTCTGATGGATGACTTTTGTGACCAATCCGTCGTACGGTCCGGTCATGAAACGTCCCATTTCCGTGTAAATGGCAATGTCGCCGAGACCGGCGGGAACGAGGATCTCCTCGTAACGTTTCCTGACGCCCTCACCGATCTTCATGATGTCGTTCGACTCCTGCTCGGGACGATAGGGAATGCCGACGCCGCCCGACAGGTTAATAAAGGAAAGTGAAACATCACACTGCTGCTTGATCTCCACGGCCAGCCGGAACAGCACAGCCGCCAGATCTGAATAATAATCATTCGTAACGGTATTGCTGGCAAGGAATGCGTGCAGGCCGAAATTCTTCACGCCGCGCATTTTCAGCACGGAATACCCTTTCAGCAGCTGATACTTGGTGAAGCCGTATTTGGAGTCTCCGGGGTTGTCCATGATGCCGTTTGACAGTTCGAAAACGCCGCCGGGATTGTAACGCAGGCAGACAAGATCAGGCAGACCGGCTTCCTCTTCCAGAAAATCGATATGCGTGAAATCATCCAGGTTGATGATGGCGCCCATGGCTTTTGCTTTCCTGTATTCATCCGCCGTCGTGACATTGGAGGAGAACATGACGTCTTTCCCGGTCACGCCGCAAGCCTCCGAAAGGACAAGTTCCGTCATGGAAGAACAGTCGCAGCCGCAGCCTTCTTCATGAAAAAGCTTGATCAGGAAAGGATTCGGCGTCGCCTTGACGGCAAAGTACTCCTTGTAGCCGGGATTCCAGGAAAAGGCTTCCTTTACGCGCCTGGCGTTCTCGCGGATGCCTTTTTCATCGTAAAGATGAAAAGGGGTGGGGTACTGTTCAATGATCTTATCCAGCTGTTCCTTTGTGATGAAAGGTTTTTTCTGCATGGTTTTCCGTTCCTCGCTCATATTCTAAATTTGATTACGTAAAGCCGTCTGTGCCAGGGGGTGGCTCTTTTCTGCCATTCAGAGCAGCCGTGGCTGCGAAGAATCCACCGCTTATAGGCTTCGGTTTTACTGAAACCGCCTGTGTTGCGGCGAAGATCCTTCGTCGCTCCGCTCCTCTGGATGACAGCAGTGCACACATCTTTTCAAACAGCTGCCGGATGACAGTTTTTGTCCCTCTTCTTACAGCTTTTACTGCTCTTCCGTCACATGTACATGCGTATAAAGATGATCCTGGCAATACTCGAAATTGCCTCCCGTGCACTTGGAGCAGAACCGGAATTCCAGGTTCGGATCGTCCTGCTCTGTCCTGCCGCAGACCGCACATTTGTGCCTGGTCTCTGCCCGCGCCGTATTCATTTTCACGGCATACTCGCGTTGACGCTTTGCCTGTTTTATCGTCTGCACCGGCTTCCGATTGCTGAAGAAGAAAATGATGAAGTTCAGCACGGACATCAGGATCGCGACTCTGCCGGGCCAGTTCGACTGGAACAGTTCCAGCACGATCATCACGCCGTAAAAGATGCCGAGCCATTTCGCCTTGATCGGAAGCACGAAATACAGGTAGAACTGCATGTCCGGGACCGCCATGGCGAACGCCAGCAGCATTGTCAGATACAGGTTATCCGCCGTCAGCAGATAAATCTGCCCGAACACGAAATAAATAATAAATGCCGCGAGAATGTAGCCGATCACGCCGATGATCATGTACAGGTTGAAACGGAACGTGCCCCAGATCATTTCCAGCGTTTTCCCGAGCTGATAATAGATGAAGCTCAGGAGCGCCAGCCAGAGCACGTTGGTCGACGGCGGATAGATCAGGAAGGTGACCAGCCGCCATACCTGCCCGTGCAGGATCTCCTGCGCATTCAGGCTCAGGTACTGCATATAAAATCCCGGATTCGTCATCTGCATCATGAATCCGAAAAGGTAGAAAATGATAAGATAAAGCATCAGATTCCGGACCGCAAAACGTCCCATCTTCCGCTCCAGTTTGTCCATCCAGTTCATACGAATCTCCTGTTCCGCGTTTGTGAGGCAGGTATAATGCTGCGTCAGCGACGCAGAGTTTTCTTTCCATTTCCCGTTTACTACCGCTCGAAAGTTTCTTTTAGTTCCATCTCCGATTTTAATGGATCCTCTCAGGCACTTTTTCAGTCGTTTCCGCCGTCAAATACGAGCACGTCGGCAGTTACTCAAAGATCACTTTCAGACGTCTGCTCTCCTCATCCGCATCGCGAAGCACACTTAAGAGCGCTTCCCCGCGGCCGCCGCCCAATTCAGCAAGCATCTCCTCATGGCGGACTACGATCACTGTTTTTCCCTTCAGTTCACCGGTCAGGCAATCATAAAGCGCATCCAGGTTCCTGCCGTACCAGGCCGGCAGATCCAGCGAAAACTTCAGCATATCATGGAGCTTCTCCATGCTTTCGACATAAGCACCGTCAATGATAATTCTTCTCATATTGTTCTCCGCCTTATTCTTCTCCATACAGCAGTTCAAATGTTTCGTAATGATCTTCCGTATAATAGATCAGCCCATCGTCCGAGAACACGATTCTCTTCGCGCCGCGCTTCTTCGCCAGCGTATCGATATCACATTCATAGTACTGCCGGCCCTTTTTCTTCGGCAGATTTCCCTCATAATTGCCGAACTTGCTGCCGCCAATGACTTTGCCGGGAGCATATTTTTCAAGGCTTCCGCCGCTCCAGCCAAGCGATTCCGCTTCCTTCTTGGTGATGTAATTTTCCGGAAGCTTCCCGTACTGATGGATATAAAGCGCGACTTCATCCTTCTGATAATAACTGCCGTACTCGTCAAGAAGCGGATTGCCTTCCGCATCAGTCTCTGCGGAAGCACCGTTGTTCTCCTGCTCTGCAGCCTCAGCGGTTTCCCCGGAAACACCATTGTTCTCCGGATCCGTATTTTCAGCGGTTTCCTCAGTCCCGGCAGCTTCATTGCCGGCGGCATTTTCCTCTGCGGTCTCCGTTTCTGTCGCATACGCGGCTTGCTCCGCCGCACTGTTTTCCGCTGTTTCACTGTTTTCGGCTTCCGTTTCCGGTGCCAATACCAGCGTCTCCGCTTCCGTCGTATAAGCCGCCTGCTCTTCTTCCGCCTCGCCGCAGCCGGTCAGGCAGAGCGAGAAAACCATGATGAGCATCAGCAGAAATGCAGTATATCGTTTGAATAGCTTCATTCCTTCAACTCCTGCTTTCTATAATAAGTAATGGAAGTTCTTTAAAAACTTCCATTACTTTACAACATATTTTATTGATACGCAAGTATTCTTCTCCGTGCCCCGCTCTGCGGTTATTTCGTTTTCATCTTTACCGCTTTACGCCAGCTTCCGTAGTATATCGTACCGTTTTTGTCTGCAAAGCTTCTCAGACGTATATAATATGTTTTTTCATCCGTAGCCAGAGGCTGCAATTCTTCCTCTTTCGGGTTTTTCAGGCTGCTATTTTGCGGACGCTACCCTGTTCCAAGCTTCCATTCCGGAATATAAGAGCAGTATCTTCTTTTATCCGTCGCAAATCAGAAAACGATACCCTTTTTTCTCGATCGATCAGTATTGACCAATACGATAAGGCGTATCGTTTCCATAAAATAAAGTATAAAAACCCAAACTAACTTCCAATACTTGCTTTATCGCGTTCTGGTGGGGTATCGTCCGGTGAAAAATTTCATTAAAGCACCAAACCTTCTTACTGAAGCAGCTAAGCAGCAGGCAGACAGCTTCTACCGCAGTAATTTTCCGCCATTTCACAGAGCAGCAAGAACTTTCAACACCTTTCAGAACAGCCCGAACAGCCCTTTCTTTTCATAAGGTTCCGAACTGACGGCGCCGGGAACATATCCCGTTTCATTGATCACTGCTTTTAATTTCTCCGCATCCAGTTTCTCCTCGGAAAGGATGACCGCTTCCTTTTTTCCGCGGTTTGCCGTCACTTTTTTCACCTGGAAATTCTTCCTGATTGCTTCCTGAATATGTGTTTCACACATTCCGCACATCATGCCGTCGACGGCGATGATTGTTTTGATCATGCCTGCCTCCTTTATTTACAGATCATAACATAAAGCAGGCGCGGCTCCGGGCCGCGCCGATCAAGCATTTCACTTCTTGCTGCCGGTCAACTCATCCAGACGGACGATCTTACCGTTCACGCCAAATTTCTTCCCGGAAAGATCCGGACTTTTCCTGTCGCTTCCACAGGAATGGCAGGAGGACAAGCACCCTGCACAGTCACCGCTGCAGCCGCCGCAGCCGCCACTCTGATGGCCTTTCCACAGTTCTCTCGCAGAGAGGCCGACAAGTGCCGCCACCAGCAGAATCGCTATTCCGTTTCCGATAATGACTGACATGTGCTTTCCTCCTCTGTGGATGGACATCCGGGACACTTCCTGTGTCCCCGTCCCCGGCATCTCCCGGCATCTGCTCTAGCAGACACCGGGGACGGTGCTTGTGTTACCATCCCCGATATCCACCGTGTCCCCACGAATCACGCCTTAGCAGCGTCTACAGATGTAAGTGTCTTTTTTCCTTCTTCCGGCACATAGCCCTTGCGGACCAGCATATAGATGATGCCGGCAATCAATACAAATCCAACAGCCGGACCGATACCGAATCCGTGCTCACCGATGAACAGGCCGCCTACCTGATAGGCGATGAAAGCAAGGATATAAGCCCAGATCGTCATGTAGCCGATCGCTGCCCATGTCCACTTTGCGTTGTTCATCTCTCTCTTGATCGCACCGATCGCAGCGAAGCAGGGCGCGCAAAGCAGGTTGAATACCATGAAGGCAAACGCGCCGGCTGCCGTATAATCTGCAGCAACCCTGGCCCAGATCTGGTCACCGTTCTCTTCGAGCTCTTCCTCGGAATCATCATAGTTGTACAATACGCCGAACGTACCGACGACCTGTTCCTTTGCCACAAGACCGGTGATGGTCGCAACAGCGGGCTTCCAGGAACCGAATCCGAGCGGTTTGAATATGAAGGAAATGCTGTTTCCTACCTGCGCAAGCAGAGATGCATCCATCGTATTTACATCTTCTTCCGGAACATCCATCTTCTGCGCGAGATCGCTGATGACCTGCTCATTTACAATCGTTTCGTCTTCAAACAGTTCATCGACCATGCCGAACTTACCGTTCACTGTTCCGAACGAGCTCAGGAACCAGATGATGATCGAAGAAATTACGATAACAGAACCGGCTCTCTTGATGAAAGACCAGCCGCGCTCCCATGTTGCACGAAGCACATTGACAGCGGAAGGTACATGGTACGCGGGAAGCTCCATGACGAAGGGAGCAGGCTCTCCTGCGAAAGCTTTGAATTTCTTCAGAATGATACCGGACAGGATAACGGAGCCGATACCGATAAAGTATGCGGACGCCGCGATCCACGGTGATCCGCCGAAGATCGCACCAGCGATCAGGCCGATGATCGGCAGCTTTGCGCCGCAGGGCATGAAGGTCGTGGTCATGACCGTCATCTTACGGTCGCGGTCATTTTCAATGGTACGGGAAGCCATGACGCCGGGCACGCCGCATCCGGTCGCCACGAGGCAGGGGATGAAGGACTTTCCGGACAGGCCGAACTGACGGAAAATACGGTCCATAACGAATGCAACACGGGCCATGTATCCGATATCCTCAAGGATCGCCAGCAGCAGGAACAGCACCAGCATCTGCGGAACAAACCCGAGGACTGAGCCGACGCCGGCCACAATACCATCCTGAATCAGGCCGTACAGTGCGCTGCCTTCTGCGACATGCAGGGCGGCCAGCAGGCTGCCGACAGCGCCGGGCACCCATTCTCCGAAGATCACGTCATTCGCGAAATCCGTCGCTCTGGTACCAAGGGAAACGCTCCATCCGCCCATGGCGATCGCATAGATCAGGAACATGACGACCGCAAAGATCGGAAGACCGAGGATACGGTTCGTAACGATCTGGTCGATCCTGTCAGAGGCTGACAGGCTGTGCTTCTCCGCTTTTTTCTTTACGGATTTTGTGCAGACGTCCGCGATATAATTGTATCTCTCATTGGTAACGATGGATTCGGAATCATCATCCAGCTCTTTCTCGCAGTCAACGATATGCTGTTCGATTTCTTCTGCATCCGCCTTCGAAAGCTTCAGCTCCTCCATGACTTTTTCGTCACGCTCAAAGACTTTGATCGCATACCAGCGCAGATAACGGGTGTCAGAGATGATATGTTCGATTGTTTCTTCAATATGCGCGATCGCATGTTCTACGCTGCCTTTAAAGACATGCGGTCTCTCACCGGTCATCGGATTCCTTGCGGCGGCGACCACTGCATTTGCAACAGCATCGATTCCGTCAGACTTCAGCGCGCTCATTTCAAGGACGGTGCAGCCAAGTTCTTTCGAAAGCTTCGCAGTATCGATGACATCCCCGTTCTTTGCAACGATATCCATCATGTTGACAGCAACGACTGTCGGGATGCCGAGCTCCAGCAGCTGGGTGGTCAGATAGAGATTTCGCTCAATGTTCGTTCCATCCACGATGTTCAGGATCGCATCGGGCTTCTCATTCACCAGATACTGACGGGAAACGACTTCCTCCAGTGTATACGGTGACAATGAATAGATTCCCGGAAGATCCTGGATAATAACTTCTTTATTGCTCTTCAGTTTTCCTTCTTTTTTCTCGACAGTAACGCCGGGCCAGTTGCCGACGTACTGGTTCGAGCCGGTCAGATTGTTGAACAGGGTCGTTTTACCGCAGTTCGGATTGCCGGCAAGTGCTATTTTCACGCTCATTTTTCCTCTTTCCTTTCCTGTACTTTGATCCTTACCGTACTTCGATCAGTTCCGCATCGCCTTTTCGTACCGAAAGCTCATAACCGCGGACATTCAGCTCCATCGGATCTCCGAGCGGCGCGACTTTGCGCACCAGGATCTCCACGCCTTTTGTGATGCCCATATCCATGATCCGGCGCTTGACCGGGCCTTCCCCATGCAGCTTCACGACAGTACAGGTGTTCCCGACCTGCACATCCTTTAAAGTCTTCATATTTTCTCCTTTCCCGCTAGAACTGAATACGCATGGCAAGTTTCTCGTCCAGTGCGATCCGCCCGTCTTTGACCTGCATGATCAGGTTTCCGTTGTTGTTCTGGATAACGGTCACATAATCTCCTTCCACCAGGCCGAGTTCGTTCAGATGACGTCTGACTTCATCCTTTCCGGCGAGACGTTTGACCTGCACGCGCTCTCCGGGTTTTGCCATTGTAATCGGCATCATAGCAGTTACCTCCGTTTCACTTGTGTTAACGTGAACTTTCAAAAGGTAGTATTCGCTAACCCTTGACCATGTTAGTATACTCTAATCGTCTTTTGGTGTCAATGATTTAAATAAACTTTATCTAACCATTATTAGCTAAAGGCAATTGTCGGTCAATTACCTGGACTTCTTACAAACGCAAAAGATACTTCTCCGTTTGATTCCATAAAAAAACGGATGCCGAAGCACCCGTTTTTACCTGAATTGCATTTGTCATTTTGGAATGTTTTACTGCGGAATGACCGAATATCCATAGCTGTTCGCCAGCGCATCGATCTTCTGCCCGGCTGCACACAGGCTGCAATTCGAAAGCAGGCAGGCGTCATATCCCGGGACATCAGCCGGCGTAAAGAGAGATTTGACCGGAACACCGCCGACCTCCTCCAGATCAGAGAACACTGCGGCTGCGCCAATCACTTCTCCGCCGTAATACCGTACACATTCGATTGCCTTCTGCAGGCTCTTGCCGGTGAGCACATTTCCGCAGAGGATCAGGATTCTCTTTCCGCGGATATGAGGCTGCAGATTGTCACGGAAGATCATCTGCGCGGCATTCTCCAGCTCGGGGCTTATTACATAAAGCTCTTTCTTGCGGTTCAGAGAATACATGTCGTTCTTGCTGAGCGCCTCCGCGAGATAAGCACCGATTACATTACTTCTGTCCATGCATACAATGGTGTCCACGACGCTCTGATAACTGAAATCCTGCGCAATGACTTCCGCTGCACGTTCAGCCTGCGCCTGATTGTGCTTCACGTCGATAATGTCGACATAAAAATTGGTATGCGAGTTCGTCATTGCAAAATGACCCTTCAGCGCCCTGATTTTTATCCTCGGATTCTTTTTGCATTCGATTTCCTGTGAAGGCCCTATCATGTGTTCCACCGTCCTTTCATAATATTTCTTACAGCAGCATCCGGCTGACTGAATCTATTGGTATTCTATAGTAACTTTATCACAATATTACCGGATTTGCAATAATTTTCTTTATTTTTCCTGCATTTACACATTTTTTCTCTGGAATGATTTGTATTCCCGTACAGCAAAGAGGCTCCCGCATTACATGCGGCAGCCTCCTCCCATTACGCTTTTTAATTATATCCGATTTCCCGGATCATCAGCTCATTCCCGTGCAGCAGATCATACACGCTGCATCCGCATTCCGGGCACTTATCGCTGCTTTTCCGGGGATTGAACACATTGCCGCAGTCCAGGCAGAAAGCCTCCTCCGGCACTTCCTCAATCCGTACTTCAGCGCCTTCGAGCGCAGTACCTTCCGCCACATCCGGGAAATACATCCTTACATATCTCTCTTCAATACCGGTAGCTGCCCCGATCTTCAGCGCCACGTACGAGACCTTTTCGACACCGTGCTCCCTGGCGAAGGCGTCTGTCGTCTCGACAATATTCTGAACGATACTCAATTCATGCATAACCGGTCATCTCTTTCTTTTGGCAGAAAGATCAGAAACCGCTTCCTGGGCTGCGGTAAGCGCGATATTGACGCCTCTCTTCGCAGCGCTTACTGCCGCTCTGCGGTACCATGTGCCCATCGTTTCAGCGAACTGGGTATCGTCGACCCTGACAAGATGGATGGCGTCAAAATCGCAGCGGTGCACGCAGACGCCGCAGCCGATGCATCTGTCCATATCGACTACAGACCGGCCGCAGTGCAGACATCTGCCGGATTCTTTTTTGATCTGCTCTTCCGTAAGACCGCTTCTGAGATCATTGAATGTCCGGATCGCTTTCGCATGATCGATCTCCGGCGCGAACTGTCTGGGCGTCGTATCTACACTGGCAAGCGGCATCGTCACGGCATTGATGTTGATACTCTTGAAGGTCGCATTTCTTCCGTCTTTCAGATGGCGTCCGCGAAGAAGCCTGGAGATGGAAACGGCTCCCTGTTTGCCCATCGCGATCGCGTCGATGGCAAATTTCGGTCCGGTAACAACGTCGCCGCCTGCGAAAATACCTTCCGCGGTTGTCTGATAAGTGATGGGATCCACGACAACACGGTTTCCTCTTTCGATCTCTACATTTTCGCCTTCCAGCAGTTTGCCCCAGTTGATCCGCTGTCCGATCGCAAGCAGAATGGTCGCGCCTTCGACATCCAGCGTTACGGATTCATCATAGGCAGGGTTGAAGCGCTTCTGATCGTCCAGGACGGAAACGCATTTCTTGAATCGGATGCCTGTTGCCAGGCCGTTCTCATTCAGAATGGTCATCGGACCCCAGCCGTTGTGGATCGTGATGCCTTCTTCCTTCGCCTCGATCTGCTCATCCGCCGCAGCAGGCATTTCTTCCGCGGATTCAAGGCAGTACATCGCTACGGATTCTGCGCCGTCACGGACTGCGGTACGGGCTACATCGATTGCGACATTTCCGCCGCCGACAACGATGACTTTGCCCTTCAGGCCAGTCTCTTTTCCGCGGTTCGCAAGATCGAGATATGTCACGCCATTCATCACATTGGGCAGATCTTCGTTCTCGAGCCCGAGCATCGCGCCGTCCTGCGCGCCGATTGCAAGATAGAATGCTTCATAGCCTTCTTTGCGGAGCTGATCAATGGTGACGTCGGCGCCGACTTCCACGCCGCACCTGAATTCTACGCCCATCTCTCTGATGACATCGATCTCGGCTTCGATGACATTCTTCTCCAGACGGAAAGCGGGAATGCCGTTCGTCAGCATGCCGCCGGGCTTTTCGGCTTTATCGAACACCGTGACTTTGAATCCTTCTTCCGCGAGATAATAAGCCGCCGTAAGACCGGCAGGTCCGGCACCGATGATCGCGACTTTATTGTCATAAGATCCCTTCTTTTCAGGAATGAATCTCGTCTCACGGGCCATTTCCTTATCCGCGATAAACATCTTGATGGCGTCAATGGCAAGGCCCTGGTCCAGCGTATTCCTCGTACATGCCGCTTCACAGGGATGCGGGCAGATGCGTCCGCAGATAGCGGGAAGCGGATTGTCTTTCTTGATCACCTTGAGCGCATCCAGATAGTTTCCTTCGGAAGCCTTCTGGATATATCCCTGTACGGCGATATGGGCAGGACATGCCACTTTGCAGGGCGCTGTGCCGAAGTTGGAGGATGCGTTCCTCTCATTGATGAAATCATCCCGAATGTCTTTCTTGAAATACCAGTGATTCTTTGCTTTTCTGTAATACGGCGCCTGCTCTTCGTCCGTTCCCGCAAAATTGGTGCCGAGCGTGACCGCATTAATCGGACAGATGTCCACACAGTCGCCGCAGGCTACGCACTTGTCTTCATTGACTTTGGCGCGGAAATTGGAATGGGACATCGGGTTGCCGTCCACGCGGTTGATCTGCCTGAGGCCGGCGCAGGAACATCCGCAGCAGTTGCAGATGAAAGTGGTATAATCCTTGCCTTCCACCTGGAACGCACAGTGAACAAGACCGGCTTTCTCCACCATCTCCAGTGTCTGGATCGCTTCTTCTTTTGTCAGGTATCTGCCGCGGCCGGTGCGGACATAATAATCCGCGGTCTCGTCGAACTGCATGCAGGTTCCCTCGATGGGATGTTCGCAGCCCTTTCCGACCAGTTTCGCTGCCGTACGGCAGGCACAGTCAGCCACAGAATAGCGCTTCGCGTTGTTGATGAATGTCATGACATCCTCAAAGGAGTATGTCTTCTGTGTCGCCTGGATCTCCTTCATGACCGGCGTGACCTTCATCAGTCCGCCGCCCTGGACGTCGACATTCTGGAGCAGCACGCCCAGATCATCCAGCGTCTTGCGGAACAATGCAGCGACCTTCGGATTTTTGATCGTTTCCGGGTCTGTCATCACGAATTCATAAAATCCGGGAATAAAGGGCGGGACATTATAGAACGGTTTCCCGTTTCTGGTAAGCCGCTCAAAAATCAGGCCCTTCTGCGCCATATGTTTCAGCATTGGCTCCACTTTCTCAACCGGAAGTTTTGCTCTCTCCGCGATCTTCTCCACAGACATCGGTTTGTTCGTCATATGAAGGCCCAGTGCTGCCTCCTCCTCGGGAACGAGTTCCTTGAACATGAGGGCCCAGCTGCTGTTATTCCCCTGCGGTCCCAGGAACAGACCGCCTACCATGGACATGTGTGTAGCATATTTCGCCCATGCGTTTTTTGCCATACCATTGCTCCTTTCTGTTAAAGTTGACTAACTTTAGGACATGTGCTAAACTGATTTTATAATAATACAAATATAGGGTTTATGCAACATATTTTTGAACGGAACAGGGGAGGAAGCGCATCATGGACAAGAACATCCGGGAAAAGATCGTGGACACAGCCCAGGCAATGTTCCTTGAAAAAGACTATGATTCCGTCACGATGAGAGATATCGCGGGGCGACTCGGAATATCCGTCGGAAATCTGACTTATCATTATCCCAAAAAGGAAGATATCCTGATGACCATCCACGACAGGGTATTCGGACAGTTCCTCCGCCGGCTGTCCCCCGAATGGAGGGTACAGCACGGCATTACCGGCTTTTTTGCAGCGGAGTACGCTTTTCATCATTTTATCGTGAACTCTGCCGGGTATTACAGAATTTATAATCAGGTCATCAATTCTCCGGTGATGCGCTTTGACTATTACGACCGCCATTACCGGCTGCTCCTGACTTTCCTGGAGCAGGACGGACCCGCGCCTGGCGGAAACACCGGGCAGACAGAAACGACCCTGCGGAACGCAGTCACCGCCATGTCTTCCCTTGAATTCCAGTTCATGGAGACCGGTGCTTTCTCGGCGGATTTCGACGGCAGTTTCAGAAAGCTCGTTCCGGCTGTGCTGCTGTTCCTGGCGCCTCCCCGGGACAATGAAAAAAATCCCTGCATTCCGTTTGAAAATGCAGACCGGATTGCCGGGGAGGCAATCGAAGAAGGAAAAACACTGGGGACGGTTCTTGGGTAACCGTCCCCAGTGTTTTTCCTTCTTTACCTGCTGTCTGTCTTATTTCCACAGGAACCAGATCACCAGATATCCCACTGCTACTGCTGTCAGCGTAAACGGCATGCCGATCCGCATGAAATCCTTAAAGGATACATTATACCCATTTTTCTTCAGCATACCGACTGCCGTGATATTGGCGGAAGCGCCGATCGGCGTCAGGTTTCCGCCGAGTGTAGCGCCTGTCAGCAGGCCAAAGTACAAAAGCTCCGGCGACACGCCGAGAGATTCTACCACACCCGCAAGCACAGGCAGCATCGTGGCGACATAAGGAATGTTGTCTACAAAAGCGGAAATGATGACGGATCCCCAGACGATCATCGTGAACATCAGGAACTTGTTCCCGCCGCCGACTTCCACGATCCATTTTGAAAGCAGATCGATGATCCCGGCACGCGTCACGCCTTCGATTACGATGAACAGCGAGGCAAGCAGGATCAGCGTTTCCTTATCAATGCTGCCAAGCGCTCCTTTTACCGTTCCGGCTTTATCGCCCCGGATCAGGTTCCAGACGATTGCGACCAGCCCGAGGCTCAGGCAGATATATCCGTTCGTCAGCGCGGGTTTGCTCTTGAAGAACGAGGCAATGATCAGAAGAAGAATAAGCCCGAACAGAAGCACGGTCGGCAGGATAGACTTCACTTCCACCTCACCGCCTTCTCCGACCGGATATTTGTCTTTCCTGAACAGGAACATCATGATCGGCACCGTTGCCAGGGCGCCCAGTTCGACCGCGAAGAAAATACCGGGCCTTCCGTGCATCCAGAAGAAATCCGAGAAATCCATGCCGGCGTGGACTGCGAGCAGGATCGACGTCGTGTCGCCGACCAGCGTGGCCGCGCCCTGAAGGTTTGAGGAAACGGCGATGGAAATGATCATCGGCACCGGTGAAATATTCAGCTTTTTGCAGATGACGAAGCCGACCGGCGCGACCATCAGGACTGTTGCTACATTATCGATAAATGCAGAAATGATGCCGGCGAAGAGGGACATATAAATCGTGACCCACATCACGTTCCCGGCTGCGGTGAGCAGCTTTCCCGCGATCAGGTTCGGCATCATTGATTCGATAAAGTAATAGACGACCAGCATCGTACCGGTGATCATCATCAGGACATTCCAGTTGATGGCCGGAAGGATCCCGCTGACAGGCAGGATGCCGAGCGCGACATAGATGACGGCAACGCTGAGCACGAAATACACGCGGTATTTCGGCAGCGCGATCATCAGGATATACATCAGGATAAACAAAATTGCTGCAGTACGCATTTTCTTTCTCCGTGAATTTGGTTTCTGCTTATGATTATAGCAGATTCTCTCTGCCCTGTCAGTTCAAACACCATACAGAAAACGGATCGCCTATGCCAGCTCAGACGCTGTACAGAAAGGGATCAGCCCTGCCGGTTCAGACGCTGTACAGAAAGCGGATCGCCTCTGTCAGCTCAGACGCTGTACAGAAAGCGGATCAGCCCTGCCGGTTCAGGCGCTGTACAGAAAATAGATCGTCCTGACTTCATCATCTGCCGGAAACCAATTTTTCATCTGTCAAAGAACCGGTTGGCTTCCTTCACAGTATCCATGGCATTTTTCGCGTAAACGTCCGCGCCGATCATGTCAGCGTACTCCTGCGTCAGCACGGCGCCGCCGACGGCGACCATACCGTCCCATCCCACAGCGCGCAGCTGTTTGATCGTCTCTTCCATCGCGGGAACAGTGGTGGTCATCAGCGCGGAAAGGCCGACCATGCGGATATTCTCCTTCACGGCGGTCTCCACGATCTTCTCCGGCGGCACGTCTTTTCCGAGATCGACCACGCGGTAACTGTAGTTCTCCAGCAGCACCCGCACGATATTCTTGCCGATATCGTGGATATCGCCCTTCACCGTCGCCAGGATGATCTTCGGCGCAGTGCCGTCTCCGGCAGGAATGCGCGCCCGGATCACATCAAAGGCGGCGGTCGCGGCTTCCGCGCTCATCAGGAGCTGCGGCAGATAGATACGTTTTTCCTCAAAGCCCGCGCCTACTTCATCCAGCGCAGGGATGATTTCTTCATGGATCAGGCTCATGGGCTCTTTGGTTTCAAGGAGCGCACCGGCGATGTTAGCCGACTTCTCTTTCAGACCGTGGACGATCGCGTCCTTGAGGCTTCCGCTTCCTGATGCTTCGGCTGCGGATCCGGTAGTTTTTCCTGCAGATGCCGCCTGCACCGTCTCGCTGACAGTCTGCGCAAATGCCAGATATTGCAGGCAGTTGTCATCCATCGCGTTCAGCGCCAGGAACGATCTGTAGGCTTTCATCATTTCAACCGAGAACGGATTCATGATCGCGGCCTTCAGTCCTTTCTGAAGCGCCATCGTGAAGAACGAAGCTGTGATGAAGTCCCTGTGCGGCAGCCCGAAGGAAATGTTCGAGATGCCGAGGCTGCAGATGCCGCCGAGCCTGTTTTTGATTAGTTCGATCGTTTCCACGGCAGTCAATGCTGCATATTTATCCGAAGAAATGGTCAGCGCAAGCGGATCAAAAATCAGATCGCACGGCCGGATTCCGTATTTCCCGGCTTCCTCCATGATCCTCTTTGCGATCGCGAATCTTCCTTCCGCCGTCGCGGGAATTCCATTTTCATCAAGCGTTAAGGCGACAATGAGACCGCCGTATTTTTTTGCAAGCGGGAAAACAGCTGCCATGGATTCTGCTTTGCCGTTGACAGAATTGATCATCGGCTTACCGTTATACATGCGCAGGGCGCGGGCGAGCGCATCCGCATCGCCGGTGTCCAGCTGGAGCGGCACATCCGTAACGCTTTGCACGGCGAAAACGCACTCCGGAAGCATTTCTGCTTCACTGATCTCGGGCAGACCTACATTGACGTCCAGCACTTCCGCGCCGCATTCCGCCTGCTTGATGGCTTCCTGCATGACATAGTCCATGTTCTTTTCCCGGAGCGCTGCCTTCAGCAGCTTCTTGCCGGTGGGATTGAGCCTTTCACCGATCAGCACGGGAACGTCATCGAAATACACCGCGTGGGAATACGAAGAGACCACCGGCCTGTGTTTATCTTTGATTTCCGGCAGCGGCAGGTCTTTCGTGGCTGCGATCTCTGCTTTGATATACTCGGGGGTCGTGCCGCAGCAGCCGCCGATGATATGCGCGCCGGCGTTTACGATCTTGCGCATGAATCCGGCGAACGTTTCCGCGTCCACGTCATAAACGGTCTTTCCGTTTTCCGTTCTCGGAAGCCCCGCGTTCGGGCTGACGATCACGGGGATGGATGCGGCTGCGGCCAGTTCCGGGACGACAGAGAGCATCTGCTCCGGCCCGAGTGAACAGTTCATGCCGATCGCATCCACGCCCAGGCCTTCCAGCATGGCCGCCATCGCCTGCGGATCCGCGCCGGTCATGAGCTTCTTCCGCTCGTCATAGACGCAGGTGACAAAGACCGGGAGATCACTGTTTTCCTTCGCTGCCAGGACGGCGGCTTTTGTCTCGTAGCAGTCGTTCATGGTCTCGATGAGGATAACGTCTGCACCGCAGGGAGCTCCTGCCCGGACGATCTCAGCAAACCGCGCGACCGCTTCTTCAAAGTCCAGATCGCCGAGCGGCTTCAGCATCTTTCCGAGCGGCCCGATATCCAGCGCGACGTAGCGGGGGACAGGGGACGGTTCTCCGGCTCCCGGCTTCCCAAGCTCCTTGTCGCGCTGCTGCACAGCGATCCGCACACCCGCCTGCACGACTTCCTCCACGGAATATCTTCCGTCTTTTCCGTCATATTTAAACGAATTTGCGCCGAATGTATTCGTCGTGATGATATTGGAGCCGGCGGCATAGTAACTGCTGTGGATATCCGCGATGATCTCCGGGTGCAGGATATTCCATGTCTCCGGCAGTTCACCGGGCTTTAAGCCGCACGCCTGCAGGAGCGTGCCCATCCCGCCGTCAAAATAGGTAATCGAAGTCCTGATTTTTTCAAGAATGTTCATCGTATCCCCCGTTCTTTGCTCCAGAAGTGACCTGGCAGTCTGTTCTCTTCATTTCAGGTCACTCTTTTCCTTCCTTTTCAAGCTTCCTCAGCTTCTTTCAGTGACCTGATTTCCGGTTTTCTTCCTTTCAGGTCACTCTTCTCACTTATCAATAAAACCACATGATTAACAGCGAAGATTCTTCGCCGCTTCGCGCCTCAGAATGACAGTCTTTCCTTATTCTTTAAAACTATCTCATCGGTTATTTAAACGAAATCCAGAGTCTGCCTCTGTCCTCACAGCGTTCTGCCGGCTTGTCATCCTGAGCCTGCCGAAGGATCCACCGCATTCAGTCTTCGGTTTTTTCCGAACCGCCTGCAGCATTCCTTCGAAATGTACAATCTCTCTTTCCGCACGCCGCGCATCCGCTCTTTTCTCTTTGCGTGCACTCATCTGCGATCCCGATCACCGCCGACACGGATTTCCTCGGAATCATCATCATGGAATCGGTCAGCGTGATCCCTGCTAAATGCGCCGCATCCAGCAATCTGAGCAGATCTTTCTGCACGCTGATCGGCAGATCTCCATATCCGGGAGAAAAACGCGGCCGCAGAAATTTCCCTTCTGCAAGCGCATCCTTTTCCCATGCATCATTTATTTCATCACAGAACGCTTCCACTGCCGCGCTTGCCGCCGCGTCCATGATCAGCGCTTTTGCCGGTTCTCTGTATTTCAGCATGGCGATCCGCCGGTCCACCGCCGGTCCGACCGTCGCAGCAAACGCCAGCGATTCTCTGCAGCCATCAAGATTTCTTTTGATTGCTTTTCCGGGAAGCAGCACATCCTGCAGCAGGATGCCTTCCTCCGTTTCCGCAAGCGGAACCCTTTCCCTGCACGCACGGTAATCTGCAATCTCATTGATTTCCTCAGAACATGCAAAGATAAGCCTCATGACATTTTCATCAGGCCTGTCCCCTTTATAGCCAAGATATCTGATGATCTCTGCCGCCGGGATATTCACCGATGTCCTGCGGATAATGTCCGTCATTTTGAAATCAACCTTCCAAATACTAGATTCAGACTTTCCAAAAATGTACAGATCTGTCCTACCCAAACAAAATCAGCCCGCATGAACCGATCCCGGTCTGGCATCACTTGCCTGAACCGGTCCCGTACCGCTTTATTTTACAATGCAGGAAAGATTCTGCTTGATCTGTCCCGCCACTTTCGCATTATTCATGGAATACACATGTACCGCATTGATCCCGTTTGCATACAGATCCACGATCTGCTGCGTTGCATAGGCAATGCCTGCCTGCGTCATTGCCGCCGGATCATCTCCGAAACGGTCCACGATATACCGGAATCTGGGCGGAATATTCTGGCCGGAAAGGGTTCTGATCCTGTTCACCTGCTTTGCATTTGTCACCGGCATGATGCCCGGCACGACCGGAACAGTGATGCCGGCTTCACGCACTTTATACAGGAAATTAAAGAACACGTCATTGTCGAAGAACATCTGGGTGACCAGATACGAGCAGCCCGCATCCACCTTGTCCTTCAGATGCTTAATGTCGTCCTTCTGATTCGGAGAATCCGGATGGCCCTCCGGATAACAGGCGCAGCCCACACAGAAATCCCCGGCTTCCATGATCTCCGGGATCAGATCCGAAGCATGCGCGTAGACCCCGGGCGTATTTCCGCCTTCCGGAATATCCCCGCGCAGGGCCAGCACGTTGACAAGACCAGCCTGCTTCATTGCTGCCAGCTGCTTCTGCACGCCCTCTCTGGTCGAGGAAATACAGGTGATATGCGCTACGACCGGAACGTGAAAACGTTTCTGAATGTTGGCGGCAATGGAAACTGTATACTCGCTGGTCCCTCCGCCGGCACCGTACGTCACGCTCATGTAGTCGGGACAAAGCCACGCTACATCCTCTGTCGCCTGACGGATGGATTCAAAGACAGCATCCGTCTTCGGCGGAAACACTTCAAAGGACAGCGACGGCTTTTCATCATTGATAATATCTGTAACCTTCATATTCTCCCCCTGCTTCTTTATCCTTAGTAAGATCCTGTCGATCTCGAAATAACCCAGCCTGTTTAATCAGGAAATAACCCATCCTGTTTAATCAGGGAATAGCACATCCTGTTTAATCAGGAATAACACATCCTGTTTAATCAGGGAATAACGATCGTCTGGAATGGAATTTATCTGTCCTTATCATACAAAATCCCGGTCCAAAAATTACCCCTTTTGTTCCCAAAAAAGCTTACCACTTCACGTTTTCTTTTTATCCGGTATTTCTTCCTGACGATACCCCTTTTTTCAGGAATAATATCTCAAAAAGGGTAGCGCCAATGTATTTAAACGGCTCACACGCCCAATCTCATGACTGTCAAACCATTTTTGTCTTGAAAAAAGGGTAGCGTCTTCCGTCAAAACCATGTCTACGGATTCGCACATGGAAAAATGGTATTTGCGAAGAATCCCGGGCTGGAATTGTCCCTCTTTAAAATCAAATTTTCGAAAAACACTTGCCCCGAAAAGCAGGACCGGCCAGGCAACTCGTTTCTTACGACATCCTCTGCCGCACGATCTCAAATGCCAGCACGCCCGCAGCGACAGACGCATTCAGGGAATCGATATCGCCCTTCATCGGGATCGCCGCAGTCATATCGCAGGCTTCCTTCACAAGTCGGCTTACACCGCTGCCCTCATTTCCGATGACAAGGCCCATCGGGCCGGTGAGCGAGAGTTTGTACATCACTTCTCCATCCATGTCCGCGCAAACGAACCACATGCCGCGCTTCTTGAGTTCCTCCATCGTCCTGACAAGATTCGTCACTTTGACGACCGGTGTATAATTCAGCGCGCCTGCGGAAGTCTTGGCGACAGTCGCAGTCAGGCCGACTGCTCTGTTCTTCGGGACGATCACTCCATGCGCGCCGGCAAGGTTGGCCGTACGGATGATCGCGCCGAGATTGTGCGGATCTTCGATCCCGTCAAGAAGCAGGATAAACGGTGCTTCTCCCTTTTTTTCCGCCAGCGCGAAGATGTCTTCCATCGTGCCGTAATTGTAGGCGGCAACGTACGCGATCACGCCCTGATGCGCGCCGGTCTGGGAAAGCTGGTCCAATCTGTCCTTCTTTACGAACTTGATGATCGTGTCATGCTTTTTTGCTTCCCGCACGATACTCTTGACCGGGCCGTCGGAAAGGCCGTCCTGGACAAAGAGTTTCTCGACGTCACGGCCGGAGGTGAAAGCTTCGCGTACTGCGTTGCGGCCTTCGATGACCGTGCTGTTTTCTTCATTGATCATTTGTAATATCGTACTCCTGTATTCTTAAGCCGGCATGTCATCCGGTATTTTCAGTAAAAACTGCAAGTTTTACGATGTGGTGCTTTTGGTTTTCATAAAACCGCAAATTCCACGGCGTGGATCCGTTCGGGACTTCGTCCCTCAGAATGACAGACCTTATGGATATTGTCATTCTGAAGGCTGCCTGCTCTGGATGACAGACCTTATTCATGCTGTCCTATAAACATTTTCTCCAGTTCTTCCCGGATTCCTTCATTCACCAGGTACACCAGCCGCTCTTCCTCCCCGCGCTTATACAGCCATCCAACCAGACACTCCAGCGCCGTCGCCATATGATAATCGGAAAGGGATGCATGTCTCGCGATCGTATGCGGATGCGCATTCCTCCCGCGCTTGACAACAGCCAGTTCCTCCGCAGTCAGCAGCCCGGCGGAAATGAGCCGCTCCAGCACCCGCGCCTGCGCGCCGGCATTCACGAGGCGGTTCTTCATCCGGCTGAGTTCATGCGGCTTTGTGATCCGGGAAATCAATACGGTGCGTATGACCAACTCATACACCGAGTCTCCCAGAAATGCCAAAGACAGGGATGGCATATTCTTTGCATCCCTGTCCTGTAAGTCAAATTGTTGTTCTATGATTTCTTTCATAGCATGCTCCGCAGACCGTCAGATCCTCGACCACTTCACGCCTTCCCTGGTATCCTTCAGCTGGATGCCCATCGCCGCCAGTTTATCCCTGATCTCGTCGGCCTTCGCGAAGTCCCGGGCCTTCCTGGCAGCCTGACGTTCCGCGATCAGTGCCTCGATATCCGCATCGAGCACTTCTTCTTTTACATCGGTAATGATGCCGAAAACATCACAGATCGTGTGAAGTTTCTCCGAGAAATACTTCACGGTATCCGCGGAAGTGTTCTCATCCAGTGCCGAATTCGCAAGACGCACCAGTTCAAACAGCGCGGCAATGCCGTCTGCCGTATTGAAATCGTCGTCCATGGCTTCCTCGAACTTTGCGACAAGTGCATCCGCCTGTGCAGTCAGCTCCGCATCTGCAGCGCCTGCCGGTGCTTTCCCGAGAAGCTCATCGGTACGGTTCACGGCAGTCACGATACGGTCCAGACCGTTCTTCGCAGCCTGCATCAGCTCTGCGCTGAAGTTCAGCGGAGAACGGTAATGCGCCGACAGCATGAAGAAACGCAGGATCTGCAGATCGTATTTCTCACTGATATCCCTGACGGTAAAGAAATTCCCGAGGGACTTGGACATTTTTGTTCCGTCAATGTTCAGAAATGCATTGTGCATCCAGTATTTCGAGAACGGCTTTCCGCTCGAGGCTTCGCTCTGTGCGATCTCATTTTCATGATGCGGGAAAACAAGATCCTCTCCGCCGCCATGAATATCGATCTGCTCACCGAGATATTTCTTGCTCATCACGGAGCACTCGATGTGCCAGCCGGGACGGCCCTGTCCCCACGGAGATTCCCAGTAAGGCTCTCCTTCTTTCTTCGGCTTCCAGAGAACAAAATCCATCGGATCTTCCTTCTCATCCTCTCCCGTCACGAGCAGCGTACGGTTTCCTGCACGCAGATCATCCAGGTTCTTTCCGGAAAGCTTTCCGTATTCCTTGAACTTTCTTACTCTGTAGTAGACCGTACCGTTCACTTCGTAAGCATATCCCTTTTCGATCAGATCCGAGATCATGTCGATCATCCCGTCGATCTCTTCGGTCGCCTTCGGATGCACGGTCGCCGGAAGGACATTCATGCCTTCACAGTCCTTCTTGCACTCGGCGATAAAACGCTCGGAAATAACGGAGGAATCCACACCCTCTTCATTGGCGGCCTTGATGATCTTGTCGTCCACGTCCGTATAGTTTGAAACGTAGTTGACTTCGTACCCGCGGTATTCAAAATAACGACGGACGGTGTCAAAGAAGATCATCGGACGGGCGTTGCCGATGTGGATGTAGTTGTAAACGGTAGGGCCGCAGACGTACATGCGCACCTTGCCGGGCTCGATGGGAATGAATTCCTCTTTTTTTCTGTCTAATGTATTAAAGATCTTCAAGGAAAATGCCTCCTTTTTAGATTTCTTATAATGTGTTACTAAAACCGCAATTCCCAAGGCTTTGATTATGCATTTTTACTAAAACCGCGGTCTTTACGGCGTGGATCCTTCGGCGCGCTTCGCTTGCTCAGGATGACATATCTTAAAACGCAAACTTATCCTGGAACCAGTTCCTCAGCTCTGCGATCGGCACTCTCACCTGCTCCATGGTATCGCGCTCACGGATCGTCACGGAGTTATCCTCCAGCGAATCGAAGTCGAACGTCACGCAGAACGGCGTTCCGATCTCATCCTGTCTGCGGTAGCGTTTTCCGATATTTCCTCTGTCGTCATACTCACAATTGTAGTACTTCGAAAGCTCTGCATAGATCTTCTCAGCGCCTTCACCAAGTTTCTTGGAAAGCGGCAGCACACCGATCTTCACGGGTGCAAGTGCCGGATGGAAATGAAGCACTGTACGCACGTCGGGTCTCTCGGGCGTTCCGATATCCTCCTCGTCATAAGCGCTGCACAGGAATGCCAGCGTCACGCGGTCGGCACCCAGTGAAGGCTCGATGACATAAGGAAGATACTTCCAGTTCTTCACATCGTCAAAATAAGTCATATCCTGGCTGGACACTTCCTGATGTCTTCCCAGGTCATAATCTGTTCTGTCCGCAATGCCCCAAAGCTCGCCCCAGCCGAATGGGAACAGGAACTCCAGGTCCGTGGTCGCCTTGCTGTAGAAGGAAAGTTCTTCCTTTTCATGATCTCTGGCTCTCATCTCTTCATCCTTCATACCGAGGGACTTCAGCCAGTTGATGCAGTACTCTTTCCAGTATGCGAACCATTCCAGATCGGTATCCGGCTCGCAGAAGAACTCAAGCTCCATCTGCTCGAATTCACGCGTACGGAATGTAAAGTTGCCGGGCGTGATCTCGTTCCGGAAAGATTTGCCGATCTGCGCAATGCCGAAAGGCACTTTCTTTCTGGAAGTTCTCTGGACATTCTTGAAGTTCACGAAAATGCCCTGTGCAGTCTCGGGACGCAGATAAACGGTATTTTTTGCGTCTTCCGTGACGCCCTGGAATGTCTTGAACATCAGGTTGAACTGACGGATATCTGTAAAATCATGCTTGCCGCAGGTCGGGCAGGGGATCTGATGGTTCCGGATGAAATCCATCATTTTTTCCGGCTCCCAGCCATCCACGGAGCCTTCCAGCTCGATGCCGTTCTCAGCTGCAAAATCCTCGATCAGCTTGTCCGCGCGGAAACGCTCATGACAGCTGCGGCAGTCCATCAGCGGATCGGAAAAGCTTCCGAGATGTCCGCTGGCGACCCATGTCTGGGAATTCATAAGAATGGCGCAGTCCACACCTACGTTATAAGGATTTTCCTGCACGAATTTCTGCCACCATGCGCGTTTTACATTATTCTTAAGCTCCACGCCCAGATTGCCGTAATCCCAGGTGTTTGCCAGTCCGCCGTAAATCTCGGAACCGGGATAAACAAAACCTCTGGACTTGGCCAGCGCAACGATCTTTTCCATTGTCTTTTCCATAATCTATTACCTTTCGCCTTACGTTATTTTTCTTATTTGAACAGTACGGAAACCGCTTCTTCCGAATCGATATTTACGGTATGGTCATCCACGATCTCGACAGAATCAGAGGCGCCAATGATCTTTCCGTTTACAACAAGCTGCGTTGTTCCGATCACGGATACGACAAACGCTTTGTCGCTGTCCGCGTATTTTGAAGTATCCACGGCTGCGCCCTTGGGGCTTACCAGATTCGCCGGGAACAGATCCGCCCCGCTTGCCTGTGCTGCAGTTGCGAACAGAATGCCTGTGACAGTATCGTCGGCTTTCGTAAACGCCAGATAATCATCACAGTTCGCATACTTCAGGATCAGCTTCGCCTTATTCTCCTCTACCGTAAGAGACGAGATCGATACGGGCAGCGGCTCGCTGGCATCATTCTTTTCCTTCTCTTCCGGTTCGTAAGCTTCCGAGATTCCGGCTTTTTCCTGATTATAAGCTTTCACTTCGTCTTCGACGAACGCTTTCAGATCTGCTTCCTTATATCTTTCTTCCGCGAAAGAACTGTTGTCGAAGCTTTCGATATCAGCACCGAAAATGGTTCCATTCTTGTCAACATATATCGATGATACTGTCGGCTCGAACTTCACACTGCTGCAGCCGGCGATCATGGCGATCATGAGCAGCGCTGCAAGCAGCCGCGCCGCCTTTTTTAACCTGTTCATGCCTGTTCCTCCTGCATTATAAACGCATTTCACAATATTTTACCGCATGACAGTGGAAAAGGCAAGAAAAAAAGACAGCAGCGTGTTCTGCCGCTGTCGGGAGCCGCGGTGAGCCAGGGGACGGTTCTCCGGCTCACACGCTCAGAAAACCGTCCCCTGCCAGTCATGATCACAATCCGTAATCCGCCCTGTTCACCAGCTCCAGCTGAAGCTCCCTGTTCAGCTGTGTAAAATAGGCATTGTATCCCGAAATTCTGACCATCAGATCCTTGTATTCTTCCGGATTTGCCATCGCCGCGCGCATCGTTTCCGAGGAAACGACATTGAACTGCATCTGCATGCCGCCGAGCTGTGCATAGTTCTTCACGTGCTCGACCGTCTCCGCATGCGTATCCTTCGGCGACGGATTCACCTTGACATTGAACGCAATGTTGTTGTTCATGCTGAGCGGATCAAGCCTTGTTACATCCCGAATGTTGTCAAGCAAACTCTTCGAAGCGTTGGCTTCCGGCGTCAGTCCCGGCGTGAACGGCTGGTACGCCAGACGGCCTGAAGGCAGCGCACCGGTCAGCGATCCGAACGCCACATGGTTCGACATCGACCAGAATCCCGTTGTGTAATGCCCGCCGCGGAAATTAAGATGCGACCAGAAGCAATCTTTCATGAATTTCGTAACGGAATTAGCCACTTCAACGGCCTCATCGCTGCCGGATCCGAATCGCGGAACTTCCGTCAGAATAATGCTCCGCATCGCTTCGTTTCCTTCGAAATTGTTCTTCACTGCTTCGACAAGTTCACGGAATGTGAACCGTTTCGTATCATAGACCAGATGCTTGATTGCCATCAGGGAATCCACGATATCCGCCAGCCCGATGCAGGCCGTGCCGGAAGAATTGTATTTTGCACCGCCTTTGGTGACATCGACGCCCTTTTTGATACAGTCATCCACCATTGCGCTCATGAGCGGCGTCGGCCGCAGCACGGCATGCGCTTCTCCCAGATAATTGTTGTATTCACACGTCGCATCCGCCAGGAAGGCCAGCTGTTTGAAGAACGCTTCCCGGAACTGGTCGAAGGTCTCAAAGCTCTCCACTTCACCGGTCTTCGGACCGACATCCCAGCGCATCAGTGGATGGTACCCGTTGTACATCGCCATCTCCAGCGCAGCGACCATGTTGAACATCATGCAGTTCGTATGGCCGATATGTTTTCCGGAAATCGTAGGCTCAACGCAGCCGGTCGCAGACCAGTCGCGGAGATCTTCCGGTGCATAATGATGCTCAGCCAGCGAAGCCATGACGACTTCATCATTGTGGCTCGACGGCGTGGATGTCGTATGCACATTCACTTCGCAGAGCCTGCGCAGATAAGTCAGGCTGTTCTTCTTCGCGTTATAACGGGCATTGACATTCGGATCCCGCATTCCCAGCATTTCTGTCACTTTCAGGAAAACGTATGTCATGTCATTGACAGCGTCTTCGCCTTCCGGGGTGATCCCGCCAAGCGTGATCGCCTGATCCGAGGAACTTCCGCCGAACAGATAGTTTCCGATATCGGGCACCAGCGGCACATGGTCCTGGCAGCGGAGGTAGAAGCAGCCGAGCAGCTCGAGCACATGGGAAATGTAGGCGTCACGTTCTTCCTTCGTTTCCAGCTTCGCCATGTCTGCCTCGAAAAACGGCTGCAGCCACTGGTCCATGCGGCCGAGCGAGAATCCCGCGTTCGTGCTTTCCATGTGGACGCCGATCCAGTGCACCCAGATCGCGTGGACGGCTTCATCCATATTCCGGGCGGGATATTCCGGGGAATGCGCGACCGCATCCGCGATCACCTGCAGTTCCGCTTTCCGTTTCGGATCGGTCTCTTCTTCCGCTTCTTTCCGCGCCTGGGCGGCAAGATGACGCGCATAAGTGATCATGCCTTTATAGCACTCGATCATCGCCTCCAGGTATTCTTTCTTTTCTTCCGTCAGGCCCGGATCATCTGCCATCTCCTGCCGGATCTCTTTGATGATGCCCTGCAGGCCAAGTTTCAGCAGCTTCGGATAGTCCAGGATCGTATGGCTGAGCGCGACCGTTTTCCACAGGAAGCAGGCAGCCCAGCGCTCATCCAGCTGCTGTCCGATCGGCTCATTGTATTTTTCCCTGACATATTCCCTGAAATTCCTGTGTGACCAGAACGGGAAAATGTCGGAATTCAGCGCTTTGATTTCTTTTTCCGAGAGCGGTTCGTACGGCTGCAGCATTCTCTCGCTGACCGTCAGCAGCTCTCCCCACAGCAGGACGCCGACACCGTCCGGATAGACCGGCACGCCGATTTCCTTTGTGGTCGTGGTCCCGGCAAGCAGATCATTTTTCCGGATGATGGGCTGTTTCTTTGTCATAAGATAACGAAAAGCCAGCCCCTGCCGGACTTCGGGAACCCAGGGGGTGCCGTCTTCTTTTGTCTCAAATCCTTTCTGGCGGAAGAAATTCGTGAGCAGCTGGGCGCGTTCCACGCACACAGCGGGCTTTGCCGTCAGATGCGTGTCCAGGAATTTCTTCAGTCTCGGATAATCATCCAGCGTGTATGTGCTGAGGTAAGGATCCTCCGTGAGATATTTCACGCCGGGATCAACGGACGCTGCCCGGAGATATTCTTTCGCCGGACGTTCGCGCTTTGCAGCCTCCGGATCATCGACCATCGCCTTGCCGGTCTCGGCGCGCTCCTCTTTCTGTGCCTGCATCTGCTTGATCTGCTTGTTTTTCATGAGCACCGAGATCAGGAGATTGAAGAATTCCAGATTGCTCATGTTGCCGGTGCTGCTCATCTTGTTCCGCAGCATAAGATTGAGCACCTCATTCGGCGGCAAGGTGGCAAGCTGCGCGAGGACGCCGGTGTCCTGCAGCGTCAGGAGCGTATCCACGCCGTCTATGCTGCTCTTCACCTTCGCTTTTCCGTCCTTGAACCAGATGCTTTGCGCGACGGCGCCGTCCTCCGTCGTGAGGCCGATCGAAAAATTGTTCCAGCCGTCGCGTGTCTTCAGATATCTGCGGTTCTTTTTCACATTGGAGAACTCGAAAGCAAAATAATGCAGGACTGTGTTTGCGAGCCGGTCGGCGGCTGCGCCGGTAAGCTGTTCCTTCATATTCTCCATCATTGCTTCTACCTCCCGATTGTTAAGGTTTTATAGTCAATGTTTTTCAATACTATTCAATGCTTTATCATTGCTATTCAATGCTTTTTTCAATTCTTTTTCATTGCTTCTTGCTCACATCTAATCTAATAGCTGTATGCCAGATCAGATCTGTCCATGGGTGGTTGATGCTGTGCATCAACTCTCTGCATTTCTTACTTTATGGTCTGGGAGCGTTCACTTGGCTCTTATTTATCCTGCTTTTTGGTTTCATGCTGTGCACCGGTTCCCTGTATTTCTTACTTTATGGTCTTAGACCGTGCAAAAGCTTCTTGCTTCCTCTTCTTTTTGATCTCGAGTCGTGCACCTACTCTTCTCTTTTTCTAATTTATGGTCTCAAGTCGTGCACGAATTATTCTTTTCTCTCTTTTTATGGTCCGTACCAGATTAGATTTTTTCTTGAATAAGCGCAATATTATGATTTTGGAATCATAAAAACGTAGATTTTTGACAATCGTTATGCGAGTAAAGACCATAAAATAGTAATCAGACTCCATCCATGCACGGTCACAGACCATAAACCTGCAATCGAGTACTGTTCATGCACAGGCTCAGACCGCAAAACTGCAATCATGCACTGCTTATGCACAGGTCCAGACCGCAAAACTGCAATCTTGTACTGCTTATACACGGTCTCAGATCATAAACCTGCTATCACCTGCCGCTCTTGCACAAGAAAGGATATCCATTCAGCACTCGATTCCCAGCTTCTTAAATATCCCCTTACAGTGCTCCACCTTCTCCTTTGACTGCCAGTGATCGAGTCCTTCCAGCGCCTTGTCCTTCTTCTGCCCCAGTTTAGCAGTCTTCTTATACCATGTGGGATTGTACGGCAGCAGCTCGGTCTTCGTTATCCCGATCTCCTTGTATAGCGCCGCGATCGCCTCGAGATTCTCATCCGTATCCGTGATCCCGGGGATCAGCGGCGTACGCGGCAGGAAAGAAAATCCCATCACCTCCGCGTCCCGGTACAGTCTGCGCAGGTTCGCCAGTACAATATCGTTCGGTACACCGCAGTATCTTTTATGTACTTCCGGATCCAGGATCTTCACATCCATATAGATTCCGGATAGATACGGCAGCAGATGCTCTTTCACGCTTTCATACCGGAACAGGCCGCAGGTCTCCAGATGCACCCGGATCCCTTCTTCCGAAAGTCTCCGTGCCAGCATGCCTGCCCACTCCGGGAACATCGTCGCTTCCCCGCCTGTCAGCGTGACGCCGCCGCCGGAAACATCGTAAAACGGTTTGTCTTTTATGCACTTTCCGACGATTTCTTCCACACTCATTTCTGTACCGACTTGCTGCAGCGCTTTCGGCGGACAGCTTCCCGTGCAGGTAAAACAGCGGACACATTTCTGCCGGTCCACAATCCCGGGATTACGCGGAGACGCTGCGCCCTCAGGACACGCCTTTTCGCATGTCCCGCAGCCGATGCAGTCATCCGTGGAAACGGAAAGCTCCGGTTCCGCCTTCTTGCTCTCCGGATTATGACACCAGATGCAGCGCATGGGACAGCCTTTGAAAAAGACTGCCGTCCGGATGCCGGGACCATCGTCCAGGGAATTTCCTTTCAGTTCAAGAACAAGAGGTACTTTCACAACACCGCCTCCGCCGTAAAAATCTGTCTGTTATTTTATCATAAATAAACGACTAATTGAATCATATGCATGCTATTCTCTTTGTGTTTTTGATATGAGCAGAGACAATTCATCAGCCGGTGCTTAAATTGACTCCATCAGTGCAGCATCAATCCATAAAAACAGGAAAAGTATTGATGGATGCACAAATCATTTTTCGTTTACACGCGGAGCGGAAAATGATACAATATTTCACAGATAAATATAAAAGGGGGAATCAGCATGCGTTCAAAAGTTCTTTTCTCAAAAGAAATATCACCTGAAAAAGTGCTGGAAATGTATAAAATTCTTGGCGTCAGCCTTCCCGGGAAGGTCGCCGTAAAAGTTCATTCCGGCGAAAAAGGCAATCAGAATTTCCTTCGTCCTTCCTTCTGGAAGCCGATGATCGAAGCCGTGGACGGCACTGTCGTGGAATGCAACACTGCCTATGGCGATGCATACACCGGCGTGCGCGACCATACAGAATCACACCTGAAGCTCATTGAGTATCACGGCTGGAACCGGTATTTTCATGTGGATCTGATGGACGCGGAAGGTCCGGATGTGGTCTGGGAGATCCCGGATGGGAAGATCCTGAAAGAGGATCATCTCGGAAAAAATATCCTGCATTATGATTCGATGCTGGTGCTCGCACACTTTAAGGGACATCCGCAGGGCGGCTACGGCGGCGCACTCAAGCAGCTCTCGATCGGATGCGCTTCCGCCAAAGGCAAAGCGCTCATCCATTCGGGCGGCGTGACGGACAGCAATATCGATACCTGGAAAAAGCATGCGGAGCAGGATCATTTCTGCGAAGCTATGGCAGACGCCGCTTCTGTTGTGCACAAGCATTTCGAAGGAAAGATCGTATATATCAATGTCATGAAGAACCTGTCCGTTGACTGCGACTGCTGCGCTGTAGCGGAAGATCCCTGCATGAAGGATATCGGAATCCTTGCTTCGACAGATCCTGTGGCGATCGATCAGGCGTGCATGGATCTGATCTATGCTGCGACGGATGACCCGGGGCAGAAGCATTTCATCGAGCGCGTGGAATCCCGGCACGGAATTCATACGATCGAAGCCGCTGCAGAACTGGGATTCGGCAGCCGGGAATATGAACTGACTGAAGTATAATCCGTATGAAAGGGCAAAAACAGGGACAGGTCTCTCTTCATGTTTTAACAGTGAAGAGGGACCTGTCCCTGTTTTATGCAGTAAAAAGGAGCCGGAGAACTGTCTCCGGCTCCATCAATTCTTACGCGATCGTCACTTCCCGGCACAGGCTCACGGAGAAATACTCCCGGACACGTTCCGGATCCTCCGTCTGCCCCAGCACCCACATCAGTTTCGTGACCGCCGCCTCTGTCGTCATATCGAAGCTTTCCGTCACGCCGGCAGCTTTCGCCCTCATGCCCGTTTCATATACATTCAGGTTGCTTCCCTCATACCGGCACTGCGTCCCGACCAGGACCGTGATGCCCTTCGAAACCAGTTCGCGGATCTTCCCGGAGATATCATTTCCGAGGAACGGGATGCCTCCCAGCCCGAAGGCTTCGATATAGATCCCGCGGCAGCCCGCCCGTTCAGCTTCCTCAAACACATCTGTCTTAATGCCGGGATAAAGCTTGATCAGCCGCACCTGATCACAGCATGTATTCCGCAGTGAGAAGATATCCTTCCGCTCCGGCAGCAGCCGGCTGTCGATGGACAGCCCAAGCGAGCTGACAGTCCCGATCTGCGGGAAATTGATGCTCTCAAACGCATCGAAGGACAGCGATCTGACTTTGGAGGCGCGGCAGCCGAGGATGATCCGCCGGTTGAAAGCCACAAAAACGCCAGGATATCCCGATGCGGCCATATGAAATGCCAGCCTGCAGTTCTCCAGCGCATCCGCGACCGGGTGTGTCAGATTGAGCTGGGATCCCGTGATCACCACGGGGATATCGATATTGAGCAGCATAAAGGAAAGCATGGATGAAGTATAGGCAAGCGTATCTGTACCGTGGATCACGACGATCCCGCTGTACTCCCTGCGCGCATGCGCGATCCTTTCAGCCAGCGCTGCCCAGTGTTCGGGTGAAAAATTCGCCGAATCGACAGACGAAAAATCCTCCGCAGTCAGTTCGATTCCCTTGCTGACCGTCGAAAGCTCTTCCAGAACATCTTCCTTTTTCAGGCCGGGTTTCAGACCTGTTTCAGACGCTACCGAGGCAAGCGTGCCCCCGGTATTCAATATCAGGATCCTTTTATCCATTGGTTCTCCTTACCTGCCGGACTGCCGATGAGCTGCCTGCGAAGTTTTGCGGCAGCATTCCAGTCCATGGAATCAGTATAAACAACAGCATCTGTAATTATACCATCTTCCTCTTTATAATGCACTGTGAAAGTGCTGTCTCCGGTCCCGAATTCCATCCGGCTATCGAATCCTCTCCCTGTTCCGAAGATCCAGGCGGGATCCGCGTATTCTTCGGCTTTCCTCTCAATTATCCCGGTTTCTGAAAAAAAGCTCCGCTCCGCGCTGAGGCAGATCGTCTGCATGCTGCCTTCCGGACTGTATTCACTCAGGAAGGCTTCTTTTACAGCAGTCTTCATGTCATCCACAGTGACTTCCGGACACAGTTCTTTCAGGCAAACGACCCGTGCGCCGACACTTTTCACGCCCCGTTTTGCCAGTTTTCTCTCATTCGGTGTGAGATATGCTGCGATCTTCCCCGGATCCGTATCAATAAGGATCGTTCCGTGATGGAGCTTCATCCGCTTGTTGTCATAAAAAGCATTTCCCGAGAATTTTCTTCCGGAAACAGTCAGATCATTCCTGCCGGAAATCTCCGCGGGAATGCCGAATGCAGAGACGGCCTCTGCGATCACGCCCAGCTGTCTGCGGACATTATAATTCTCATCGGCAGCAACGAAGGAAAAGTTCAGATTCCCGGTATCGTGATAGACCGCACCTCCTCCGCTTTTGCGTCTTGCGATCCGGCCGCCATCCGCCAGGAACTCCTGCACCCTGCATTCCGCCCAGGCGTCCTGGTTCCTGCCGATCACGATCGTGTTCTCATTCTGCCACAGAAAAAGGACGATATCCGCAGGATCCGATTCCATGAAAAGTTCTTCCGCGGCCAGATTCCTGTATGGATCTTTGCAGTCTGTCTCATAGATTCTGATCATGATATCATCCTTTTCTGCTGTCCGTAAAACTGTACGCGTTACGGGAAGGTCCCTTCCCGGTTTTGCCTGTGTCAGGATAACAAGTGTATGTCTTCCGGGTTACAGGCGGAAAAGATCTCCCGCTGCCTCCACAAAAGACGGATGCGGCCGGATAATGCAGCCCATCTCCTTCAGCGTGAGTTGCTTCTCCACTGCCAGCGTGAACTCATCGATCATATCCGATGCGCGGCTGCACATAAGCTGCGCGCCCAGGATCACGCCCGTCTCTTCTTCAAAGACCACCTTCATAAAGCTTCTTCCCGCGCCGGAAATGACCGTTCTGGCATTCCCGTGCATCACGGCTTTCTTTGTCTTCACCCTGATTTCGGCGGCTTTTGCAGCCTCTTCCGTCATGCCGACACAGGCGATCTCCGGCGAAGTGTAGATGCAGGCCGGGACCAGTTTCAGATCTGTGCTGCTTTCTTTCCCTGCGATGCGGTCGATGACAGCGCATGCCGCTGCAGAGGCATAATGTGCCAGCAGCGGAGAGCCGGCGGTAACATCGCCGGCAGCCCATATGCCGGGCACACCGGTGAAACCATGCTCATCCGTCACGATCCCTCTGTCGATCTTCAGGCCCAGCGAATCATCCGCGATCCCGGACACATTCGCCCTGCGGCCGGTCGCGATCAATACTTTATCCGCTGAAGCAGCGCATTCTTTTCCTTTTTCTTCATAGACACATGTCAGTTTCCCGTGATCCGCTTTATCGATCCGCTTCAATCCTGCTTTTGCATGGATCTCCACGCCCTGTTTCTTCAGGATCAATGCAAGATTCTGTCCCAGTTCCCTGTCCATATTCGGGAGGATGCGCGGAAGCATTTCAATGATCGTCACTTTGCTTCCGAGCGTGCTGAACACCGAAGCGATCTCCACGCCGATCACGCCGCCGCCGACGATCACCAGCTCTTCCGGGATCTCAGTCAGCGCAAACACGCCGTCGCTGTCGATCACCCCGGGCAGATCCGCGCCGGGGACAGGCAGTTTTGCCGAAGAAGAGCCTGCCGCGATCAGGATATTTCCGGCACAAAGAACTGTCTTCTCTCCATCTCCCGTCTGCTGTGCAGCCTGTGCTTCGCCTTGCATCCGGACAGATCCCCCCGTATTTGCCGCGTCGTTCCAGCCGTCCGATGCTTTCCGGCCGTCAGATGCTTTTCGGCCGGCTGTTACCTCGACCATGCCAGGCGCTGTGATCCGTCCCCTGCCGGCGATCACATCCACTTTCCCGCGTTTCAGCAGATCTTCCACCTGGGATCTCAGCGTATCAACGACTTTCTGCCTTCTTTCAGCCAGCTTCCGGAAGTCACAGACGGGAGGGGCATCAAAGATGCCCTCCTCCATCTGCTGTCTGCATTCATTCATCAGCTCTGTTGTATGGAGCATCGCCTTCGTGGGGATGCAGCCTCTGTTCAGGCAGGTACCGCCAAGTTCCTTTTCCTCGATCAGCGCCGTCTTCATGCCGTAAGCTGCCGCTCTGGCAGCAGCTTCATAACCTGCCGGTCCGGCGCCGATAATTACAAGATCATATTTTATATTCATAAGCTTTTATATCTTCTCTCAGGCAGGAGACTGTCCATTCTCCCTGTTGACAGAGTCATTTGGGCATTATCTGTTATCAAACTTGAAACGATACCCTTTATTCTCTCACATTTTCAAAAAATTTTGGTGTATTGCACGCGGAATATACTGCACGTTCCATTTCAATACAGGTTTTCTTGCCGCTGTCACTTCATCCGGCCGGCCGATGACAGCCGACTTCGGCCAATGATGTGCCGCCTCCGGATCCGCCAGCGCTTTTTCATAGACCCGCTTAAAGATCTCCGCTGTCTTCTCCAGGCTTTCCCTGCTTTCCGTTTCGGTCGGCTCCGCCATCAGCGCTTCATGAACGATCAGCGGGAAATAGATCGTCGGCGGATGGATGCCCTCATCGAGCAGGCCTTTTGCAATATCGAGTGCGCTGGCACCGGTCTCCTTATGCTCTCTCTCCATCGTCATGACAAATTCATGCATGCAGAGTCCGGGATTGGCCATCTCATAGGTATCCGCCAGCAGCGCCTTCAGATAATTCGCATTCAGAACCGCCGTCTGCGCGCTCTTCCGTACGCCTTCCCTGCCGAGGCTCAGCACATAAGCCAGGGCTCGGACAGCCACCAGGAAATTCCCCTGGAATGAACGCACCTTTCCTATACTGTTCTCTCCGTGACAGACGCCCGGATAAGCAGCGGAAATATCTTCCGGCAGGTATTCTTTCAGGAACGCCTTGCAGCCGACAGCGCCTGCGCCTGGACCGCCTCCGCCGTGCGGCGTGGAAAATGTCTTATGCAGGTTCAGATGGATACAGTCAAAGCCCATATCGCCGGGACGTACTACGCCCATCACAGCGTTCAGGTTCGCGCCGTCATAGTAGCAGAGTCCTCCTGCTTCGTGAATGATCCTTGTAATTTCCGTGATATTCTTATCGAAAATGCCGAGCGTGTTGGGATTTGTCAGCATCAGTCCGGCTGTATCTTCGCCGACCGCTGCCTTCAATGCCTCCAGATCCACGCTGCCGTCTTCCGCCGAAGGGATGCTGACGACAGTCAGGCCGTTCATGGCGCCGGTAGCCGGATTCGTTCCGTGAGAAGAATCGGGGACAATGACTTTATTGCGGATCTCTCCCTCGCCGCGGAGTTCATGATACCGCTTGATCAGCATCATTCCCGTGAACTCACCGTGCGCTCCCGCAGCCGGCTGGAGTGTCATCGCATCCATGCCTGTGATCTCACAGAGATCCTTCTTCAGAAGATCCAGCACTTCCATGCAGCCTTTCACGGTATCCCTGTCCTGCAGGGGATGGACATCCGTAAAGCCAGAGAGCGCTGCGCATTTCTCATTGATCTTCGGGTTGTATTTCATGGTGCAGCTGCCAAGCGGGTAGATTCCGTCGTTGACGCCATAGGTGCGTTCTTCCAGCGCGGAATAATGGCGGGAAATATCATTTTCCGAAAGCTCGGGGAAAGCCGCATCCTTTTCACGGAGCAGCGAACTGTCAAACGAATAGACCGGTGTGTCGCATGCGGGAAGATATCCATGGCTTCTTCCGGGTCTGCTTTTCTCAAACAACAGTTCCATCATCCCACCTCCTTAAGAACAGATACCGCCAGATCAAGTTCGGCTTTGCTGACCAGTTCCGTCACACACCAGAGGATCTCATCTTCCGAAAGCTTCAGGCCGCCCAGGATACCGGCATCATCCAGTGCCGCCAGAGCCTGATCCGCTCCGCAGGGCACCTTCGTCACGAATTCATGGAAGAATTCCCCGGCATGGGCCCTTGCAAATCCGGCTTTTCCAAGTTCCTCTGCAAAATAATGCGCTTTGGATGCAGACTGTATGGCAGCCTGCTTCACGCCTTCCTTTCCCATGGCTGCCATGTACACGGATGCCGCCATGGCGCAGAGCGCTTCATTCGAGCAGATATTGCTGCCCGCTTTTTCTCTTTTTATATGCTGTTCTCTTGCCTGGAGCGTCAGCACGAATGCCCTGCGCCCCTGTTCATCTGTTGTTTCGCCAACGATCCTTCCGGGCAGCTTTCGCATCATGCCGGCCTGTGCCGCCATAAATCCCAGATACGGTCCTCCGAAGGACAGCGGCATGCCGAGCGGCTGCCCTTCCCCGACAGCGATATCCGCGCCGCACTCTGCCGGTGTCTTCAGCAGCGCTGCGCTGATCGGATTCACGCTCATGATGAATTTCGCTTTCGACGCGCGGGCGATCTCTCCAGTCTTTTCCGCGTCCTCGATCAGGCCGAAGAAATTCGGCTGCTGAATGAGAACAGCCGCTGTCTTGTCATCGATCAGCGAATCCAGTGCTTCCAGATCTGTCACACCGTCTTTTTCAGGGATCAGGGTAAGCTCACTGCCGGCTGCCCATGCATACGTTTTCATCACTGCGATCGTGTCCGGATGTGCGGCGGCGGAAACGAGCACTCTGCTGCGTTTGCGGTCACGGCACATTGCTGCCGCTTCCGCAGCTGCCGAAGCACCGTCATAGACCGACGCATTCGCCACATCCATTCCGGTAAGCTCGCAGATCATGGTCTGATATTCAAAGATCGACTGCAGGATTCCCTGGGAAATTTCTGCCTGATAAGGTGTGTACGCTGTCAGGAAACGTTCTTTTGCGATCACTTCGCTGACAATAGCCGGGATATAGTGCTTATAGGCACCGGCGCCCAGAAGCACCGTATCATACACTTTGTTCTTCCCGGCAAGCTTCTTCATCTCCTTCTGGACTTCCATTTCGCTTAAGCCTTCCGGCAGATCCGGGAGATCTTTCAGCATCAGTCCTTCAGGGACCGCCGCATACAGCGCTTCCTCTGATTCGATGCCGATCTTATCCAGCATGATCCGGATATCTTCTTCATTGTGGGAGAGATAGTTTCCCATCTTGATGCCTCCTTATCCTGATTTACAGACTTCAGTTGTCTTCGCAGTGCGCCTCATAGGCCGCTGCGTCAAGAAGATCCACCGTGATCTCTCCTTCCATTTTGACGAACCATGCGCCGTAGGGATCTTCGTTGACCATTTCGGGCGCATCCAGAAGATCCTCGTTAATTTCAACGACTTTTCCTGTCACCGGCGTAAGTACATCGGACACAGCCTTTACGGATTCCACATCACAGACAGCGTCTCCGCCGTCAAATTCGTCATCGATCTCCGGAAGATTGACAAAAACAATGTCGCCGAGCGCGTCCTGCGCATAATCCGTGATGCCGATGACATACAGACCGTCCTCTTCCTTTACCCATTCATGATCCCTTGTGTATCTGAGTTCTTCAGGTGTATTCATTTTTTCTTCCTCCTTGCAAATGCTGTTATTATTGATTTGACATAAACGTTCATAAAACCGTTTCTTTTCAGCGGCGGATCCTTCAGGTTCCGCCCTCCGGATGACACGCCTTATTTTTTCCTTGTATAAAACGGCAGCGCTTCCGTCTCGCAGGGAACTTCCCTTCCTCTTACGTTTACCGTTACAGCCAGTCCCGGCTTCGCATACTCTTTTTCCAGCAGCGCCATCGCATGGGATCCGCCGACAAACGGGAGCACTGTCCCTGAAGTCGTATGGCCGATCAGTTTTCCGTCAAGCATCACATCCATATGCTCCCGGATGATTCCTCTGCCGGTCACTTTGATGCCGATCCGGGCGATCTTCGGTTCGCCCTTCTCTTCCATGGCGCGTTTCCCGATGAAATCTTTCTTGTCCATCTTTACCGCAAAATCCAGGCAGGTCTCCAGCGGAGTGATCTCATCATCCATCTCATGCCCGTACAGCGGCATGGATGCTTCCAGCCGCAGCGTGTCTCTTGCGCCCAGTCCGCAGGGAATGATCCCGTATTCCTTTCCTGCTTCCACCAGAAGATTCCAGAGTTTCGGGCCGTCGGCAGCCGGGAAGTACAGTTCGAAGCCATACTCGCCGGTATAGCCGGTCTGCGAGATCAGGCAGCATACGCCTTCGATAAATACAGCATCACGGAAGGTGTAATATTTATCCGGCAGCTTCTCCGGTTCCACGAACTTTGACAGCAGTTCTGCCGAAAGCGGTCCCTGCACAGCGATCTGCGCGATATCGTCGGAAATATCTCTGAAAATGACACTTCCGAACAGGTGTGACTGCATCCACTGCACATCCTTGTCTTTATTTGATGCATTGACTACGATCAGGTAGCTGTTTTCTGCCATTTTATAGACAAGCAGATCATCAACTACACCGCCGTTATGATTGCACATCGGACTGTATCTGACTTTTCCGACTTTCATCCCCGTAAAATCGTTTGTCAAAAGGTAATTCAGGTTCGCTTCCGCATCCGGACCTTCCAGCGATACTTCGCCCATGTGCGATACGTCGAACAACCCGGCTTTTTCACGGACTGCCATGTGCTCCCCGATGATATTCGTATACTGCACCGGCATGATGAATCCGCCGAACGGGACCATTTTTGCTCCCAGCTTCACATGTTCATCATAGAGAACGGTTTTTTTGTCCATCTCCCCTCTCTCCTTTCGTTTTCTTCTATACTATTGCCGCATAAGCCCGGACCGCTCCGCAGGAGGCAGCTCGCCCGATCCGCCGGATGGTGGCTTATACAACAAAAAACGGAGCGCACTAATAATAAGTGCGCTCCGTATATTGACCTGAAAGATTCTCCCGTATGGGATTGCTTCTTCGGTGTCCCCAGCGGGACTTTCCGGAGTATCGTCCGGATCCGGTGCTTTTGCCTGAAAGTTTTTCGCTGTTCCCCTTCGGCGTCGGAATGAACCGATCTCTCCCGGAACCTTCATCCGAAAAATATAAAATTGTAATCTGAAATTATTCCTCTGCAGGTGCCTCTGCTTCGGGAGCAGCTTCGACAGCCGGCTCTTCAGCAGCTTCCGGTACAGTCTCCTCTGCTGCGCTTACAGCAGCTTCCAGCTTCTCAGCCATCTCGCTCATTCCGGCCTGTGCAGCTTCCGCTTCGGCTTCCTGATCGAACTCCATCTGCTTGATGGAAAGGCTGATCTTCTTGTCATCGGGATTGAAGTCTACGACCTTCGCCTCGATCTGCTGTCCGACAGTCAGGACATCGCTGGGCTTCTCCACATGATCTCTGGAGATCTGGGATACATGAAGCAGAGCGTCCACGCCGGGCTCAAGCTCTACGAATGCGCCGAAGTCTGTCATACGGGCAACTTTACCCTTGACGAACTTGCCGACAGCATACTTCTCTTCCGCATTCAGCCAGGGATTGCGGTCCGGGAACTTCATGGACAGTGCGATCTTCTCGCCCTTGATCTCTTTGATGAAAGCTTCCACGGTCTCGCCGACCTTGAAGACCTTCTTGGGATTCTCAATGCGTCCCCAGGACATCTCGGAGATATGAAGCAGTCCGTCTGCTCCGCCAAGATCGATGAATGCACCGAAATCGGTAAGATTCTTGACAGCGCCTTCCACGATCATGCCCTCTTCGATGCGCTCGAAAAGTTCCTTCTTCATGGCTTCCTTGCGCTCTACAAGGATCTGCTTGCGGTCGCCGATGATGCGGCGGCGGCGGGGATTGAACTCGATGATCACGAATTCGATTTCCTGATCCGCATACTTATTCAGATCACGCTCAAAACCGTCTGAAACAAGGCTTGCAGGGATGAATACACGGATGCCTTCCACGACAACACCGAGTCCGCCGTTCAGGACCTGGGTAACTTTTGCCTTCAGGACCTCATGGTTCTCAAAAGCTTCTTCCAGTCTCTTGCTGCTGCGGTCCTGAGCCAGTCTCTTGTAGGAAAGAGCGACCTGTCCGTCTCCGTCATTGACCTTCAGTACCTTTACTTCCATCTCATCGCCGACATGTACTGCATCGGGAAGATAAACTGTGGCGTCATTAGTATATTCCTGTTTGGTAACGATACCGTCTGCTTTATAGCCGATGTTCAGGATGATCTCACCCTCTTTGACATCGATGACAGTACCTTTTACGATAGCGCCGGTACGGATCTGGGGCATCGAGTCCGCCTCTTCTTTTAAAAGCTGATCAAATTCATTGGTTACCTCTGACATGAGTATAAACCTCCTGGATAATATTGTTCGGGGTGCTGGCCCCTGCTGTGATACCCACGCTACTTACCGGTGCGAAACTCAGTGTCGTTAAATCCTCTGGTGTCTGTATATAATATGTTCGGTGACATGCGCTCCTGCAGATATCGTACAGCTTCTGAGTGTTTGAACTCTGTCTGCCTCCGATGACGATCATAACGTCCGCCCTCTCCGCGATTGCGCTCGCTTCGGTCTGCCGTTCCTGTGTAGCATTGCAAATTGTGTTCACAACATGCTTATTATATGACCTTTCGGAAATTTTTTCAACCAGTTCTTTGAATTTCTTGGCATTGAATGTCGTCTGACTGACGACTGTTATAGGCGCATCCTGCGGAATCTGTGCTATACCGCTCTCGTCATCCAGCACATACGCCGGGCCGGCGCACCAGCCCACAATTCCCTTCACTTCCGGATGGTCTTTATTTCCGGTGATAACGATGGTGTCCCCCGCTTCGGATGCTTCCTTCACGATCTTATGGATCCGCTTGACAAAGGGACAGGTGAGATCGACCACCCTAAAGCCGCGTTCTTCCAGTTCTTCCTGCTCTGCTTTCGGGATCCCGTGAGCACGGATGATCACGGTGCCTCCGTCAAGCTTTTCCAGTTCTTCCGCCGATACCGTTCTGATCCCTTTCGATTCCAGATCTTTTATGACCTCTTCATTGTGAACGAGCGGACCATAGGTATATACCGGACCGTCTGTTTTGGCAGCTTCTTCCACTGCCTGGCGCACCGCGCGGTCCACGCCGAAACAGAATCCGGCTGTCTTCGCGAGTATGACTTCCATCAGGCAAGACGCTCCTTGTACAGATCCGTGATCGCTTTCACGACCTCCTCAATCGTCATATAGGAAGAATCCACGAGCACCGCGTCATCCGCCTGCTTCAGCGGACTGATTTCACGGGTCATGTCCTGATGGTCACGCTCGGCGATATCCGCTTCGATCGCCTTCAGGTCGCACTGCTCGCCTTTTTCGACCAGTTCTTTGTATCTTCTCATGGCTCTTACTTCCACACTGGCGGTAAGGTAGATCTTCAGAAGCGCATCAGGAAGAACGACGGTCCCGATATCACGGCCGTCCATCACGACTGCTGTCGTCTGCGCGAGTTTCTGCTGCAGCTCGACCATTTTCTTTCTGACAGCACCGTTCTTCGAGACTTTGGAAGCCATGTTGCCGGCTTCTTCCGTACGGAGAAGACCGGTAACATTCTCCCCGTTCAGATAGACCTGCTGCGCATCATTCTCATACTTGATGGTGATGTCCGCGCCGTCGACCTGTGCGGTGATCGCATCTTCATCCGCCGGATCCGCACCGAGACGCGAAAAATAGATGCCCATGGCGCGGTACATGGCACCCGTATCCACATAAACAAGCTTTTCCTGTTTGGCTACGAGCTTGGCTATCGTGCTTTTTCCTGCCCCGGCAGGGCCGTCGATCGCGATATTTCTGTTCATTTCCATTCCTCCTGTTTTGCCGCTGACGCTCCGGCTGCATGGCCGGTCGTCCAGGCGATCTGCAGATTATATCCGCCGGTGAACGCATCCACATCGAGCATCTCTCCGGCAAAATAAAGATCTTTTACCAATCGGGATTCCATCGTGGCAGGATCTGTTTCCTTCACGCTGACCCCGCCCTGCGTAATGATTGCTTCGCTGAAATCCCTGGTTCCGTCAACATGTATTATAAATGACTTTGTCACGCTGACAAGGGATTTTCTTTCTTCTTTTGTAACTTCGCTCCCCTTTTTTACGGCACTGATCCCGGCCAGCTTCAGAATGACAGGAACGAGCGTCGCCGGAAAGGCTTTCCGGAGGATGTTCGACATATTCTTCCCGGACATTTCGGAAAAGTCCCGGACGAACCGCGCATCCAGCTGCTCTTCAGACAGCGCCGGCTTGAGGTCGAGCAGGATCACGACCGGCTCTTTCTTCCGTTTTGCGGCCCGATCCTTGCCGCCCTTCGATCCTGCAGAACTCTCCGAAGCTCCTGCAGAGCTCTCCGAAGCTCCCGGCGCCCTGCCGTCCGCCTTCTCATTCAGTATTTTCGTCATCACGCTGCCGGCCGACAGCACCATCGGACCGCTTACGCCGAAATGTGTGAAAAGAAGCTCGCCGAAGTCTTCCCGGATCAGTTTTTTCCCTCTGTAAATCCGGAAGCCGGTGTTCTTCAGCGTCAGTCCCATCAGCTCTTTGCACGCGATTCCTTTTTCAAGATGCGCATTAAAAGGAATCAGTGCAGGATAACAGTCCGTGACAGTATGTCCGGTCTCGCGGGCGAATCCATAACCGTCTCCCGTCGAACCGGTAAGCGGATAGGACAGGCCGCCGCAGGCAGCGATCACCGCATCCGCATACATCACCGTGCCGTCCGCCAGTTTTACACCGGTCACTTTCCTTTTCCGGACAGCCTGGGATTTTTTACCGTGGCCTCCTGCCGCCGTATTCCCGGCAGATGCATTCGCGCTGGCGCCATCCGACTGTGTACCGACGCCGACATCCCCTTCTGCACCGTCCGCTTTCCGAACTCCGTCAGCCGCCTCTTCTCTGCCAGTCAGTTCTTCCGTAATCAGTCCCGTGACCGTGGTATTGTAAAGAATCCTGACGTTCAGCTTCTGCAGCATTGCCGTCAGTGTTTTAATGACATCTGATGATTTATCCGATACGGGAAACACCCGGTTCCCCCGCTCCGTCTTGATCCTGAGTCCTTCGTTTTCCAGAAGATCCATCATATCGTAATTGTTGAACGCCGCAAAGGAAGAATACAGGAATTTGGGGTTGGTAACGATATTATTGAAAAAATCTTCCCGGTCGCCTGCATTCGTCACATTGCACCGGCCTTTTCCCGTGATGTAGATCTTCTTTCCCGCCTTCTCATTTTTTTCAAAGATGGTCACTGCAGCGCCGGCATGCGCAGCGGCAATGCCCGCCATCATGCCGGCGGCGCCGGCGCCGATCACAATTATCTTTCTCATTGCAAAATCAGTCCTCCTCATAGAGGAACTTCAAATCCTCATAAACCTCTGTAAAATTCACTTCGCATCTCCCGTCCCAGATCATGACGGGTACTTTTTCCGCAAAGGAAAAACGCGCGGGAGTAAATCCTTTTTCAAAGAAATATGCCCAGACCTGCTTCTTCACCGGGTCCACGATCCAGCATTCACGCACACCCGCGTTCCTGTATTTGGGCAGCTTGATCAGCGTATCCTTCGCAGCGGTGGACGGCGACAGGATCTCGACGACCAGATCCGGCGCCCCGTACGCGCCTTTCATCCTGACCCGGTCCCGGCTGCAAATCACAACGACGTCCGGCTGCAGCATCGTCCTGTCATCCATATCAAGCTGAACATCGTAAGGCGCTGCCAACACAATACACTTTCCTTTGTTTTTCTCGACAAAATTTCCGAGTCTTCTTACAAGAAAAGACAATATCATCTGATGCACGGATGTCGGCGCCGCCAAATCGTAAAGAACACCGTCGATCAGCTCGTACCGTTTGTCGTCCGGAAGGGCATAGTAGTCCTCTATGGTGTATTCCCCCTGGAATCTGTGCGGCGGTGTCCCGCTTCCGTACGCCGGTCTGCTCTCCGCAAAGCTGCCTCCTTCCGGGTATTCTGCAGGATACAGTTCGGGATATAGGATGCTGTGTTTCGGCTTCAGCGCCGCTTCCAGCGCTTCCACCGTCTTTCTGCGCGGGGCCGCGGTAGCGCCGCCGAACACTTTCTGGATCGTACCCAATGGCACACCGGATCTGGCTGCAAGCTCTTCGTTGCTCCAGCCAAGCTCCTTCTTTCTTTTTTTCATTTCCTCAATGGTCATATCCGGTCTCCTGTGAAAAATACCCGCTTTCTCTTCTTGTACAAGGATAGATCATTTCGCCTCCCTTGTCAAGCCGTTTTAGAGCCATTTTAAACAGTTTTCCCATCTGTCAATCCAATTAAGCGCCATTTTGAGAAAGAAAAAAGAAACCCCGTTTCAGGATCCGGTATTCCGTAAACTCTCCTGAAACAGGGTATCTTCTTTTTTAAAAACCTGCTGTTTTACAGATAAGCCGGCCTCTCTTACAGATATGCCGGCTGCTCAGATCACACGCTCTTCTTTAACAGCTTTTCCCATCTGGCGTCAACGGACTGCTGCCAGTCTTCGATCATCCACTCGTTGCCGGGCTTGAACATATGGCGGAAACGTCCCTGCAGCTTCAGATACTCTTCCACGGGAAGCTTGTTCTTCGGCTCGTAAGTCACTTTCCATTCGCCGTTTACTACTTCATACAGCGGCCATACACAGGTCTCGACAGCCATCTTGCAGATGGTCATCAGCTCTTCCGTCGGATATCTCCAGCCTCGCGGGCAGGGAGACATAATGTTCAGGAATGCAGGGCCTTCGGTGTAGATCGCTTTTCTGGCTTTCTCATGCAGATCCTTGAAGTTGCCGATATAAGTGGTCTGTGCCACGTAAGGCACATTATGCGCCGCAATGACTTCCGTCAGCTCTTTCTTGTTCTGCTGCTTGCCCTGGATCACGGTACCCGCAGGAGATGTGGTGGCGTCCGCGTATTTCGGCGTACTGGAAGAACGCTGAATACCGGTATTCATATAGGCTTCGTTGTCGAGGCATACATAGACCATGTCGTGTCCGCGCTCCATGGCGCCGGAGAGCGACTGGAATCCGATATCATAGGTGCCGCCGTCGCCGCCGAAAGCGATGATCTTGTAATCCTCGTCGATCTTTCCTTTTTTCTTCAGCACTTTAAGCGCTGTTTCCACGCCGCCGGCCATGGCGCCGGCATTTTCAAATGCGCTGTGGATGAAGCTGTCCTTCCACGCAGTATACGGATACATGAAGCTGGAGACTTCCAGACATCCCGTCGCGCAGCAGATGACCGCTTTGTCCTCCGGATCCATCGCGCGCAGCACGCCTCTTACGCCGACAGGCAGGCCGCAGCCCGCGCAGCTCTTATGGCCTCCTGCGAACCGTTCCGGTTTGGAGGCTTCCTTTTTCAGATTATAAGCCACTGTATTCGCCTCCTCTCACATCAAGATGACGATAGACCTCGCCTGTCGTGCCGTTTTCGATGATCTCGGACAGTCTCTCAAAAACATACTGAATGCTCTCAACTCTCACGTCACGTCCGCCAAGGCCGTAGACATAATTGATCATCATGGGCTGCTCCGGCAGTCCGTAGCAGGCACTTCTCGTTTCGGCAAAAACGGGGCCGCCGCAGGCCGAGAATCCTTCGGATTTATCCATTACGGCAACGGCTTTCACACCGTTCAGCGCTTTGCCCAGTTCCTCCATCGGGAACGGACGGAAGGCACGAAGCTTGATCAGGCCGACTTTTTCGCCTTTTGCGCGCAGCTGTCTGACAGCTTCCTTCGCGGTACCGGCGGAGGATCCGATGATGACAATGGCGCGCTCTGCGTCTTCCATCATGAATTCCTCGAACAGGCCATAGCTGCGTCCGGTCATTTTCTCGAATTCCGCGGAAACGTCCAGGATCACCTGCTTCGCATTCTTCATCGCCTGTGCCTGCGAAACTCTGTGCTCCATATAGTAAGGAGAGATGTCGTACGGGCCGACCGACAGCGGATTTTCCTTCTTCAGCAGGTACTCCTGCGGTTCGTACTCTCCTACAAATTTCTTTACCAGCTCATCCTCGACCAACTCGATGTTCTCGATCGCGTGGGAGGTGATGAAGCCGTCCTGGCAGATCATGATCGGCAGACGCACGTCCGGATGTTCCGCGATACGCATGGCCATCAGCATGTTGTCATAGGCTTCCTGGTTGTTCTCGGAATAGAGCTGCAGCCAGCCGGAATCACGGGCGCCCATGGAATCGGAATGGTCGTTATTAATGTTGATCGGGCCGGTGAGTGCGCGGTTCACGCAGGCCAGCGTGATCGGAAGACGGGCGGATGCGGCGACATAAAGCACCTCATACATCAGCGCCAGTCCGGCTGAAGAAGTCGCAGTGACCGCTCTGCCGCCGGCTGCTTCCGCGCCGATGCAGCAGCTCATTGCGCTGTGCTCGGATTCGACCGGGACGAACTCTGTATCGACCTCGCCGTTGTTCACGTACTGTGAAAAATACTGCGGGATCTCTGTGGAAGGAGTGATCGGAAATGCGCCCATTACGTCGGGATTGATCTGTTTGAACGCGAATGCGACCGCTTCATTTCCGGAAAGTCTTTCACGAATGGACATTTACTTCTCCTCCTTTCCGAATGTGATCGCGCCGAAAGGACATACTTTGTAGCATACGCCGCAGCCCTTGCAGTGCTTGTAATCAAAATCCAGACGCTTTCCGTCTGCGACGGGAATGCTGCTGTCCGGACATACCGGGAAGCACAGAAGGCACTGTTTGCATTTTTCTTCGATAAAGGTGGGGACCATTGTCCGCCAGTCACCGGTATTGAACAGGTCGGACGTGCCGCCCTCCGGGACTTCTCCGCCGGGCGCGATATCCTGCCAGGTGATGTTTTCATTGACTTCCGCAGCCGGAACATACTTTCTCACAGTCCCTTCACCTCCTTCATCGAACGGATGAGGGCTTTCATGTTGCCCTCGATGACCTGCGGTTTGGTCGAGAATTTGTGTTTAAAGGAGCCCTTCATATCCTCGATGAATTCCTCTTCATCGATCAGGCCGCTCACCTTCACGACCGCGCCGAGCATGGGCGTGTTGGGGAAATTCCTGCCGAGCTCTTCGGTGGAGATCTTTCCCGCGTCGATCGTACATACTCTGCCGGTGTAGCCGTTCAGCAGCGGGCGGAGTTCTTCCGGATCTTTTCCGGAATTGATGATAATGGCGCCTTCGGGTTTCAGTCCTTTGGTAACATCCACTGCCGAGAGAAGTGTTACGTCAACGACAACAACATAATCCGGATAGTAAATGTTTGAATGGACGGTGCAGCGTTCATCGCTGATCCGGTTGTACGCCGTGATCGGCGCGCCCATGCGCTCGGGACCGTATTCCGGGAACCCCTGCACGTATTTGCCGGTGTTGAAGGCCGAGTCGGCAAGCAGGAGCGCTGCTGTCTTCGCGCCCTGGCCGCCGCGGCCGTGCCAGCGTATTTCTGTCATCTTAGCCATGGTCATCCCTCTTTTCATGGTTTTATTTGTGTAAAATAATAGCTTACTTCACTGATTCTGGCAAGTGAAAACCTTTTCCGGCTCTTTTTTACGTCCCGGCCGCCGCTTTCGTGACCTGATCTTCCGTTTCTCCCGTTTCAGGTCACTCTCCTCCTGCTTTTTCTTCCTTCCGGCCGCCGCTTATGTGACCTGTTCTTCCGTTTCTCCCGTTTCAGGTCACTCTTCTCCTGCTTTTTCTTCCTTACGGCTGACGCTTACGTGACCTAATTTTCCATTTCCTCCGATTCAGGTCACTGCCTGCTCCCGCACAGTTCCTTCACATGGCACCGCTTACTCTCTTCTTGAAAACAGCCCCTCACTTATGCTATATTACCCTTTAATAATGATGAAAGAGGAAAATCTCTGATGCATAAAGAATTTCTCATGGGCAACGAGGCCATCGCACTCGGTGCCCTCGCCGCCGGCGTCGATCTGGTCTCCGGCTATCCCGGCACTCCCTCCACGGAAGTCCTGGAGACTGCCGCCCGCCGGAATCCCGGCAATGTATACGTGGAATGGTCCGTGAATGAGAAGGCCGCCATGGAAACTGCCGCGGGCGCGGCGTACACCGGCGCCTACACCATGGTCACGATGAAACAGGTCGGCCTGAATGTCGCCTGCGATCCGCTGATGAGCCTGGAATACATCGGCGTAAAGGGCGCTATGGTGGTCATGGTCGCCGACGATCCCGGGCCGATCTCCTCGCAGACAGAGCAGGACACCCGCACCTTCGCCATGTTCTCCAAGATTCCCGTATTCGATCCTTCTTCGGTCTCCGAAGCCTATCAGATGATTCAGGAAGCGTTTGCTTTCTCCCACAAATACAATACGCCCGTGATCTTCCGGGCTACGACCAGGGTCGATCACGGCTACGAATCGATCGACATCCTTGATCCCGAAGAATACAGCACCCACGATATAGAAGGCTTCGTGAAAGATCCTTCCAAATGGGTGATCTTCCCCAGGCTTTCCGTGAAAAACCATGCACTGATCGAAAAGCGGAACGCGGAACTCAAAAATGTGTTCTCGGAATATGCACGCAACTGCATTCATCCAGCCTGCGGCGCGTACTGTGATTCAAAGAAAGCCGTCGCTTCGCACGGCGCGAACTATATGTACACGATGGATATCCTGAAAAAGGATTCCCGCCCGGCCGTTCTCCGAATCGCCACACCGTTCCCGTTCCCGGAAAAACTGGCAGTCGAATTCCTGCAGGATAAGGAAGAAGTTCTCTGTATCGAAGAGCTTGATCCTGTCATCGAACGCGCACTTACCTATGTCTGTGGAAAGTACAGCCTGAAAACAAAGATCCTCGGAAAGCTGACCGGAAACATCACGCCCTCAGGCGAAAATTCCATTGATTCCGTCAGCGGTGCGCTGGCTGATTTCCTGGAAGACGAAAGCATCCGCACCACATCGCAGGAACTGCCGACAGCTCCCGCGCTTCCGGTCCGTCCGCCCGTTCTCTGTGCCGGCTGTCCGCACCGTGCGTCCTTCTATGCCGTAAAGCAGGCAATGAAAGGCCGCAAAACGCTCTACGCCGGCGACATCGGATGCTACACCCTCGGGAACGCCCAGCCGCTCGACATGTGCGACACCTGTCTGTGCATGGGTGCCGGCATCAACATGGCGCAGGGCATTGGACACATTGAGCCCGATACAAAATGCTTCGCTTTCGTCGGCGATTCCACCTTCTTCGCCTCCGGCATTACCGGCACCGTGAATGCGTTCTACAATCAGGCGGATATGACACTTGTCGTGCTTGATAATTCCACCACCGCCATGACCGGCCACCAGCCGCATCCCGGCACCGGCCGGACCGTCATGGGCCAGGTCGTTGAAAAAGTCAGCATTGAAAAGATACTGAAGGCCATCGGGCTGAAAACGGTTGAGACCGCTGATCCGCTGGATCTTCCCGCAGCCATCGAAACTGTAAAGCGCACAGCGGATGAGCCCGGCGTGAAAGCGATCATCTTCCGGTCGCCCTGCATTGCACTGTCTAAGCCTTCCGCGAGAGCGAATGTCAGCACAAAGAACTGCACCGGCTGCCGGAAATGCATCCGCGAGCTCGGCTGCCCTGCACTGACCGTAAAGGACGGCAAGGCGTTGATCGACGCTGCCCAGTGCACCGGCTGCATGCTCTGCGCAAAAGTATGTCCTTTCGGCGCAATCGAAGGAGAGGAAGGAGGCGGAAGAAAATGAGCGAAACGGAAGAACTCAAAATGACAGTGAATGACGCAGCTTCAGCAGAAGTCGCCATGACAGATTGCTGCAAGACCACGAGTTCAGCCGGTACGGCAGATTGCTGCAAGATCACGAGTTCAGCCGGTACGGCAGATTGCTGCAAATCCGCGAGCTCAGACGGTACAGTAGATCCCTGCATGGCAGGAAAATCCGGTTCCGGCACGGTCAATATCGTCCTCTGCGGCGTCGGCGGCCAGGGGACCATCCTCGCCTCCCGCCTGATTGCCTCCGCCGCCATGAAAGCCGGCATCCCGGTAAAATCCGCCGAGACCATCGGCATGGCCCAGCGCGGCGGCAGCGTTTTCTCGCATCTGCGTCTGGGGGAGGACGCCGGATCGCCCCGCATCGGACTTGGGCAGGCTGACGTGATCATCGGTTTTGAACCGGCGGAAACGGTCAGGATGCTTCCGTTCCTCAAAGAAGGCGGCACAGTGGTCGCTTCTTCCGCTCCGGTCATGCCCGTAAGCGCCATGATCGGCGCCTCTTCCTATCCGCTGGAAGACATTCTCGCCTATCTGAAGGAAAACGTCCCGGCGCTGACGCTTGTCGACAGCAAAAAAGCCGCAGAAGATCTCGGCTCTTCGAAATGCCTGAATGTGGTCCTGCTCGGCGCGGCGCTGAGGACCGGAAGACTGGCACTAAAGAAGGAAGACGTCATTTGCGCACTGAAGGAAGCCCTGCCTGAGAAACTGCATGAGATGAATTGCAAAGCACTGGATTATATTTCATAGAGTATCCATTTGAACGTATCAGGCAAAGTCCGGCACACCGAAAGAAGTACATGCTCTGCAGCCTGACCCGTTGATGACATTGATTTGTGCTCATTTTCCAAACTGTGCATATATCACAATGAAATTAAATAATGACTCCCCGTATGCTGAACAAGATCTTTCTTCTGCATTACTATTCCGATGAATTTGTTCATATACAGGTAGGTTTCCAACTTTTTACATCCCGCCGCAGTCTGTTTTTATTGAATGTCCTTTGTAATAATGGTGTAAAAATGAACTGAACACCGCTATTATGAACAAAATCAAGCTCAAGAGGAAAATTTGATCCGAAAGCAGGGTGTATAAATCCTGAAAACACATGTTTTCTGAACAAAACGGAGCCTCGAGTCTCTCCAAATTGCTGCAAGCATTTCAGAGATCCTGGCAAAATGGAGCAGCGAGTCTCTGTAAACTGCAGCGGGCATTTCAGAGCTCCGTGCAATACGAAGCCTCGAGTCTCTTCAAACCACGGCAAGCATCTCAAATATCCGAACAGAACAAGATGAAAGGATAAAATATCATGGAAATTAACAGCGTACAGCTCGAACAGGTCAACAACCAGATCCACCGTCTGATCGCTTCCGACAATTTCTACGGACGCAAGCTGAAGGAAGCCGGTGTCACCGGCGTCTCCTCCGCAGAGGAATTCAAAAAGCTCCCGTTCTCCAACAAGCAGGATCTTCGTGAAGCCTATCCGCTGGGACTGATGGCTGTTCCTGAAGAAGAGATCGTCCGCATCCATTCCTCGTCCGGCACCACCGGCACACCGGTCATCATCCCCTACACAAAGAAGGACGTGGATGACTGGGCGGAAATGTTCCGCCGCTGCTATGAATTCGCCGGCATCACGAAAAAGGACAGGATCCATATCACACCCGGATACGGTCTGTGGACCGCCGGCATTGGTTTCCAGCTCGGCGCAGAAAAGCTTGGCGCCATGGCTGTCCCCATGGGCCCCGGCAACACCAACAAGCAGCTGCAGTTCATGATCGATATGAAGACGACCGTCCTTACGGCGACTTCCAGCTATGCCCTTCTGCTTGCCGAGGAGATCGAAAAAAGAGGCATCAAGGATCAGATCTGCCTGAAAAAGGGCGTGATCGGTTCCGAACGCTGGGGCGAGAAGATCCGCCAGAGAATTTCCACAGAGCTCGGCATCGAACTGTATGATATCTACGGCCTGACCGAGATCTACGGCCCCGGCATCGGCATCAACTGCAAGTACGATACCGGTATGCATATCTGGGACGATTACGTATATCTTGAGATCATCGATCCCGAGACCGGGGAAAATGTTCCGGACGGCGAATTCGGCGAGATCGTCCTCACGACGCTCGTGAAGGAAGGCGCGCCGCTGATCCGCTACCGCACGCACGATCTTTCCAGGATCATTCCGGGCGAATGCCCGTGCGGCTCCCGCTTCCCCCGCATCGACGTGATCGCAGGAAGAAGCGACGACATGATCAAGATCAAGGGCGTCAATGTGTTCCCGAAACAGATCGAAGAGATCCTCGCGCTGTTCCCGGAGCTTTCGAGCGAATATCAGATCCGCATCTCCCACCTGGAAGGAAAGGATACCATGCGTATCTATGTCGAGACGAACGGAACGGTAGATTTCCTGGATCTGGCAAAACGGATCGCCACGGAAGTCAAGAGCCGGATCGGCTTCACACCGCTTGTGAAGGTCGTCGAGATCGGCGTACTCCCGAGGAGTGAAAAGAAAACAAAACGTGTCATCGACGAAAGATACGACTGATCACAAAAAGGATAGAGGGAGACAGAGGACTGTCTCCTGTCTCCCACCAAAAAGAGCATCCCGAAGGATGCTCTTTTTCATGTTAGCAGATCTCATTCGCGGCAGATTTCCAGTGGATCTCCCGCCGCATATCGTCTCCTCTCATCCCACCTGCTTCCGCAGCTTGGGATCCAGGATATCTCTCAATCCGTCGCCGATGAAGTTCGCGCCGACCGCCATCGTAAAGATCGCGAGTCCGGGGAATCCGGCGACCCAGAATTTGTTGAAGTAGCTGACGCCGTCCGACACCATCATGCCCCACTCAGGCGTAGGCGGTGCGGAACCCAGACCTAAGAAGCTCAGCGTCGAGAACAGCAGGATCTGGTTTCCGAGGTCTGTCGTTGCCATGATCAGCACCGAACTGATACTGTTCGGGAAGATCTCCCGGAACATGATCCTGAACTTCGATGCACCGAGCGCTTCCGCCGCTTCGATGTACTGATTCTCCTTCACGCTGATGACCACGCTTCGCATCAGTCTGGCATAGCCGGGCCACGCGACCACGATCAGCGCGATGATCGTATTGAACAGGTTGGAACCCAGCGCTGCATTGATACACATAGCCAGGATCAGCTGCGGGAAGGAAAGGATGACTTCGGAAAGCCTCATCATCACATCATCCACGACGCCGCCCACATAACCGGCGATCGCTCCGTAGATCGATCCGATGATCGTAACGCAGACGACCGTCACCACGCCGGCCAGCAGGGAATATCTTCCACCGTAGATGACACGGCTGAAAATGTCTCTTCCGAAATTATCCGTTCCGAACCAGTGCGCTGCCGAAGGCGCATTCAGCTTGACGGCCAGATCCTGCGCGATCGGATCATACGGTGCAAGAATCGGCGCAAGGATCGCTGCCAGGATCCAGAAAAGGCAGATCAGGCATCCGGCCGTGAACAGATAGTTTTTTCTGATCAGTCTTAAAAACGCTTTTAAAAACATATCCGCCCTCCCTTACTTCGTACGCACTCTCGGGTCGATGAGCCCGTACAGGATATCGACCACGGTGTTGATGATCATGTAGTTGAGGGCGATCAGCAGCGAGACCCCGATAACACCGGGATAATCAAGCGCTTTGACCGAATTATATGCGAACTGTCCGACGCCCGGCCAGTTAAATATCGTTTCTATAAGGACCATGCCGCCGAGCAGGTTTCCGAAGCCGAGACCGATAACGGTAAGCACCGGAATGAGCGCGTTGCCCAGTGCGTGATGCATGATCATCCTTCTGCCGGGGGTACCCTTTGCTTTCGCCGTACGGATATAGTCGGTGGAAAGGACGTCCAGCAGGTTCGAACGGGCTGTTCTGGTGATCAGGCCCATGGTAAATGCCGCGAGCACAAAGCCCGGCAGGATCAGATGTTTAAGCGCATCCAGGAATTTCGGGATATCGCCTTCGATCAGGGCGTCAATGGTGAAGAAGCCCGTCACCGCCTCCGGTGAAGAGAATGCCGTCGAAAGACGGCCGGGTCCCGGCATGACCTGGAGTTTATAATAGAAGAAGAACAGCACAAGCAGCGCAAACCAGAAACCCGGAATGCTGACGCCGCACACAGAGATCGCACGGACGATCTGGTCGATGATGCTGTTTCTCTTCATGGCGGAAATGATTCCGAAGAAGATTCCGAATACTGCCGCCAGAATGATCGAAAAAATAGCCAGTTCGGCTGTCGCAGGGAAGCACCGCCCGAGCTCCCACATGATGGTCTTGTTCGTACGGATGGATGTTCCCAGATCGAGCCGGAGCAGGTTCCTGATATAAAGCAGGTACTGCATGAATACGGGCTTGTCCAGTCCGTATTTGATCTTGTAAGCCTCCACGATTTCAGGATCATTAAGCGCTCTCTGGCTGAGGTTCGCCGTGACCGGATCTCCGGGGACGAGCTTCGTCAGAAAGAATACGATCGTTGCCACGCCGAGCAGCATAACGACCATGAACGCGAGCCTTTTTACGATGAATTTTAACCGATCCATAAAGATCTTTCCTCTGGAGTATTGATGGCGCCGGGGCGGAGGCTCCGCCCCGGCTTAAGAACAGGTATTATTTTACATTGATGGTACGGATATCTACACGATATACATCTGTGAAGGCAACGCCTTCCAGTCTGTTGCTGTATCCGATATGGCTGGAAGCCTGTGCGACAACGATCCAGGGGCAGTCATCAGCGATCATATCCTGGATCTCAAGAAGCTTCTCGCCTCTTGCGGTATCATCGGTTTCCTGAATGATCTCGTTCATCTTCTCGATCACGGGCTCATAGCCTTCTGCCTGCCATCTGCAGCGGAGACCAACGCTCTCGCCGGGCAGGAATGCAAGCTGTACGTTCGGGTCATTGTAGTCGATGCCCCAGTACATGACGGAGAAACCAAGGTCGCCGGCACGGTATGCATCGCCGTAGCCGCCGCTCCAGTTCTGCTGTACAATATTGACATTGATGCCGATCTCAGACAGGTCTTCCTTGACCTTCTGGGCTACGTCGAGCATCGGGATACCTTCCATGTCAAGATCGCTGACAGGGAGATCGATATCAAATCCGTCGGGATAGCCTGCTTCTGCAAGAAGCTCTTTGGCCTTGTCGAGATCACGGGCTGTTGCGACATCCAGTTCGCCGGCGCTTCCAAGGAAGCCTACCTGGAAGATGGACTTGGGCGTGATGGCGCCTCTGCCGCAGACATTCTGCATTCCTTCATAGTCGACAGCCAGTCTGATCGCCTGCTGCACGAGCTTGTTGGAAACGGGTCCGCCGATCTCGGGATCTTCGTTCATCATGATGAAGCTGATGGTCTTGGTAGGGGTGTTCTCGGTGGTGACATTCTCAGCACCCTCGAGCTCATCCATGGTATCGTCGTTCAGGTTCAGGGCGATATCGACATCGCCGGCCTTCAGTCCCATCATCTGTGTATTGGCATCGCCTTCGAAACGGATGATGTACTTGTCAACGTTGGTCTGCTCTCCCCAGTAATTATAGTTCTTTTCGAGGATCATCTCTTCGTCCGGAACATAGGAAGTCATGATGTACATACCGGAACCTGCGCTTGTGGTATCCAGATAATCTCTTGCAGTATCGGCTGTGGAAGCATCCTCCGCATCCGTTCCGCCTTTTTCCTTTACGACCTGGGAGTCAACGATGGAGCAGGAACCATAGGTAAGCTTTGCAAGCAGGGAGCTGTCTGCGGTCGTCTGATGGATGATGAAGGTATCATCGTCAACGACCTCAACGCTCTCGACGTTGTCCATCAGGAAGGAAGGGTTGCCCTTGATGTTCTTCAGACGCATCAGGGAGAACGCAACGTCAGCGGATGTCATATCGTTTCCGCTTGCGAACTTGACTTCGGGTTTCAGCTTCATGGTGACATCCTTGCCGTCCTCAGAAAACTCGCAGGAATCGACCAGGCAGGGCTGAGGGGTGTCAACGCCGGTATCGAACTTGTAAAGCGTTTCATAGCAGGCGTTTACCATCAGCGTAGGGGTGGTCTCATAAACATAGGCCGGGTCCATAGCCGAGAAACCGGAAATGACTGCGATAACAACCGTGTTGTCACCGGCCTGTGCGGGGGCTTCCGCTTCGTCTCCGCCGGCTGCTTCTGTCTCAGCAGGCGCTTCCGCTTCGTCTCCGCCTGCTGCTTCCGTTTCAGCAGCCGCCTCGGTGGCGTCTCCGCCCGAACTGCCTGAACCGCCGCAGGCAGCAAGGCTGGCGACCATGCACATTGCGATCAACAATGCCAGTAATTTTTTCATAGTGTCCTCCTTGTGAAAAAATATATTTCCCGCGGCCTCCTCCCGTCAGCCGCAGTGATTCATGTTCATACCCCGCCATTCCGGCAGGGATCCGCATCCGGCCGATCCGATCAGACGATGTGCTCGTTCGACTTGGGATTCCAGTAACAGGCAGCGAAATGCCTGTCTCCCACCTTTCTCCACGGCGGCACATCCATGCTGCAGACCTCGCAGGTATGCGGGCATCTGGTATGGAAGTGGCAGCCGGACGGCGGATTGATCGGGCTCGGCACCTCGCCCTGCAGATGGATCCTCTCGCGCCTGTTCTCTTCATGGATCTGCGGGATAGCGGACAGCAGCGCTTCCGTATAAGGATGCGCAGGCTCTTCATACAGGCTCTTGTATGGTCCGAGCTCCACGAGCCTTCCCAGATACATGACGCCCACTCTGTCGCTGATCTGATAAATGACATTCAGATTATGCGAGATGAAAAGGTATGTCAGCCCCAGTTCCTTCTTCAGATCCATCAGCAGGTTCAGGACCTGCGCCTGGACGGAAACATCCAGCGCGGAGACCGCCTCGTCACAGATAATGAGCTCCGGTTTCAGCGCCAGTGCTCTGGCGATGCCGATACGCTGTTTCTGTCCGCCGGAAAGTTCGTAGGAATAACGGCTCAGATGGTATTCCGCAAGGCCTACCAGTTCCAGCAGCCGCAGGATGTCTTTTCTGATATAGTTTTTATCTTTATAGCCGTGAATGATATACGGCTCGAAAAGGATCTGCTCTACCGTCCTTCTCGGATTCAGGCTGGCTGAAGGATCCTGGAAGATGATCTGCATCTTCTTCCGCATATCCTTCATCTCTTTTTTGCTGAGGGTCGAAAGATCCTGTCCTTCAAAATAGACCTTTCCGCTTGTCAGCGGGATGAGGTTCAGGATCGCCCGGCCAAGCGTGCTCTTTCCGCATCCGCTCTCCCCGACGATACCGAGGATCTCGCCTTTATGGATCGAGAGACTTACGCCGTCCACAGCTTTTACCGTGGTCTTTCTGTCCTTGCCTCTGAAGGTCACCCTGATATCATCCGCTTTTAAAAGGATATTCTTTTCCGGTTCCGGCGCTTCCAGAAAATCAGGTCTCGCTGTTTCTTCTCTGATCATTCTACGCTCTCCTCATCAGGGTTTATTGTATCTTCCGCGCTGCCTTCATAGAGCCAGCATCTGACTCTTCTGCCTTCTTCTATGATCTTTACCGAAGGATCTTCTTTTTTGCAGATGTCCATTGCCCGGCTGCATCTGGGCCAGAAACTGCACCCCTCCAGCTTCTCCGTAGGGTTCGGCACGGTCCCTTCGATCGTCGAAAGCGCTTCCCTGACATCCGAGATCTGCGGGATCGAATCGATCAGGCCCGCGGTGTACGGATGCTTCGGCATCTTGAAGATCTTCTGGGACGGCGCTTCTTCGAAAATGCGGCCGGTATACATAACCAGGACTCTCTCGCAGATCTCGCTGACCACGCCGAAATCATGCGTGATCATGATGATCGAAGTATTGCGCTCCTTGTTGAGCTTCTTGATCAGATCCAGGATCTGCGCCTGGATCGTCACATCAAGCGCGGTGGTCGGCTCATCGCAGAAAAGGATCTCCGGCTCGCACGCCAGCGCCATAGCGATCATGACACGCTGCTTCATGCCGCCGGACATCTGATGCGGATACTCATTGACACGTTTTTCCGCATTGGCAATCCCGACATCGCGCATCAGCTGCTCTGCCGCTTTCATGGCTTCTTTCTTTTTCATTCCTTTATGGAGCATGAGAGATTCGGCGATCTGACTGCCGCAGGTAAGGATGGGATTGAGAGAAGTCATCGGCTCCTGGAAGATCATGGAGATCAGGTTCCCGCGGATCTTCAGCATCTCCTTCTCACTGTATTTCAGAAGGTCTTTTCCGTGGAAAAGGATCTGCCCGCTTACGATCTTCCCGGGCGGATCGGGGATCAGGCGCATAACAGCAAGGGAGGAAACGCTTTTTCCGCTGCCGCTTTCCCCGACGATCCCGAGCGTTTCCCCGGGATAAAGGTCGAAGCTTAAATGGTTCACGGCGTGAACGACGCCTTCGGCTGTATGAAAATCAATGCTGAGGTCTTTCACCTGAAGCAGAGGTTCACGGTTTGCGCTGTCCATACAAAGATCACACTCCTAACTGCCGGCTGACAAAAGTTCTGTATAATTATTCGTTATCATGAATAATTATACAATGAAATTAATTAATTCGAAAATGAAATTAATCATTTGAAACTGTAAGCAAAATGTTTAAGCTGAAATAAATTTCATTATTCTGAATTTAACATGCTTTGCGCCAAAATGCGGCATCTTTTTATCGATTATTATAACAGTTCTAATACAATTGTCAATCTCCTGTGTCAGTTTTTTATTGTCATCAGAACTGCCGCACACAGCAAATTAAAATTCTACTGTATAAAAATATTGCATAAAAACAACATGATAAAAGGACCGGCTCTCTTAAAAGAGCCGGCCCCTCTGTCTCTGTGTTTACTCCTGCCGCACGCCGATC
>JAFRLH010000076.1 GCA_017431345.1 Lachnospiraceae bacterium | reverse complement strand
GCTGTCCGGCAGGATCACGCCGGTCTCCTCCTCCAGACGGGTCAGCTCGTCGAAGAGCGCATCCCATTCGAAGTTGGACATGATCTCGTCCCGGCCGCCGTAATACGCCTCCGAGGCCTCGTTCAGCCGCCGTACCATCTCTTCCATTCTGTTTCTTTCAAGCTCTGTCATTGCTGCCGCTCCTGCCATTTATTCAGACTGAATGCATATACTCTTTCTGCATTCAATTTCATCACAGTATTATTCTGTTATCTTCTGCTTAACTGATTTGCCAATACCCTTTACGGTCTGAACCAATCCTCATAATGAGTCCCTTTTCTTTTAGTGCATGCAGATATTTCGTCACCGAGACTCTGCTGACATTCATTATATCTGCAATTTGCTGTGAAGTATATCCCGGATCCTCAGTTATGAGTTCAAGGGTTTTCCATTCCTTATCAGATAACTTATCTGATAACTTATCTGATAAGCGTTCTGATAACCCGCTCCTCACTCTTACAATCCGATTCTCTGGTCCGGTAAACTTTATCATGATATCGCCGGGATGCACCGTGTACTCCGGCATTGGAAGATGATCCGCTTTCAACGCATCACATATTTTCTCAATACCGCGTCCCCAGCTTTCAATGAATCCCGCCAGATAGAAAACGTGAGCAATATACGGATTATACGGCAATGAGGCGTGCTTGCCCATCAGGTTTTCCAGGGTCCATGTTTCAGGAAGTCTTCCGATATTTGTTACATAGAGTCTGTCTTCATAAACGCTGATCTGAATCGGTATGGCTGACTCATACTGTTTGTGGCAGATTGCATTCAGCAGAGCTTCTCTGAGGGCAGCCTCCGGCACGAAATATCTCTCTCTTCGCTGAATCCCTTCATACGTGATCTTCGCGCGCATATATTTGAAATAGATCAGTTCAATCGCTTTATCGACCTGCTCCAAGATAGAACCGTGGATTTCATCCTGATAAAGCAGATCCGCATCGCTTTCAAAATAGCCGACCTTGATATATGAGCCCAGCTGATACCTGTCCGGGTCTTTGCAGAAGAGGAGCATGGCTGCGTTGGTTAGATAATCGCCATTCGTCAGGCGCAGCTTTTCCATCAGGACATCTTTAGATTCATTCAGTAAGGCCGGATCGATTCTTCCTTTGTCTGCCGCAAGTTTCTTGAAATGATCAACAGCCTGGTCATCTATATCTTCCATTTTGAAAACAGGAAGCGGTGAATGATCCCATGTTGCGCCATGTTTACGCATCAGGAAGGCTTCCAGAGCCGGTCCGGTCAGAATCTGCTTCGTGCTTCCGCTGCGATAATAGTATACCCCTTTGCAGGAAATACCGATCGGATATGGCGGAACGTTGATCTCAATATATTCTTTATCACCCTCGGTAAGTCGATTGACATCAACCACAATACCCATGGAATCCCTGATTTTATTCGGAATATCTTCCAGCAGCTTCTTGGTGTCAGCAACTCCAACGACTTTTCCGTCATCGTTGCAGCCGATATAAAGCTTACCGCCCTGAGCGTTCGCAAAGCCGCAGATCCATTTCAGGTATTCATCCCTCCAGGACTCTTTCCATTCAACATTCTGCTGTTCACGCATAGAATACCGCCCTCCGAATTCCTTCTTCTTAGCCTTCAGACGCTCATCGACCTGCTCAATAGCTGCCGTGATATGACATCGGAGTGTATTGCATATCTGCTGCCGCTCCTGCCATTCATCCAGACTGTGTGCATATACTTTGTATATTCTATTTTATCACAGCCGTTTTTTCAAAACAACAGCGAAATCCGTGTCCGTCTGTCTCTCCGCCTTTCTGCACGGCACATACGGCAGAACACCCGTCAGCGTTCACTGACGGGTGTTCTGCAATCAGGCTTTCATGATCCGACGGCAGAAGGGTTCTGCGCCGGAAGGCTGAGGATCTCAGCAGTAGAACTCCATCGGGTAGGTGAGGTACTCGGTGGGCTCGAGCTGGTCGGCCGTCACATAACCGGCCGGCGCACGGAGCAGAGTGGGAATCCGGTTGACGATGGTGGCGCAGGTATGCTCGACCGTCGCCGGCTTCACCACATGGAACTCGGTGTTGGGCTCGCCGGTAATCCACCAGTCGCACATATCGCCGTCGTCCGGTCCGTAGACCTTGCCGATGGTCTCTTCTTCCACCTCGATGCCCTGCATGGTCTCGATGGTGACGACCGCGGACATGCCGATGCAGTTGCCGGCCTTGATCTCTTTGCCCAGCGTGGAGCTGTAGATGTCATGGTCGATGATATAGGGAACATGCTTCTGCGAGATGCTCTTGATCGTCAGGCCCATCTTGCTGCAGATGGCCTCGGCAGCGTTCCAGGCATAGGACGGCTCGAACTCCGTCGGGTGAGCAATCTTGGCCTCAAATTCCTCCGGCGTCAGATCGCAGCCGTGGGCCTGCGCAAGCGCGATGCCGTACTCGTCGACGTTGTAGCTGTAAGCGCCCTTGATCTTGGTGATCTTGTGGCAGCCGCTGGCAACCAGGCCGACAATGTTGATCCAGAAGATATCCTGCATGCCGCTGCCGGTGATGGTGCAGTTGTTTTCCTTCGCGATGGCGTCCAGCTTGTTGATCATGGCGGCGGAAGTGGTCCAGGGATAGATGGCCTCTTCGCAGGTGGTGATGACGTTGATCCCGCGGGAGACGCACTTCTCAATCGGCTCATAAAGATCGCTGATGAAGCTGCGGGTCGTGATGACGGCGACATCGGCGTCGCACTCGTCAAGAACCTTGTCCGCATTGTCTGAGACGATGATGCCCGTTTTCACGCCCAGTCCGGCCCAGTCGCCGACGTCCTGGCCCAGGGATTCGCCGCGTCCGATCGCACCGACGATCTGCGCACCGTTTTCATAGAGATAGCGGAGCGTATACTTGCTCATTTTGCCGCAGCCATACTGTACAACTTTGATTTTTTCCATCAGAAAAAACCTCCTTTGTTAAGTTGTTAACATTATAAAGCCTGCAGC
>JAFRLH010000075.1 GCA_017431345.1 Lachnospiraceae bacterium | reverse complement strand
GCGGGAGGGTCACCAGCGCTTCAAGAAAGAATTGACGAAATAAAGATGCATGGTAGAATGAGTGTATTCTAAATCACATCCATTAGCTCATCAAGAGGTCTCTCATTCCCCATCAACTGATGATTAGTTTACGCCGTCCATACCGACCTCCATTGACAATTCATTGTTATGATGATAATATTTAATTACAAACTTACATGGTGAGTGCAAGTAAGGATTCATCCGTAAGCGTTATCCCACATAGTGTGGAAAAAGAGCCTTCACAGGCTCTTTTATTATATCTTTTTCTCTACAAACAACAATAATGAAACAAATAATATCTTGTAGTTCTTTTTCATAATACAAATCTCCTCCCCCTACCTAAGCAAAATACCAACTTTTATAAAACTAGAATAACAAAAAACCCTCTTTGTATCAATAATATTATGCTATAAAAAGCAAAAGTCCGCTATACAGCGGACAAGGTCGCCTGTAAATCAAGAGACGGTTCTCTGGCTTGCACCACGACATCCCCTGTCAATCACTTTTTGTCCCAAATTTTGTCGCAAATAGTTTGTGTACATTTCGCCACTGCAGCGTTAGACTTCTTTCATAATCGAATTTCGATCTGAAAACGTAGATAAAGTCGGCAATTTATGCTATCGTTTAAGTGCCGGTCCGACAGGAAAGGAGCCTCTATGCCGGCTGCAAACAAAGAATATAAAGACCGCTTTTTCCGTTCCTTACGACACATCTTGCGGAGATGAAAGGGATGCTTGAAACTGAATATGATGAACAGAAAGCGATGGAATTGTTCCGTCTGGAAGGTTGGAATGAAGGCAGACAAGTCGGTATCACAGAGGGAATAATTCATACGATCTCCGCTTATCGCGAATGTGGATTGGATGATAATACAATCATTTCCAGAATCATGGAGAAATATAACCTATCCACAGAACTTGCCGGAAAATATGTTTCCAGTACAGAGCAGTGAATTTCCGCTGCAAATCAGTGAACATCAAAGACCCCTGACTTTCGCGTCAAGGGTCTTTGTCTGCCTAAGTGCTGCCGCAGAAATTACGCTCTTCTCTACTCCCCAATACCGGACAATTTATCCCCCATCTCATCCAAAGCATTTACGATCGAGAACAGTCCTCCAAACATCCCATCCAGGAACTCGGTGTTCTCATCCATATTCGTTACTTTCCATTCCCCATCGGTTTTTACCAGGTTAAGCGTTGCTGCTGCTTCACGGTTTTTCTCTGTCAACGCTCCCAGTTCTTCTTCCAAAAGCTGTGCTCCAAGCCCGCTGATCTCCTCCTCAGAGGCTCCGGAAAACGCCAGTTCCAGTACTTTGGAAAATGCTTTCTCAAGATAACTTCCCAGCATCGCATAAAAATCGTACGTTTTGAAAGAGACTTCTACAGTTGCATTATCTCCGTCAATCTTTTCTTCGCCGATGGTATAGTCAAAGTCAAATAATTTCTCCATAAAAAGCTGCGTGCTCGGATCTTCACTGTCATCGGCACCGGTATCACTTAATATGTCTTCAATTGTATCCGACACTTCATCCTGCACATCTCCCTGTGCAGATAAAGATTTTACCTTTTCGAAGTCTTGCGACTTCATTGCGGTTATAAATTCATCTGCAACAACAGCCGGTTTCTTAGTGGAAGAACATGCGGCAACAATAAAGCAGACAATACATAAAATTGATACAAAGACTTTTCTTTTCACCCCGCTTACCTCCCTTAATGTAATTATGATCATTTATACAAACAGAATATCAGAAAAAGCATACAATATCAATAAAACCATGTTACCTTCCCAGCGCTCCTATATCCGTACAAAGATATTCATACAGCCTGTCCACCACACGGAAACCCAGCTTTTCATACATTTCTCTCGGGGTATCGTCCTCGTCTGCATGCAGGAAGACCACATTTCCCGCAGCCTCGTTCACTGCATGTTTTAACAGCGTCGTTGCAATATATCTGTGCCGGTAGTCCTCATCCACGATCAGGTCGTCCACACAAGTGAATCCGTTCGAAGTGTAAAAATAATAAGAGCCGACCAGCTTTTCGCCTATGTATGCACCCCGGAAATCCAGATATTCATATAAACGATCCGCGTTGCGGGCTGTGAAATCCTCTCCATAGAGCGGCCCGAAATGTTTCAGTTCGATCGCCATTAGATCTTTATATCCGGGTTTTCTTATTTCGATTTCATCACTCACAGTCCATCCGTCCGCGCTGCCTGAAAGCTGCATGGTAAGCGTAACGTCTGCAGGCAGTCCGAAATCATTTTCCAGCGGGAAATCCCCCTCCAGCTTTATGAATGTATCTCCTCTTTCCTTTTGAAATGCCAGCGCCTGTTCATATTCTTCCTGTGTCGGCTGCGCGGAATACTCAAAACTGTTATGATCGTATTTATCCGGTAGTTCATTATCTTCCCAGCGTTTCAGATGGTCGGAAAAAGATCTTTTCACGGAAAAAAGCATCGTTATCTCTTCTTCGGTGCTGCGGATCGAAGGTGCTGCTTCAATAAGCTCCACCTGTTCAATTTCCTCTTCTCTTATAAGATAGTCGCAGATCTGAAGACAGTTCGCATCTATACCGAATTCGCAGGCACTGTATTCAGCAGAATTATAGGTGCCGAAGCCCTCAAAGGTGCTGCCGTCGGTTAAAAAGACTTTGATTTTCTTGTCATTATAAACGGAAAGGTTCATGATTGTCCTCTTCTTATCTCTGATCTAAATCTCCCGGCTTATCATTCTGCCTGCCATCAATAGTTTAGCATCGTAAAGCAGAAATGGAAATATGATCTTCAGCCTGTTTTGAGAAGCCGGAGAACCGCCCTCCGGACTTCCTCACAGAGACGATATCTGTCAATCAATTATTGTCACAAAATTTGTCGCAAATAGTTTGTGTACATTTGTGAGCAGACGGAGTAGACTTCCCCAAAAAGACATTGGAGGTACGCATGAATTGTTTTGATATAAGCGGACTGAAAGGCGAATTGAAATACCGGCTTACGAATGACATGCTGTTTCACATTGTGATGATGGAATCTGACAGGTGCCTTGTGTCATTGCTGTCATCATTGCTGTCATTACCGTTATCGGAAATAACGGATGTCGAGATCCTGAATCCCATTGATTATTACATGTATGTTGATGCAAAGAATATTACCCTTGACATCAAGCTGGAGTTGAACCATACTTCAATTGTAGATATAGAGATGCAGGTAAGCAAAGAAAAATATTGGGATAACAGAGTCCTGTTCTACTCGGGAAGGCTGATTGCGGACCAGCGCCCTGGGAAGCGCTATGAGAATCTGAAAAATGTACATCATGTCGGTATCCTTGATTTTGAACAGGAAGATAACGATGCATTTTACAGAACTTTCCGGCTGATGAGTAATGATGGAAGTGTTTATTTCGATAAATTCCAGATTCATACATTGAACCTGAGGAACATTGCCAATGCTTTGCCTGCAGACGTTCAGGACGGCCTGGTAAACTGGGGACGGCTGTTCAGTGCAGGAAGCTGGGAAGAAATTCAGGAACTTGCTGATGAAGATGATGTGTTCAGGGAAGCAGGTGAGAATATGAGAAAAGCGATGATCACGCAGGACGATCTGCTGCGAAGAAGGGAAGATGCCATTCGAGATTACGAATGGAGTATGAACCGTGCTAAACGTATGGCAAAAGAAGAAGGAAGAGCTGAAGGGAAAGCCGAAGGGAAAGCTGAGGGCAGAGTTGAAGCTGTGAAAGCACTTATGGATAATCTGGGGTTTTCCTATGAAAAGGCAATTGATACACTTAATATTTCTGCAGAGGAGGCAGAGCAGGTTAAGAAGATTTTATAAAATACAGGTACCCACAGGATTGATAATCCTGTGGGCACTTTTTACGTGTGATCCGGAGAACCGTCCCCTGGCTCCATCACATCAGCGGCGCGATGATCTTCATAAGGGATTCCATCACCTTGTAAAAGAGTTTCTCGTTCCTGACGCTTTCCTTTGTCACTTCCCGGCATTTTGCAAGTGTGGCCTCATAATCAGACTCCATATCGTTGATACAGGGCGTCTGATAAAGATACGTTCCGCACTCAAAATGATGGTACAGGCTGCGGTAATCCAGATTGATGGTTCCGACAACGCCTTTTCTGTCATCACTGATGAACACCTTCGCGTGAACAAAGCCCGGGGTATATTCATACAGCTTTACGCCGGCATCCAGCAGAGTTCTGTAATGGGACTTGGCCAGCGCATAGGCAAAGCTGTTTTTCTTCCATTAATTATCACTCCATATATGTCTTCTGCGTGTACACCAGGGGACGGTCTGCCGCCCTATGATCATTCCGTATAATCCGCCATGTCTACCGTTGTAATACCGGTGATCTGCGCATTTCCTTCCAGATCCGCATATATCACAATAACCGTAAGATAAGTTCCCAGTTCTCTGGCTGATCCTTCGCCGCAGCAAAGCAGGGCATAGTTCGTTCCGGCAACGATCTGACTTCCCAGATATGCCATAGGCGTAAAACCCGCGCCGGTCAGAGATTCCGTTGCTTTATCGAAGGCAGCTTGTACCTCTTCGGGAAGTGTTCCCACCGTATGATCATCCGGAATGCTCCATCCGCCGGAAAGGGCTTCGGCTTTCGGTGCTTCGTATTCACCAGGCGTTTCCCCTTCGGTCATTTCCTGATAGGCAAAGTCCTTCATGTTCAGGATCTCCGCGTTGCCCTCAAGATCTGCATAGACAGTGACCATCAGGAAGGAAACAGCCGGATCAGCCGCTGTCGTTTGACTCCGACAGAGTATCATATAGTTCATGCCCGCGACCACTTGCTGCCCGACATAAGCAACCGGTGTAAGTTCACTGCCTGTAAAGCCCTCTGTCGCCTTTTCAAAAGCCTCTGCCACCTCTTTCGGAAGAGAAGCTTCTCCTTCCGTATAGCATTCCCATCCTCCGGACAATGCAGCAGCCTTTGTCTCCTCCATTGTCGTTTCCTCAACAGCCGGTTCGGGATTGCTCTGACCGCTGCAGGCAACTGTCCCAAGGGCAAGAAGTCCTGCTGCAATTATGGCAAACGTTTTCCTTATTCTTCTTTTGATATCCGTGCTCATCATCTTCGTTCTGCTCCTTTTCTTTCATTATTTCCGGCTGCCTGGGGAGCCGCTCTCATTATTAAGGTACCGAATCTCCTCTCAGGGTTACAGCAGGATACAAACAATGACTGCAGAACATCGAAAATGCGGTACGTGATTTTCCCCGGATAGAGCCAACGATGTACAATTACATCATACCACCAATTTGAGAGGAATCAACGAAAGCTGCATGATGTGAGCCGGGGGACGGTTCTCCGGCTCATTCTGACTCTCGCAGCATCAAAAACAGGCCCCTTTCGGGGCCTGTCAGCACATTGCGATCGGCTTATCACCAATAGTCTCTTCGTTGATATAGTTCTTCCGGGCCGTCCAGTTTTCTTATCACCATCGATACCAGACCGAACACCAGCAGGATCGGGATCAGTTTGATAACAAGAATACCGAGTCCGAGTGCGAGCAGGATCAACAACGCTCCTCCGAAACCAAAAAATGCGACCAGCAGCAGAAAACCTATCAGTCTCGTCATTATATTCACCTCCTAATTCATCCGTCGATCATCCTGCTCTCTTTGTTGTAGATGAAATAGCAGATCGTAAGGATGATATCGTCAAATATTGAACCGGGGATCACATCGATCGGAGAAATCCAGTATAACAGCAGCAGGATCAGGATCAGTACATCGGGATTCTTTTTCATCGTTCTCTCCTCCTTATGTTTTCTTCAGACCAGTCATCTTCACGCTGACGCCAAGTTTCTTTCCATAAGCTGTTTTGTGCTGCAGTTTCTCTGAAAGACGTATGGCTTTGATTCTCTCTTTTGCTGTCATTTCCCGGCCACCTCCCTTTTAAGAGAAAGCCATCTGCTTTCTTTGTTTGTCTAAATTGTAACGGGCAGCCGCATCGTTCTCCATGACAGCAAGTGCAAAATAAGAGGTATATTTTTTACTTTTTCTGCAAAAAAAGAATGCTGCCGCCCGACAGCATTCCTATTCCTTAATGATTTTCCTTATATTTATTATAAGCGTCGATATCGATCTTTCCGTTTGCCAGCATCTGTTCGACCCACAGCTGAAGCGTTTCCACGGTAATGGAGATCTTTTCCAGATCTTCCTGGATTCCGACAAAGTCCTCGACCTCATCCTTCTCAATATTGCCGTCCACAGTAATTTCTATAAGCCGTTCCTGTTTTTTATGAATAGCATTCAATGACGCAAGCATTTCCAGCACGATCTGCGACAGATCTTTTATTTCAATCTCCGGAACATATTGCTGTCCGATCGGACACTCATTCGCACAATAGTAATTGCATAAATGCGGCGCTTTATATTTTTCAGCCATGACCAGGATTTCATCCGGATGAGGGAGAGTTTTTTCATTCTCGATGCGCTCGATCCGCTCCGGCGGGATGGATTCGAGCAGCTCGCTGGCCTTCTCCCGGCTGAGCCCCAGCTCATCGCGCAGCCTGAAATAGATATTCTTATGATCCTTTGTTGATACGCGTGCCATAGTATGCCTCCGTATTGCTTCTCTGACTTCGTAATCAATTATATCATTTCTCAGCAGAACTGCGCAATGTGCCGGGGGACGGTTCTCCGGCTCATCTTGCTTTATATGTTTAGACAAGTTATAATTTTAAAAGCAGTATATTTCACAGGAAAGCCCCGGAGGAATTTACCATGAAAACACGCGGGATCAACAGACTGTTTACATCTTTTCTCATCGCTTCTTTTATCATTCTGGCTGCCGCATTTCCGGTCCGCGCAGATACAAATGCGCAGATCAACGAAAAAGTCAGCGAGATCGTCGACAGCATGATCTATCCCGGAATGTCCGATGAGGATAAAGCACTGTCACTGCATCAGTGGCTGACGGAGAACAGCTATTACGATCTTTCCTTTACCTGGTACGGTCCGGAGGGCGTGCTTCTTCACGGAACCGGTGTCTGCGAAAGTTATGCCAGAGCATACGGACTGCTTCTTGATGAAGCCGGCCTTGAAAACATTCTGCTTACGGGAACTGCGAAAAATGCGGACGGTACGCAGGAACTCCATGCCTGGAACCTGGTGAAGGTAAATGGAAAATGGAAACATGTGGACGTTACCTGGGATGATCCGATCGATTTGGCGGCGAAAAACAAAAAACTTCCGCTGTCAGGTCATGAGAATATTGTATATTTTCTCGTGGGAAACAGATTTATTCTGGAGGATCACACGCCGGATGCAGCCAGTGCTGCAAAAATCAAAGAACTTGTTTCCGATGATGAGGACGAAGAGTCGCTTCCGTCTCCGGTAAACGTAAGTAAACGGGTACCGGCACCCAACTTCCGCCTTATTAATAAAGCCGGCAAGACCCTGACGCGGGACGGTTTCGGAACCGGAAAAAAGATGATCCTGGTCTACGGCAACCGCGGCTGCATGAATACACAGGCTTTCCTGAGATATATTTCGCCTTATATCGACCCGATGAAAAAGCGGAATATTACGGTTGCCGTTGTACTGATGGATGACAGTACCACTGCAGAAAAGAAAGAGTTTGAAGCAGCATTTCCGGGAATCATATGCACAACACCGGCGGAAGGCGACAGCAGTATATGGAACGGACTCGAAGCCATGGGATATGATGATGAAAGTGTTACTTTCCCGGTCGTTTTCCTGAAAAATGCGCAGAATAAACTGACCTATTACAGCACAGACTATCCAGAGGAACCGCTCCGGGTCGTTGCGGGAGCACTTGCCATGGAGGATGACCCGGCGGAAGAAAAAACAGACAGCAGCAAAGATGATTCCCGAAAGACCGTTGATCCGAAAAAAAATACTGATCCCAAGAAGACTGTTGATCCGAAAAAAAATACTGATCCCGAGAAGACCGTTGATCCCGGGAAAAAGACCGCCAAAGCCAGGCAGCCTATGACCGTCAAGGCAAAGACCGTCAGGATCAAATACAGCAAGCTTAAGAAGAAAGCCCAAACTGTTAAGATCAGAAAGGCTTTGACTGTAAAGAAAGCCAAAGGCAAGGTCACCTATCAGAAGAAAAAAGGAAACAAGAAGATTACCGTAAACCAAAAATCCGGAAAGATCAAGATCAAAAAAGGTCTGAAGAAGGGAACTTATCCTGTAAAGATCAAAGTCACGGCAGCCGGAACAAAGGATTATAAGAAGGGCTCCAGGACTGTATCTGTAAAGATAAAGGTTAAGTAGAGACAGCAGAAAATAAACAGGACCGCAAAGCATCCGTTTGACACTTTGCGGTCCTTTCTTTTTCGCGGTGATCACACCTTTTTTACTGACCTTGGCGATCTTTGCGTTGGTGGACTCGAAGACTATACCGCGGTGCCTCTTTACCTTGCGCTTTTGGGACTGCGCCACAGGTTTCGCTTTCAGTTTTTCTCCTTTCGAAGCTCGTTCGAGCTTCTTGCCTTTATGAATTATTTTATCTCTCTCGTCTGTTCTTTGTCAACTTAAGCAAGCCGAACGAGCATCGATGACAATTTCTGTCATTCGTGTTACAATCTCTCTGTAACATATCACGCTTGGTCTTCGGAGGGAATTCATAAATGGATCGAAAAAAAATCAACTGGGGTATTATCGGATGCGCGAACATTGCAAAAGACCGGTTCATTCCTGCTTTACAGCAGACGGATAATTCCAAGCTGTATGCCATAGCCGGGCGCAGCCCTGAAAAGCTCGCTTCTTTTGCCGTGGCTTTCCATCCGCAGGTCACTTACGGATCCTACGAGGAGCTTCTTGCGGATCCGCAAGTTGATGCGGTCTATGTTCCATTGCCGAATACGCTCCATATGGAATGGTCCATCCGCGCTATGGAAGCCGGCAAACACGTACTCTGCGAAAAGCCGCTCGGCATGAATGCGGCGCAGGTCAGCAGAATGATCGATACAGCCTGCGCACACAAAGTCCGTCTTGCCGAAGCCTTTTCCTACCTGCACGGCGGCGCAGTGCAGAAAGCGCATGAGATCATTGATTCCGGCGTGCTCGGCAGGATAAAACACATTGACGTACGCTATGCCTTCGACGGAATCCGCGAAAATGATATCCGCCTGAACAAAACAGCCGGCGGCGGCGTGATCTACGACCTCGGCTGTTACTGCATCAGTTTTATTCAGGATATTTACAAAGAGGAACCGGTAGATGTGCATACTGTTTTCGGCGTTGGAAAACAGAGTTTTGTAGATGAAAACGCCATGGTGAGCATGACATTTCCGGAAGGAAAGACCGCCCGCTTTTACGCAGCTTTTGATTCCTTTACGGATTCGGAACGTACCATCGTGGGCGAAAAAGGCGTGCTTTCCATCCCCATACGTTATCATGAATACGGGAACATGAGCGTGCGGCTGACTGACGCGGAGGGTCGGCATGAAATAAAAGTTCTCTGCGAGAACCACTTTATTGATGAGATCCGCGAGTTTGCCGACTGCATCCTGACCGGGAAAGAGACCCGCCCGACGCTGCAGGCGTCGCTGATGAATGCGCGGACGTTGGACCGCGTGCTGGGGTATAAATAGTTTTTGCCTGTGTTTCCCTCTCGTTATTCTTTCAATATCATAATGCACAATTTTATCCATAATTATATAATTTACATGTGAGTCCGTACCAAAGAAGAATATAAATACTTGCAGGACCAACAACAAAAAAATACAGGAGGGATGACACCATGGGATTAAAACGACTTAACTTCACCGTCAACGGAGTAGCCAAATACCTTATGTTCGATCCTGAAAAGGACATGCTTTCGGATGTCCTCAGGCGTCACGGGTATCTCGGCGTAAAAGTGGGCTGCGGCAAAGGCCAGTGCGGCGCCTGCAGCGTCATCCTGAACGGAACGCTCATCCGATCATGCGTGAAGAAAATGAGCTCCGTTCCCGAAAACAGCGTAATAGAAACGATAGAAGGTCTCGGAACAGCAAACAATCTCCATCCGATCCAGCAGGCCTGGATCACCTACGGCGGCGTGCAGTGCGGTTTCTGCAGCCCCGGATTCATAATGTCAGCCAAGGCGCTGCTTGACAGCAACCCTTCGCCCACAAGAGATGAAGTTCGCGCATGGTTCCAGAAGAACCGGAATGTGTGCCGCTGTACCGGTTACAAGCCTCTTGTTGATGCCGTCATGGAAGCAGCCGCAGTCATGCGCGGTGAAAAGACCATGAAGGATATCACTTTTGATCCTGACGCGCAGACTGATTTCTATTCAAGCAGGATGCCCCGTCCTACCAGCGTCGGCAAAGTCCTGGGCCTTACGGAATACGGCGATGATGTCAGATATCACCTTCCTGACGACAAACTCCATGTCGCGATCATCCAGCCCAGGATATACTCCCACGCGAAGATCCTCGGCATCGATGATACCGAGGCGATGAAGCTTCCCGGCGTGGTAAAGATCGTTACGGCAAAGGATGTCAAGGGCACCAACAGGATGCTGGCGCCTCTTACGCATCCAAGCTGCAAACTCGCGGGAAATGAGACCAGGATCATCTGCGAAGAAAAGATCCTGCATTACGGCGATGTAGTCGGCCTCGCCATTGCCGATTCGTACGAACATGCCCGTGCGGCGGCCGCCGCGGTAAAGGTGGATCTCGAACCGCTGCCCGCTTACAACAACTTCCTGGATGCAGTCGCGGAAGGCGCACAGCCGATCTACAAGGAAGCCGCACAAAATACATATTTCAGGCAGCCGCTGATCAAGGGTGAGGACACCAGAGATATTATCGACGAAGCGGATGCTGCCGTGGAATGCAGTTTCTACGCACAGAATGAGCCTCATCTTTCCGTGGAAGGCGATTCTCTTCAGGCTTACGGCGATGACGAAGGTAATGTCGTCGTTCACTGCAAGAGCCACGCGCTTACCTGGAACAGGGAAGGCATTGCCGAGGGTGTGGGCGTTCCTGTCGAAAAACTGCGCCTGCTCATGAATTACGCGGGCGGGGCTTTCGGATGGTCGTGCCATGCATTAGGCCCGGCCCTGATCGCCATTGCCTATACAGCAGTCGAAAGACCCGTGACAATGACACTGACGTATGAGGAATTCATGCATTACAGCGGAAAACGTACCGCATCCTTTACCAACGCGCGTCTTGCCTGCGACAGCGACGGCAAGCTCTCCGCGCTGGAATTCGATATCGGATGCGATCACGGCCCGTATTTCTCCGACGCACTTCCCGAGCTGGAAGCCATGGTAAGATTCATCGGATATCCTTATGTGATTCCCAACATCAGAGGCCTGGCACGCATGTCGGTCACCAATAATATATTCGGTTCCGCCTACAGAGGACTCGGTGCACCCCAGTGCTACACCAGCTTTGAAGCAATGCTGGATATGCTGGCCGAAAAGGTCGGCGAGGATCCTTTCGAATTCCGTTATAAAAATGTCGCGAGGCCCGGAGAGCTCTCGGGCAACAGCCGTCCTTACCCGGATGTCTCCATCGTAAAGCTCATGGATATCATGCGTCCGTATTATCAGGAGATCGCAAAGGAATATAAGGGGAAGGAAACGGAAGACAAGGCTTACGGCGTCGGCGTATGCTGCGGCGGTTTCATGTGCAATCTCGGCAACTGGGACCATGCGGAATGCGCGCTCGAACTGAACCCTGACGGATCCGTCACCCATTACAATACCTGGGAGGATCTCGGCCAGGGCGGAGACTGCGGTACCGCGATCCATACCCTGAAGGCCCTTGAACCGCTTCACCTGAAGCCCGACCAGATCCATCTTATCCAGAATGACACCCATCGCTGCCCGAACAGCGGGATCGCCGCTGCCAGCCGTTCACATGTAATGGTCGGCATGGCCACCCTCAATGCCGCGGAACAGCTCTTGGCTGCCATGAAAAAAGAAGACGGGACCTACCGGACTTACGATGAAATGAAAGCTGAAGGCATTGAAACAAAGTATCTGGGCGTTTATGACACTACCGGAATGACAGAATTTGTCAATCCAGTGACCGGCGAGGGATGCCCGAACAATGTAATGAACTACGGCTGCTTCGTGGGCGTTGTCGAAGTGGATAAGCATACCGGCGCGGCGAAATGCATCAAAGTGGTCGCTGTCGGAGATATCGGAACGCCCGGAAACATGCTTTCCGTGGAAGGAATGGCTTACGGCGGCATTTCCCATACCATCGGCTACGCGCTTAAGGAAGACTATCACGGCGAGAAGAAGTACGGCAGCATGGCCGGCGCAGGCATCTCCTACTGCGAGGATATTCCGGACGATATCAAGGTCATCTTCTATGAGGATAACCCGAGACCTTACGGCCCGCACGGTTCCTCCGGATGCGCCGAACTGTTCCAGTCCGCCGGACATATGATCGTCATGAACGGGATTTACGATGCGGTCGGCGTAAGAATCTATGAAATGCCCGCCAAACCCGAAAAGATCAAGGCTGCCATGGAAGCAAAGAAGGAAGGGAAAGAAATCAAACCCGACAAGTACTTCCTCGGCTCGGATCTGTTCGATGAGATCGAAGGCATTGTCGAGCACGGATACGAATGATCCCGCCGGATCAGCATCAGCATGTAAACCGGCTGGATCGATGCAGTAATGTGGCTGCCGCTTCTTACGCGGCAGCCATTGCTTAAGGATAAGGTGTCTATAATGTTTCAGATGGATACTGATAAGTATAAAGAACTTACCGCACCGTGTTTCAGGGACGAAGCGCCTCCGTGCGTTTCCGCCTGCCCGCTCGGCATGGATATCCGCAAATTCATCTCCAGGATGAAAAGCGGAAAATATAAAGCAGCTTACAGAGTCTTACGGTCAAAGACCGTTTTCCCGGGCATTGTAAGCGAACTGTGTCCCGGGACCTGCATGCAAGCCTGCACCAGGGCCGTAAAAGGCGGGGAGCCGGTCCGGATGAGGGAGCTGGAAGCATTTTGTTTCGAAAAAGGTGTTCAGAAGCCCGAAAGATACCGGCTGGCAAAGAAGGAGCAGAAGATCGCCGTAATCGGCGGCGGCCTGAGCGGACTTTCCTGCGCGTACAGACTGTCCTCCAGGGGATATCATATAAACGTATATGAAAAGCTCGAAAATGTCGGCGGTATTGCGCTCTCACTTATGGACCCGGAAAAAGCGCTTGCCGATATAAAGCGTGAATTTGCCGAACTGGATGTCTGCTGCTTTGAAACCGGTCATGAAGTCAGCAGGGAAGCACTGCCCGGTCTGACAAAAGATTTCAACGCCGTTTATATCGCCACCGGTGAAAACGGCACGGATTTCGGTCTGTCCCTTTACGAAAACATGAAAACGAATCTGCCGGGTGTATTTATGGGAGGACGCCTGACCGGGGAGAAAAACCTGATCGAAGCCATGGCAGACGGGCTGAACGCCGCCGAATTTATTGAACTGTATTTCAAGCTGGGCTATGACGCCGTCCCGGATTTTGAACCGCTTGGCATAAAGGAACCGGATGCAAGATTCTATGCGCTTGATTATGAAGAAGCCGATCAGGGGAATGACATCGGGCTGCTGCCGGATCTGCCCGAAACTGATCAGGACGCCCGGTTCGATCCGGCTGCGGAGTCAGCAAAATGCTATGAATGCAACTGTGATAAATGTTACCGCGTCTGCCCTTTGATGCAGCATTTTCAGAAATATCCGAAAAAAATGGCCGTGGATACCATTACCACACTGAGGCCCTATATGGTAAGGCGTCCGTCTGTAAGAATGATCATGGGATGCACGTTCTGCGGCAAATGCAGGGAAGTCTGTCCGGAGGATATAGATATGGGCCGGCTTTATAAATGGGCAAGGCAGGATTATTTCAAGGACGGCACCATGCCCGAAAGCTTTCATGAATTCTGGCTCGATGATATGCGGTTCTCGCTTTCGGAGGAAGCCGGCACGGTATTCACGCCGGATCCGGACAGGCCTTCGGGATATGTGTTCTTCCCGGGCTGCCAGCTGGCGGGCATGTTCCCGGATATCGTTGAAAAAGCATATGCATTTATAAAGGAAACTGCTGACAATCCTTCTGTCTGTCTGGGCTGCTGCGGGATTCCCGCGGAATGGGCCGGTGCGGAGGATGAAAGAGCGGCGGCTGCTGACAGGATACGCGGAATATGGGAAAAGCTCGGACATCCTGTCTTCATCCCGGCCTGTACAGCCTGTAACAGAAATCTTAAAGAATACCTGCCCGAGATAGAGACGGAAACGCTTTACAGCTATATGGCTGCCCATGCTGATCATCTCCCGGAACCGGTCTGGCAGAAAATGTCCGTGAAGGAAGCTGATGGTTACAGTATCTTCGATCCATGCGGAGCCGCCGGGGATGAAGCGACAAGAAAGGCTGTAAGGATGCTCACGGCAAAGGCAGGTATAAATGCGGCAGATCCGGGATCCGTGCCCGGGTGCTGCGGTTTCGGCGGCCATATTTACCCTGCCAATCCCGTTCTGCAGAATAAAATAGCTGACATGACAGCCGCAGACTGCAAAAAGATAATTGCTTATTGCGCGAACTGTAAAGATGTACTCTGCAGGAATGGTCATGAATGCGTTCATCTCCTGGAACTCTATTTCGGCAGCACAGAAAACAGGAAGCTCCCGACGCTCGGAGAACGCAGAGACAACCGCAGGATGCTGAAGCAGAGACTGTTATCAGAAGATATCATTCCGCATGAGACTTCCCCCGGACTGGCCTTTGCCGACGGGGTAACGGAGAAGATGCTGAAATATCTGATCACCGAGGAAGATGTGGCTGAAGTCCTGAAAGAGAAACCGGCCTTTTCAGATCCCGAATCCGGCCTTCTGTATGCCAGGAAGAGACTGGGCAGAATCACTTTGTGGGCTGTATTCAGGGAAGATGAAGGCGGACGGCTGGTCACCGATCTCTATAAATACAGGATGGAGGTGCAGGAATGAAAATGATCTGTCTGGAATGCGGCACGGAACTTGTACCGCAGAAAACGGTATTTAAATACATGGATCATCAGATGACGCACGTCGTTCCGCGCTGTCCGAAATGCGGGAAGGTGTTCATTTCAGCCGAGCTTGCGGAGACAAAGATCGCGGACGTGGAGGCTGAACTGGAAGACAAATAAGCGGTTCTCTGGTATGATCATCATGACCAGTAAACTGATGAACCCTGTTGAAAGGCAACTGACGTGAAAAACACAGAACAGTTCCAGAAATGCAAAGAGATCGGAGCGATCGATGAGTGAGTTGACTTTTGAAGAGATCCTTGCCAGAGACGGTGTACTGGCCTACATGATCCGCGGCATAAGTATGGAGCCGATGCTTCGGCAGGGCAGGGACCTGGTGGTCATCCGGGTGCCTTCTTCGCGTCTTAAGAAATACGACACGGCACTGTATAGAAGGGGAGACAGCTACGTACTCCACCGGGTGCTGGCGGTAAAAGACGGATATTATCTCATTCGCGGCGACAACACCTATGTCCCGGAGACCGTACCGGACAGCGCAGTGATCGGCGTACTGACCTCTTTCCGCAGGAAAGGAAAGGAGATCAGCGCGGATGATCCTGCCTACAGGTTCTACGCGCGTTTCTGGCATGCCATTTATCCGCTTCGTGTTCTCCGTATCCGCTTCAGGCGGTCAGCTGCCGCAGCCCTGCGGAAACTGGGCGTCCTGCCGATTATAAAGAAGATCCTGTCAAAAGACGGCGCCTGATAAAGCAGCCGGATCATCGTCGTACAGAGGAGAGACCATGAATTCAAAGACCCTGAACACAATAAAGGAACGCTGGAAAAACGACACCTTCGGGGAATTGTTCCGCGACTGGAAATGGATCTTTTCCTATTCCGCGCATTTCAGGTATTCCATAGCGCTGTACACCTTTCTGGGCCTGCTGTCCTCCACCCTTGGCCTGCTCTCTTCCCTGGCGTCCAAATTTATGGTAGACGTTGTGGTCAGCCGTATAACAGATCAGCTGTGGCTGGCGGTGCTGGCAGTTGCCGGCACTTCGCTTCTTATTATTATCAATAACAACCTGTTCTCCCGCGTCGGTCATAAGCTGAACGTAGACATGAGCAATCACATCCGTTCCGATGTATTCAACAGGGTGATGGAAGCCGGGTGGCAGTCGCTCAATCAGTTTCCAAACGGAGACATCCTCAACCGTTTTCACAGCGATGTGGATACGGTGACAGGAAATGCCATCAACTGGATCCCCGGTGTGATCACTTCTATCTACGCATTTATTACTACCTTTATCGTCATCTGGTATTACAGCCCGGTAATGAGCATTCTCTCACTCGGCAGCGCCCCGCTGCTTCTGTTCATGAGCAGGTATCTGCTGGGGAAGCAAAAATTCTACCGCAGCAAGATGATGGATTTCTCGAGCAAAATTCATGCCTTCGAGACAGAATCCCTGTACGGGATCGACACGATCAAGAGTTTCGGGGTCATGGATCGCTTCGGCGTGAAGCTGAAGGATCTGAACAGTCAGTACCGTGCCATTTCCCTGGACTGGAACATGTTCCAGATCCGTTCCAATACATTTATAACCATTCTCAATCTGCTGGTGGGGTATGCGGGCTACGGATATGCCCTGTTCCTGCTGTGGACCGACCATATCACTTACGGTACCATGATGCTGTTCCTGCAGCAGAGCGGGAACCTCAACAACGCGTTCAACAGGCTGGTCAGCATCATACCCGGATTCATCAACGGCAGCGTTTCAGCCCACCGCGTCCAGGAACTGATGGACCTTCCCGGGGAAAAGTATTCCGGGCAGGACATTCCCGCGGAATACTTCCGGGGCGGCCTGACACTGAAACTCGATCACATTGATTTCTCCTATGAAAACAGTGACACGGTCATTGAGACTTCGGATTTTGAGGCGTTCCCCGGTCACATCACCGCCCTGGTAGGTCCGAGCGGTGAAGGGAAGACAACTGTCCTACGGCTTATTCTGGGCATAATTGAACCTTCGAACGGGTCCTGTGCCTTTCTGCCGGAAAACGGTGCCCCGCTCCCTCTTACCGTTGAAAGCAGAGCCCTGATATCCTATGTGCCCCAGGGGAACACCCTTCTTGGCGGCACCATAGCCGAAAACCTGCGGCTTGCCAGACAGGATGCGACGGAACAGGAAATGATCGATGCGCTGAAGCTCGCCTGCGCATGGGATTTCGTGGAAAAAATGCCCGACGGCATCGATTCCCAGGTCCTCTCGCACGGGAAAGGTCTGTCCGAAGGACAGGCCCAGCGTATTTCCATCGCCCGCGCGCTGCTGCGGAACGCGCCGGTCCTGCTGATGGACGAGGCCACCAGCGCCCTGGACGTTGAGACGGAAAAAGAAGTCCTGCGGAACATCCTGAAAAAGGCGCCGGAGCGCACCGTGATCATTACGACCCATCGTCCCACCGTGCTGTACATGTGCAGTCAGGTGTACCGCGTGCTGGATAAGAAGATAACCAGACTGAACCGGCAGGAGATCGACGACTATCTGCGCAGTTTCTGACAACGCCGCGAAACTCCGTCTATGCAAAAAACCCGTGAGCTGATCCTCCTTCCGGAAGTTATGCTCACGGGTTTTTATCGCTTTTACAAGATAACAGTATCAGCCCTCTTCCAGAACGCCTATGCCGCGCAGAACCGCAAGGATCTCTGCAACGTCGGCGGCGATCTCCTCTCTGGGCGCGTCATAACGTTCAAAAAGGGCGTCCACGATCTTCTCTTCTGTAGTCTCTTCCGCCAGAAGCGTCACGATATACGCTGCGGTCCTGTTGCTTTCCATAGCGCCGGCAGACGAATCATCTCCCCCCGCCGCCAGATACTGGACATCGTCAATGACCTGGATCATGCAGTCGTCTTTCAGTTTCATAAACAGCCCCCTTCCTTTCTGCGGTCTCACTCTTTCAGACGCGGCAGGCCGTGATCGGCCATCAGCCGGTCTATGGTTTTGCACACATACCCCGGGGAGATATACCTCGTGCACTCGAAGGCGCGGTCGGTCCCGCCATGTCTTGCGCAGTAATGATAGTCCGGGGAACGTTCCTCCAGGCTGTTGTCATTGCCGCAGCCGTTGCATGCGTGATAATTGATCACGCGGTACGGATTATAAAACTCGGCAAACGGCAGCGTGAAGCCGGAGATCATGACAACAGGAATGCCGCAGCCCCAGGCAAGCCAGGACAGTCCGCTTGACAGCCCGACAAAAAAGTCTGCGTGGCCCAGCAGATCGATCCGCTGCTGTATGGGCAGGTCTCCGGTAAAATCCTCAGCGCCGGGCGGTATGCCGATTTCAAAGTCCCCTCTTTTCTCCACGCGGTTCCGGTCGATACAGAGCACGCGGTATCCCAGGCTTTTCAGATAGTCTACCGTGATATCCCAGCCCTTCGGATTGTTCCAGAGCTTTCGGTGTGCGGATGCCTTGACTGCGATGCAGACATACGGTTCCCTGATCAGCCTTTCGGGACATGGCTTAAAGACCGGTCTGAACTCCCGGTCCCCCAGCCCGAGCATGAGCGGGATACACCGGGCAAAACCGGTCTGACGATAATCGAATGGCAGGTCGTTCTTATCCGTGGAGGTCCACAGATAGTACGAGGCATAGCATTCCGGCACCTCCATCTCTTCCGGCAGGAAAACGATCTCCGGATATGCCGCGGCCAGGAATTCTGTATGCACCTTCGCCACAATGCAGTACGGCCTGCAGCCGAGCTTCCGACGGAACTCTTCAACAGCCGGAATAAAAGACACCGTATCTCCCAGCACGCCGATCGGAAAAAGGAATCTCACATTTTTTCCCGCGAGGTTCATATGGTGCGTCAGGAGCTTTTCCCCGTCCTTCCAGAGCTCCACCAGGTAATTGATATAAAAAAACTTACCTGTTCCGACAGATTGGCCGCTCACGTCCGCATCCAAAAGGACGGCCATGGTATCCTGGTCAGTGATACGCACATGCCAGTTCCCCTCCGGGATCTCCAGCCGCACCCCGCAGTTGAAGTCCAGCCTGACGCCGGGAAGACCGGTCTCCCTGACAATCGGCCCGGGATCCAGCAGGATTCTTCCGTTCTGTACTTTCACATATGGACGGCCTGATACATTATAGCCGCTGTTTTCTTTATCCATGCTTCTCTCCCTGTGTCCTGAACCCGCTTCCCCGGCGACCCCTGGAAGCTCCTGTTATTCAAACAGTCGGCTCAGAACTAGGGTACGAAGTGGGGGCGACGGTGACGGTACTCATGGGCCCGCTCGTGATAATGACCGCTGTGGTCCTGTCCAAGGCCATAACGTCCATATCCGGTCTCTCGTATTTCTCCTTTGTGAGGCTGTTTTCCGCAGGTGTCATAACCGGCTTTTCATATCTTTCCTTCAACATGTTGATCTCCTCTCATGGATTGATTTATGTGTTGTAACTGTTGCGTACCATACGTAAAGCTGAACAGCAGGCGCATCAGGCCAGCACGAACGGGCTGTTGTCTCAGCGCTGCCGAAAAAATCAGACACGGCGCCGCGGCAGCCCGTGATCCGCCATCAGCCGGTCTATCGTTTTTATGACCTGCTCCGGCGTGATGAACCGGGAACACTCAAACATTCTGTCCGTTCCTTTGTGTCGGGGGCAGTAAAGACCGTCCGGCGGGTTCATCTCCACGTTTCTGTCATTCCAGCAGCTGTTGCATACAAGCGGATTGATCACCCGGTAGGGCGTATAAAACTCGTAAGATGGAAACGTAAAACCGGAGATCAGCACGACCGGCGTTCCCGCGCCCCAGGCCAGCCAGGACAGTCCGCTGGACAGCCCGATAAAGAAGTCGGCATGGCCCAGAAGATCGATCCGCCGCTGCAATGGCAGATCCCCCGTGAAATCCTCCGCGTTGGGAGGCATGACATTCTCCCGGCCGCAGATAGTATGGCTGCGCTCCCTGTCGATGCACAGCACGCGGTATCCCAGGCTCTTCAGGTAGTCCACCGTCTCAGTCCAGCCTCTGGGGTTGTTCCAATATTTCCTCTGTCCGGTGGACTGCGCCGCAATGCAGACATACGGTTCCCTGATCAGTCTTTCGACACAGGGAGTCAGCACCGGCCGCACTTCCCTGCCGCCCAGACCAAGCATATAGGATATACTGCGGGAAAGACCACTCTGGCGATGCTCGATCGGCAGATACGAGTTATCCGTATAAGCCCCTGTATAATATGAGGCATAACAGTCCGGGACTTTCTGATCCGGCGTCAGGAAAATGATATCCGGATAAGCCGGACGCAGTATCTCAGAATGGATCTGAGGCATGATGCAGTACATATTGCACCCGTGCTTCCTGCGGAACTCCTCCGCGTAGGGAAACCACGCCAGCACATCTCCGAGTCCGCCTCCCACGGGAAACGGGATCCTGACATTTTTCCCCGCAAGGCTGAAATGATGCATTAAGATCTTGCGCCCGTCCTTCCAGAGCTCCACAAGGTAATTGATATAATATCTTTTATTCAGGCATATGAAAGATTCACTGACGTCCGCGTCCATCAGGACTACCATATAGTCCTGATCCGTTACCCTCACGTGGTAATTGCCCTTTTCCGGGAGGCTCAGACGGAAACCGTTGTTAAAGTCCATTCTGATCCCGGGAATGCCGGTCTCTCTGACAACGGGCCCCGGATCGTAATGTTTGTTTTTTTCTTTGAAATCGTCCTTTTCCCGCGGGCTTTCTGCGGATGAAGTGAATTCGTTACCGGCTGTTTCCATTTCTTTTCCTCTGCAGCTTGTATTAATCGTGCTTCTGTCAGCTGTCCGCCGCATCCCTGCCCAGACGCGCAAGCGCTGCCGTGGAAGACCTGCCCTCCAGAAACGGCACGGTCTGAACGATGCCCCCGTGGCTGAGCACCACATCCTCGCCCACAATATCCGGGAGCTGATAATCTCCGCCCTTTACAAGCACATCCGGAAGCAGCCTTTCGATCAGGCGCAGGGGCGTATCATCTTCGAAGGGAATGAGATAATCCACACATTCCAGCGCCGCGAGCACCGCCATCCGGTCCTGAAGGGGCCAGACAGGGCGGTCCGGCCCCTTCAGACGGCTCACCGACGCGTCGCTGTTCACGCCGACGATCAGGATGTCCCCCATCCTTCTGGCTTCCTGCAGGCAGGCAACATGTCCGGCATGGACAATGTCGAAGCAGCCGTTCGTGAACACCAGCCTTTTCCCGGCTCTCCCGCGCGGCTCGAGCATTGCCAGCCCGCCGTCATCCAGCACCTTTGACGTCTGTGCCGGAACGACATCCGCTTTCGTATTTAGAAATGAGGCTTCCTTTTCGGCGCAGGCTTTCATCCCTTCAATGCTGCATGCCGCAGTCACAGCCTCACAAACAGTCTTTCCCGCAAGAATGGCGGCGGCAAAACGTGCCAGAACCTCGTCTCCCGCGCCAATGGTGCGGTAGGACAGCCCGGGACCGTTTCCGGACTTCTGGCGAAGACTGTTTTTTTCTTTCTGAAGCATGCCGTTTTTATCCGCAAGGAGCATTCCGTCCGCGTCCAGCGTGGCAAGCACATATTCGCATTCCGCCTTGCGGCACAACTCTGCGGCTGCATCCGCCGCAGTTTCTGCCGTCCCCGCGGGAAGACCTGACAGTTGCCCAAGCTCCCAGCGGTTCGGCTTGATCAACATCGCGCCGCGGTATCTCGCGGAATCAGTCCCCGCCGGATCCACCAGCACCGGGACCTGATGCGCCCGGGCCATCGAGATCAGTTCACGGACAAAATGCTCTGTCAGAAAGCTCTTACGGTATTCTGTAATAATAATCATGTCGTAACGGCTGATCCGTTCCCGGAGCCCGAGAAGGATCTCCTCTTCCCGCTCCGCCGTGATCTCCGGGCTGTCCTCCCTGTCGATCCGCAGCCTCTCATGAAAGGTATCGTCATAATACCGCTGCTTCAACATAGTCGACTTCTCCGGAAGGACTGTCAGTTCATCCGTGCCCACGCCTCTTTCATTAAGGAGAGCGATCAGGCGCGACCCTTCCGCGTCATCTCCCACAACAGCGCAAAGCCGGGTATCCACGCCAAGGCTTGCCAGAAGAGATGCCGCGTTCCCCGCGCCGCCGGGGCTGAAGACGGGCTCTCCGTTCTCCAGAAAGAGCGGAATGGGCGCCTCACGGGAGAAACGCTCAACAGATCCGAAACGCCAGGCATCCAGCATTACGTCTCCAATCACCAGTGCCTTTTGCTTCCGGCTCCCGCTCACCTTCTCCGTACACTCCCTTCGAAACAGCCGCTGACCCGCTGTCCGGATCAGACGTTTTCTGTTGTTTTTCATTATAAATATACCCTGCAGGACATTCCATGTCAATCTATAGCTGGACGGCGTAAACTAATCATCAGTTGATGGGGAATGAGAGACCTCTTGATGAGCTAATGGATGTGATTTAGAATACACTCATTCTACCATGCATCTTTATTTCGTCAATTCTTTCTTGAAGCGCTGGTGACCCTCCCGC
>JAFRLH010000074.1 GCA_017431345.1 Lachnospiraceae bacterium | reverse complement strand
TCTGTGCTCACTTGCACACCTCCCGTGTTTTTATATTTGTGGTTTGCAGACCTACATTTATACTAACACGGGATTTTGCTTTTATCTAAAGATCTTCCCTCCCCCTGCAGAGCAGGGGGTTTATTTTTGTTGTGACACAAAAAGAAGATGCTGTCTGATCAGTCAGACAGCATCTTTTCATAAAATCCGGTCACTTCATCAACATCCCCGGAGGCTACCATTCTGCCGTGGTCCAGGATGATCGCCTTGTTGCAGATCCTTCTCACCTGCTTGATGCTGTGGGAAACGAACAATACGGTCACGCCCTGATCCATCATGCCGATGACTTTCTTCTCGCTCTTCTTGCGGAACTTCGCATCGCCCACCGAAAGGACTTCGTCCAGGATCAGTATTTCCGGTTCAACGATCGTCGCTATGGAAAAACCAAGTCTGGATTTCATTCCGGAAGAATAGTTCTTAAGCGGAACGTCGATGAACTGATCCAGTCCGGAAAACTCCACGATCTCATCATATTTGCTGTCGATGAATTCCTTCGAATGTCCCAGCACCGATCCGTAAAGATATATATTTTCCCTTCCCGTATACTGCTGGTCAAATCCGGCGCCCAGTTCCAGCAGCGGAACGATCTTGCCGTGTCTTGTCACTTTGCCCATCGTAGGCTTGAACACGCCCGCGATCACCTTGAGCAGCGTGCTCTTTCCGGCGCCGTTCATGCCGAGAATGCCCAGTCTGTCTCCCGGTTCCAGCGAAAAGCTGATATCCTTCAGCGCCCAGAATTCATCAAAAGAGACTTCTCCTTTAATGGATTTCAGGACATACTCCTTCAAACTGTCTATTTTTTCCGAGCTCAGGTTGAACTTCATGCTGACATGTTCAACACGCAGCGCATATTTTGCCATAAAGATCTCCTAGATATGAAGAATAAATTTGTCCTGGTTCCTGAAAAACGCCAGATGGCCGATCAGCAGCGCCGCGATCGTAAACAGGACAGCATAAGCCATACGGTCCCATTCAAATGCCTCGGAAAAGATCAGGTGTCTTGCGTTTACAATGATCCCGTACAGCGGATTAAGCGTAAGCACCCACGCATATCCGCTCGACAGAAGTCTGTTCGGATAATAGAATATCGCACAGGTATACATAATGATCATCAGGAGCACGGTCCAGAGATACTCCATATCCCGGAAAAATACCGCGACCGTCGCCAGGATCATCCCCACGCCGTAAGTCATAAAGAACAGCAGGATCAGCGGGAATACAAGCAGCAGCCACGAAGGCCTCGGCCAGACTCTCAGCACCAGTCCCAGTATGACAAGCACGATCAGGGACAGAAGAAAGATCACAAAATTGAACAGCACGTCTGAAAGCGGATACAGATATTTCGGCACATAGACCTTCTTGATCATGCCCGCATTCGACCGGATCGATTTCAGGGCTGCCTTCGTTCCCTGGGAAAAGAAGGAATATAAAAGTCTTCCGGTCAGGATGTACATCGGGAACTCCGGTTCGTCATGACCGAACAGCGTACCGAAAACGACCGTCAGGACCATCGTGGTCAGCACCGGTTCCAGCAGCGACCAGATAATGCCGAGATAAGACCTTCGGTATTTCAGTTTTATTCCTTTCTTCACCAGTTCTACAAGAAGCTGGCGGTAATGCCAGAAATTCTTTAAATACTTCATTTCTTGCCTTTTCCAAAAAGATCGGTCTTGATCTGGGTCGTGGAGATATCGGGAGTCCTGGGCAGATAGACGACTTCGCAGCTGTCCTTCAGAAAATCGAACTTGCCTTCCCAGTCATCTCCCATCACAAAGGTATCGATATGATATTCCTTCACGTCGCTCCTCTTCTGTTCCCAGTTCTCCTCCGGAATCACAAGATCCACATATCTTACCGCTTCCAGAAGAAGCTTTCTCTCTTCGTAAGTGAAGTAGCATTTTTTATGTTTTTCATTCCAGTTGAACTCATCGGTGGAAAGCGCCACGATCAGGTAATCGCCCAGCGCCTTTGCCCTGCGCAGAAGATTTATATGACCGTAGTGCAGAAGATCGAACGTGCCGTAGGTAATCACTTTTCTCATTCCTGATGCTCCTTTTGAAAGCGGAAAGATCCATTCCGCTTCGGTTCAAAGTCTTTCCTATAATAGCATTCCCGCTCTTTTTTTGCAACAAAATGAAAGGAATGCAGGCATAAACGCCTACATTCCTTCCACTTCCTTGATCAGGACCTCATTTCCCGTTACAAGAACGGTATCTTCGCTCCCGCAGTAAGGGCAGATCCTTCCCTGCGGGACTGTATCGTATGTTCTGCCGCATGCATTGCATATGGTCACAGCATGGATCTCTTCGCTCTTCAGGACCGATCCGGCGAACAATGGCTTTTTGGCCGCGCACCATTCCCACAGATCCGCCATATAGGAGAAGATCACACCGGACACCTGTCCGAGCTGAAGCGTGACCGAGGAGATCTTTTTCAGTTCATTCTCTTCGGCCACATCTTCGACCATATCCATGACATGAAAGACGATTCCCATTTCATGCATATCAAAACGCTTTCCGTATCTGACTCTTCAAAAGTCCGGATGCCTGTCCGTCAATGATTGTAGGAGGAATCCGGATCCAAAGACCGGACCTTCCTGACCGTAATATCGGCAGCTCTTCTTGCGACATACGGTGCGATCGCCTTGAACTTGTCCTCCGACCGGTACATCCTGCTCGCTTCCGGAACATCCCTGAACAGATGGATCGCATCAAATTCACATCTTGTGGTACAGAGACCGCAGCCGATGCAGCGGTTCGTATCCACGGTAGTAGCACCGCAGGACAGGCAGCGGTTCGCTTCCTGCTTCACCTGTTCCTCGGTAAGGGTCAGCCTGAGATCCTCATAAGTCTCCGCAGCCACACCGGCCTTCTTTCCGGGCAGCGCGCGCTTGGAGGAATCGTAATCGCCGATCAGGATATTCTCCTTGTCAAGGGCGATGAACTGCCTGAGATCTCTTGCAAGGGTGAGCGAATTGCCGGGATGGACGAAGCGGTTGATGGATACCATTCCCTCGCGTCCGGCGGCGATCGCGTCAATCACGAATTTCGGTCCGGTGTAAACGTCTCCGCCGACGAAGATATCCGGCTCGTCCGTCTGATAGGTTACGGGATCCGCCTTTACAGTGCCGTTCCTGTTAAGCTTCACCTTCGTGCCCTTCAGCAGGTCGCCCCAGATAATGGACTGTCCGATCGACATAATGACATTTTCACAATCCAGCGTTTCCAGATCGGCTTCATCATAGGAAGGATTGAATCTGCCTTCGTCGTCAAATACGGATACGCAGCACTTGAACTCCACGCCTGCGATCTTTCCGCGCCTGATCTCGATCTCCTTCGGGCCCCAGCCGTTGTATACGATGATGCCTTCTTCCTTTGCTTCCGCGACTTCATCCGGTGCGGCAGGCATCTCATGTTCCTTCTCCAGGCAGACCATCATAACTTTGTCAGAGCCGGCTCTCAACGCTGTTCTTGCAACATCGATCGCAACATTTCCGCCGCCGACGACGACTGTGCGTCCGGTAAGTTTATAATCCGGATCCTGCGTCACTTTTCGCATGAAGTCAACACCCGTGATGACATCCGGATGTTCTTCTCCGGGCACGCCGGTCAGCCTTCCGCCCTGGGCACCGATCGCGAGATAGAATGCCTTGTAGCCTTCTGCACGAAGATCCGCGATGGTGATATCCTTTCCGATCTCCACGCCGCATTTGAACTCCACGCCCATCTTCCGGATGATGTCGATCTCGGCATCGATCACTTCCTTGTCCAGTCTGAAATTCGGAACGCCGTTCATCAGCATGCCGCCGGGGCGCTCTTCCTTCTCAAATACAGTCACGGGATAACCGTTCATGCGCAGATAGTAAGCCGCAGACAGTCCCGCAGGGCCTGCGCCGATCACGGCGATCTTCTGCGGATAGAACTTACCTTCCGGATTCTCGCAGAGCGGCACATATCTGTTCTCTTCCTTCAGTTCAAGAGACGCGATGAACTTCTTGATCTCATCGATGGCCACGGGCTGATCGACCGTGCCCCTGGTGCAGGAATCCTCACAGCGGCGGTTGCAGATCGCGCCGCAGACAGCCGGGAACGGATTGTCCTGCTTGATGAGCTTCAGGGCGTCCATGTAACGGCCTTCTTTGGCCATCTTGATATACCCCTGGATCGCCAGGTGTGCGGGACATGCGGTCTTGCAGGGCGCCGTACCGGTGCTGTAGCAGTTGATCTTCGCATCATCCCTGTAGTTGTAATTCCAGTGCTCGGGTCCCCATTCTTTTCTGTCCGGGAGCTCCGTCATCGGATAGGTCATCCTTCCTGTCTTCGTACAGAGCTTCTGACCGAGTTTGGCAGCTCCCACAGGACATACTTCCACGCACTTGCCGCAGGCTACGCAGGATTCCATATCCACGTGCGCACGGTAGGCGGAAGCAGACATGTTCGGCGTATTGTAAAGCTGTGAAGTACGGATCGCATTGCAGACGCCGGGCGCGCAGTTGCAGATCGCAACGATCTTGTCCTCCCCGTCGATATTCGTGATCTGATGTACGAATCCGTGGCGCTCCGCGCGTTCCAGCACCTCCAGTGCCTCTTCATAGGTGATGTAACGGCCCATGCCCTTATCCACGCAGTATTCGGCCATATCGCCGACGCCCATGCAGAATTCACCGCGGATATCGCCGGTGCCTTCCTTTCTCATGGACTGCTGCTTGCGGCAGGTGCACTGTCCGATCGAATACTTGTCATATTTCTTCAGCCAATGAGAGAGATGCTCTACCGGCACGGATTTGTTCTCCATGGAGATGGCTTTCTCGACAGGGATAACATGCATGCCGATGCCGGCGCCTCCCGGAGGCACCATCTGGGTGATGCCCGCGAGCGGCAGCTGCGTCATCAGGTTGAAGAAGGTCGCCAGTTCCGGATGTTTGTTCGTCAGCCTGTCATTCATCATCATGAATTCGGCAGAACCCGGAACGAAGATCGGCACGTTGTACATCTTTTCATACGGCGGCTTCTCGTCCCTTGTCATCTCCACCAGGCCGATCCAACAGAGATATTTCAGGAGCTTCTTCGTGTTCTTCACAGACATATGGTTCCTTTCCGCGAGCTGTTCGGGGAAATAAGGAACCCTTGTCTTTTTGAAGGACAGCAGGAATTTCACCTGTCGCTTTGTCAGGATCCTGTCCAGTGCCCAGTATTCCGGATCACAGTTGTTGAGCTGCTTTGAGAATTTCTTGATATAGCGGTCCGTGATCATCGTGGCCAGCTTCAGGACAAGCGCTTCCTTCTCCGGATCGTCCGGCACGTAATTGGGATCCTGCCAGTAATCCCATTCGTTGATCATGGGATCGCCGGGCTTCCAGTCTTTCATAAAATCGGTTTTTTTGATCATGTCTTTCTCTCCTGTTTCAGATCATATCAGAAAAATCTGCCCACGATGTCGCGGGATGATGCGCAGGTATCCTCCATATCGCCGAAGGAAAGGATCTCGCCTGCATAATAAGTATCTTTGTTTCCCTGCAGTTCATCAAGCCTGTCATACCATCCGTCCGCATAGTCTGCCGGGCTTACATGCGGGCAGTAATAGGATTCCTGCTCATAGAGCCTCTTCTCAACAGGGAATCCGCACTTCTTCATATCTTTTTCCATCGATTTGATGGTGTATTCATAGGATACATCCGGACTTCCCATATGGTTCCGGAGCGCATAGACGGTGCAGGGGCAGTTCTCCTCAAGATCTTCCCAGCGGTGGTAATAGACCATCGCATGTCCGAGACGCGAGGGATCCATATTGTCGAAAATGTAGCCCGAGATCGTAGGACCTTCATCCTCCGGGAACTTCGCGATAAAATCGACATATTTCTCATGGATGATCTTCGAGAACAGCTCTTTCTCCTTTTCATCCGCATCGGCGTAATTCATGAACGCATCGAGCGGCGATGTCACGATGAGCTTGTCAAAGCGCTGTCTGGAATCTCCGCCCGCATCCCTTGCGGTAACGATCACGCCGCCTTCTTCGGGACGCTCGATCCGCACGACTTCCGTATTCAGGACGGCCGGATGCTTCAGTTTCTGATTGGCGGCTTCATAGATGGACTGCGTGCCGTCCTTCCAGGTCCAGAGCCTCATGTTGATGAACTCGATGGCGGTTGTGGTATCCAGATATTTCATGACATAGGCAGCCGGGATCTCATCAAAGAAACCATAGCCGAAGGAAGTGTACGGTCCGAGCCAGATCTTCATGACTTCCTCGACCCCGTTCAGTCTGCAGAACTGGTCGAACGGAAGCGCAAGATCCTTCAGGTTCGGGTTCTTTCCCTTGATGCGCTGCAGCGGACGGCTGACTTCCTTGGAAAGGCCGTTGTACTCGCCCTTCGCAACGCCGACATGGCCGTAGCAGTCATATCCCTCGTACTTCGTCTCCATGATCTTCACGAGCTTCTTCATCTGGCTCTTCAGCTTTAAGAGCTCACGGATCTTTTTCGGTGAGGTATTCTTTTTAATATCGAACGGGAAGATCTCCTCGCCGTTCTTGTTCCTGTACATTCTTCTCATATTCGGGCCGTCTGCGTGACTGACGCCTGCGAATTCCTCCACCTCATGCACGGCATGATAGGTGATGGCCCCCATAATGGCGCCGGTCTCATAGGTCCTGTTCTCACCGAAAACGTTGATCTTCGGGGAGAAGCATTTCCCGCCGACTCTTCCCTGGCGCTCGTAGATCACATAATCATCGTACCCTTTCTTTTCCAGATACATGGCGGCTGAAATACCGGCCGGACCGCCGCCGATGATGCATACTTTTGTACCCATGATCTTCCTCCGTTTATTCTGTAAAAAATCTTATGTTATAAATACCCATAATTAATAGTATTGTACAAAAAACAGAGGAGCAATGCAAGCATTACTCCTCTGTATCGTTATTTTTTCAACACATTGCAGAATATGTATCTGTCCCTTATTTGATCACATGGATCCAGCCTTCCGGTGCAGGGATCTTACCCATCTGGATGCCTGTCAGGGTCTCGTACAGCTTCTTTGTTACAGGGCCCATATCAGTCATTCCGCTCGGCAGGCAGATCTCTTTTCCGTGATCCACGACTTTTCCTACAGGGGAGATGACAGCGGCTGTTCCGCAGAGTCCCATTTCGGCAAAATCAGCAACTTCGTCAAGATAGACTTCCCTGTGCTCGACCTTCATGCCCAGGATATGCTCTGCAACATAGCAGATCGAACGGCGGGTGACCGACTTCAGGATGCTGTCAGACTTGGGCGTTACCAGCGTGCCGTCCTTCGTGACGAAGATAATGTTGGCGCCGCCGGTCTCCTCGATCTTTGTTCTGGAAGCGGGATCCAGATAAACGTTCTCATCAAATCCCTTTCTGTGGGCATCCATGATCGCATGCAGGCTCATGGCATAGTTCAGACCGGCTTTTACGTGGCCTGTTCCTCTGGGTGCCGCACGGTCGAAATCGCTGACACGGAGTGTCAGGGGCTTTACGCCGCCCTTGAAATACGGGCCGACCGGCATGACGATCACGCGGAATTCATACTCCGTCGCAGGCGCAACGCCGATGACCGGGCCGTTCGCATAGATGAACGGACGGATATAAAGCGTGGCACCGGAACCGAACGGCGGTACCCATGCTTCGTTCGCCTTTACGACTTCTTCCACAGCCTCGATAAAACGGCCTTCCGGAAGCGTGGGGATCTCCAGCCTCTCGCAGGTCTCGTGCATACGCGCATCGTTGAGGTCGGGACGGAATGTGACGATATGTCCGTCTTCTGTCGTGTAAGCCTTCAGTCCTTCAAAACAGCTCTGAGAATACTGAAGAACGCCGGCGCATTCGCTCATGGTGACGCTCGGCTCGGTGATCAGGCCGCCCTCATCCCACTTTCCGTCTTTATACAGAGAGGAATAACGGTAATCTGTTTCCGTATAAGCAAATCCAAGGCTTCCCCAATCGATATTCTTCTTTTCCATGACATTCATCCTTTCCAATGAATTAGCGCAAGCCCTTTTAACCGGCGGGCTTTATCGCTTTAAAGCTTTTCTACATTAGTATATCACGGTGAGATCTGATTGCAAGCAGGTTTTTTGCCGTCACTGCGGGATCCGTCCTGCAGATGCCTGCTCATAAAAGCCTGCGCCTGCGTCTCTTTTTCCGGGCCTTCAGCTGCCTTCTTTTCATGTTCTTTTCGATCAGCAGAAGGGCTTTCTGCTGCAGGTCTGTGACGCCGTCCAGTTTTTTGTCGATCTCACTTCTCCGGAATTCTTCTGTCTCTGCCCCGACAGCCGTATAGTCCCTGTCGAAGAGTTCTGCAAGCACCTGCTTTTTCAGGATGTCATGCGGAACTTTCTCCAGAAGTTTTCCGGCGACGAACCGTTTGCTCTTTTCCTTATATTTCGGCAGCATATTCTTTTCCTGAATATGCTTCATCTCGATGCGCCACAGAAGACCGATCTGTCTGTCCAGGACTCCGGACGGATTGGCTGACGGCTCTCTCAGCATATAAAAATCAGGTTCGCCGTCCGCCGTCTCCACTGTAATGATCCCCCAGTACGGAGGGACATGCTCCGCCACATGTTCCGCATGGCTGCTGCCGACGGCGATAATGCAGCGGTCACAGAATCTGTCATAGTCCTTTACCTGTCCGGAAAGCCGTGTGTAACTGTCCGCATCAGACTTGATCTCTACCCCTGTCAGCGCTTCTTCCGTCACCATCAGGATATCAGCCCTTGAACTGCCCAGCGTCAGTTCTTCCAGGATCCTGATGTTCCCGAAGACGTCTTCCAGGTATTCGAACAGCGGTTCCCTTATATCCTTATCATACAGTATCTTATCATTTTCGTTCACGATCATTCTCCGCAGCCGGTCTCTTTTTCATCCGGCTCTTCCTTTCCCGGCCATTTATTTTAACACGAAGTTGATTTTCTGTTAAGTACTGCCGGATGCCTTGAATTCATCCGGTATTTTGCCGGCGTGCATAAGCCTAAACACTTGCAGTTTTCTGTTCAAAGGAGCGCCGGGCTTGACATCAAACCGACTATTTTTGCAATACTTTCACACAACAAAATAATTGCACGAATTTTCAGGATTTTATTTGACTTTACCATTCCTTTATGATATTGTATCGTTAATCACCGGCAGGGACGGTGTATTTAATGTTTATCGGGAGGTAACAGATGAGAGGCACAGTGAAATGGTTCAATAACCAGAAAGGCTACGGCTTTATCTCTGATGAAGAGGGTAAGGACGTATTCGTTCATTACACCGGACTCAACATGGAGGGTTTCAAATCCCTTGACGAAGGTGCAGAGGTAGAGTTTGATGTCATCGAAGGCACCAAAGGACCTCAGGCAACGAATGTCACCAAGCTGTAATCCTGCCTTGTTGACCGGCATCGGATGATCAGCCGTACCTGAAAAGAGCTGTGCTGACACAGTTCTTTTTTTGTTGTTTCAGATTGCTTTTTCACCGATTGCGTTTTTATGCCGGAAAGAATATAATGTTTCCATCTGTTCTGGTTTACGGAGGTCGTTTTGGGAGAATATACAAAATTCATTTATGAAGGCGGCGAAGGGGAGATCGTCGAAAAAAAATCGCGGTTCATCGCCAGCACAGCATCCGTCCGGGACGAAGCGGATGCAGCTGCCTTTCATGAACAGATCAGGAAAAAATACTGGGATGCCGGACATCACTGCATGGCCTTTGTTCTGGGAGAACGGAACGAGATCAGCCGTGCGAACGACGACGGGGAACCGTCCGGCACGGCCGGCCGGCCGATCCTCGATGTGCTGATGAACGCCGGCGTGCGCAACGCCTGCATCGTTGTCACAAGATATTTCGGCGGTGTGCTTCTGGGCACCGGCGGACTCGTAAGGGCGTACGGAAGAGCCGCAAAAGAAGGGCTTGACGCAAGTCTGCTGCTTGACCGGATCCATGGAAAAAAACTGGCCGTGACCTGTGATTACAATGACGTCGGGAGACTGCAGTACATTGCGGGGACCCGCGGATACGACCCGGTATCGAGTCAGTATGCGGAAAACGCAAAGATCACCTATCTGATCCCGGCGGAGGAAGCGGATGCATTTCTGTCCGAAATAACGGAAAAGACCGCCGGAAAGGCGGTCTGTGAAGATCTTGGTGAATTTGATTTTGCGGTGCTGGATAAGGAGTTCATCTTACTATAGGATTTACAGGAAGTCCCGGATGCGCTTGCTGCGTACGGGATTTCTTAATTTCCGAAGCGCCTTCGCCTCGATCTGGCGGATACGCTCACGGGTAACGTTGAATTCCTTTCCGACTTCTTCCAGCGTTCTGGGATGTCCGTCCTCCAGTCCGAAGCGGAGGATCACCACCTGTTTCTCCCTGTCCTTCAGATCGTTCAGAAGGATATCGATATGCTCGCGCAGCATAACGGATTCCACGTTCCCTTCCGGGGTCACGGCATTGTTGTCCGCGACGAAATCTCCCAGGTTGGAATCATCTTCCTCGCCGATCGGCGTCTCCAGCGATGCGGGCTCCCTGGCGATCTGCATGATCTCCATGACTTTTTCTTCCGTCATCTCCAGCGCTTCGGCAAGCTCCGCCGTGGAAGGCTCATATCCCAGCTCCAGCGTAAGCTTTCTCTGCATCTTGCTCATCTTGTTGATGGTCTCTACCATATGGACCGGCACCCGGATCGTACGGGCCTGGTCCGCAAGAGCTCTGGTAACGGACTGTCTGATCCACCATGTGGCATACGTCGAGAGCTTGTAGCCCTTCGTATAATCAAATTTCTCCACGCCTTTGATCAGTCCGAGATTTCCCTCCTGCACAAGATCCAGAAAACTCATGCCGCGGCCTGTATATCGTTTGGCAATGCTGACTACGAGACGCAGGTTCGCTTCGATCAGACGTTCCTTCGCCCTGTTATCGCCTTCGGATTTACGCCTTGCAAGTTCCACTTCTTCTTCCGCCGTCAGCAGCGGAACGGTGCCGATCTCCTTCAGGTACATGCGGACAGGATCTTCTGTCCCGATGCCGTCCAGCAGATCAATGGCATCCAGATCGATCTCTTCTTCCTCCTCCTCATCGGGGCGGAACTCATCGTCATCTTCTCCCAGCACAATCTCCTCTACAGCGGAGGGTTCATCAGTCATTACGCGGAGAACGTCGATGTTCTTGCCTTCGAGATAGGAATATACCGTTTCCAGCTGTTCCGTGTCCAGTTTTTCATCCTTGAAGAAATCATTGATCTCATTGATATCCAGGGTGTTGTTCCTGGATTTTCCGAGTTCTACAAGGCTGTCCATCTGATGTATAAAATGTTCTTTATCCACGGTCCCATCCTTTCTTTAAGCGCCTTCACACAAAGGCTTTGATCGAACTTGGCTATCTATTGTAACATTATTATACATGAGCTGTCAATAGGATTTTACGATCCTCAGGGCATGCGGCAGGACTTTTATTCTTACATCCGACATGCGGCCGCCGAACTCTCCGTCCTGGACCCATTCCAGCGCCTCATCGGAGACGATCCTGACATCCGAAGTCTTCACTCGCGTTATATAGTCTGACTCCTCGTGGGTCACCAGAAAGGCTGCTGCCAGATCCCCCCAGCCCGGAATGTCCTTCGGCTGGATCAGGAGGTTCACTTCGAACAGACCGTCGTCCATTTCGATATCCGTCCCCCACAGGCCGGTCATTCCGGCCACACGCAGCGAATTGGATACCATTCCCAGAAGATATTCTCCCTCATAAACGGTACCGTTTGCATACACCTTTGCATGATGCGCTTTCATATTGGGCAGTTCCCTCGCGCCTTCCATGATATAAGCCTGCGGTCCGAGCAGTTTCTTCAGATCCTGGTCTGTGGAATAGGAAACATTCGTAAAGACGCCGAAACCCACCGTATAGGAAAAATAAACGTCGTTGATCTGACCGATATCCACCGCGAACACCTTCCCGTGCGCGGCAATATCAGCCGCGATCAGCGGATCATCGGGGATTCCCAGGCTGTGCGCAAAATCGTTCGAGGTGCCGGCAGGAATATACCCCACTTCCGGCCTCCTGCTCTGCGGCAGCAGCATGATCCCGTTCACGACTTCATCCAGCGTACCGTCTCCGCCGCAGCAGACCAGCCGGTCCACAGCGGCCGCTCTGGTCTTGGCCACTGTTTTTGCTTCTCCGGGATTCTGGGTGATATACACTTCCGTCCAGTAACCGGCTTTGGTAAAGGTATCGAGCACTTCACACAGTCTGGACTTGATCTGTCCCCTGCCCGCGTTCGGATTGACTATGACAAGCATTCTTTTCATGATCTGCGCCCCCTCTCAGTTCCTGAGCAAACGGACCTTCTGCGCGATCCGTGCAAGCTTTCCGCCGCCCGGCATCTGTTCAAGCGTCTCACTGTCAATTCCGCCGGTTCCCAGAAGGAGTGCAAAGTAAACGATCACTGCCATCACAATGGCCGCTGCCAGCGAAAGGACATTGCTTTCAAACAGTCCGTACAGCATACTGTACACCGCCCAGCTGACTACGCCCATGATCATGGCGGATATGCCCGGCAGAATAAAGGTCCTCATGATCTCCTGGCTGTATCCGATCGCTCTTGCGATGGAGATCTGGTTCAGGAGGCACATAATAAAGGTATATATGACCGTTGCAAGCACCATGCTGTACAGGTTCAGATCTGTCAGCAGCAGCATCGGCACCAATGCGGCCGTCTGTGCCGCAAGCGCGATCAGCGCATGAATGACCGGACGGTTCACAAGCCCGACGCCCTGCAGCACCGCATTGGTAAGTGTGGAAAGGGAATAGAACACCACAGTAATACTGAGCGTCCGTAAAAGCGAAGCCGCCATATCCAGCGATTCCGGCTGCGGGAACAGCAGCTGCGTGACCGGTCTGGCAAGCACCCCAAGTCCCACTGCCGCAGGAATGGCGATCAGCATGGTCGTCTGAATCGCAAGCGCAGTCTTTTTCTTCGTATCTTCCATGTTCTTTCTGGCAAACGCGGCCGATACAGTCGGTATAACGGCAGCCGATACGGCGGCGGAGATCGCGATCGGTATATTCAGAATAACAAGCGTCTTTCCGGAATAAATACCGTACAGCGTTGCCGCTTCCGCTGAATTAAGCCCCTTTACAATCTTCATTATATTAATATAGATCGTCTGGTTTATCGGCGTGCTGCAGTTATATACGAACGTGCTCATAATAAACGGCGTTACGACAAGAAAGATCATTTTGAAGATCTCCGCTTTTCCCAGCAGCTCCGTCGTATGATCCTTTGCCTGACGCCGGATGAAGAACGTCCTGTTGGACCGGTAGATGATGAACATGAACAGCAGTGCAGTGACAACACCGACACCGGTACCCACAGCCGATCCCATTGCGCCCCTGATGGCTCTTTCGCTTCCGGCAGCTGCGCCGCCGACCATCAGCCATGCAGCAAATATACTGACCAGTGCATTCAGGATCTGCTCCAGGATCTGTGAGATAGAAGTCTGCACCATGCTGCCGTGCGCCTGGTAATAACCGCGGAACACGCCCAGTATGCCCGAGAAAAAGATCGTAGGTGTAAAGATCCGGAGCACGGAAACAGCATTTTCATCCACCAGCACGCCCGCAAAGATGTATGTCAGTATGCTGGCCGCGCCGCCGACGACGATGACATAAATAAACGCACACTGAAAGATACGGTGTGCATTCCTGTATTCATTAAGCGCCAGACGCTGCGCGATCACTTTGGAAATAGCGGACGGAATACTGTAAGACGCAAGCAGCAGTATGATCGTGTAGATATTATATGCCGTTCCGTAATAACCGTTTCCCTCATCTCCGATGATGCTCGTCAGAGGACTCCGGTACAGTATGCCGATGATCCGTACTATGATTCCCGCACCGGCAAGGATCCCCGCCTGTACAATGAAGCTTTCGCCTCTTTTTCTGTTTCCCATTCTATACTCCAAAGCCCGGTATGACCGGGCATAATAATCTCATTATAATCTGTAAATGAACAGCCCGTTGCAGAGTTTGGGCTCGAACCATGTTGATTTCGGAGGCATGGTCTCTCCTGCGTCGGCGACAGCAAAAAGCTCATCCATGGAAGTAGGGTATGGCAGGAACCCGACCGCATCCTCCGCCCGGCAGACGGCCAGCAGCTGATCCCTGTACTTCATACCGCCGATAAACTCCATTCTCGGATCTGTCTTCGGATCCCTGACCCCGAAAAACGGCTCCAGCACAAGATCCTGCAGCACGGATACATCCAGCGATGCCTGCGGATCGTCCGGCCTGCATTCTTCCTTTAACAGCAGCCGGAAACTCTTTTCGCCGGAGACCAGTATAAATTCTCCCTTTTTACGAGGCTCGGCACCGTATTCACACGGTTCAACAGCAAAACTGTCCGAGAGCAGGGAAAGAAGCGTGTCTAGCGTTCTGTGCCGGTATCCCTCCACGATCCTGGCAAAAGGCAGGATCTTCAGTTCGTCTTCGGCAAAGCAGACGCAGGGAAGATAGTTCCAGGGCTCGTTTCCCGTAAATGCAGGGTCCCTCTTTCTGTTTCTTTCACAGATGGCGGCAGCGGCCATGACTCTGTGATGGCCGTCTGCTATATAAAGATCTCCCGCTCCGGACATGATATCCGCCATATCCCTGACCGCATCCGGATCATCGATCCGCCAGATCTGATTCAGTACGCCGTTTTCAGATACGAAATCATACAGCGGAACCTGTTTTTCCTGTTCTGCGATCCACTGCAGAAAGCGCTTATTGGCGTGAATGGCCATCAGCACCGGACCGCCCACCTGTGCGCCGCACTTATCGATGTGCATCATCAGATCCGCAAGTTTGTTCTCCCTGACCTTCTCATGCGCATGAATGCGCCCGGAAACAATATCATCCACCGGCGTAAGTCCCACCAGACCGCTCTGCGTATGGCCGCAGCTTGTCAGGCGGTAGATATAGAAGGCCGCATTTTCATCCTGTCTGAATATGTCCCTGCTGATCCATTCCTTCAGATCATCCGCCGTCCGGTCGTAGACATCCGGAACGGAGCCGTACAGGCATTTCGGGTGCACGATCCTGGAATAGGAAAGAGGGTTTTCCAGTATTTTATCTTTGATTTCCTGCTTGCTGATCTCGCTGTGAGGTCCTGTTGCTATTCTGGCTGCCAGCTCCGCGTCCGGGCGGAGACAGGCGATCGGTCTTACATCTGCCATTGCACACTTCCCTTTGTCATCGGATAGGAAACAGCTTCGGATCCGGAAATACGGCACCTTTCGGCACGACCGCATAATCATACTTAATGTATCAGTTTGCCTTCTTTAAGTCAAGGCAAAACGGCTTGCATATCTTTTCCGTTTCCGTTATTATAACAGAGTATCGTTTAAGAGCGCTGTGTAAGGACAGGTCCTTTCACGGTCAAAAATACAGATACGGAATGGAGAATCAAGATGGAAGAATTGATGGAGATCCTCACCGAGATCGCTCCTGATGTGGATTTTGAGACAGAAGACCGCCTGATCGACGGCCAGGTCCTTGATTCCTTCAGCATCATCTCTCTGGTATCCGAAATTTCCGATAATTTCGGTATCGAGATCGGTCCCAGATATCTGGTCCCGGAGAACTTCAACAGCGCGCAGGCGATGTGGGAAATGATCCAGAAGATCCAGGAGGAAGAGTAACTCGCAGTTGCGGGGGCTTTCCCCGCGGAATCAAAACGAAAAGAGGGAAAAATGGAGAAACTATTCAAACTCAGGGAAAACGGTACAGACGTCCGCACGGAGATCATTGCGGGTCTTACCACCTTCATGACGATGGCTTATATCATCGCCCTGAACCCTAATCTGTTAACAGGTTTCGGCGCTGAAGGCGCTGATCTGTGGAACGGTGTATTCATGGCAACATGCATTGCCTCCGCGATCGGTATGTTCGTCATGGCATTTGCAGCGAACAAGCCTTTCGCGCTTGCTCCCGGCATGGGCCTCAACAGCTTTATGGCCGTTGTTGTCACCAACATCGTTGCCATCACCGGCATGACTTATCTGGCCAGCTTCCAGGCAGCGCTCGTGATCATCTTCGTGGAAGGTATCGTATTCGTTCTGCTGTCGCTGTTCAACATCCGCGAAAAGATCGTGGAAGCGATCCCGCTCGGCGTACGCATGGGTATTGCTCCTTCGATCGGCCTGATGCTGATGAACATCGGTCTCGGATCGAATGCCGGTATTTATTCATCCACAGGCGGCCCGTTCTATGCGATGCGCGATTTCTTCGGCGCGCTGACCCCGAAGCTTGCATCGACCACCATGGGAGAAGGATATACCGCAATGGTCATTACCGTCATCACCATGTTCGTCGGACTGTTTGCGATCATCATCCTTGCCAGAAAGGGCTTCAAGGGAGCCGTTCTGATCGGCATGCTGCTTGCTTCCATCTTATACTGGATCTGCGAAGCGGCATTCCTGCATACAAATCCTTTCGCGGCGCTTGCATCCGCCAACTGGATGCCGCCGTTTGCAGATATGGCGAACACTACACTGTTCAAGCTCAACTTTGCGGGCTTTGCCCAGGTAGGCTGGTTCACCGTCATCACCCTGATCATCACTTTCTGCATGATCGATATGTTCGATACCATCGGAACGCTTGTCGGTACAGCTTCCCGTGCAGGGATGCTTGACAAAGACGGCAATATGCCGCAGATGAAGGAAGCGCTCCTCGCTGATGCGATCGGTACCGTTGCCGGTTCCCTGACCGGAACATCCACGGTTACCACCTTTATCGAATCCGCTTCCGGCGTGGAAGCCGGCGGACGTACAGGGCTTACCGCCCTGACTACCGGCGTGCTCTTCCTGGCCTGCATGTTCATCTCTCCGATTGCTGCGCTCATTCCTCCCGCTGCCACTTCTTCCGCACTGATCTATGTCGGAATCATCATGGCAGCAGGCCTGAAGAATGTAGACTTCGCCGATATGGAACAGCTGGTCCCCGTGGGACTGATGATGATCTCCATGCCAATCTCCGGATCCATCGGACACGCGATCGGTATCGGCCTCATCTCCTACACCGTGATCGCCGTATTTTCAGGCAAGGCAAAGGAAGTATCTGCTGTGACTTACATCATTTCACTGCTCTTCCTGATCAAGTTCTTCCTGGTAGCGTAATCCATGCATCACAGGAGCCGGGGGACGGTTCTCCGGCTCCTTCTGAACTTTGAAGGCAATCAAAAAGACCGGCAGCTGCCGGTCTTTTTGATTGCCTTCTCTTACCATGTTCTCTTGAAGTTCTTCTTTCTGTACTGTCCGGGCGTCATGCCGGTATATTTCCTGAATGTCTTGGAGAAATGGCTCTGCGAACAGAATCCCAGATACTGACCGATCTCGAGCAGGCTGTATTCCGAGAACTGGATCATGCTCTGCGCCTCTCTCACACGGCTCTTCTGAATGAACTCGCTGACCGTCTCTCCGGTCTCCTTCTTGAACAGCGCGGAGAAATAGGTCTCCGAAAGACCGGCATTGTCCGCGATCTGCTTCAGGGAGATATCATAATGCAGATGCCGCAGGATATAGTCGATGGAGAGTTTGATCTTCTCGCTCATCAGAACGTCGGATTTGTTCTCATTCACTTTATTCGTAAAATCCAGTACTGCCTTCTTGTAGACTTCCCAGACCTCTGCCGGCGTCTGACAGTTATCCGCTTCCATGATATAGGAATTGCTCAGTGTAAAAGCATCCTCTTCTCCCAGGCCGCCGTCCAGCGCTGCCCTGGAAGCCACTGCAATCCCGACGATCACGGTATACAGCTGTCTTCTGAACGGATCTGCCGACATGCGTTCCACGCGCTGATGCTCTGCACTTTCCAGATACTTGGTCACGCGCTTGATGTCGCCTTCCATGATCATGCCGTTCATCATCTTTTCCTGTGCGTACTTGCCTGTCGAACGAATCTCATCTCTCGTCTGGGTGATTTCTCTGTGGACATGTTTTTTTTCAGTTATCGGTCTGTTTTCTGTCACTTTGTCGCCCCCATTCCGTATGGTACATGACTTTTTTTATCCTGCCCGCTATAACAGAATTATTGTAATACAAAACGAAAAATTTTTCTAGTCCGTTTTTGAAATTTTTTCTCTGTTTTTATAATTTTTTATTGCTGTGGACGGTTTTTCCATTATTCTGTTATGCCGAGATATTCCTCCAGCACAATCCCCTGTTCCGTCATTTCTTTCGCCGCTGCTTTCCCGACATATCTGTAATGCCAGGGTTCATTGATAATACCGGTAATATCCGTCTTATTCTCCGGATATCTCTGTATAAAGCCGTATTTCCAGCAGTTCTCATTGAGCCATGTCCAGATCCTGTCCGGGGACTGCGCTTCCTTATCTGCGCTTGAAATATCCACAGAGAGTCCCAGTTCATGCTCGCTCGTTCCCGGAATGGCCACCCATTCCTCCGCAAGCCGCACGGCTTCTTCATGACTGTTTCCGGCATCTTCATATTCCTTTATCTTTTTATCCATCATGCCCTGCTGGTCTTCATGCGAGCGGAAGGAAGAAGTGATGCCGGGTTTCAGGCCTTCGCTCCGCATATCATCGAACATATTCTGCAGATCCGGATAAATGCGGGAATCCACTCTGTGTCCGTTTCTCAGTTCGGTAAATTCCGGGACGGTATATCCGTCCGGGATCGGATGGTTCTTATTTACCAGAATAAGCATCCACGCGCTGTCATCCGCCGGTACGGCGCTTTCCGTACCCATGACGACCCCGGATTCCTCTGCCTGCGCCGTTTCCGCTCCGCTTTCCGCGGTTTCCGATTCCGCCGTGACTGCCGCAGGATCATTTCCGGCAGCCTGCGCGTTCTTTCTGATCTTTCTTACTTCGGTGCCTGCCCAGATCAGGACCAGCACAAGTACGACAACAAGCGCTGCGAACACGCCCGTCAGCAGCTTTTTCTTACGTTCTTCTCTTCTGCGCCATTCAAGGCGTTTGGATAAAATATCGTTTCCCATCGTTTCTCCGACAATGTCTGTATTATAAAGCGGACGCGATCAGCCACGGTATAAAATAGGAGACCACGCACATGATCGTTACAGCGAGTACCAGTCCCAAATAGACTGCAGGAAGCGCCTTCCTGAACTTAATATCCAGCAGCGCGGCGATCAGCGAACCTGTCCATGCGCCGGTACCGGGCAGCGGAATGCCGACAAAGAGCAGCAGCCCCCAGAATTCGTATTTCTGTATCTGTTCGCTTTTCCCGAGAGATTTTTCCTCCAGCCGCTCCACGACCGGCCGGAACAGATCCGTTTTTTTAAGCCATGAAAAGATCGGTGTAATGAACCAGAGGATGAAAGGCACCGGGATCATATTCCCGACCATGCAGAACAGAACGCCTTTCCACAAAGGAAGATGCATCAGCGAAGAAGCGATTATGCCTCCCCTCAGCTCCACGATCGGAACCATAGATACCACAAATGCAATGAATTCCGGCGGAAGCCCCGCCATTGTTTCCATAAACCAGCTTATGATCGCATCAGCCATTCATTTACCTCTGTTCCCGGGGCAGTTATCTTCTGCCCATAAATGCTTCTATATCTTCGATCGACCGGGGCGTCGGCGAGGACAGATTCTCACAGCCGTCTTTTGTGATCAGACAGTTGTCCTCCAGCCGGAATCCGATCCCCCATTCCTCATAGTATATTCCGATATCCACACAGAATACATAGCCCGGTTTTGTAACTCCTGCATAATCGCAGACATCATGCACATCCATCCCCACATGATGGGCGCCGCCGTGCCACATGACCTCCCGGACGTTTTCCGGCTTGTCGATCACGCCGATCTCCGTCAGCAGCCCCGCGCAGTATTCATGGGAGATCCGGTCCACATCTCTCATGGTAATGCCTGGTTTAAGCAGCCCGAACATATATTCCGAAGTCTGATAAGCGCATTCATAAAGCGCCCGCTGGCGGTCGTTGAACTTTCCGTTGCAGGGCCATCCTCTGGAAACGTCATTGCACTCATTGTTCCAGATCGCACCGACATCGTTCAGGACCATATCTCCGTCCATCGCCTGTCCGCGGTACGCGTAATAATGAATGCAGAAATTGTTCTGCCCTGCGGATATGATGGAGGGAAAAGCGGGCGAAAGCACCCCGTGCTGCGCGAGCGTATAATCCCATTCGGCTTTATACTGATACTCGTACATCCCGGGCTTCGAAGCGCGCATCATCGCCAGAATGCCGTCTCTTGTGATCAGCTGCGCCTTTTTCATCGCCTCGATCTCACAGGGTTTCTTGATGGAGCGCAGGCTCCGGATCCGGCTGTGGATATTCTTAATGGCAAGATAAGGAAATGCTTCCTGTATCCTGCGCGCCAGCTTCAGCGCGTCACGCGGCGGTTCATCAGCGGTAAGCTGATCAAAATCCAGATAAATGGTGTTGATATCTCCCGATATGGCAAGCCTTCTCATAGCTTCCGGGAACAGATCAACATTCCCGAAGTAATGGATCCCCGAGAGCTCTTCGGCATGCTCCGGTTTCAGTCTTGCGCCTGTCCATCTTTCCGCGTGCGCATCCGGCGGCAGCAGATAAATGGTCTCGGCGACTTGGAAATCGTCCTTTACGGCCAGGAACACCGAATTCTCCTGCTCGATGCCGGTAAAATACACAAAACTCCTGTCTGCGAAGAACGGATACATCTCATCTGCCGTCTTTCTGGGCGCATGTCCCGAAAACATGACGAGCGCCGATCCCGGCGTCAGGGAAGTATAGAGTGCCCTTCTGTTTTCTTCATAAAAAGATCTGTCCATACGGCCGCTCCTTTATCAAGCTCTCCGAAGGCACCCCGATGCCTGCAGATTCTGTTTTATTATTTCAGGAATCCATTGATGATCTGCTCTTCCGCCTCCTGCTCGGTAAGGCCGAGCGTCATCAGTTTGATGATCTGATCCCCTGCGATCTTGCCGATCGCGGCTTCATGCACCAGCGCCGCGTCCACATCATTCGCTTCCAGCCCCGGAACCGCAAGGATGCGTCCATTGTCCATGATAATGGAATCGCATTCGGTATGCCCGCTGCAGGGCGCATTCCCCAGGAGTTTGGCGTCGAATTTCTGGTAGGAATTATCCCTTGCAACGGATCTCGATACAACATCCGCGCTGGAACCTTCCCCGTTAAGCCGCACATCATACGTGCTGATCGCCCTCTGGTCTCCGTGCGTCATCAGACGTTCCCTGACGACCAGTTTCGCGCCGGCTTTCAGTTCGGCAATGGTCGTACGTTCGGTATCGTCAACACCCTTGATCTGCACCATTTCCATCTCCATGGTGCTGTCCTCGTCCATATACACCTCTGTCCCGGGATTCAGGATGCGCTTTCCGCTTCCGGTGCCGGAACCGTAATGCTTTTCAACGTATTTTACCTTTGAACCCTTTCCGACAAAGAATCTGTGGATGCCGTCGTGCTCGGAATCCTGATTTCCGCAGTTGTCGATCCCGCAGCCGGCAACGATGACGACATCGCAGTCTTCCCCGATAAAGAAATCATTGTAGACAACTTCCTTCAGGCCGCTCTGGGACAGGACGACCGGGATATGTACGCTTTCATGCTTCGTTCCCGGCTTGATCCGGATATCAATCCCGCTCACATTCTCCTTGGAAACGATCTCAATGTTGGCGGTGGAATTCCGTCCGACAGCCTGGCTGTTGGAACGGATATTGTAGGCGCCTTCGGGAACCTTGTGAAGATCGGCGACCTCCATCAGCAGTCTTTTCTGTATTTCATCAAGCTGGATCATGATCAGCAGTCTCCTTTCCCGGGCATATTCATAACACATCCGGGCATTGCGGATGCAGTTCCCATGAGCGTGGGCAGGACATCTTCCTTCGACCCCTGTGCGGCAAGCTCGCCGTCTTTTAATACAATGATCTCATCAGCGATATTCAGGATCCTCTCCTGATGGGAAATGATGAGAATGGAGCTTTCATGGATATTCTTCCGCATATTCTCGAATACCTGGATCAGGTTGTTGAAGCTCCAGAGATCGATCCCTGCTTCCGGTTCGTCAAATACGGAAAGCCTGGACGCTTTGGCAAGCACAGTGGCGATCTCGATGCGCTTCAGTTCGCCGCCGGAAAGGCTGGCGTTCACTTCTCTGTCAATATAGTCTTTCGCACACAGTCCGACAGCCGACAGATATTCGCACGCAGCCGCGGCAGAAAGACGTTTCCCGGTCGCCAGACGGATCAGATCCAGCACCTGGATGCCTTTGAATTTCACCGGCTGCTGGAAAGCGAAGCCGATTCCCATCTTTGCTCTGTCGGTGATCGAAATATCGGTAATATCCTCACCGTCCAGATAGATCCTTCCTTCCGTGGGTTTTTCTATACCGGCGATCAGCCGTGCAAGCGTGGATTTTCCGCCGCCGTTCGGTCCGGTGATCACGATCAGTTTATTATCAGGTATCTTCAGGCTGACGCCGCGGATGATCTCTTTATCCTGGCCTTCATCGTCAACATTGAAGGATACATTTACCAGTTCAAGCATGTCAGGTATACCTCCGAAATGATACTGTTTTTAATCAGTAACGGACATTATAACATACTTTTACAAAATAAAAAAGAGACTTAATATTATATTAAGCCTCTTAAGATAAAAAACGTTTTCTGCCGGCTCAGAACAGCAGCGAATCATATTTTCCGAGCAGTTCCATGAGTTCAGACTTCCAGAGGGCGATCTCCTGTCTGCCCTTTTCAGTATCCATGCCGCTGCGCCGGATCGAGCGCCGGATCAGCCTGGTATATCCGATGATACGGGCTTTGTCTTCCACCTCGCGGATCCGGTCCTCATCATCCGTTTCCAGATACGCTGCCAGCGATCTGTTCCAGAATTCGGTGCCTGTTTTATAATCAAAATTCTGGAATTTCAGGATCGCGTCATGATCGATCTCGTAAAAGCCCTGGAACGCATTGAACATCGATGCCAGTTCAAATACCGGATGGCCTACCGCCAGGGTGTCCATATCGATCAGGAGCACCTCCCCATCCTGCAGTTCCAGATTCTTTGTATGATAGTCACCATGGATCATATGATCGTCGTGCGGCACGTCCTGCACCATCTTTACCAGTTTGGCGCCGGATTCCGGATCCAGATGGTCCTGCATAAAACCGGCCCAGTTCTCTGCCGTCTTTTTCATATCCGGCAGTTTCCCTTTCGGAACGAGCGTGCTGTGGATCTTTCTCAGCATCTCCACATATTCGGATACGCACCAGTCCATTTTTTCCGGTTCGGCCGCGAGGATCTTCGAGAACGACCTGGCGTTCAGCAGTTCAAAGACCGACCCGTAATGGTCTCCCACCATTACGACATCATAGGAGATCGCTGTCGGAATGCCCAGGATCAGCGCCAGCTTGGCCACCTCACGCTCATGCTTGATCTCCTCCAGCGCATCCCGGTTGTTATAGACTTTTACCACGTTGTCCTGGTCGATCCGGTAGATCGTCCCGTTCGAGCCGCGGCCGATCTCCTCGCATCCCTCCACGCTGACGACGCGGTAGGCCTTCTCTACTTTCATGATCTCGGTAAACCCTGTCATGTCCAGGATCTCATAGATCTCGGAGCTGACACCGGTGATCGTCATGTCCGGATATTGTTTCTTCAGTCTTAAAAAGATGCGCAGACCGGCACTGGAGATGTACTCCAGATCTGCTGCATCGATGATCACAGGGACCGGCTGTCCGGCCGGCAGCTGTGATCTGATCTGCTCTTCCATAGCCGCGGCATTATTGGAATCCACCCTGCCGCTCAGCTTGATCCTGATAGGTTCGTTTTCAGTACTTCCTGCCATTTGTCTTTCTCCCTGCCCTTTATGCAAAGCCGCTTTCCGCAGATAAGCAATATTTATTGATTGAATTATAGCACAACTTACTTTTGTCCGAAAGAATAATTTCTGCCGCCTGTGTCTGCCATCAAAGGGGTTCCTCCTTCACAAACCGCCGGATCCCGGCGAGCAGCAGAACGGTCAGGACCGTTCCGATCAGCAGACAGACTGCCCAGTTCTGTACGATCCCTGCAGCCAGATAGGTGATAAAACAGATGCCTGCTACCGTCAATGCATACGGGATCTGTGTGGAAACATGCTCGATATGGTCGACTCCGGCACCGGCAGAAGACATGACCGTCGTATCGGAGATCGGCGAACAGTGATCGCCGCAGACGGCTCCCGCCAGGCAGGCGGAAACGCCGATATACAGAAGTACATTCTCTGCAGAGAAAGCTGCCGTGACGATCGGGATCAGGATCCCGAAGGTGCCCCAGGATGTGCCCGTAGCAAATGCCAGCAGCGCAGATACGACAAAGATCACTGCCGGAAGAACGTTCTGGAGCGCGCCGGAGGATCCCGCCATCAGATCGTGAATATATACGTTCGCGCCAAGCGCCAGCGTCACTGTTTTGAGCGATGCAGCGAGTGTAAGGATCAGGATCGAAGGGATCATCGCGACAAAACCTTCCGGCAGGCATTCCATCATGTCACGAAACCGAATCGTGCGGCGCAGGAGGAAGTAGGCGATCGTAATGCACAGGGTGACCAGTGTTCCCCAGGGAAGTGCGATAAAAGCATCTGTATTTCCCAATGCATCGATCACATTTCCGGCGTTTTCCGTACCGGTCCACGGTGTTTCCCCGAAATAGCCGCCGACATAGAGCATGGCCAGCAGAACGGTGATGACCAGCACGACGACCGGGAAGACAAGATCCGCAGTCCTTCCCTTCCGCTCCGCTTCCGATGCGGAAGTCTCCTTTGAAGCCTCCGGGTCCCCTTTTGCTCCCAGATCACCTGACAGCCGCGCCTTTCTCTGCGCCGTCCTCATCGGTCCGTAGTCCACACCCATGCAGACCAGCGCAAAGATAAAGACAAGGGTAAGCAGGGAATAAAAGTTGTACGGAATCGATCTGATGAAGAGCTGGATCCCTGTCATGCCGGTCCCCAGATCTTCTGCCACACCGGAAACAGCCGCCGCCCAGGAAGAGACCGGCGCGATCATGCAGATCGGCGCTGCGGTCGCATCGATCAGATAGGCCAGTTTGGCTCTGGAGATCCGGTATCTGTCGGTGACGGGACGCATGACAGAGCCGACCATCAGGCAGTTAAAATAGTCGTCAATGAAAACGAGGATCCCCAGGAAGAAAGCCGCCAGCTGGGCACCGGTCCCCGTCTTCAGCCTGTTTCCGGCCCACCGGCCAAAGGCTTCGCTGCCTCCTGACCGGCTGATGATGGCGATCAGGCACCCCAGCAATACCAGAAAGCAGTAATTCCCGGCCATGCCGGAAACGGCATCCGAGAACCCGTCCTTTATAATAAGATTCATGGCAGCCACCGGATGGAAGCCGCAGGCAAGGAGTGCACCGGCGGCGATACCGGCAAACAGAGACGAATAGACTTCTTTCGTAACCAGGGCAAGAACAATTGCGATCAGCGGCGGCAGCAGCCCCCATGCAGTACCGTACATTTTCCCCTCTCTTTCCGGCACAGATCACAGCAGGATCACGCGGACCAGTTCCTCTATTTTTTCCCGCGCCATTTCCAGTTCTTCCGCATTGTCAAATACGAAAGCCGCCTGCCCGATCGGCCATTTTGCCTTCAGATTGTCTTTCACATGATCTCCCCTTGAAGATCTGTAAAGCGAGTCAAATGATTTCAGATGCGTCAGCAGCAGGGGATCGATATAAACATAGTCCAGTTCCCCTTCCCTGCGGCTGAAAACGGAATAGGAGATCACATTCCTGGCAGTCCGCTGAAAACTCTTCAGCGATTCATAGTATTCCCTGTCGCCTACAGCCAGCGATACAAGGAGTTTCGTCAGGTTTATCCCGCTGCTGATCTCGATGTGCTGCGGATTATAATACCCGGAAGGTCTGGGATTGATCTCGACGATGAAGAAACGCCCTGCCGCGTTGAAAAAGCCTTCCACATTGAACTGCCCGAACCTGACGCCGGCCCCTTTCAGGGCGCCGGAGACTTCCTTTCGGAATTCTTCCTCTTCCGCTTCCGTCATGTGGGCAGGATAGACGTCGTACAGCGGCCGGAGCGGTGCGCTCTCGAGATGCCAGCTGTCTCTCAGCCCTTCCCAGAGGATCTCCCCGCCGAAAACGAACACGTCCGCTTCCACAGAGCGCAGGGAGCCGGGTCTGATATATTCCTCAATACATACCGCCCCGTTCCGCGACAATTCCGCAGCCCCGGCAAAAGCCTCTGCCAGCCCTTCCCTGTTTTCAAGAATGGTCTGGCCGAAAGAGGACGAGCATAAAAGCGGTTTGACGATCAGCGGCCAGGAAAAGGAATCCAGCCTGTCCCCGATCTCACTGTATGTATTAAATACCGCATGGCGCGGGCAGAACAGCCCTGCCCGTTCCTGCAGCGCGCGGAATCCGTTTTTTGACAGCAGGATCTCCATGCTTTCCGGCGTATTGCCAGGAAGTCCCAGCGCCGCCGCCACTTTTGCCGCCGGAAGCACCGCAGGGTCGGCCAGGCCGATCACCCCGTCGATCTTCTCCGCCGCGGCAATACGGATCAGCCCTTCGGTATCGTTCCAGTCTGTCCGATAACAGGCGTCAGCAAGTGCACGGATCCTCTCATCCGTTTCTGTCCCGCAAAAAACAGTCCGGTAAGAAAGCGCCGCTGCTTCTTTCAGGCACATTTCCAGCCGCCCGTCCGGAACGGTGCTTAAGATCATCAGTGTCTTCAAAACTGCTTCTCTCCTCTCGTCATTTTGCGAAAAAGAATTCGCTCCGGTTATAACCCGCCGCGGCAATATACTGTCTTTGCTTCGGGACGGTCATCATCTGCGCGACGATATACTGCCGCAGAGAAACGATATCTGCTTCTCTGTCCGTTATATCAAATACAACGCCCGTATCCCGCAGGATCAGCCTGGCGCCGTTCTCCTCCGGAATGATCGTGCATTCCACGGACAGCGTTCCGTCCGGCTTGCCGTTCTTATCACTGATCAGCATGCACATTTCTTCGACAAGCATCTCCGCCAGTATTCTTGTCTTAGCGGGATAATCAAACGATGCCAGCACTTTCCCGGCCGTTTCCGCCATGACAGTGCTGTTCTCTGCAGTGAGCGGGAAATCATAGATATGGATCCTGCTTTCATCCCCCGGCGGCAGCAGAAGCGGAAAGCGTTCTTTGCCATAGATACGTCTGACGATCCAGGTGCACACTGCCATAGTGAGAACCGGCGCGGCTGCAATGCCTGTCCATATACCTTCCTGGCTGCCAAAAACCGCAGCGCCGAGGACAGCCAGCGCAATCGGGAAGACCAGTTCGTTCAGGACCGCAATGAGATACATCGGCAGGCGTCTGTACGTCAGGAAATAATAAACGAAGAACAGCATAAGCGGGGCGCGTACGATCAGAGTCGCCCCGGCGATGCGTACGCCGCGGACAGCTGCCGGTCCGAGCGTGCCTCCTCTGAAGCCGAACGCTGCCGCGATCAGCGGCGCAAAAACAATCACCAGCAGGGAAGCAGCGATGCCTGCGATCAGCAGATGACGGCAGGCCGTATGCATCAGGTACCGCTCAGCTTTCGTGTTCTTTTCTTCGCGGAGCGTACCGATAAAAGGCTGCAGTGCCAGTGACAGGCCCATAAAGAGCAGCGCGATATCCAGGACTTTTTTCACTACGACAAATACAGTCACGGCATCCGCTCCGAAACGGCGCAGGGTAAACATATTCATGAACGCCGTCATCAGCGACATCATGGCAAAAACGACCGATCTGCCAAGACCGTCGCGCAGGATAATGAGGAAGCTCTGCTTTGAGAACGGAAGCTGCGGACGCACAAGGATCCCTTTTTTCAGGAGCCAGACAGATGCAGCGGCGATCACGCCGAGCTGGCAGAGCAGCGTTGCAGCAGCAATCCCCCTTACGCCAAAGAGCCGGGCAAACAGTACAGAAAGCAGCACATTGCTGACAGTCTGTACAATGTTGGCAATGGAAGACAGTTTTTCTCCCCCCGTATTCATGACAGTATTGTCAAAGACCGTGCAGACCGGCAGCGACAGATAGTACCAGATAATGATATTGTAATACGCATTGAGATACTCTTTTGTCTGCGCAGAAACATCTGCGGCGGCGATAAAACTTCCCTTCACTGCCATCATGAAGACTGCGAACAGCACACCATATCCCAGTGCCATGATACAGCCATGGCTGAAGATCTCATTGGCGTGTCGGGCATCATAGCTGCCGATGCTCCTGGTATAATTGAGCATGGTCCCGGAATTGATCACAGCGGCAAGAAAGACTGCCGCGAACTGAAACGGGCTCATGAGGCCGATGGCGATGAGGGCCTCCTGACTGATCATATTTCCGGCGACCAGGGTGTCCGTAAGGGAGACCAGATAGACTACCGTCTCAATGGCGAGCGCTGCCCGCATCACCGATTTATATTTTTGAATGATAAAAAGCGGTTTCGTCTGTTCCATAAATCTTTATTGCCCGTTTTCTGTTGAGATTATGAAAAAAAGGCCGTGGAAACACAGCCCTTTTTATCACAATTTACCCCGGCGGCTCTGCGCTGCCTTATGATCCACTTCCATCGGCAGGACTCTCCTGCTCAAATAGTACCAGACATATTCAGATTGTCAATCTTTTTCCATTTTCGATTTGCTGTATATCTTCAGTGTTCACGGCTGCCGGCTATTCCGTGCCGGTCTCTTCCTGCGGTCTGTACGATTTTCGGGCATGAAAAACCCCGGAAACGTTGAATTTCCGGGATCTTGCGTCTTTCCTGATTCGATGGATCATCTCTTCGGAGACTGCCAGGCACTTCCGAAAACACCCGAGAAAACTGAGATGGTTTTGCGTTTTCCGCTCGGTTTTGCTTGATTCTGGCGGTTTCTGTAAGCAAAAACCGTGATCCCCGATTACAACTCAAACCCCGTATGGAGTGAGGACTTGCTGCATATGTGCTTCATACCCATTGCATCCTAGGGCGATGGATGACGACATTAAATGCAGGGATCCTCACTTCGTCTAATGAAAATTGCAATACAATGCCAAAACCCAGGCCATTCTTTATATCTGGCTATGCATAATCGGCATTTTCCAAATACTCTAATAAGATTTCCATCCTTAAAATAGAAATCATTCTTTCCATCAACTATCCAAATAACCCCGATAGTTCCAACAGCCGAAATCAGCAAATCTCCTGCTTTTGGAACACCATATTGTTCCTTAATTTCAGCAAATCTTTCTTCTGTGATAAACAATTCTGTAGAAATATTATGTCCCTTTGATAGTTCTACAATTTCTTTTGTTCTATAAAATGGGACACCAGCTGAAACATATTCTTTCTCAAAAATACGTTTACTTGAGCCAATCCCTGTCAGCTCACCGAGTTCAACCATATTCCACCCCTTGGGGTTTGATATTGGATCCCCAAACATCTCGACAAATCGGGCTTTGATGAGGTCGTCAAGAGCTTTGAGCTCTTTCTGACGCATGAGGATAACAGACGAGGTCTTATCTAGAATCTTCTCGATCTCAATTTGCTCATCCATTGAGGGCACTTCGATTTCGACCTGTTCCAACTTGCTCTTACGGACAGAAGGAACGGTCGTGGATTCCGCATGATCTTGCATTCTAAGTTTCTTCATGAAATAAAAGAAGTAACCTGTTCGCAAGACATCTTGATTTGGCGCAACACCCATTGCATTATTATCTATAAGACAATCGCATGATGTTATTGCCCGTCTATTCAGTTTTAATGCTTCCCCTATCTTTGCGAAAACCACAGTGCCCGTAGGAATTATTGTACCCTTAATCTCAGCCGCATCTTGCCTTGATATAAAATTATTGCAAAATGAAAGATATACATTCCCCGCAGAAACGTTATTTGCGATATCTCCAACTTTAAAAAATGGCAACTCTCCACTGTCTTTTCCTTGATACATAACAGGGAAACCTGTCCCAGAATAGAAGCGACAAACATCTCCAAGCATTCGTTTCATATTCTTACGTATAATCCAATCATCGGTGATGGTGATTGGATTTTTCCTTTCTCCCGGGTTCTCCGGGCTATTCCAAACCATCTCTGGTATAATCCTTCTGGCGCTGTGGATCTGTATCTATAGCACTACAGCTTTGACTGGTACGAGGTGACTCAGACCACAGCTTTTCGTCTATTACTGTTAATCAGTTTGTTAACGCTCGACGTTTTTATTTACGTGATTACACAGCCGGATTCTCTGTGGAAGACAACAGCGCCAAATCTTTTTAGGAGGTTTTTCACCATGTCTCTGTACTTCGTGGGAATCGATATCTCCAAGTACAAACACGATTGCTGCATTATCTGTGCATCTGATCAGCAGGTTGTCTCGAAGTTCTCTTTCAAAAATGATAAGGACGGTTTCTCTGTACTTCTTACTGTCCTACACACTCTCCCCAACCCAGAGGACATAAGAATAGGGTTTGAGTCTACTGCCCATTATGCCCTCAACCTTGAACTCTTTCTTGAGAAAGCCCACCACAGCTTTATGGAAATCAATCCAGTTCTCAT
>JAFRLH010000073.1 GCA_017431345.1 Lachnospiraceae bacterium | reverse complement strand
GGACTTCATGGAGAACTATGAAGCCACCAGCCTGATCATGCGCAAAGGCGTTGTGAAGGGCGTCCATGGCCTCTATCATAACACGGAGATGGATATTGAAGCGGATGTCACCATCATCGCGAACGGCTCCCACAGCGAACTGAGCAGACAGCTCGGACTGTTCCCGGATCCCTCTGATCTGACAGTCTATGCTTTCCGTGCCTATGTGGACGGCGTGGAAGGACTGGCGCCCAACATGGCTGAGGAATATTATGTACCGAAGGGACTGAAGGGCTGGAGCCCGATCTGCACCACCTGGCTGAACCCGCATTACGGCGGAAAGCAGGCCGTGCTCGGCCTCACCATCAATGAGGATGCCCTCCGCGACAGCGGTCTGTCCGCCATGGAATTCTATGAGTTCTGGCGTGACAACACAAAATTCGGTCAGGAAAGACTGAAGAATGCTACGCTGATCGACAAGTTCCGCGGCTGGAGACTGCCCGGCTGCCGTCAGCTCGGCAAGAGCGTCGTCCCCGGCGCGATCGCGATCGGCGACGCGGTAGGCGCGTCCGAATGTGCCTTTGACTATGGCATTCCTTCCGCAATGACCGGCGGTATGATCGCTGCCAATGTCATTGCAGGATGCGCAGCGAAGGACGATTTCTCCTACGACGAGCTGAATGTCTACCAGAAGATGGCGGAAGAAGCCCTGAATCCTAGCCTTGGTTTCAACGCGCTTTTCCGCGACGAGCTGCTGAACAAGGAAGATGTCATGAAAGACTTCTTCAAGTTCGTCAAGGCACAGCCGGGGTATCCGAATGTAATGTTCGGCGATACCGCAGCCAAGTATATGATGGAAGTGCTGAAGCTGGATCTGGGGGGGAACAAGAGCAATCAGTAACGGCAGATTCATAAAAAGCATTTTCAATAAAAGCCCGCTGCATTGAATGCAGCGGGTTTCTTTGAGTTCCTTCCTTTTTTGCCGGCCATACGGGAGGACTGTCTTCTTACTTTTTAACAGTCACCTTGATTTTCACGCAGGTACCGTTCTGTGCATACGCATAGATCGTAGCTTTTCCAGGCTTCTTTCCCTTTACTTTTCCTTTCTTATTCACGGTCGCTACGGCAGGCTTACTGGATTCGAATCTTACTTTTGCATGCTTCTTATACTTCCGCTTGGGTGCTTCCAGTTTCGTTGAAATTTTAATTTTGAAGGATTTCTTTACTTTGATCTTCTTTTTTGCCGGCTTCGCCTTGAGTTTTTTTACATTGGTTATTTTGCCGCCTTTGATCGTCGAATGCAGCAGTTTGGATTTCGCAAGGACTTTGTTGTACCCGTCCGTATTCCCGACAGCGGTTATCATGAATTTGTAATAGGTATTCCTGGCCAGCTTCTTATTATCTATTTTCTTTACGGTATAGGAAGTTTTGGTGGTAGAAACCAGTTTTTTCAGTTTATTCGCCTTTCCGCACTTAACACCATAGATCACATACTGCTTCGCATTTGCGATCTTTTTCCATTTGAGTTTAATGGACGATTTAGATGCGACCGCTTTTGGCCGAAGCGGCAGGAAGGACGAACCTGCCGGATCACTCTCTTTCTTATACGATGTTAACGTCTTTTCAACTTTCTTTTCTGCGTTCGCATCCTTTGATTCAGCTGTCTTTATAGCCGTTATCCTGGCTCTGACCGCTTCAAGTTTCTTTACGACAGCAGCCGGAACAAGCTTTTTCCTTTTTTCAGGCAGTGCATCGTATAATGCAGCGGCTTTCTTAACAGCTTCTTCGTCATCTATTGTCAGATTTTCCGTACTCGGAAGAGCGCCGATCACTTTGGCAGCCGCATCTGCTTTCTGTTTATCTTCAGCAGTCGTTTTGGAATCGGTCTTTTTCCCGGTATCAGTATCTGTCTTTTTGCCTGAATCCGTTTTTTTGCCTGAATCCGTCTTTGTTCCCGAATCCGTCTTTGTCCCCGAATCCGTCTTTGTTCCCGAATCCGTCTTTGTTCCCGAATCCGTCTTTGTCCCCGAATCCGTCTTTGTTCCCGAATCCGTCTTTGTCCCTGAATCCGTCTTTGTCCCTGAATCCGTGCCTGTATTTGTACCGGTATCACCCTTTTTCAGTTTTTCAATTGCAGCTTCCGCATCAGTCAGTTTTTTAACAGCACTGCTGTCTACTTTTCCCTGCATGGTCCCGGACAATTTATCAAAAGCATTGCGGGCTTCCTTTACAGCGTCCTCATCCTTCAGTGTTATCTGCGAGCTGTTTTTCAAAGCATTCAGTTTTGCTGTGACATCAGCAATGGAAGCCGTTTCATCCAAAAGTTCGCCGGAATACGTCACGGAGGGGCCTTCATTATCTATAAAGAAAATAATTCCGTCCGGTTTGGGATTCATATTCCTGTATTCTTCTGTAGCCATCAGTTTATCAACATGGATGACCGCGGTCACGATCCCGTCTTTTACCTGATAATCACAGGTCAGCAGATCTGTATACTTTTCTTCGTCCAGGTAGTACATCCAGATTCCATTGTGATTATTCCAGCCGGATTCTCCGGTCCTGTCCGCAGAACTGGTAAAATGCAGTGACGCCACATAGAAACTAGAACCTTTATACCCGGATACATCAATGTCTACTTCATAATCACCGCCCGCATAGATCGTCGTATCCGTCGTTTTGACCGTTATATCTCCATCTTCAGCAAAAGCTTCGGCAGAGGAACCGGCAAACAACAGTACTGTGATCAGGATCATAATCATTTTCCAGTATCTTTTCATTGCTGTCTCCTTTCTATTCCGGCCAGCCGGTATTTATTTTGTTTTGATCTTTTCTGCACCTTTCCAGATCCCGGTATATTTTTTCCCTTTGTATTTCATGACAGGACGCCACCGGATATAATAAACCGTCTTTTTCTTTAGAGACCTGATCTTGATCTCCCGGCCTCCCTGCGCTGCCTTCAGAGATTTGATCTTTCCTTTCGAAAGCGCCGCTGCGATCTTCTTTTGCTTTCCATACAGCACCTGATAGCCGGTGGCTTTTTTAATCTTTTTCACTTTAACCGTAAAGCCTTTGTTAATCGCCTTTGCAGAGGCTGTGGTATCTGCAAACCACTTATAAGTAATGGATGACCACTTTCCTCTTTCCCATCCGCTGCTTGTTTTTGCGTATGGCGCGATCCGGAATTCAAGCAGCTGATCCTTCTTCAAACGCGCAAAGGTATAATTATTCTTACCGTCTGTCCAGTCATAAGTCCATTTTGCCGCACCGCCCTTACGGTAAGCTACACGGTAATTTACTGCCTTGCTGACCTTTTTGAATTTGACATTCATGGTCTTTTTGTGCAGGTCAGCAGATAGGGTAAGTTTCTTCTCCTTCACATTCACAGTCGGGATCGATTTGTTTTCCTTCGCGGCGTCTGCTGCAGCGTCCGACGGGGTAATCTTACTGCTATCCTTTCCATCTTCCTCAGAAGCTTCTTCTCCCTCTTCGCTTTTCGTTGTGGATTCCTTATCCTCACTGGTCACCTGCCCGGCTTTTGTCCACACCGATCTGGCCAGGTTGATATGCAGCGCAGGGCGCACGCCGGGATAATAGGAGGAGACCGCCAGCCCGCCGGATTCTGCCGAAAATACGGGGAATGCGCCGTCATGGCTGATAAAACATGCGCACTTGTTGTAATATCCGGGCGTTCTAAGCCACCACCAGGAATTTCCCTCACAGCCTTCTGCTTTGGACACAAGCACACCCTTTTCCGCGGCATAATCAGAATTTCTGGCCGCCCGCGCCTTAGCCGTGCCCGTCCCTTCCGGGAAACCATACCGGGGATTCACCAGGTCTTCCCATGCCAGACAGAATACCCGGTCCCTCGTATCGTTTCCACCATAGGACATTGTAAAATTGGAAAACGGGCTGATATCCGTTTGATTTGTTACTGTCTTTACAGCAAGCTTTTCCTGCGCATTGAACGCAGCATTTAAAAAATCATTGTTCAGCCATTTACGAAGACTGCAGTCCTCCCAGGTAACATAATCATAAGCGTCATGATACGGCACACAGTCCAGGTTTACGTCAGCCAGGATCAGGGCATCGCTTCCGCTCACGTTCAGTACACGCCATTTCACCGGTTCCTTTACACTGGAACTGGTCTGGTAATAATTTCCGAACCAGATGCAGTCCCAGGTCGTTACGCCGCTTTTGTCAATCACCGGGTTTTTCAGGCCATAGCCGGCGGCTTTTGCGTTCCCGGCGGGTACCGCAAGGCAGAAGCCGATCACCAGCGCTGCCATCAAAACAGCTCTGAAAATCTTTCTTTCAAACAGCGCACCACTATTTTTAAACACATCTCTCTTCCCCATGAACAACCTCCTTTCGGTCTTCCGTGCCTGTCTGCATATAAAACCTTTATATTATCAAGTTACACCGAAGTACATCCTGACTCAATACAGGCAATGTCCAGCCGGGGCAGTCAGAGGGATAGTTTTGGTATAGGTGACGGTTCTGCACCGGATCAGTCTCCAAAGAAGGAAGCATAGAGCTCTTTCCTGCTCATGCAGCCCGTCTTACGGAGCAAATTCCGAACATGAAATTTTACAGTGTTCTCTGAGATGCAGAGACTGTCTGCGATCTCGGCATTCGTCTTTTCTTCCAGCAGCAGACGAAGCACCTCTCTTTCGCGTATGGACAGATCATGCTGCAGTGCGAAACGTTCAAAAAGTTCCCGCTCATTCTGCTGTCCTGCAGCGGGGATAAACCGGTACTGGTATACATAGAAGAAAAGGACCACCGTCACAGCAAACAATACTGCGGTAAGAATAATGAGTACAACGATATGCTCCTGCAGCGCCAGGCTGATCCCTTCTCCCACGGCTTCTCCGATCCTTCCTGTCATCAGCCCCGCCGCTGCCAGATGGAGTACGCTTCGTTCAGACGCAATATCCGAAAACAGGATCACTCTGTAAACAGAATAGTAACCGAAGGCAAAATAACTTAGCACCCAGAGGAAGACAGCCTGCACGGATTCACCATGCAAAGCAAAGATAATGAAAGGAATCACAAGGCCGATGAGCATCAGAACCGCGCCGTGTTTTCTGTTCCGGTCCGTTACAAATCCGGCCAGCAGCAGACCTGCCGCGTAAAGGAGCCTTGAGAATTCCACGTTGACGGAACCTCCGATATCTTCGGAAGGAAATGAAAAACCGCTGCTGTTCACAAGCCCGCACAAAAACACCAGTGCAAATGCAAGCATCAGCAATTCATCCCTGGTCATGCCTGAACCGGCTGATTCATTTCTGCTGATCGCATTGTCAGCTTCTGTTTCTGCAGTATGACCGATATGGATAATAAAAAACGAGATCACTGTCAGAACAACACAGATGATCAGGATGAAGTCTGAATAATATAATTTTCCCCCGTCGATCAGAGACAGCAGCCATGCTGCAAGGATGGCTGCACCGTATCCGAATCCGAAAGCAGATGCTCTGCGGTCTGAAGACACATTTTTCGTAAGATCATATATATAACATCCTGCAATGGAACCGCATGCAGTATTCATGAGGAGTCCGAATACAACCGTTCCCGCCGGATGCTCGCCAAGGACAGCCGGAACGAGCATGATCATATGCATCAGAAGAGAGGCATCCATGATACGCCAAACCGCTTCAGGGTGAACCTTTATGAACATACAAAAGAGAGCGATCCCCAACGCCTGTGAGAGATAGCCTCCTGCCAGGGTCGCCACTTCCAGTTTTCCGACAGGGATCTGTTCTGCCAGATGATAGGTCCAGGACAGAAATCCGATCGAAGTCAGCAGAAAACACAGGAAGATAACTGCCACCGCATGTATGTATGAATTTTTCAGCAAATATGCTTTGTTCATAGCCTTGTGACGATTTGCTCCCCTATTTTGATACATGCTGCAGAGCGGTACCAAAACGTATTTTGAATCTGTGCGCCTTTCTCACATAAAATCTGCGTACATCATCTGTAAGCTTTCACCAATGATATACGCAGTTATCTCACTATAATTCCATGGTCAGTTCGTATCCGAATTCCTTCAGATATGCTGCCAGTTCCGGCACGCCCTCTTTCGTCGTGCAGCTGATCGGAAAGATCGTTTTCGCGCCGGCGTATTCCAGGCGTTTTTTTGCTCTCGTATAGTCAGGCTGCAGATCGATCTTGGTGATCACGCCTATGGCCGGCAGCGGGAACATCGCCGTAAAGCCGGGCGGAAAGAACATCTGCTCCGCCGTCGCTTCCTCTACGAGCACCACCATATCGGCGTCGTAGGAACTGACCAGCAGATGGCGGTTCATGGAACGCCGCTCCAGGAATTCGCCGGGCGTATCGATGATATGCGCCTTTACCTGCACGGTCTGGGTCTTATGATAATGCAGCTCCTCCCCGCAGAGGACCTGGATGAGGGTCGTTTTGCCGACGCCTCTTTGTCCAATAAAAATCAGATTTTTTGTTTCCATTACGTCTTCGTGATCTCGGTGGGCGTAAATCCCATCTTGTTGCAGAGGACCTCGATGACAGCCCTGAGCGATGATTCCACGCTGGAAACATCGCCGCTGATAATGACAGAGCCGCTGAAACGGTCCACAAATACAAGTTCCACTTCTCCGGACTTCGTGCTCACATCGGCAGCAATGATGGCGGCTTCACTCGGCGTAATTGTGAGTATGCCAAGCGCACCCTGCTGATCGTCCATTGCGCCGATCTTCCGGTAAAGATCGCTTACCGGATTGGCAATGACATGCGCCAGGGTCACCTGTTTGCCGGGAACGAATTCCTGTATGATTCTTTGTTTATCGTGATCGAACATAGAAGGATGTCCTTTTTAGTACAGACTCTCGAACAGCACCGGATCCGGGTTCGGGATCACTACCTGGTTCAGCAGCATTCCCTTATCCTGTGCCTTATCCACACCGGCATCCACCGCCTGCTGTACAGCGGCCGTATCGCCGGTCAGCAGAACATAGGACTTTCCGCCGATTCCCGTTCCGAGCCTGATATCAATGAGCGTCACATCCGCCGCTTTTACTGCGGCATCTCCGCAGATCAGCGCCTCCGTAACACTGAAAAACTCCATCATTCCCACCGCGTTTTTCGGCTGCGGCGGCACACACAGATTGATCGCCTGGATCACCTGCTCGTGAACTCTCGGGATCACGAGCGACTGCACCACAAAACGTCCGCCGATATCACAGCCTTCGGTCACCGATGTCCGCACTTCCGCAGTCTCTCCCGCCACCAGAATATAGTACTTTCCGGGGCAGCCGGGCTTCGCGAAGATCAGGTCTACCTCCGCCTTTTTGAGCATGGCATCCGCAGCTTCAAGTCCTCTGGCTATACTGTTCAGTTCAAGAAAGCCTATGGTATCTATCATTCTCATGCCACCTCACTTCGTATAATGATGCGGTCCGCTTCGATGCGGTCCACTATGCCGTCAATACTGCTGTGGATATTTGCGCCGAGCGCGCCTTCCGGCGGCGCCGCGATCAGCTGCCCTTCGCTCACCCGGTCTCCTTCGGACACGCACGGTTTTGCGGGCGCTCCCACATGCTGCTTCAGCAGGATCTGCACTTCCGCTGCAGAGACCTCGATGCATTCATCGGGATGCACCGACATATATCTCGCCAGTCCGAGTCTTGCTGTCATGGACGGTGCAGGAACGATCCTGTACTCCCTGAACGGCAGCGGCTCCGTGGACAGTCCATCACTCTTATATCTGATGCCCGCAGCGCCCAGTTTCTTCTTCAGCGCGGAATTGATGCTTCGCGGCGCAAGTCCCATCGGACAGGCAAAACGTTCACATACGCCGCATTCGCAGCAGATGGCTGCATTCTGAATATCCGGATCCTGCAGCATTTCCTCGGAAACGCCTGCGCCGGCGGTTGCCATCTTCCGCATGATCATATGCGGCCGCAGCGGATGACCGAGCAGATGTCTCGGGCACAGATCCGTGCAGTAATGGCACTGGATACAGGCCGAACGGGCACGGTTGATCATCTGCTGCAGTCCCGGCATGCCCCATTCCGCCGCTGCGGGAAGCACCAGGATGCCGGAAGTGGTCTTGGTGACGACTTCCTTCGCCAGATCTTCGCCGTACATATATCTGCCCATCATCGGTCCGCCGAGAATGTACTGTCTTCCGGGCTCGCAGCGAACTCCTGCCGCCGCCAGACATTCCGCCAGCGGCATTCCGACCGGCACGCGAAGCAGCACGGCTTCCGGCACATCTCCGCCGATCGTCATGTATTTATGGATCAGCGGCTGACCGTCCACTGCTTCGGATACCGCAAGCATCGTCGCAACATTCGATACCACAGCGCCGACTGCGATCGGGATTCCGCCCGGCGGCACCACGCGTCCGGTCACTTCATACACGATCATCTGCTCGTCACCGGCAGGATAATAGTTATGAAGGAGGAAGATCTCCACGCGGCTGCCAAGTTCCGCGATCGCTGCGGAAAGGGCGGCATTTTCCGCTTCATAATAATCCTTGATGGCGATCACGACATGCTTCGCGCCGACCTGGTTTCCGCATTTTTCCGCAGCGGAGACCACTTCCTTCGCGAAATGGCGCATCAGATATTTGTCCGTATTCAGCAGCGGTTCGCATTCCGCGCCGTTGATGATCATATATTCCGCCTGACAGTTCAGCTTTACATGCGTCGGAAAGCCGGCGCCTCCGCACCCGACGATCCCGGCATTAAAAACATGTGTCAGCAGCATTACCGGATCCTCCTGTTCTCAAGATCCCGTTCCACTTCCGCGGAATCGATAATGCCAACGATGACCGTATCGATCGATATATCATCCCGACCAAGGGCGCGTCTGGCCGTACTTCCGCTGACGACGAGCACTTTTTCCCCGATGCCCGCACCGACGATATCGGCAGCCACGAACGTATCCCCTTCCATATCCGAAAAATAGTCGATCTGCTTTACCATCATGAGCTTTGCGCCGCCCATGGAATCATCTTTTTTGGTTGCCCAGATATTTCCCACGACTTCACAGATGATCATGAGAAACCTCCTTTCCTCCGGCCGTCAGTCACTGGCGGATCACCGTGATCCCTTCCGCCTTCAGGCGGTCAGCAGCCAGAGCTGTAATAATCGTCTTCTTGCTGCATACCAGGCTTGTCTGCCCTTTGGCCACAAGCTGCAGCACTTCTCTTTCCGTGATCAGGTCTCTTCCGATGCCTTTGCCCGGGATCACCACGGGATCGGCCGCTTCGCAGCATCCTGCCGGTCTTTCACAGCACGATGACGACGGCGCGGAAGCCGTGGGCGTCGGTTTGATATTCATTTCCGCAAGCACCCGGATGACCACTTCCGTTATCATTTTGATCGTAGCTTCGTCGATCTGCATTTAAGGATCAACTCCTTCCCTGCATACTATAATCTGTAAGCGGGATCGCCGTGCGCCATCGCGATGCCGATCGGTGTGATCAGCAGTGCCTTTTCCGGCTGCACCACAGGGATCCCTGTATATTTTTCCATGATCTTATCGAGCCCGGCGAGACAGCATGTGCCTCCTACAAGGCAGAGCTGCGCGGGTCTGTAATCCCGTGTTTCATCGAGAATGATCTGTCCCATTTTTTCGATGACCGGCGTCGTAACGTGAAGCACCTCGCTCTGATTCGCGGGATTCATTTTAAATGCTTCCGCTTCATCAAAGCTGATGTGCCGGTTGCCCGATATCACGAGCGTGAGATGTGTTCCGCCGGTCGGCTGATCCGCTGTAAAGACCACTTCGCCGTCCTTCAGAACGGATATGCCGGTGGTCCCGCCGCCGATATCCACGACCGCGCCGTCCTTCATGCCGAGCAGCAGGTTCGCTGCCGACGGCTCATCGATCATCCCCGTTACTTCCAGTCCTGCGGCAGAGGCGACATAGCGGTGCGTACGGGAATCGCTGGCTTCTGTCCCGGGCGGCATGGCAATGGTGCATTCCGTCAGTTCAGCGCCAAGCCTTTTCTCCATCCGGTCCTTCAGCCTTCTCACCGTATCACAGGCGGCATGGTAATCCACGACCACACCGTCCTTGAGCGCATTGCTCCGCTCCATCTCACACGCAAGCGGCCTGTTTTCGCCATCCAGCGCGACCAGGACGGTAAAGCATGTGCCCAGATCCAGGCCCAGCTTTATCGTTTCTCCCTCGCGTACTTTACGCGGGACGGCGGTCTGTGTGCGCTCCACTTCCGCAGCAAATTTATCAATCGCAGTAAAATCCATTGATCAACTCCAGATTCAGTTCTGCGGCCGGACCCTGCCCGCAGCAGACTTTCCGATATGCGCAGCGTTGGCTTCATCAAAATCGATATGCATGAATTTTCGGAAGCTCGGCTTTACGCGCACAACAACGTTCCGGAATGTCACCGGACGGTCTCCGTCCACATCTACAGAAACAAGCTGTTTGTCCTTCAGTCCCATCTCCTGCGCGTCTTCCGGCGTCAGATGAATATGGCTGAGAGCGGCAATCGCGCAAGCATGTGCATTCAGTTCACAGGACGGGCTGATGATCGTCACATCGGCTGCGCCTGAAAGATCCCCTGACAGGCGGAGCGGGATCTCCACGCCCAATGTTCTCGCATCGCTTAAGGAAAGCTCCACCTGCGTCGCGGAACGTTCGGGCCCGAGGACGGCTACGTTTTTCATCTCACCTTTCGGTCCGCGCAGTGTTACCCGTTCTTCGCTTAAGAACTCGCCCGTCTGGGACAGATCGCGCTTATGCGTCAGTTTATGTCCCGGTCCGAACAGTTTCTCCACGTCCGCTTTGCAGAGATGCACGTGTCTGGCAGACACTTCGATCGGCACCTGCATGACAGTTTCCGACACTCCAGGCTTCTCCGCCTGCGTGCAGCAGCACCCGTCAAATTCTCCGTGCACCGCCCTGCAGTAGAGAATGTACAATCCGCTGCTGAGCCTGTTCAAAAGCTCCGCGATATCCTTTCTCTTCACAGTGTGTCCGAGGATAAACGCGTTGGAAAATGCCATCTCTACCTCGCGGGACTTCGCGCGCAGCAGATTCAGTTCCAGTGCGACATACCGCATGTCTGCTTCCGGCGGCTGGTGCCGGAGACCGTAATATTTCTCCGGATGATGCGAATGCTCCCGTAGTTCGGCGGAAGTCAGGCCGATAAATGTCCAGTCCCCAAGCGGCTCATTTTTTACGTCCGCAGCCATGATCCTGCGCAGCAGGCCGACCGCTTCCTGCAGATATTCTGCCAGCTTCGGGCTGTTGTATTTATAGCACTTCGCGATGACCATCAGGAGATCTGCCTGAAATGTGTCAAGCTTCCCCCGGAAGGTTATGCGCGGGTCATTCTTCGGCACGAGTTCCGTCGCATTGAGATTGGTCATATGCTCCGGCTTGCCGTGCTTCGGAAGCGCGGATTCGACACGCACTTCCTGCGGTGCAGCGCCTGGTCTCGGGACACTGATCGTGCCTTTATGGATCACCTTCGGCGGTTCGGGAATCAGTTTTTCGTCGCGGCGTGATATCTTCAGGCCGTGACGGTTCGCAAAGATCTTTGCTTCTTCTGTGAGTACAGTATCCGGGTCGATCATGAATTCGCGCTCTCCGCGGACGAAATAGCCGCTGCGAAGATCGCTTTCGGTTAAAGTATCCATCGTATCAACCTTTCAATGATATATCTGTTGTTGCAATTGTCATCCAGAGGAGCAGTGCGACGAAGGATCCTCGGTCTGCAGTCTTCGGTTTCGTAAAAACCGCAGTCTTCTACGTAAAAAGGATTGCTCTGCTCTCTCCTCAAATAATGTGATATGAAAGATTTCTTCGCTGCAGGCAGCTTCCGAAATCTTTCCCGATTTTCGAAATCCGCTCGTTTTTAAGGAAAACGGCTCCTTTCTCAAATCTGTTCGGGTCTTAAATACATATAAAAATATGCAAGCACATTTTTATATGTATTTCTTCCCCTATATCACATTATTTGTCACTGTACTCAAGCACCGGCAGAATATACTCCACTTCCGGATGAGGACGAGGGATCACATGGACGGATACCAGCTCGCCGATACGGCCTGCTGCAGCCGCTCCTGCATCTACTGCTGCCTTGACTGCGCCCGTATCGCCTCGGACCATGACGGAAACGAGTCCGCCGCCTACGTGCACCTTGCCGATCAGGGTTACGTTTGCTGCCTTTACCATCGCATCAGCTGCCTCGATCGATGCGACCACGCCGCGGGTCTCGATCATTCCAAGTGCCATTGTTGAATTATTGATAGCCATTGTTGTTCTCCTTATATTCTCCGCTTTATCAGCGGGTTAATTTGTTCTTTGTTTATTGATCACTTTCTTGTCATCCAGAGGAGCGCAGCGACGAAGGATCTTCGACCTGCAGGCCTCGGTTTCGCTAAAACCGCAGTCTCCTGCGTAAAAAGGATTACTCTGCTCTCTCCTCAAATAATGTGATATGAAAGATTTCTTCCCCTATATCACATTATTTGTCACTGTACTCAAGCACAGGAAGAATGTACTCCACTTCCGGATGAGGACGAGGGATCACATGGACAGATACCAGCTCGCCGATACGGCCTGCTGCAGCTGCTCCCGCATCTACTGCTGCCTTGACTGCGCCCGTATCGCCGCGGACCATGACGGATACGAGTCCGCCGCCTACATGCACCTTGCCGATCAGGGTTACATTTGCTGCCTTTACCATCGCATCAGCTGCTTCGATCGATGCGACCACGCCGCGGGTCTCGATCATTCCAAGTGCCATTGTTGAATTATTGATAGCCATTGTTGTTCTCCTTCTGCGTATTATTATTAAGCATGTGCACAGCCGTCCCTTTTCTCTGTTTTATGGTCTTGCTATGTGCATATATTGCTTTGAGGAATCTGTTTAAGGTCTGTTATAGACCTGATTTCGTGCACAAACAGTGCTTTTTATCTGGTTTATGGTCCATAATATCATCTTTTTATGGCAATATTTTATTCAGGAGGGACCATAATATTTATACATTGTGCATTTTTGCACAGCGGCGAAGGATTCTCGCCTTTCCGTCTTCGGTTTCGCAGTGCAGTGATAATGTTTGCAAGGGCATTATCGCAAACGTCTTTGAATGAACTGCGTTCATTCATACTAAAACCGCAATCCTTACGCGGTGGTGCATGAAATAACAAGTTATTTCATTGACGTTTGTGAAAATGCTCTTGCAAGCAAGCATTTTCACTGCACTGGATTCTTCGCAGACAAGTCTGCTCTGAATGACAGAACCTCTTCCGGCGCTGGACGCGCCGCCTTCTCCTAAAGGAGAAGGCATTTGTCATCTCAGCCGTGACAGCACGCTCCTTACGATCGCTTCCACCTGGTCCTGCGTCACATTCACACCGCCGACCGAAACATTCGCGGCGCCAGGCGCCGGCGCTCCGCCTCTCAGGTCGCTCAGTTCCTTCGTTCCGTACGCCACTCTCCGGATATTGATCAGATTCAGCGGCGTGATATTATCGGAAGTCGAGCTCTTTCCGACGGATCCGCAGCCCAGCGTCAGTGCCGGGGCCAGCCCTGTGGTGGCTCCCGTGCCGCCAAGCGATCCGGTCGTATTGACCAGCAGTCTGGAGACCGGTTTCTTCAGCGCGAACTCCCGGATGATCTTCTCATCCTTGGAATGGATGGTCATCGTATGGCCGCTTCCCTCATTCCTTAAGAGCTCAATGCAGCGTTCACAGCAGGCTTCCCAGTTCCGCTCGACATAGAATGCCAGGATCGGGCAGAGCTTCTCTCTGGAATAACCGTTCTTGTGCGAGACCTCTGTCTGGCGCGCCACCAGCACTTTCGTTCCCCTCGGGACCTGAATGCCGGCCAGTTCGGCGATCTTTTCAGCACTCTTTCCAACGATCACCGGATTCATCGTGCCGTTCGCGCGGAGAATGAACTTTCCGAGTTTTTCAATATCTGCATCCGGAAGCATGTATCCGCCCTGCGCTGTCAGTTCACCTGTCACTTCGCTCTCCAGCACCGCTTCGGTGACAATGGACTGTTCGCTGGCGCAAATGGTTCCGTTATCGAACGTCTTGCTCTCAATGATATGCCTTACGGCAGTCTTTACATCCGCGCTCTTCTCGATGTAGGCCGGACCGTTTCCGGCGCCGACGCCGATCGCGGGGTTGCCGGAGCTGTACGCTGCTTTTACCATGCCCGGACCGCCTGTCGCCAGGATCAGGCCGACGTCGCGGTGCTTCATCAGCTCGCTGGTCGCTTCCATCGTAAGCGGCTCACCGATCACCTGGACGGCATCTACGGGAGCGCCGTTCGCTTTCAGTGCATCGCGCACCAGTTCGACCGTCGTGCGGATCGCTTTTCTTGCGTTCGGGTGCGGGCTGAAAATGATCGTGTTCGCTCCCTTTAAGGCGATCAGTGATTTATAAATTACAGTAGAAGTCGGATTGGTCGACGGCACCAGCGCTGCGATCACGCCGACCGGCACTGCCACTTCATAGTAATGGCCGCCCTGATCTTCCCGGATTACGCCGACCGTCTTCATATCTTTGATCGATTCATAAAGAACGGGGCCGGCCAGTGTGTTCTTCAGGACTTTGTCCTCCCATTTCCCGAAGCCCGTTTCTTCCACAGCCAGCTTTGCCAGATATTCGGCCTGCTTATGGCAGTGCTCCATGACGTTCTTTACGAGCCTGTCAATGTCCTGCTGGGACCAGGCCGACAGAACTTCCAGCGCCTTTTTGGAGCTTCGGATCTGATCACGCACTCCCTGTATGGAACGAAGATCATCATCCATGTTCATATTCACCTCGCTTCCTCTAGACCAAAACTGTCGGATTCTCTGCGGCGTATTCCACCGCTTCCGCGAATGCAATGCACGCCGCCCGGCATGCAGATTGTTCTCCCACCAGAAGGCCTCCTGCGAAGTTCGTCTCCGTGGGCGGTCCGTAGAACACTTTCATTTCCACATCCGCTGCCTTCAGCGCGAAATCCATCGCGTACATTGCTTCCAACGGCGGTGCGATCAGATACGCCATCGCCGTTCCTTCCGGGACCTCCGCCATCTTTGAGAGATAGCTGCCGGTACGCGAGATGGTCTGGTTGAAGTAGACAACGCTGTCATCATCATTCGCGCTGTAGAAACAGCTGTCATTTTCGATGTACTCGACCATCGCGTTCAGTCCGCTTCTCACATCACTGGGGCTCGGTCCGGACAGGATCCCGATGAATTCTCCTGCGAATTTTGTGTTGGCGTTTGCGGATCCGGCATACATGGATCTCGCATAAGCCACCTGCACATCTGCTTTCTTTGTCGCTTCATCAAGCGCTGCGTAGGAAACATCATCGATATCCGTGGTGATCAGACCGAGCGCCACATGCCCTTCCGGCACTTCCAGTCTGGCGAGCATAGCGGGATCGGCATTGGGCAGTATCTTCATATTTAAAACGGTTGCCCGTACTGGATCTCCTCTCATTGTGATTATCCTCCTGTTCGTTACGCTTCACAGTCCGACTCATGCGAAAATCCCGCTGCTTCGCAGCTCTATAAACTCAGATCTACGCCGCTGGCTTTCTTCTCCAGCATAATGCGGATGATCTCTGCTACGTAAGCACCGGCTTCGACCGAATTAATTCCGTCCTTGTGGATGTTGCTGACAACGGTCCGGCGGGATTCCGGCATGCCGATCGTTGCCCGGTAGGCCAGATAGGCGCTCATGCTCTCCGCCGTAGAAAGTCCGGGGCGTTCACCCAGAAGCACGCAGGTGACTTCCGCATCCAGCAGCTCACTGATCTCATCCATCACGCCGACGCGTCCGTACTCCACAAAGAACGGCGTTCCCGTACTGATCCCGAAACTTTCCAGTCCGCTCATGATCGCGGGAAGGATATCCCTCACATTGGCTTCGACCGCTTTCGAGCTGAGCCCGTCGCTTACATATACCTGTGCCTGCACATGTTTCTTGCATTTCTGTTCCAGTACAGCCCGGCCTTCGTCATCCAGCCTGCGGCCCATATCCGGCCTGGTCAGGTAATTGTTCTTATCCGTACAGCGGGTCTTTACGGAAAACAGATTCATTTCATCGAGCAGCGCCTGATCGACTTCACTGAATACGGAATCTCTCGCCTGCGCATGATTCGCTCTCAGCGTGAGCATCGTGACCGTGTTCAGTCTCGATCCGGCGCGTCCCGCGCCGATGCGGGCGTTCGTCATCTGCCGCATCCTGTCCATCATCTCCGTATCCATCGGATGCGCGATGAGGATCCTCTGGCGGACTTCATGGCTGCAGATATCGACGAGCTCGTCATCGGGGATCTCATCGATCACGGTCTGACTTTGCGCTGCCGCCTGTTTCACTGTACTCCCGACATCGTTCACAAGCGCTGCCGGAACATCGCCGGCCTTCGCGCCCATGACTTCCGCGACTACCTCGCGGATCAAAGCTTCCAGCTGTTTCTGGTCCATCGATCACTTCCCCCTTCCCATAAAGATCGTCGGGTCTCCGGCATATTTGGTCAGGCGTCCGTTCTCCATGATCCCCATCTTCTCGCACCAGATCTCAAATTCACGGATAGGCCTTAAGTTCAGCACTTCCCGGACGGCATTTGCATCGTGATAGGAATTCGTCTGGTAGTTCAGCATGACGTCATCGCTGGCCGGAATACCGATCACATAGTTGCAGCCGGCTGCTGACAGAAGCGTGGTCAGGTTCTCTATATCATTCTGGTCCGCCATCATGTGGTTCGTATAACAGCAGTCGCAGCCCATTGGGATGCCGGTAAGCTTGCCCATGAAATGATCTTCGAGGCCTGCGCGGATGACCTGCCGGCTGTCGTACAGATATTCCGGACCGATGAAGCCGACGACTGTATTGACCATGAATGGCTGGAAGTTCCTCGCGTAGCCGTAGCATCTGGCTTCCATGGTCACCTGGTCCGCGCCGTAGTTCGCGTCGGAAGAAAGCTCGGAGCCCTGGCCGGTCTCAAAATACATCACGTTCGGGCCGGTGCCGTGTCCGACTTTCTTCATCAGATCCCATCCTTCCATCACGATCTCCGTGTTGAAGCCGAAAGCCTCATTTCCCTTCTGGGATCCGGCGATACTCTGGAAGATGCAGTCTGTAGCCGCTCCTTTGTTGACCGCTTCGATCTGGGATGTGATGTGTCCGAGCACGCATGTCTGCGTAGGAATCTCGTATTTGTATTTCAGCTCGGACAGCGCGTCCATGCAGCGGGCAATGTTGTCCGCCGTATCGTTTACCGGGTTCAGGCCGATCAGCGCATCGCCGACGCCGTAGGACAGACCTTCCAGCGCGGAAGCAATGATGCCTTCCACATTATCTGTCGGATGGTTCGGCTGCAGTCTCGTGGAAAGTGTTCCCCTGAGCCCGATCGTGGTATTGCAGTGCGCGGAAATGCGGATCTTGTTGCAGGCATAGATCAGATCCAGATTGCTCATGATCTTGCATACAGCCGCGACCATTTCTGCCGTAAGCCCTCTGCTCACACGCTTGATATCCTCTTCCGACGTCCCGTAGGAAAGGATCCATTCCCTAAGTTCGGCGACTGACCAGTTCTTGATCTGGTTGTAAACGGTCATGTTCAGACCGTCGATGTTGAGCCTGGTCACTTCGTCGTCCTCATAAGGGACCGCCGGATTGTTGTACAGATCGCTCAGAAGAACGTTCGAGAGGACTTCCTTTGCGGCGATCCGCTGCAGTGCGGTCTCCGCTGCGATGCCGGCCAGGATATCGCCGGATTTTTCCTCGTTGGCCTTGTTCATCACGTCCTTCAGGTCCCGGAAGCGATGGATCTCGCCGGCCAGTTTTGTTTTGAGTCTCATATCCTTCTCCTTGTTTACCCCATGACCAGTGTCTTAACGACCACCGGTATTGCCACTCCGTTCATGATCGGGCTTCCCAGATCCACATAATCTCCCTCTCTGATCCCGACGCTGTCGATGCAGATCAGCTTCCGTTCGGGAAGCAGGATCCGGATCGACTGTCCGAGAGATTTTGCCATATCCTCTTCAATGATCAGGATGATCGGCAGTTTCTTAAGATCCGGGGCGTCATAGACATTTCTTACCCGCTCCGCCATTTCCTTTATTTCCTTAAAGGTCGGAGACTTCCATCCGTTCCAGCCGAGCGCCAGGACAGGATCGTCCGTCGCCTGGGAGAACCAGCGGAGACGGTCTGCGATATAGCCGTCATCCCCGCTTCTCCAGCGGGCGACCTCCTCATCCGTCAGCTTTAATACAGGAACATTTCTTAGCGGAAGAAGATCCGGGGTGTATGTTATCGTCGATCCGCTGATCGATACCAGATGCACTCCTGCTCCGACAACGGTCGCACGGATCATTTCCGCGGAATGTTCCACCTTCGATTCCCGGAACCAATGATTCTTCGCGATCGATCTGCCGAGCAGCACACCGATATCGCCGAACGGAAAATCTTCATGATGATTTCCGAACACGCACGCCGCCACGCCGCCGGACAGGAATACCGCCGCATTCCTTCCGGGACGCTGGATCGACCCTGCGCTTTTCGTACGGACCGCTTCCAGCAGCGGATCCGATCCCGGTTCGAACATCTGCAGAAAGATCAGTTCCGCCATCCGGTCGGTCAGCTGCGTCAGTTTCCGGAGATCCGCGTCCTGTCCGAGCTCCAGGCCAAGCCGCATATCCTCCGCGATCCGCCGTGCTGAAGGGCTTATATAAGTGATCTTTCCCTGATCGACTCTTACCTGCCGCCCGCCGATATCGATGCAGGTGCAGGATATGGTCTCGCCGTTCTCATAGACCGCGATATTGGTCGTACCGCCGCCGATATCGGCGTTCACGGCAGTGCATTTATGTTCTTTTGAATACGCGCAGGCACCGGACCCTTTCCCTGCGATGATCGATTCCAGATCCGGTCCTGCGGTCGATACCACGAACTGTCCTGCCAGCGAGGAAAGCCTGGTCAGGATCATTTCCGCGTTCTGTTTTCTCGCTGCCTCACCGGTAATGATCACAGCGCCGGTCGCCACAGAATCCGGCGTAAGCCCGGCCGCTTCGTACTCGGTCTGAATGATCCGGTATACGCCGTCGCCGTCGATATCCAGTTCATTCAGGAACGGCGTGAAATACACTTTGCTGCGGTAGATGATCTCCTTGCTGACGATATGGATCCGGGGGACAGTGAAAGCAGACGCCTTGTTCTCGATCACAAGACGGCTCGCCACCAGCTGGGTGGTGGTGGTGCCTATATCAATGCCGACGCTTAATATTTCCATGGTGTCTCCCGGTATGCATAATAAAAAAGCAACAAAACCCGATCGAAGCATACCGCTTCAATCCTGGCTCCGTTGCCGACCATTGCCACTCTGTTGTGGCACTGCATTTCAATTGTAACTGTTATCTAAAAATCTATGCGCGCGCTGACGCCGCCGTTCATGCCGGAACTGATGCTGAAAACGCCTTTCAGCTTGTCCCGTACCGTCGCATCCACGATACTGAGTCCGAGAGAACGCACATGTTTGGCATCGCTGTCAAATCCGATCCCGTCATCGGCAATCAGGATGCTCCTGTATGGAGGATTCTCCAGCATCTTTATTTCGATCCGGCCGGTCTTCCTTCCGGGAAAAGCATGTCTGGCACTGTTCGTGAGCAGTTCATTGACTGCCATCATCAATGCAGCAGCCATGCCGGCGGAAACCGTAAGGTCACTTCCTGTGATCACAAAATCGATGTCACATCCGTCATCGGGAATGCAGGTGCGCACACACTGGGTGACTTTTTCAATAAGCGGTCTCACGAAAACATCGGAACCTGCCCCCAGTGTAGTTAACATATCATGAAATGACGCGACCGTCAATATTCTTGCTACATTTTTATTCAGAATTGTCTCTGCTTCAGCATTACCGCACCGTCTGGCTTCCATGCTCATCATACTGGAGAGCATCTGCAGATTGTTCTTGATCCGGTGGCTCATTTCCCGCAGCTGCACCGCCATATACTGACGTTCCGCAGCATCGGCAGACGGCTGTTCCTCCAGGCTCGCGATCGTCTCCTGCAGCCGCTGGTTCGTCTGGGTCACTTCCTCATATTTCCGGTTCTTCGCCAGCTGGTCGCGGATACTCTGTTCGCGGATCAGAACTGCCGCGAGCTTTCCGCTTTCTGTATAAAGAGGCGCTGCATTCTGCTGGACCGGTACATTTTCCTGCGTGACAGCCCGCAGCTCCTTGCATGCTTTCCCGGTCTGAAAAGCCCGGAATACGCCCGGCTCATTGTCCGGAAATGCCATCTTCCCGACAACATCTTCCTGATAAAGCGAATGTCCATCCGTTCGCCTTGCTTCCGCGACAACGACTGCGCTTTTCCCGTCCCGGCAAAGGCAGTCCAGAAAGATATCCGCGCCGCTGATCTCGGCGATCGCAGGAAGCCCTGCCGCATAGTTTTTTATAAAGATCTGATCCTCTTCCGAAAGATCCGTATATTCCGAACAGAGGGAAAGAACATTTTCCTGCATATCCGCTCCTTCATTCCCCGAGGATTTTTGCAGCTGTTTCACCGATCGTACATCCGTCCGCTTCAGCCATACTTTTCAGCCGCTTATAGGCTGCCCTGTCAGAAAGATTATATTTCTCCATCAGCAGCTGCTTGGCTTTCAGGATCTTTCCGTCCGGCGAATAAGTTTCCACGATCCTTGCGGCATACTCCGCCATGGATACCCTTTTTCCCATGCTTGCTTTCTGCAGAAAAGCGAGCGCTTCTCTTTCACTGATGTTCTGCTTCCGGGCGATGATCGACTTCGCTCTGCCGATCACTTTCTGCTCTTCGATCTTTTTAAGCGCTTCCTCTTCCCGTTTTCTCGCTTCCTCAAAACGCTGGCTCTGTCCCATGGCGATCTCGATCGCAGGCAGCAGGTTCTCGCTGCGGATCGGTTTGACAAGATACCCGCCGACACCGATCTTACTCGCCCGCGCCACAAAATCATCGTCACAGAATGAGGTGATCATGATGACCGTTTTCGCAAGATGCTCCTCCATGATCTGGCCGGCTGCGGTAAGCCCATCGAACATCGGCATATTGATATCCATCAGAACGACATCCGGATGATACCGTCTTGCGAGATCGACGGCATCATAGCCGTCGCCGGCTTCTCCGAGCACCTGAAAGCCGGCAGAGGCCAGCTGATCTGCCAGATCCATGCGGATGATCGGTTCGTCATCAATGATAAGCGCTGAATAGCCCATGGTTCCCTCCGGGAAGAACATATTTACTGACAGTATACTTTTGATAAGCGGAGATTTCAACATTGACATGGTCTGCGGACAGTCCTGAAATACAACTCCAGCACTTCGACTCACACGCTATTTTCAGCCTCTCGTTCAGGCTTTCCGTTCAGGATCTGAGTTTTTCCAGATCAAGCAGTTTCCAGTGATCCGCTTCATGCACCAACTCCATCTGCAGAATGACGAGCTTCGCTGACGTCATGAAGAAATCGCCCATCAGGACAAGGGTGCCGGCTATTCCGAGACAATCGCCTGAGATCTGAAACTGCGCCAATACGACGCCGAGCCCGATCAGTGTTCCTCCGGAGACCGGCGGCGCAGTGTAAGCACAGATCTTCCAGAAGGTTTTCCATTGCAAGACGCAGGCGCAGGACATTTTTCCGTTCGACTTTTTCCTGCGTCAGCCACTCCTGCAGCTGCTCAGAGATTCGGTCGATGCCCGGCTGATCCAGAGGCTGCACCTTCAGAATATTCTTCACCATGTCTCTTCCCCCGATAAACAAAGCTTTTTGAGTCTGCAATCAACTGTCTTACCAAACATTTTTCCATATCACTGTTTAATAACGATTTAATATTTATTGTGACACAAACGGCTGAAGTTTTCTACCTTATGATTCCTTCCCCTCTTTTACATGCCGGTACATTTTTTCGACAGAGGCGGACATATTTACGGGAATCAGTTTGACTTCCGGGTGTTTTTTGGCATATACGGAAAAAAGTTCGTGCGCAAATCCCTGACCGACCCAGTCCGTTCCTGCAAAATCAAGCGTTACCTCTTTGAAACTGTCAAGTCTCTCGCAGATTCTTTTGGCCTGTGAACGCGAGACCGGGGCAGAAGGAAACACCTGCACCAGAGGAATCATTGTCCTGGTAAATCCGCCGTCAACATCCGCATACAGATCAAATACTTCCGCCGGGCTGCGTTTTGATGCATTTGATAATGTCATCACTACAACAGTACCGGGCTGATCCGGTGCCGGCGCAGCAGACAACATATCTTCATTAAATGCATTGCAGCTGAATATCTTCCCGTCTGACAGGATCATAAATTCATCCATCATCCGTGAACTGAAGAAGATTCCTTCTCCGGAATGGTACTGCGGATTCGTGGTAAGCTTTCCCTTAAACAGCTCTGTTACTGCATCAGAAAGATCTGTCATACCGAAATGATCCGCGATCTTTCTGAAGATCCCGATTCCGTTATCCTTCAGAGCGACGGTCGTTTCAAGCGCATCCTGCCTGACAGATAAATATGCATGATCTGCTTCAGAATGATCAATTACATTATTTGTCATTTCGGAAATGACATAAGCCCATATGCTGACCACATTATCCGGCAGCTGTCTGACCAATGGATAGATATATCGGTCATAAGCCAGTGTATCTGAGACAAAGTCCCCATTTTCCCTGCTCAACGCATAGCTGCAGAGCCTCTCTGTCAGGCAATATTTACCCCGTCCTTCTTTTTTGATGGTTCCGGAATGCTCCAGTTCCTTTATATACCGATAGACCGTGCTCTGGTCTATGTCCAGAGAGGATGAAACATAAGCTGCAAGAGACGGCGTGCCTTCTTTGATTTTCTTCAATATGTACAGTTCCAGCGATCTTCTTTTTTCAGCCGAAATTCTCATGCGCGTTCTCCTTTCTCTGATAATTCTTGCTTTATTATATGTCATTTATTGCAATAAAACAACAGAAACTTGCAATTAGCAATATAACAGATGCTAATTGCAAGTTTCTGTTGTTTTTTATTTTTGAAGTCTCTTCCATGCGATGCTGCAGATTCCGTTTGGAATCAACAGCTGATCAGAAGTTCTGTCCGTGCTTCTTTATGCGAACGGATTCTCCGTCGGATAAGGCAGGCTCTTGGGCTGATTATAAGCGATATCCTTCACGCCCAGGAACTTGAACACCTCGAACAGGGCCTTTCCATGATGGCCGAAAGCCACCGCGCCGTGATGAGGATATCTCTTCTGGATCAGTACGTGGCGGTAGAATCTGCCCATCTCGTGGATCGCGAAAATGCCGATTCCGCCGAAGGACTGTGTCGCTACCGGCAGTACCTCGCCCTCTGCGATGTAGGAACGAAGATCGCCGTTGCTGTCGCACTGCAGACGGTAGAAGGTGATCTCGCCGGGCGCGATATCGCCTTCCAGCGTTCCTCTCGTGAAATCAGGATCGCTGCCTGCGGGCTCAAGCAGTCTGTGCTGGATCAGCTGATACTTGATCGCTCTGTCCGCGCACATCTTGCAGGAAGGGGTATTGCCGCAGTGGAATCCCATGAAGGTATCGGTAAGCACATAGTCGAATTTGCCTTTGATGCTTTCTTCATACATGGACTTCGGTACGGAATTGTTGATGTCAAGCAGGGTGATCGCATCGCCCGATACGCAGGCGCCGATGTACTCGGAAAGTGCACCGTAGATATCCACTTCACAGGATACCGGGATGCCGCGGCTTGCCAGTCTGGAGTTCACGAAACAGGGCTCAAATCCGAACTGCTCCGGGAAAGCGGGCCAGCACTTGTCAGCGAATGCAACGTATTTACGCGCGCCTTTGTGCGCCTCTGCCCAGTCGAGCAGGGTAAGTTCGAACTGCGCCATTCTCTCCAGCATCTCGGGATAATACTTTCCTTCTCCCATCTCCTCCGCCATATCCTTGCAGACATCCGGAATACGGGCATCTCCCGCATGCTCTTTATAGCTTACGAACAGATCCAGCTCGGAATTCTCTTCCACTTCCACGCCCAGCTCGTAAAGTCCCTTGATGGGCGCATTGCAGGCGAAGAAATCCTGCGGTCTGGGACCGAAGGTGATGATCTTGAGATTCTGTACGCCGATCACGGCTCTGGCGATCGGAACAAAATCACAGATCATACCGGCGATATCTTCAGCCGTGCCGACGGGATACTCCGGAATATAACCCTTCAGATGTCTCATACCGAGGTTATAGGAGCAGTTCAGCATGCCGCAGTAGGCATCGCCTCTGCCGTCGATCAGGTCTCCGTCGCCTTCTGCAGCAGCCACGAACATGACCGGGCCGTCAAAGTATTTCGCGATCAGGGTCTCGGGCGTCTCCGGTCCGAAGTTTCCAAGGAAAACGACCAGTGCGTTGCAGCCGGCTTCTTTCACATCTGCGACCGCTTTCAGCATATCGTTCTCGTTCTCGACTGTTACCGGACATTCATACAGATCACCCTTGTAGGCTGCTTTGATCGCAGCTCTTCTTCTCTCGGAAAGAGCGATCACGAAACAGTCACGGGAAACAGCGATCATTCCCAGCTTCACTTCAGGGATGTTGGTCATCATATTTATTCCTCCTGTATTATTGATTATGTATGTTTTTATTTTATCTCTTTGAACAGCGCCTTCATCGTCGGATAGATCTTCCGGAATTTCTGATATCTTTCCTCGTAGCGGGCTGCGATCTCCGGATCCGGTTCGATCCGGTCAGTCACATGCACGAGCGCATCAGCGCATTCTTTTACGCTTGCATATTCACCGCATCCGACCATAGCCAGCATCGCGCCGCCATAGCCCGGTCCTTCCTCCGACTGCGGGATCTCCAGCGTAAAGTTCATGATATTCGCCATGATCTTCCTCCAGAGGGGAGATCTTGCGCCGCCGCCGCAGAGCCTGGAACTTTCGATATGCAGTCCGATCTTCTTTGCCTCCTCAAGGCTGTCCCTGATCGCGAATGTCACGCCCTCGAGCACGGCCTGCAGCAGATCGGCTCTTGTATTATCCATGGTAATTCCGGTAAATGTCCCTCTCGCATCCGTATCATTGATCGGGCTCCGCTCGCCCATCAGATACGGCAGGAAGAACACCCTGTTCCTTCCGAGCTTCTCATCCGTGATGTCAGCCTGCTCTCCTGCGTAATCCTTCGTCTTCAGGATCTCTTCACAGAACCATTTGTTGCAGCTTGCCGCCGAAAGCATGCATCCCATCAGATGGAATCCGCCGTCCGCATGGGCGAATGCATGCAGCGCATTTCCGGCGCATTCTCCGAATTCATCGGAAGAAATGAAGATGGTGCCGGATGTTCCGAGCGAAATGTTGCAGCTTCCGTTTCCGGTCACGCCGGTCCCGATCGCCGCAGCGGCATTATCTCCCGCGCCGGCCACGACTTTCACTGTCTCCGGAATGCCGAATGCTTTCGCTGCTTCCGGTGTAACATTTCCGATCACTTCATAACTCTCAAACAGCTTCGGCATCTGTGCTTCCTTTACGTCACAGATCGCAAGCATTTCCGGGCTCCAGCATTTATTCTTTACATCCAGCAGAAGCATGCCGGAAGCATCCGAGTAATCACAGGAATGGACGCCCGTCAGTTTATAATTGACATAATCCTTCGGAAGCATGATCTTCTTTATCCGGGCAAAGTTTTCCGGCTCATGCTTCTTCATCCAGAGGATCTTCGGCGCGGTAAAACCGGCAAAAGCAATATTGGCGGTATATCCGGAAATCGTCTCCCTGCCGATCGTCTCATTCAGATAATCGACTTCTTCGGCGGTGCGGCCGTCATTCCAGAGAATAGCAGGGCGGATCACCTGATCATTCTCATCCAGAATGACCAGACCATGCATCTGCCCGCCGGCGCCGATTCCGGCAACATCGCTTCTGTCAAAACCTTCCAGGAGCTCATTCACCCCTGTCAGACAGGCGTTCCACCATTCTTCCGGTTTCTGCTCACTCCAGCCGGGCGCAGGAATAATGAGCGGATATTCCTTTGTAACACTGTTCCTGATCACACCTTCCCCGTCCACCAGCAGCAGCTTTACAGCTGAGGTGCCAAGGTCGATTCCTATATACAGGCTCATAGAGATCCTCCCTTCCAAGTTTGTATACTTAAACGTTTAAGTTATATTTCATTGCTATGATATCATAGAATTTCAAAAAGCACAACGTATAAAAAATCCCAATTTTTTACCGGTTCAGTGCTAATTCCTGTCTTTTTCCAGGATCACGGCACCCCAGGCAGGAAGCAGCATTCTGTCATCTTCTTCGATCCGTTTTCCCGATTCGAAATCTGTTCCGGAGACCGGCGCGGATACTTCCGCTTCTTCATCCGAGAAGTTCATTACAAAATGAAGCTGTCCCCTCTTCTTATAGATTACAGGCCATGAGAGCTGCGGCATTTCGATCCCGGCACTGCCGCACACCTTCCGGAAACACGCTTTCAGTTCTTCGACCGAAGCCGTGCACGCAAGATACCAGGCATCCCCTTCTCCGAACCGATGATGGGTAAAGGCAGCATAATCTCCCCAGTGCTTATCATCGTAATACCGGATGACTTCCGCCCCGTCTGCTTCAACGAGTTCCATCCATAAATGCTTATCATTCTTTGTGAAGCGCTGATAATGAATACCGAAGACATCAGCAAGTCCATGCGGCTGTGTATCCGGTCTGACCAGCGCATTTTCATCGGCGAAAAAGCTCCGGAAGCCTGCAAAAACAGTTCCTCCTGCCGCCGTGAAATCCCTGACCCTGCTTACCAGATCATCCGATGCGCAGTATAACTCCGGGAATACCAGCACATCATAACCGCTCCAGTCTGTTTCACGGTCATAAAGGATATCGCAGTCCAGGTTCATCTCGTACAAAGCGCGGTAGAAATCATTTACGATATCATTGTAGATCAGCGATTTATCCGTCGGGAACCAGTTCATCGCAAACAGGTTCTCCGGACTGATGATCATGGCGATCCGGCTCTGCGCCTTCGTTTCCAACTTAGCGGACAGCTTTTTCAGAAGCGATCCGGTCTGACTGATCTCCCGGTACGTCTCTCCCGGTTCCCCGTCATGCGGAAGGATCCCTTTCCAGTAGGTCTCCAGTCCGCCGTGGATCGACGTCCAGGACCAGTACATCTGTCCGCAGGTGCCGGACGCCAGATGGGCAAGGCTCATCAGTTTCAGCTGTCCCGGATACGGAAGCCATCCTGTAAATGCTTCCGCCTGGCTTTCAATGATCAGATACGGCGAACGCTTCAGAGGACGCATAATGCTTCCGCCATAAGCGATCTCCATGCCGGTCAGTTCTCCCGCGGTCGGGCAGTAAACATCTGCCCCGGTCAGCGTCAGTGCCTTTGCGGCATCGTAATGATTGATGCCCGGCTGCACACCGTAGGAATACCCCTCCTGCTGCCCCGGCTTTCCGAAACTCTTCCACTCAAAATCCAGATTGTGGGTAATGAACTGATCATCCCGTTTATATTCGTTTACAATGTGTGCCTGCCAGTGCAGGAATTCCGAAGCCAGTTCTCTTTTATATTCTTCAAAAGCACAGGCATAACCGCCGTTTACCGTCCCCTCCGGATCGGGAAGTTCTTCAAAGGAGGCGACAGAGGCGCTCCAGTGTCTGAGCATATAAGCCGCATTCAGCGCTTCAATATCTCCGCTGAACCGGGCACGCATCCATTCCCGGAAGCCGTCAAGGACACGGTCATTGTGCATGTTGTAATGCTTCGTTTCATTATCGATCTGGAACCCGATCACATTTTCATAGGGCGCGGTCAGGGAGACCAGTTTCCGGATGATCTTTTCTGCGTAGAAACGATACGTCGGATTGGTAATATCCATGTTCTGGCGCGGGCCGAATTTGTTTCTGCCGAGCACTTCCGGATCCAGATCGGATAACCATTTCGGAACCGCGTAAGTAGGCGTTCCGACAATCACAGCGATACCATGCTCCGCTGCTGCTTCGATCACGCGGGTCACATGGGAGAAATCATATTCCCCGCAGCGCGGTTCTTCCACCGACCAGGTGGATTCCGCGATCCGAATTGTGTTGATACCGGCCTGTTCCATCAGCGAAAGATCCCTGTGAAGGCGGTCTTCCCTTGCATACTCTTCGTAATATGCTGCACCGAAGATATAATTGTTCATGATACGAATACTCCTGCCCCATTCCTGTTATAATCCTATTCTACTATATTAAAAGCCAATAATATAGTCGTTTATAAATACTTATCCGTTCTTTTTTGCAAACCCGTCTGTTTCCGGGTGAAGCGCTTTTGCAGCGAAACCACCGAACCGCTTCCGGATGGCATTTCCGCAGAATCCTGTCCTTATGGAAAGACAGAGCTTTCTCCTTGATTTTTTCACCCGGATGATTAATATAAAAAGCGTCGGGCAAATGATCCCGGCGCGCCTTATGTTCTTTGGAGTTTAATACCGTCATGAATGAATCCATTATCCAGGCCATCGGTTTCTTCGGGATGGCTCTTTTTATCCTTTCCTATCAGATCCGGTCCAACCGGGCACTGTTTCTCTGCCAGCTCTCCGGCTGCATCGTATTTATGATCCAGTTCTTTCTGATGGGCGCCTACACCGGCGCGCTCAGCCTGATCATTAATGTCGCCAGAAATGTGCTCCTTTTAAAATCGGACAAATGGAAATGGGCCGGCAGCAGAGCTGCACTGATCGTGATCCTCCTCCTGCTTACCGGCATGACAGCCTTCACGTGGGCCGGACCGAGAAGTCTCCTTCCCTTTTTATCAGTAGCGATCACAAGCATCGGCTACTGGACGAAAAATGCGCAGAAGATCCGTCTTTCCCAGCTGTTCGGCTCGCCCTGCACCCTGCTGTACGATATCATCGTCCGTTCCTGGGGCGGCGCAATGAGCGAGTCGATCACGATCCTGTCGATCATCGTTTCCATCTTCCGTTTCGGCTGGAAGAATCTGGGAGAAGAGAGAGACTAAGCGGAGCGAGCCAGGGGACGGTTCTCCGGCTCCTGGCTCACTCCGCTCTACCTCAATATTTAAAATCCGGCTTCGCAAAGACGATCCCACTCTGCTTTTCCATCTCCCGGACCAGTTCCTCCGGATCTTCTCCGATAAAGAACATCTCCTGAATGCCCTGCCGCAGGAAATTTCCTCCGGCCATTTTTTCGATCAGCTTTTCCAGATCATCGTAGAAATGATCCACATTCAGCACGCCGATCGGCTTGTCATGCAGGCCCAGGCTCTTGAAGGTCAGCGTCTCAAAGAATTCATCCATCGTACCGACTCCGCCGGGGGTAATGATGAAACCATCCGCCATCTCCTCCATCTTCTGCTTGCGCTCGCGCATGGTCTCCGTATAGATCATTTCTGTACAGCCCGGATAGAGCACGCCGTCCACATCGAAGAAAGACGGCGCGATCCCGATGATCTCCGATGCACCGCCGGCGGTCATCCCCCTGGCGGCGGCACCCATCAACCCGGATGCGCCTCCCCCGAACACCATGCCGTGCCCGGCTCTGGCCATGGCTTTACCAAGCGCTTCACCGGCCAGTATATACTTTTCGTCAATTCTGTTGCTTGCTGCGCCGTAAATGCAAAATCTCATATTTCCTGATCCTTTTTCACTCCATACTCCCCTGATCTGTCAGCCCCAGGCAGGCGTCGCAGTAAGATATTCAGAAGAATACCCTTCCGAACTCCAAGGCGGAAAGTACAGCCATCCGGTCGTTCCTTCCGCATCCTTTACTTTTACGAACAAGGGATAACCATAAACCGTATCGTCATAAACCTCTTTTGATTCCGGTTTCAGCGGTTTGATGTATGTCGGCACAAAGGTATCGCCTGCTTCCAGCGTTTTCAGTTCTTTCTTAAAAGATGCGCTTTTATAAAGGACCATTTCCTTTTTCAGCTTATAGTATTTGCCTCCGAATAAGGATTCCGTATAATCTTTGACTCCTGTCAGTTTGTATTTCGATTCCGCGACTGCTTTCATTTTGCCGCTCTTCAGCTTGATCGGTGCAAGAATATGGTAGCATCCGAAGTTCTCATTCCGGAACGGAGTATCATTCTGCAGATACAGCTTGTTCTTTCCGGTATTCTTATAGACACCGGAATCGATCCTGGATATATCCAGCGGACACATTTTTCCCTTCACATTTGTGAATTCCGTGCATGCAATGACTTTTTTCGGGCTGACATACCGCAGGACAAAGACCCACCAGTTGCTGTAGCCGCCCCCTATATCCACAAGGATCTCCTTATACTTATCTTTGGAGATAAAATCAACCGTCTTTACGCTGTTTACGACAGACCATTCATCCAGAACCTTTGTATAAACCGCCTTTTTGTTCACATACAATGTAAAACGCTGCGTGGAGTCACTGATCTCTTTAACAGTATATTTAACCTTTTCCTTCTTTCCGCCGTTCAGATTGATCTTATAAGTCTTCCCCGCTTTCAGTTTCTTCATTTTCAGCGATGCCGCATCCGCATGTCCCGGAAGCAGGATCACAAGCATCAGCGCCGCGAACAAAACGGTAAATAAAAAGTTCTTCTTCATTGTCTTCTCCTTCCTATCAAGTCAAGCCCTAAATTCAGATTTTATGCGGGCTTGTTGAAATTCTATACCTCATGAAACAGAGCCAGATGGGTATGAACATCATCGTATTGGATACTGAATGGCTGATAGTGGGTATGGTGAATAG
>JAFRLH010000072.1 GCA_017431345.1 Lachnospiraceae bacterium | reverse complement strand
CGTCAAGGCCAAGCCGCCTGACGGCGGTGGCTGGCTTGCCGCAGATTCAGCCCAACTGGCTCGGGGAATCTGGAAATATCCTTTATATATCTTCACGTTTGAAGGCTCTCTTCAAATGTGCGAAAAAAACTTGACACTACCGTATAATACGGGGATCATCACATTTGTGTCACAATTCTGCCAAATCTGTCAAGACAATTTTATTCTCTGATATCCCACCTGTCAAGCAGGATTTCGATAGGATATCCGGCATCCTTCTTAAATGAAAGTCCCCTGCTCAGCCTGTTTCACCGGCTGTGCAGGGGATATTTCGTTCTGTTTTATTCCGTGGATGACGGCTGTTTCCGCTCCCGGCGGCGCTCGGAGAGCGAACCGCCCTCATACTTCTTCTGCTTGTCCTTGTACATGAGTTGATCCATCTCCTCAAGGAAACGGTCCTGGGACGTCACCCCGGCCTGATAAAACGCAAGCCCCATAGAAAGGGAGAGCTGAAACACGCGTTTGTTCTGTCCGTTGAACGCCTGCACGGCGTTCTGTATGTGCCGGGCAGCCGCCTCAGCCTCTTCCGGATCGCCGGTACGCATCAGGACGATAAACTCGTCGCCGGCATAGCGGATGGCAATGCTGTTGTCCGGAATGTTTTCCTTCAAAATATCGGCAGTATCGCGCAGCGCCAGATCCCCGACGGAATGCCCGAAGCGGTCGTTGATGCTTTTGAATTCATCCACGTCCAGCATGATCCCGGCATGCGTTCCGCTGCGCCCCCACGCCGTGGAGCTGAACATATAATTCAGATAATAGCGGTTGTACAGCCCGGTCAGCGGGTCGTGGTAGAGCAGCTGATTCTGCAGGCTCATATACACCCCGGCCACGGCAAGGGCGACGCAGCACCAGGCGACCGAGATCCCGTAAAAGCTTGCCTGAATGATGCAGCCGATCATAAACAGGATCACGAACACCCAGATGGGAAAGAAGCTGAGTCCGCCGTGTCTGCGTTTGTAGCCGTAGACGTCCGCAATGCTGATCCCGACATAAAGAAACGGTATCGCGAAATACACATACGCCAGCGGCAGCCTGTGGTAGAAGTTTTGCTCGTCGATGATAAACAGATACCCTCCGAAGATATTGCCGATGATCGTGAGCCAGATGAACCCCGTCAGCATGAGCAGCGGGCGGAAGCGCTTCAGGCGCTTCAGGCTCTGATACATCCGATAGTCCACATACAGGCACCATATGGCGGCAAAGGTCGGGGTCGACAGATACAGCCAGGTGTTGCTCAGCATCCCCAGAGCCCGGGCGCTGCTCCAGGTCTTTCCATCGACAATGTAGGATAAGGCCTCCATGAAGCAGGAAAGCGCAATCATCAGCAGCATCACCGTAAGCAGTCTGGTATCCGGCGTCTTGCTGCGCCGGGTTTCCACACTGCTGGCCAGGGTGAGAATGACAACGGCGATCCCGATGCAGTTGGTGATGATAATCGATTCCAGATTCGGCATGCTTTATCTCTTCTTTCTCAAAAGGCGGAGTCGGTTATTCAAACGCTTATGCTTTTTTGATGATCTCCTTATAAACGGCATCGGCGATTTCAAAATCTTCTGGATAATCGATATCCATTGCTTCGATTTTGCCGACCTCTTTCACAAAGGGTTTTGAACCCAGACGGCGATTATGCTTCAGGAAGCTTTCCTTCGTAAATACAAAGGCAATGGAAGTCTCGGCGTAAATAAGCGGAAGATCCTGGGTCCGCGGAAAATTACTCGGATCAAAGTTCAGCGGTTTGCCGTTTTCCCACAGGAAGATGCGAAGCGGCTCTGCACAGAAAGCCGAGTCATACTCCCCCGATGCCACCTTATCGACACATTCTTCGAGGGTGGATGCCTTGGCAAACGGGCTTGTTGCGTGT
>JAFRLH010000004.1 GCA_017431345.1 Lachnospiraceae bacterium | reverse complement strand
TTTTGAGGCAGAATGATTTCTGCCTGTTTGAGTTGTCTAAAGACAGAAAAATGGAGAGATCCCGCTTGTTTCTTAAGATCTCTCCATTAATTTTCAGGAACACCTTGCGACTATTGTCATCTTATCTTAATGACATTGCCCGTGCAGGGCGCTTTTTTTAATGAATTCAGTTCGTGTCCGTGTCCTCAGTGGATGACGCCGTCTCCTCCTCTGGTCCAGATCACTCTGTTCAGAACCATCGCAAGAACATCCGTTCCGATAATCTGCGACGCGCGTGCGATAGCGGCGCCCTGATTCGGTGTGCCCAGATCGCGGTAGATCGCGTAAGCCGGCTTGTGATTTCCGTACACGTCGTTTAAGCCGAGTGCCAGATTGCTCTGCATCTCTTCCGCGCTGTCAGACTGACGGAACAGCATGAACGCGTCGACGTCAGGCGAGGAAGCCGCCATCAGATAACCATAGGCGACCGACGCCTCCTGACTTTCCGTGCCGAAGCTGGAGGTGTAGCCGATCTCCGCAAGGGAGATGCTGCGGCACTGTCCCGCGGGGTTCAGGTACTGCGGCTGATGCATATAACTGATCAGCAGATCCAGATTCTGCATCGTGATATAAGGCGTACTCAGATCGTTGCGCACCCACACGGCCGGGCCGTTCCACGCGTAAGGATCATACAGCGGGGAATTGTAAGGGTGGAAGGAAAGGCCCCAGTCAATGTTGCCCTCCCGCAGGATGAAGCGGTTGAACTCATCCAGATACTCTCTGGCCAGGAAGCTGCCCGGGTTGGACTTGCGGCCCCACTCCTGGTCGATGGAATTGTAGATGTTCACCGTCGCGGTGTAGGCTTTGATTTCGTTATACAGAATACGGAAGGCCTTGGTGTATTCGCTGACATTCAGTGTCAGGTTCGCGCTGCCCATATACCACCAGGATGTGCGGGCATTGATCTCATTGCCCAGGATCCAGTTGTCGATCTGGCCGTGGCCGGTCGCGCCGTTGTAGCGCTGTCCGAGGAAAGCGCCGATCGCCTTCAGGTGATCCGTTCCTGCCGCGTTTGCGACATTCAGCGCATAGCCGGGAGCCCTGAAGCCGTCTTTTGCCAGCGGATGAACCAGGTCGGCCGAGTGAATGCCGGTGCCCTCGTTCAGCAGCACCATCGTGACAGAGATGCCCATGTTGTTCAGCGTCATCACCATCGCGTCGTAATGGCCGACAATGCCCGGGTCAAAATAATACATCTTCTCGTTATACGGGAAGGGAATTGCGCCCGGCACTTCGGGACCGGAGCAGATCTGATCCACGTACATGTTGTAGACCACCTGCTGAATGCCCAGTTCCTGGAGCTCTCCGCTCGAGATCTTCGTGGGATCCATCAGGATACCCTTGATACCTGTCGCGCGCCGCGGCATGGAGTAGGCGGCCATCGCCTCGGGGTTTGTGATGTAATGCTCGTCGCTGACCTGCACGAAAGAACCGCCCTGCTTCACGGCGACCAGGAATTTCTTCGACAGGTTGGAACCCGCGGTGTTATAACCCAGCGGGAAGGCAGCCGACGTCGAACCGGCGGGCACGGACGCCACAATATTTCCGACCGGTCCGTCCTGCCAGACCTCATCGGAAAAGATATACAGCATACCGTCGCTGCCCGCAGCATTTCCGGAAAGCTGACAGATGACGGTATCGCCCTGAATCAGGCAGGCGTCAATGTGGACGGTTCTTCCCGCAGCCTGAGCGGAAACGCTTCCCGCGCCGCTGCAGACAAGAAGCGCCGCAATCGCCGCTGCCAGAATGACAGATACTATTTTACGTATTTTCTTCATAATGACTCCTGTCTATTACTTTAAAAAAATCGGACACAGTCCCTCTCTGTAAGAAAGACCTTGTCCAATTATTCTAATCCACTTTGGCCGCGCACTCAACCGCTTTTACAGAAAGAATGCACGGGATTCACAGACCTGCGGGAGATCAGCGCCGGAAGACTCCGCTTTTTCCTCCGCTCTTCTCCAGAAGGCAGATTTCTCCGATCACCATGCGCCGGTCAATCGCTTTGCACATATCATAAATGGTCAGCAGCGCCGTGCTGACACCGGTCAGTGCCTCCATCTCCACACCGGTTTTTCCCTCACAGCGCACCCGGCACAGCGCCCGGATCCGACAGGTCTCATCCTCCGTCTCAAAGGTCAGGCTCACATGGGTCAGGATCAGTGTATGGCACATCGGAATCAGCTCGGCTGTCCGTTTCACGCCCATGATTCCGGCGACCTGCGCCACGGTCAGGACGTCTCCCTTTTTCACCTTTTTTCCGAGCACAGCCTGATACGCCTCCTCCGACAGCTGAATAAAGCCGCCGGCCAGCGCCTCCCGCTGCGTAACTTCTTTTTCTCCCACATCCACCATGCGCGCGTTGCCCTGTTCGTCAAAATGTGTGAATTCCATATTTTGCTCCCCGCCTTGTGTTCTGTCCTGCCGCGCTGTCATGAATTCAGAAACAGCAGCGCTTCCTCCGGAAAACGCAGATAATCCGGCATGCCTTTTTCCCGGATCAGCGCCTGTCCGTCACGCTGGACACGCCAGAGCAGACAATCCTCCGTACCTGCCGAACCGGATGATTCTTCTTCAGATCCCTGTACATGGTCCGGTGCAATGTAATAATTCTTTTCGAAAGGAAGGTCCGTCTCCCGGATCAGTCTGCAGGGAATGCAGTTCTCTTCTCTCTGCCCGTAGACCGGAATGAAATCGTGTGCCCTGAAGCCGATTCCGTTAAAGCTTTCCGGCAGCACACCGGAAACCGAGAGGGTTACGCCCCAGTCGGCGGCATACAGCTCGTGATCCGAAATCCGCCGGGCTGCCGAGAAGTTCTTACACCCGGTCAGCATGGCGGCACTCTTCGTCCCAGGATTCCGGAAAACCTCCTCCGGGGTGCCCTGCACCAGTGTGCAGCCGTCTCCCATCACGATGAGTTCATCGGCAAAACGGTACAGCTCATCGCGGCTGTGGGAGACCATGAGAATCAGCCCGTCATAATCATTCAGATACAGCATCAGATCGTCCTGCAGCCGGTCCTTCAGATAAGAATCCAGCGCAGAGAACGGCTCATCCAGAAGAATGACCTCCGGCTGGCAGACCAGAATCCGGGCCAGCGCCGTGCGCTGCTGCTGGCCGCCAGACAGCTGACGCGGCAGATGATCCTCCAGTCCCTGCAGGCCGAACAGTTCAATCATTTCCTGCGTTTTCTCCCGGCTGCGCTCACGATTGCCCCGCTTCCAGTACTTCAGGCCGCAGGCAATATTCTGCTGTACCGTCAGATTCGGAAACAGCGCGTAGTTCTGGAAAAGATATCCGACGTTTCTTTTCTGCGCAGGGATATTGATGCCCCGCTGTGAATCATACAGCACCCGTCCGTTCAGTTCGATCCGTCCCGCATCCGGTTCAATGATGCCCGCAATGGCTTTCAGCGTCATGGACTTTCCGCATCCGGACGCACCTAAGAAACCCGTCCGGCGCCGGGATGCACCAAACTGCATGTCGAGGGAAAAGGAGCCGAGTTTTTTACGAATGTCCGCGTTCAGTTCCATGACTACCACCGCTCCACGTTTTTCATGGTTTTGCCCGTGAACCAGTTCATCAGGAAGATCGAGACAAAGGCGATGATCAGAACAATGGCGACCCATACGCCGGCCGTCACATAGTTCTGGTCCTGTATGACCATGGCGATCCGCTGTGAGATGGTGGCGGTCTTTCCGGGAATATTGCCGGCCAGCATCGATGTCGCGCCGTACTCGCCCAGTGCCCGGGCGAAGGTCAGAATCGTTCCGCTCGCAATTCCGGGCCCTGCATTCGGCAGCACGACGCGCCAGAAGATTTCGCCGTCACTCATCCCCAGGGTGCGTCCGGCGTTAATCAGATTCATATCCACCTGTTCGAAGGCCGCGCGGGCGTTGCGGTACATCAGCGGAAAGGCGATGACCGTCGCCGCGATGATGCAGCCCAGCCAGGACTGCACGACTTTGATCCCGAACTGGGAAAAAAGAAAGCTCCCTAAGGGTCTGCGCCTGCTGAACAGAAGCAGCAGAAAGAAGCCCGCGACTGTCGGGGGCAGCACCATCGGGAGCGTCAGAATACCGTCCAGGACCGATTTTCTGCCCGGCCCTGCGTACATCACCCTGCGCGCCGCGAAGATCCCGAGAAAGAACGACAGGATCGTCGCGACGACGCCGGTTTTCATGGAAATCCAGAACGGACTCCAGTCAAGATTTTTCAATACATCCGCAATTTCAGTCATTCTGCAGAAGGTTCCTGTAAAACATTACTCCACATCTGTATCAAAGTAGTAGGAGTCAAAAATCGCCTTAGCCTCATCGGATACAACATAATCGATGAAGAGCTTCGCGGCTGCGGTCTGTGCCTCACTCGCCTCTTCGTTCACCACCTGGGCAATCGGGTAAATAACATTGCCGGTCAGGTCATAAGGGACTGTCTCCAGAATATCGAGTTTATCCTCAAAGCCGTAGGTGTCGGAATAATAGGTGGTTCCCACTTCACAGGAGCCTTCCACGACCGCCGCCAGGACCTTGGAGACGTTGGACTGTTCGGAGATTTCCACGCCTCCCAGAGCCTCGGAGACTTCCTCGGTGGTGTAGGCAGATGCATCCTCGACCTCCGGAAGAATGCCGAGATTCATCAGCGCGGTGCGTGTATAGCGGCCGACCGGGACGGATCCGTCCGCGAGGGCGATGCTTTCCGCCTTGCCGATATCTTCAAGGCCGGTCACTTCAGTCCCGCTGTCTTTCAGGGTCACGACGACCACCTGATTGTTTACGACATTGTGGCGGGTTCCCTCGACAACCAGCCCGTCGTCCTTCTCCAGCGTATTCATCTGCTTCTGCGCCGCCGAGAAGAAAACGTCGCACTCATAGCCTTCCTCGATCTGTGTCAGCAGCTTTCCGGAGCTGTCCGCGTTATAGACAATCTTAATCTCCGGATGTGTCTCGTTGAACTTCTCCGCCACTTCCGTCATGACCGTGTTCAGACTGGCTGCGATGAAGACCTGAATATCCGTCTCTTCCGCCGCAGCTTCCTCAGCGGGGGCCTCTTCTTCAGCGGGCGCTTTCTCTTCCGCTGCCTCTTCCGCTGCCGCCTCCTCAGCAGGGGCCTCTTCCTCCACGGCCTCCTCTGCGGGAGCTTCTGCTGCGGGAGCAGGCTGCGCCGCCGGCGCCGCACAGGCTGTCAGCCCGAGAACCATTCCTGCCGTCAGTAACCATGCCATTTTCTTTTTCATTGCTGCCCTCCGTTTTCCAATTGGATTTTTTTAATATATGTAAATGCAGAGCATTACTGCCGTCTCAGTTGTCCGCCGTTCCTCTGAGAATTCCCAGGCCGTGCCCGAGCGCCGGCAGGATAATCTCCAGATCTTCTCTGCAGGCCTTCGGACTGCCGGGCAGATTGACAATCAGCGTCTTCTTCCGGATCCCTGCCGTCTGACGGCTCAGCATGGCGTGCTTCGTGATTTTGAGCGATTCCGCGCGCATAGCCTCGGCGATACCGGGTGCCATCCGGTCACAGACCGCCTCCGTGGCCTCCGGCGTCACATCCCGCTCCGAAAAACCTGTGCCGCCCGTCGTGAAAATGACACTGATCTGGCGCTGATCGGCCAGCCGGATCAGCTGCTGCTTCAGCGGTGTGATTCCGTCCGGCAACAGAATCGTTTCCTCAACGACATAGCCCTGCTCCTCCAGAATCTGCCGGATCAGCGGGCCGCTCAAGTCCTCCCGCTCTTTCCGGAACGCGCGGTCGCTGAGTGTGATTACCGCAGCAGTAAACGGCCGGTCATTCTGCGCGGGAATGCACTCGATTTCATCACCCGGATGAATCACGCCGCCTTCCAGCACTCTCGTAAAGACGCCTTCACGGGGCATGATGCAGTCACCGACCGTGTTGTAGATCGCGCAGTGATCATGACACTCCTTACCGATCTGCGTGAGCTCCAGCAGCACATCGCCGATTTTAAAGCGCGTGCCGACCGGAAGCTGACGAAGGTCGAAGCCTTCCACAATCAGGTTCTCTCCGAACGCGCCGAATCCGACGTCGGCGCCCTTCTTCCGGAACTCCTCAATTTTTTCGATTCCCAGAAGGCTCACCTGGCGGTGCCAGTTTCCCGCGTGTGCATCTTTTTCAATGCCGTGCGACACAACCAGTCTTGCCTCCGGAACCTCATACTTCTGCGTGCCCCGCGCATCACTGATACATATGGCGATCAGCTTACCCATCATTAACCTCCGATCTGAACCATTTTCCTGGTCTCCGTGATCTCCTCTTCACGGTCAAAGCAATGCTCCTCCGGTTTCTCCCCACAGGCCCTGGCGAAAGCCCAGGCGAGCCGCTCCGCCCGCTCTTCCCGCGTTCTGCCGGAGCGCAGGATGCTGCGCAGATCCACGGAGGTGTCATAACACAGACAGGGTTTGAGAAGGCCTGTTGAAGTCAGCCGCATCCGGTTGCACGAGCGGCAGAATTTTCCGTGAATCGCACTGATAAAGCCGACACTTCCCGTAAATCCGGGAATTCTGAGATAGACCGCCGGTCCGTTTCCGTGTATGGCAAAATCCGACTCGGCTCCGGGATATTTCGCAACGAGCTGTTCCAGAAGTGCTTCATTGCTGATGCCCTCCGTATTCTGCCCCGCGCCGATCGGCATCATTTCAATAAAACGGACATCCAGCGGGCGGTCCTGTACAAGCAGCATCAGTTTCTCCCACTCGTCGTCATTGACGCCCTTCTGAAGAACAACATTCAGCTTGGTCCGGATGCCGGCTGAGAGTGCAGCCTCAATACCCGCAAGGACTCTGTCAAGCTCCTGCCTCCCCGTAATAAAGGCAAAGCGCTCCGGAGAGAGGGTGTCCAGAGAGATATTGACGGCGTCCAGCCCCGCCTCCTTCAGATCCGCGGCGTACTGCGGAAGCAGAATCCCGTTGGTGGTCATCGTCACCTGCTCGATGCCAGGTATTTTTTTCAGCATCGAAACCAGATAGACCGCGCCCTGCCGCACCAGCGGCTCGCCGCCGGTCACTTTGATTTTGCGGAACCCGCACTGCGCCGCAGTCAGGGCAATTTCGAGAATTTCCTCGTAAGTCAGCAGGTCCGTCATTGAGAGCAGTTCAATCCCATCGGGCATGCAGTACCGGCAGCGCAGACTGCACCGATCCGTGATGGAAATCCGCAGATAGTCGATTTCTCTTCCGTAAGCATCCAGCATTTCTGTTTTCTCAGCCTTATCCCGGGCGGCAGTCAGCTTTTGCCGAACCCGCAGTTGGGGAAGGTACAGATTTCACAGCCAAGGCACAGTCCGCCCATACCGAGCCGGTCGATCTCCTCCCGTGTCACCGGATCATCCGCCGCAAGCCGCGGCAGAATCAGATCAAAAATAGTCCGCTTTGCATACATCACGCAGCCGGGCAGCCCGACAATCGGAATCCGTTTCGTGCTTCCGTCCGCCCGGGTGCAGTTTTTATAGGCCAGCATGAACATGGCGCCCGGCAGCACCGGTGCTCCGTAAGTAATCACTTCGTCGGCTGCGGAGCGGATCGCGTAAGGCGTGCGGTCGTCCGGGTCGACGCTCATGCCGCCCGTGCAGAGAATGAAGTCGCATCCTTCCTCCAGCAGTTCCTCAATGCACCGGATTTCCATATCCGTGTCATCGCTGCTGATTTTGTGCCCGATCACCTTCGCACCGTATTCCTCGACCTTGCGGATGACAACCGGTGTAAATTTGTCTTCGATCCGGCCGTAGTAGACCTCATTGCCGGTCGTAACAATGCCGACCTTCTTTTCCGTGTAAGGCAGAAGACGCAGAATCGGCTCTCCGCCGGCAGCTTCCTTTACCCGGTCCATCTTTTCCTTTTCGATGATCAGCGGAATGATCCGGGTTCCGGCGAGTTTATCTCCCGCCCGGACCGGGAAATTCCCATGGCGGCAGGCGATCATCATCTCTCCCATGGAATTCACCATGTCAAGACGTCTGCGGTCCACCTTCAGAAGCCCGTCGATGTCCGCGATCAGTTCTACCTTGCCTTCTTTGATTTCCGAGGGGTGCATGTGGTCGCTCACGCACAGTCCGTACAGGACCATGGCGGCGTCATTTTCATGCATCATTTTGTCGTTGACTTCCCAGATATAGACGTGATCCTTCCCGACGCTCAGAAGCACCGGAATATCTTCCTCTGTGATGATGTGTCCCTTCCTGAACACCGGTCCCTTGAACTCTCCGGGAATAATCTGAGTGATATCATGGCAGAGCATCTGCCCGACAGCGTCCTGTGTTTTCCTCAGTTCCATAACGTCCCCCCACAAACGCCAAACATAATAGATAAAAAAGAGTTGCAAGTGTTATTCACTTGCAACTCGTATTATATTACAACTTGTATTCTATTGCAATTTGCTTTAGCCCGATTTATCTCCGCCGCCTGTGCTGTCTGCCGCTTCTTCGCGGATCTTCCGCTCCAACCAGGCTTCAAACTCCTTTTCGAAGATCCGCTCCTGTCCGCTGCCCGCTGCGGGCAGCTCCACCATACGCTTCTCCCAGGAGGAGAGATAGATGGCATTGGAGATCAGGAGACTCTTGCGTCCTTCGTTTCCCGGTGCGGTGCAGGTGCCCTTCCCGCAGCACGCATCGGCAAAATTCTGCAGTACCCGCTGATAGGGCGCGGGCTCTGCCGGCGGCGTCTCTTCGTGCCAGGTACCCCGGATTTTGCGGAAGAAGTCCTGCGACGTGCGGCGGTAGTCCGCCTCTTTCTGTCCGAGTTCTTCCTGAAGTGTCCCGATCCGGAGCTTTCCGTTTTCGCAGACAATCATTGCTTCTTCCAGGGAGATTTCCAGACGGTTTAAGCCGGGTGCATCTCCTGTTGAGGTGACGAAGGTTCCGCTGGCCCCGTTCTCCCATTCCAGATAAGCCGTCACATCATCTTCGACTTCGATGTCGTGATAGTGTCCTTCCTTACAGAAAGCCTGCACGCGGGCCGGCATGCCGCAGATCCACTGCAGAAGGTCCAGGTTGTGCGGGCACTGATTCAGAATGATGCCGCCTCCGTCGCTCTTCCAGGCAGCGTGCCAGGAGCTGGCGGCGTAATACGGATCAGGCCGGTACCAGTCCGTCACGATCCAGTTCACACGCTTCAGGGCGCCGTACTCACCACTCTTCACCAGCTCATGCAGGCGCTGATAGACAGGGAGCGTGCGCTGATTGAAGACAATTCCGAAGACCGCTCCCGCCGTTTTCTCCGCCTCCGCGGCGGCTTCCTCCATCTCTCTGGCCTGACGTGAGTACACGCCGGAAGGCTTCTCGCACAGCACATGCAGACCATTCCGAAAGGCCCGCAGCGCCGACTCTTCGTGGGCATAGTGCGGCGTCGCGATAATCACCGCGTCCGCAGCAGTTTCCCCGCTTTCGATCGCGTCAAATAATGCGCCGGCATTGTCGTAAACCGGCAGGCCGGCTTCGATGGAAGGCAGCAGCAGATCCCGGTATGCGCCCCGCACCCGGGTAATTGCCGCGAGCTTCATCTCCGGGACCGCACCCGACTGAATAATGGAAGCATATTTGCTTCCCATATTGCCGACACCGATAATGGCTGTGCGAATCATGGTCCGCTCCTTTCACTCCGGTCAGAATCTGTCTGCAGGCAGACTCTGTGCTGTCACAGTCTGCGGATGTGGAAGCCGCCGTCCACATCGATATAATTTCCGGTTGTGTAGCGCAGCTTTCCGCTGCACAGCGCGCTCACCGCGTCCGCCACATCCTCCGGCTGTCCCCAGCGGGCAATCGGGAAGACGCCTTCCTCGATGAGCCGGTCATATTTTGCCTGCACCGTCTGCGTCATGTCCGTCGCGATCACGCCGGGCCGGACTTCATTGACCAGAATTCCCTCGCCGGCCAGCCGGTCGGCGTAGAGCGTCGTCAGCATGGACACGCCGGCTTTGGAGACACAGTACTCACCGCGGCTGACACTGGAAACGACGGCGCTGCAGCTGGAGACATTGACAATAAAGCCGCGCAGGCCGTGTTCGTCGATGATGTCCTGTTTCAGCATCTGTTTTGCGACCGCCTGGGTCAGAAACATGTTTCCGCGGGTGTTGATGCCGATCACCCGGTCAAAGCTTTCCTCCGTCATATCCAGCAAATCCGCGCGCTGAAGCGGCGCGACGCCGGCATTGTTGACGAGAATATCAATCCGCCCGAAGGTCTCCACTGTCTTCTCCACGATCCGGATGCGGTCTTCACTGCGGCTGATGTCACCCTGTACATAGGCGCACTCGATCTCTTCTGCGCGCAGGTTTTCCAGCGTCTGCCGGTTCTTCTCTTCCGTTCCCGTCGCGCACAGCATGACCCGGCAGCCGTCGCGCCCGAGCTGTCTTGCAATGGCCAGGCCGATGCCCCGGCTGGCTCCCGTTACCAGTGCTGTTTTTTTCATGCTCTTACTCCTCTCCGGCTTCCGCCACGCGTCTCTCCTTCAGTGCGCGGGTGCACAGAAGCGCCGTCCGCGTCACTTCCAGCGAATCTTCGCTGCTGATGCGGCGTGCCTGCCCGTCCGCGGCTGCTGCAGCAAAATCTTCAAAAATCAACGGTTCTTCCCCGCACGGCACCTCCGCGCCTTCCGGGCAGTCCGCGGTCAGCAGAAAAACCCGGTCGCTTCGGACTTCGACGCTGCCCTTCGTCCCGACGATCCGGATCCGGTCGTCCCCGTGCGTCGCCGCAAACGGCGGCCGCAGATAGTCTGTCCGGACACTGCACAGAATTTCATCCTCCAGTTCCATCTGGAAAACGACCGTGGTCTCCGGACACTGCGTCGTCTCCGGATTCTGCTCTCCGCATGCCCCGCCGTTGTCCGCCGACGAGGAAAACGCCGCGGCGCGCACGCACTTCTTCCCGGAAATCCAGAGCATCAGATCAATCATATGTATGCCGACCCAGGACAGCGTCCCGCCGTACAGCTCCGGATCTCTGTAAAAAGGAGCCCGCGTGCCCAGCTTGTAGGATTTCTGCCCGTCCATCAGGCGCACGATCCCGATGGTCCCCGCGTCGACAATACGTTTCGCCGCGGCAAACCACGGATCGTAGCGGCTGGTCAGCATGGACCAGTACAGCCCGCTGCTTTCCGCAGCCGCGTCCCGGATCAGCAGAAGCTGCTCCTCATTCACCGCAGCCGGCTTGTCGCAGAAGACATGCATGCCCTGCCGGAGGCAAAATGCGGCCTGCTCCGCATGTTCTCCGAATCTGCCGTCCACGACGGCGATCTCCGGGCGGATCTTCAGAAGCATCTCCCGCCAGTTCTCATACACCGGCACGGAAAAGCCCTGCTCCGCAAAGCGTGCCGCCATTTTCGCGGCGGAGGGATCACCCTCATAAGCCGGCGCAATGCCGGCCACCTCAAAAGCCGCACTCTGCGCACCGCACTCTGCTCCTGTCTTTGCACCTGCTGCGCTCTTCACTGCCGCCTTCAATACGCGGTCCGCGTGGCCGCAGTTTCCGATAATACAGACCTTCATGTGAAAAGCCTCCCCTCAAAATGATCATAACCTTCGAGCGAAAACCGCACCGACGGCGCCGCCCAGGGGCAGCCCAGCTCGTCCGGCAGCTGCATCTTCCGATATCCCTGCTCCAGAGCATCATAAAGTCCCCGCACCTGGGTCATCTGCGGTTCCTGCACGCGCATCCGGAAAGACTCCGGTATCTCTGTCACCGGAATATGATCCAGCACCGCATTGCACACCGCAAGGTGCGGCCGGATTGTCCGGATTCCGCAGGTCGGTCTCCTTCCGGTGTCAGCACCTTCCGCCGCAGCAAATGCGGCGAGGATTTTCTCGTTTCCGCCGCTCTTGCTGTTCATCTCACCGTACTCCATGCAGGTTCCGTCCCTCCGCTGAGCCCGCAGAATCCCGTCTGTGCCTGTGTCCAGTGTGACCACCGCATTTTCAAAAGTATATTCAAGGCGCGGGTTCGCCTCCTGCTCCGCGGAGTGCGAGACGGCGATATAGAACTGCGCGCCGCCCGCGAACTGTCCCCGCAGGAAACAGGTGTCATAGCTCTCAATCTCCCGCGCCCGGTACAGGCTTCCCTCGACAGACTCCGGCAGGGCTGCCGCATCCATGGAAGAACCGGACAGGAAAAACATGTTGTGGAGGTAGTGCGCCGTCGCATTGGAAAGAATGGAATCGAGGATCCAGCGGCCCGCATCATCCCGGATCCGCCCCTTCCAGAAGCTTCCCTGATAGTAGGCGTCCGGTCTTCTCCAGGACACGCAGGTCTTCAGCGTAAGGGGCCTGCCGAGCTTCCCGGCCAGAATGTCTTCCTTGAGCCGGAGCATCGCCGGGGCGTAGGACCACTGAAAGCCCACCAGAAGCCGGGAACCTGCATTTTCTGCCCCGACCGGCAGATCCGCGGTCTTCAGTGCCGCCTCCAGTTCATCCGCCTCCTGCAGCACCGGTACCAGCGGCTTCTCACACAGCACGACAGCGCCGTGGGAAAGCGCGCACAGGACCTGCTCTTTATGGAAGGGGACCGGCGAGGCGATGATCACCAGATCGGCCCGATCCTGTTCGTAAAAAGACTCCAGAGAGTCATAAACCGGAATATGGTGCGCCTCCAGAAACGGGCGGCGCGGCGCGTTCCGGATAAACGGATCGACGACCGCACACAGTTTCCCGAGACCGTCCGGAATCTCATGTTCCAGCCGGTCCAGGTAGAAATAATCTCCGTACCCGGATACACCGATCAGTACTGCTTTCATAACCATCCCTCTGCTGCCTGTGGGAAACACTTTTCGCTTCATCCTCTGAAATTCGCGGGAAGCGCGTCTTTTTCTTTCAGAAACTCCCGGTAATACGGAAGATAGATTTCCGGGTTTCTCACAACACACCCGGTCGGCTTGTGAGAGCGGATCAGGTCTCCGCACTTTCCGCAGGTCAGGCAGACTCTGCCCGGATTGATCCGCCCGTCCCGGATGATCTCATTTGCGTAATCGGGATCCGCGAAAGCCATCCGGCCAAACAGCATGCCGTCGCACAGGCCCTGCTCCACCGCCCCTGCGCTGTACAGATCCGCGTACTGCCGCAGGTAAGACGGCGCGGAGGCATAAATCACCGGTCCCGGCACTGCCTGCTTCACCGCACCGATCCCGCCGATCATCCGCGCAATTCCTATGAGCGGGTGCTCGTCGGGAACATATTTGCCGCTGTCAAAAGGCCTTGTGACATGGGTTGTGACATAGGGATTCCCCATGGTCAGATCCAGCAGGGAGAAATCAGACTCATCTCTGAGCTCCCGCACCAGCCGGACCGCTTCCGCGGCGTCAAAATCCGCCCCGCTCTCCGGGCTCACGCCGAAGCCGTACGGATAAGGGACACCGTCGTAAATGCCGATTCTGGCCGTCACGAGAAACGCATCGTCCTCAGCGGGTTTTGCTGCGGCAATTGCATTCTTTAAAAGACGCGTGCGATTCTCAAAGCTTCCGCCGTACATGCCCGGACGCGTAAATGCACTCAGAAGCTCCGCGAGCAGATAACCGTGACAGGCCTTGATATCCACTGCGTCAAAACCTGCCTCCTTCGCAAGCTGTGCCGCCTTTCCGAACTGTTCCTCCAGATTCTTCAGATAATCATCCGATGCGATGCAGGAATCGTCCGCCGCGCGGTACTTTTCATATTCCGGATGGCGGTAAGCAATGATGGGAGCCGGGCGGTTCTGCGGATTGGAATAGCGGCCGCTGTGATTGGCCTGCATGATCAGGAACGGCGCATAGCCGTTCGCCTTCCTGCCCGCCTCCCGGATCTGTTCCGTGAACCGCTTATAAGCGTCCAGATTCCGCTCCGTGAGCATCAGCTGCGTCATGCCGGAGCGTCCCTCCTCCACAATGGAGATGGCTTCAAACCAGATGAGTGCGCTGCCGCCCTCCGCTTCCCGCACATAGCGCCGCAGCGTCAGTTCGGAAGGTGATCCGTCCGGCAGGGAATCCGCGCCCTCCATTGGGGCAATTCCCATGCGGTTCGGCAGGGTTCTGCCGGCAAAAGAAACCGGCGCGGCAAGGGCTTTCGTATCTTCCGCAAGCGGAAGAGAAATTCCCAGCCGCTCTGTTTCTGCCATCAGTTCTTCCGTAGTCCGGTAACGGAACTTCTCATGAGCCATTTCTTATTCCTCCTCAAAAGTTCTCCGACTGATCCGGATCTGTGCACGCCGGATCCATTTTCTCAGAGTGCTGTCCGGATCCGCAGCGATCCAGCGCTCCGCCAGCGCCGCGCGCAGCTTTTCCGCCTGCAGAGTCCAGGACGGAAGGACAGATTTTGCCCCGAAACGGACAGCCTCATAGCAGTCCGTAAAGGCGCGCAGGTCCGCCGAAAGTGCCGGGTCCGGAAGGCGTGCCGCATAATCCGTGAGAACCGGATTGACCGGCTCCGGGTCCAGTTTCCCCAGCAGCTCCCGGATTTCCGCCTCCTGCATCAGCAGGCGCTCCCGGGCATCCTGCTGCCTGTAGCGGCGCCTGCGGAGGTGCCGGCGGATCAGCACGAAAATCAGCAGGTACAGCGGGATGCCGAGCACCAGGATCAGCACAGTGAGCAGCGGGACAAACAGCGGATGGGATGTCAGCGGCTCCTCTTCCGGTTCCGGAAGTTCCGCCTCTGCCTCGGGCAGTGCATAAGGGTTCTGCCACGCCGCATCTTCCTCTTCCTCACTCTCCCCGCTCTCCTCTTTCACCGTGCGGTTCCACGTTGTGTCCGCGGCGGACGGCAGCGCGCTCGTCGGCTCGAAGGGGACCCAGCCGAATCCGGCAAAATATGCCTCCGGCCAGGCGTGTGCCCTGCTGCTCATGACCTGATATTCACCGACTCCGTGCACCGGAATGCGGCAGGCATATCCCTCACAATAGCGCGCTTCGATGCCGACGGCCTGCAGCATCTGCAGCATGGCGGCGGCATAGTGGACGCAGTAACCCTCCCCTGTCGCAAACAGGAACTGTTCGACGTAGTCCCCTTCCTGCTTCCCGTCCGCGGGTGCCGCGGGATACAGGGTGTAGCGGTAGTTCGAGCGCAGGTACTGCTCGATCGCCCGCGCTTTGTCATAGTCGCTTGTCATGCCGGCAGTAATCTGCTCCGCGAGTGCCCGGATCCGCTCCGGAATCTCCGCGTCGGTCGTCCTTACGGGTTGTTCCCCGCTGCGCCAGCTCTCGTAATCTGCTTCCGATAACAGATTCTCCAGCCGGAAATTCCGGAAGCCCCCGTAAAGCTGACTGAAATACTCACACATTTCTTCATAAGAAGGTGCGTCCGCGCGCCGGGACGTACCGGGCAGACCGCGCAGGATCTCTTCCAGGAGCGGATTGGCATAATCGACCACCAGAAAGGCTGTCTCATAGGTCGTCCCCATCCCGTGCCGGGCATCGAAGCGAATCCCCTGATCAGTCACTTCGAGCTCCTTCGGGTCGACACTGGTCCGGAAAGTCGACCGGTCCCGGATCAGATCGCGGGTCTGCAGGAGCCGGTATTCAACATCCATGGTGTGCGGTTCGGAAAAAGTCCGGGCTTCCTCGCGGCTGATGCCGGCCCGGTACAGCGCAGTCAGATACTCCGGCAGCCAGGAGGCAAAGGCGGAGGAAAGATCCTCAGCAGCTGCGGCTTCCTCCTGTTTACCGCTGTGAACAAGCCGTCCGTCCTCAAATCGGTCGTAGGTCTGGCCGACCAGATAAATGGTGATCCGGGAGCCGGCGGTGTGGAGCACGAGTTCCTCCCGGTCCTCCGCGTCCCGTTTTTCCCCCGCAGTGCCCAGGCCGCTGTAGCCGCTCCGGTAGCGGCTCTCGGGAAAGATCTGCGGAAGGCGCTCCGAGAAATGATAGGTCAGGCGGTCCAGCTTCTCTCCCGCCTCGTAAAAAAGTTCCTGTGCGCGCTCGATCGGGCGGCTCCAGTCAATCGGTTCCGTGTGAACCGGCAGCGCGGTGACAAGAAGCGAGAAAGCCAGGAAAGCCCCCAGCCAGCGGACGCTCTGATGGTCCCGGATACCGCGGAGCTCTGAGAGCAGAAGCGGCAGACCGGCGCACAGGGTGAGCGCGTCCGGCATCGTTCCGCGCGCATATCCGTAAACGATCAGCCCGGCCAGGATGTAAACGGGCACGGCGAAAAAACTCCCGAGCCGCAGTGCGGCACAGGAAATCCAGTACAGAATCAATGCAGGCAGCACGATGTGCACCGCTCTCTCCGTCCCAGCTTCACCGGTTCTCTCAGCCAGAAAGACCACAAGGAAAACCACGGCGGGCAGAATGCGTCCCGCCGGCTTTCTTCCGAGCGCGGAAAGAACGGCGCCGGCGAGGACAAACAGCACGCACAGAAAGAGCATGATGCTCTGCTGCTGTGCTTCCCCGGAAACCGGCAGAGGCACCATCCTGACTGCGCCCGGCATGAGCAGACACAGAAGGAGCTGCCGCAGCAGATCCCCGTCAGATAAGATTTTCTTCTTCCACCCGAAGAATGACGCTGTCTGTTCCATTTTTCTCCCGCAGGGCAGACTCCTGCACAAGTCTGTCCGCTTCATCGTCCGTGTTATAAAAAGGTCCTCTTGAAATCTCGTCGTAGAACGTCAGAAATGTATCCGGCGAGGAAACAACCATCTCCCGGATCCCGCCGCGCGGGAAGACCAGCCGCACCGCCTCGCGGCGGCTTCCGAAATACCAGGCGGCAGACACCGCAAACTCCAGGAACCGGTCGCGGCACCGGATCTCCTCAAGGTCAAACAGCTCGGCCGGTTTGTTCCGCGCAATCAGATAGATCTGTACTTCCCGCAGATTTTTCCGCTCCGGAATGCGCGTCATCAGTTTTCCGCTCCGGGCGTAAACCTTCCAGTTCACGCGCCGCAGCGGTTCGCCGTGCTCATATCTGTGCATCTCGTTGCCGGGGATTTCCTCCTGCTGATGCGTGCTGAAAAGACGGGATGCCAGCAGGTTTTCAAAATCCACCGCAGAGCGCGCCGCGTCGGTGACGCGCGGCCGCACCGTCACCCGGAAAACCGAAGGAATGATCATCCGCAGAGAAAAAATCCGGAAGGGATCCCACAGCTCGACTTCCTTCAGTCCGATCTCATACGTCCCCGCGTAGCGGCAGACAGCCGTTCCGGGCTTCTCCTGCCTGGATCCCGCGGACAGCGAAACCGTCTCCTGTTCCCCGATCCCGCGGAGCTGACAGCAGGAATGGTCAAACCACAGAATCAGATCGTTGACCGGCAGGATTCCGGTATTCTCCAGGATCAGCCGGTAAGGATATTCCTCCCCCTTCACGGTCATGTGGTCCGGAAGCTCCTGATAACATTTGAAAAAAGCAAAATAAAGACAGGTCATCAGCGCCTGAAACGGCAGATAAAGAAGCGCCGCGTAGAGACAGAACCAGGGAAACAGCCCGCCCTCAAGGCTGGCCAGGACCACGGCACCTGCAAGTACTGCCAGATACAGGAGCAGTCTTTTTCGATTGACGGACCCGTTCCCGATGTGCATGTCTCTCCTCTGCACCCCGGCCTGCGCCGGAGCGGCATGAAAAGGCGCCCGCCTACTGCGGAACGCGGATATGTTCCAGAATTTCCCGGACGACCTGTTCCGGCGAGGTGCGGTTCATCCGGGCGTCCGCCGTCAGAATCAGTCTGTGCGGCAGTGTGACGCGGCACATCCTGCGGATATCCTCCGGCACGCAGTAATCCCGTCCTTCCAGATACGCACAGGCCTGCGACGCCCGGAGCAGCTCCAGCAGTGCGCGCGGACTTGCCCCGAACCGGACTTCACTCCGCGTCCGGGTCTCCTCGATCAGATCACGGGCATAAATCCGCAGATCTTCATGGACACCGACCTGCCTCACCTCCCGCTTCATCTCCAGAATATCCTGAGCGCTCAGAACGGCCTGAGTCGGCTCGTGCAGTGTTCCCGAAAGATACTCGTCCGCCATCCGGAGCGCTTCCTCCGAAGACGGATAACCCACACTCAGCTTCATCATGAACCGGTCCAGCTGCGCCTCCGGCAGCGGATAGGTTCCGGCCATCTCCATCGGATTTTCCGTGCCGATGACCAGAAACGGCTCCGGGATCGGAATCGTCTTTCCGTCAATCGTCACCTGCCGCTCCTCCATCGCCTCCAGCAGCGCGGCCTGGGTCTTGGGCGTCGCGCGGTTCAGCTCGTCCGCCAGAACAATCTGGTTGACAACCGGCCCGGGAATCGTCTCAAAAACGCCCTTCTCCATGTGGTAAACCGTCACGCCCGTGATGTCTCCCGGCATCGTGTCAGGCGTACACTGAATTCTGGAAAAGCCGGCTTCGATGGAGTCGGCCAGGGCCCGGGCGAGCGTCGTTTTGCCCACCCCCGGCACATCCTCGAGCAGAAGATGACCTCCCGCGAGCAGCGCCGTCAGGACCAGATCAATCAGCTCATCCTTTCCGATCAGTCTTCTGCCGATATTGGCTTTTAAAAGCGAAAGTTTCCCGTTCATGCGGCCCCTCCTGCCTTTCGGTTTTTAATTCTGCTTCACAAAAGTCTTTTGTTCTTCTTTTCGTTGACAATCGAAGATGCGGTATGGTATGATGTCTCACGGTCGTCACAGAACAGACCACAGATGCTGGCATAGCACAGTCGGTAGTGCGTCGCATTGGTAGTGCGGAGGTCGCGGGTCCGATTCCCGCTGCCAGCTTTACGGAAAATCCTTTATTTATAGGCTTTTCGGCACTTTTCAATGTTAAATTGGATTATCTTTTGTGTGCTCTTTTTTGAGTTACTCTGAGTTACTAACTCAGACGCCTTATCCAAAATCTCCCTGTACTTGTAATTTCCTTGGTATGTGTAGTTCTCCATGTTAACTCTTACACTATGCCCAAGGATCATACTTCTTTCTATCGCGTCATACCCATTTGGAATTAGTACGTTGGAATTTAACGACTTGCGAAAAACGTGATTCTTCGTAGTTTTTATTTCGAGCTTTTCAAGATGTCTTCGCAAGTAAGTCCTGATAGAATCTTTTGAGATTGGCTCGCCGTTTTTGTCAGAGAATAGATACTCACTGTCTTTATCGGATTTTTCAAAACAGATATCAATAAACTCTCTTATTTGCGGCTGAAGATCTAATGGTATATATCTTCCTCCGCGAGAATTTCCACGCTCGTTTTTTGTGTATTCTACGATCTCAAATTTCTGAGGACTTCCAGTCTCTTTATTGCGTGGGCATCTCTGCTGTTGGCGATGGATATGGACAAAATTTTCGTCTATATCGGACTTTAAAATGGCAGGAGTTTCTCCGATCCTCAAACCAATATATAGATTTAAGAGAATTGCTCTTGCGGTTACATCGTCTATATATTCCCACAAGTGCTCTTCGATCTTTCTAATGGTTTCTGGTGGTAGTGTTTCTCCGCTGTTATCGTCCCAGAAGTCTTTCTTTTTCTGGTTTTTGGAACACATTACGGCAAAATAATCTGCTTTAATTCCATAGATTGGATCTGAATCGACAAGCTTTTTATTTATTCCTTGCCGGTATGCTGCGTGAATCCACTGCAATACCGTTCTTACACTTGCCATCTTGAGATTCTTCTCTGCGATTCTTGTACGTATCGCCTCGCATATCTGTTCTGTATCTAGTTCGTTCATTGGTTGTTCAAGTAATTCTTCCGGTAACGAACGATTGATACAATCCCAAGCCCGTTCTATTGTTATCCGCTGAGTCCCCTTAACCTTTTGTCGGAACTCTGCCTCCCACTTAATCCCCTCTTTGAGGGTGACGTTGGTACTGGTAGTCTCTCCGTCAAAATAATACTTGAAGAGTTTTTCGATAAGTCCGTCATAAGTGGACGCCATAATGCTTCTTCTGGGTGTTCCGATATATGTTTTATACTTTCCTGCGTGTGCTCCTTTCTTTAATTGTGTAATTGTCGCGTCATGTCGCGCCAGTACAAAAGCTTTTGCTTTGTTATACATTAGTTCTTTTGTATCTACAGCGCTTCCTAGCTCCTCTTCAGTTATTATATCGGACCTAAGAAGCGCTTTCAACGAAAGCATTTATGCCTCCTCAATCTGGGTCAGAATATTGTCTATGAAGTCAAGATAGTCGCCATGTCCGGGGATGAACAGAATCTTTCTCCTGAGATCGTTCATGGCCTTAATAAAGTCATGCTCGTACCTTTTATTAAACTTAACCATAATGCAACAATAATCATTACCTTCAAACGCAACTTCTTTCTTATATCTCACGCGGACACCGTAACGCTCGAATATGTCATCAGCCTCATATGAGTCGATATCAAAGTAGGCATACTCGCATGTAAAGGGCCACCAAGTTCCAATCTTTATATAGTTCATAAATTAATCTCCTGCCTATACTTGGGCTTCATTCTTTTTACTATGTCAGTCACATCATATTCTCTGGTTTCAACTCCAGACTTGTTATAGATCTTAACCTCGAATACTGGCTCAAAGTAATCGTCCGGATCGGTCATTTCTTCGTATGGTTTTTTATACCCACGCTTATCGAAACAACTTTTGCACATGGGTATAATCCAGCCACTGTTTACCATCATCCCCGGACGTCCACAAATGGTGCATGTGTAATGGCTTAGATACGCATATTTCATGATGATCTCATCAACTTTATAGCTGCATTGACCGTTGTGGTCACAACGCATTTCGCCGTACTTTTCTTTACAATCAAGAATTCGGAACCGTCCAACATCGCCTGTATAACACAACTCTTTATGAATATCCTGTATCATGAGAGGAAGAAGTGCCTTCGCCCATCCCTTCGGATAATCGTTATACAACCACGCGACGTCCCTATAATAGTGACCATTCCGGTCATACACTCTTAACCACCGATATTTATTTAATAGCTTTCTAATAATCTGTTTTTTATTCTTTTTATTTCTTTTCATATCTTTTTACATCTGCCTCGTTATTTAAAACAGTCAAATCTTCGTCCGGAGAGAACCCATTTTGTTTGAGATATTCGTTAATGAATACTTGTCTCTCCTCTTGGATCTTATTTATTAATTCCATAAGGCAAACATGTTCGTCTACGAGATAGCGCATGCAAGCGATAGCATTAATGTAATGCTGAATAATATCCTCCTTGCAATTTCCCCACACATGCTGAGAAAGCAATTGCATAGAGGCGGACACTGACTCCATATCTTCCAAACGCCTATTAAAATAATTCTTAAAATCATTTAATGGCATGTTCGGAGAATATTTCGAAACATGAAGCATCCAAATGTCATCTGTGAATTTATCAATCAGATCGTCAACGGTCACCTAACATCCTCCCTCTTTTAATCAATCGTAAATAAGTTTATAATTACCAAGAATAACAAGAGTGCAATTAGTTCCAAAACAATCACCTCCATAGTGTTATTATATCACCATAAAGTGTTGTGTCAACGCTAATAGTGGTTGACTTTCGCATTTGGAAGTGTTATTTTAACAATGAAAGGAGGGTTTTAGAACGTGGCAAATATCATTAAAAAAGACCGAATTGGGTTATATCTTAGCCCGATGACCAAAAGAAAATGTCAATACATCGCGCAGCTGAATTATGAAATGTCCACCAGTCAGTATATTCTCTCTCTGGTTAAACAGGGGATTCATCGATACGAAAAGGAATTTGGAGAAATAACTTTAGAGGATCTGGAGAAATTTGAAAAGATGGCAAGCGAAGAGGGAATGGATTAACCACTCCCTCTTCTTTTTTTTTATTAGTTATCGCCCATTATTTCTTCGATGTATGGAAGACTCTTTAAAATATCCACAAACTCATCCCATTCATCGAGCTTATGTCCAGTCCGTTGCTTAATCATGGAGATCACATTCTCGTAGTTCATCGTAACAGTGCGCTTCTGGTTATAGGACGATGGTAGATTCTGAATCATCTCCCACCAATAACGCCTATCTTTAGTTTCAAGATAATTGTTTCTCGCCTCGTTTAACACCGCAACAGTCTTCTCAAGAAGAGACAAGTCTTCTAAATGCTCATGGCTGAAGTCATCAATCGTGAATTCTTTCGCAGCAATCTTATGCATTGTAGAGCAACTATTTGCAACTGTTCCAACCTTATAAGTATCGTATTCTTTGTACCAATAAAAAGGTGCAGTAATGTCCATCGACACAAAAATTTGTCTAAGGTACTTCCGATGCTCAGGCCTAGCTTTGTATAAACGCCTCATTAGGTCCAGATCGTTTGGGCCGATATCAATGCTGCCATAAAATTCGCTATCACTTTTTACCCACGAATTAAGCGGATTACGCATTCCCCGGATTGCGTGCGCAAAGCCCCATACATCAATATTCTCAACTTTAATCATTTTCTTCTCATCTCCTGTGTCGCCTTAAATAGGTATCTTTTTAATGATCCATAATGCCTGTGAAGATAGCCATCCTCCGGTTCGTTCTCCCACTCGATCTTAGCTTTTTCAATTACATCTGAATCTTCTCGGAATTCGAAATCACGAATGTCCCACTGCTCATACTCTTTCTTGTATGATCCGCGTTGACCGGTTACATGGTCTTCTTCGTCAAATGTTTTGTTTCTGACTTTAGTGTTGGCGAACTTCTTGCCACCACTCGCCATACTGTCGTCTTTGTAGACGTGGTTCTTTTTGTAGCTTCTGCTCATTTTTTGCTCCACATGGAATTCTGTTCACAATACTCTCTGAAGTAATCAAGCATCTGGTCTTCTTCTGGAAAGAATAAATCCACCTTTTTATTCTGGTATAACCACCCGAAAAAGTTTGAGCACAGCTGCCCGAATCTCCAGTCTGGAAAATACTCCCTGTGCAATGCGCAAAATTGGTCGTAAAAACCATTAAGTCTATTCGAATTTCTCATTCTGGCCTCCTGTCGAACGCACTATCGATGCAGACGTCAAAATCGTTGGACATTCTCCAAATATCGTCTTCGTCATATATTGCATTTGTCCTGTACGGCTTGTCCGAAAATGGGTCTTTACCAGTAACTTCAACCTTAAGCTCCTCGGCGCCATCTGGAATTTCGAGTATTATAAGCATATCGTTATATCACACCCTTCTTCATCTTCACCCTGTTCTGATCGCTGAAGCATAACTTTATAACCATTATCAAGCAAACACTGAATCATTTCTTCAATATACATTGTATTTGCAATATGTAGTGTGTTGTGCTTAACCTTGATTGAGCCTTCACTGATCGTTATTGATGTTGGCAGTGTCGGTTGTAACATCCGTGCTTCCAAACCCTCCATTACGTTCTCCTTCCGCTTTATCGTCTTCTGTAATTCCATATGGTACAAATATTGCTTGTGCTATTGCGGTTCCAGCATCGACATCAAACACGTCATCGCCCTCATTACAAATTCTTATCTGTATGTGGCCTTCGTTGTTCTCATTGTTGTAGTAATCAGAATCGATTATCCCTGCCGTATTTGCCAGTCTTAATCTATATTTACTTCCAGACCCAGATCTTGGGACGATCATGAGAAACCATCCCGGCTCGATCTTGCACTTGATGCCAAGCGGGATCCATGTGTCTTCTCCGGGATCAAGCTGAATCCCAATCGGAGTGTGAATATCATACCCGGCACTGCCACCGGTTGCTCGCTCTGGTAATACTACGTCATCGTAAAATTTGTTAATCATGTCAAACATTTCTGGCATGGATATGTCTGAATCTACGCGACTCGCCGGGAATCTCGAAAAGAAATCAGATATGAATTGTTTTAATGACAGTTTTTCAAACTTCCCTACTCTCTGCATTGGTTCTCCTTCTAACGGATCCATCCGCAAGATGGTCTCACGGATGGATCGCTATTGTGATTAGTCCGCGCTTCTCAACTCGTTAACGCGATGGCTCTCGTCAGTTAAAAAGTATTGTTCAGCGGATTGAATAAGGGCTATAACAGATGCTCCCCACTCATCCTTACGTGTCTCCAGAATGTTGTAGACTTCTTCTTCTGAAAGCGGATGAGCATGCAGATGGTTTACTGCAACCTGATTCCGTCCATTTCTAAAGGCATAGACTACACCATTGTCAACTTTTCGAATAGCAAGACCGGCATGAGCATTGCCGTCACCAAGGTCCAGATTGTTATACCCAATAACAATATCGTCAAAGCTAATTGCTCCATTTATAACAGTATTGTCTTTATCGATTGATACAACTCCATAATCGGAATTGTATATTTTGTAGTCGCCAATTGTGCGCCAAATATTTGCAGCGGCTATCTCTGGGTCTGTCCCGATTTCTGCAAACGTGAAGCTCTTCCGTCCTTTATGTTTTACGAGAAATTTACCGAATCGTTGCTGATCCCAAATCTCAGTCGGCGAATCTCCCCTTTTCTGTTGTAATGTTGCCATTTAAGATATCCTCTTTGCATACTGATTATTCGAAGCAAGCTTGACTCCAAGCACAGGATCATAGTGTTGTTTTTGATCCGGGATATATCTACCAAACTTAACGATTATATTTTTATATCGCCTCAAGTCTAATATATAATCCTCAATTTCATCCTCGTTATAACCAGTGTATATAACTATGTCATCGTTCGTCTGTTTTCTAAGTGCTCTAATTAAATCAGTTAGATCGCTGAATGAATCAAACGGTTCAAGACCTTGCATGACTACCGCTTCAGTGATGGGGTTTGAGGTATACATTTCAGCAATTCTGCTTGTTGAAATGTTAATTTTATTAAGTGTAGCCAGCGCACTATTTTGGCACACTGGCCTTCCACACTCTCTATCACACTTGAATGTACAGCTTGGAAACTCAATTACCATGCAAGGCTTTTTGTAATTCACAAAGTCCTCTGTGATAATTCCAAGTATCTTCAAGTATTAACCTTCTCCCATCTACGCATTTTAAATTCAGCCTTGCGCTCTTTAGAATATGTTCTAACCGGTACATAAAATCCGACAATGCGCGTATACTCTGTTTCAATCGGGCCACCACATACGGGGCATGTTGTTCCATAAAAAGCGTGATTGTTTTCACATGCCTGTATCTTCGTATTAAAGGCAAAATATGTGACACCTTGATCGGCAATATAGTTCACCATCTTCCACGCCTTATCAAATGAGTCAAACGGCGAATCTACATTGAAGTGTAATATACTGCCGCCTGAGCAATAACGATCAAACTCTGAGGCAACTCTGACACGCTCTTGACCAGTAGTCTTGATTCCAAGAGGAACAAACTGATTACCATACAAAGGCAAATCGTAAATGTTTGCGTCCGGATAAAAGATTTTATCCTTCTTCATAAGCTTGGCTGCTGCACTCTCACCGGGAATTTGTTCAGTATTAATCTTATAATCACACCCATATTCAGCTATAAATCTGTCGGCTACTGATCTCATTGTTTGGAATATCTTTTGACCGAACAATGATGCGTCCTTTATGTAATATGTATTCTCTAGTTCATCCACATATGTATATCCAAACTTCTTCATGGTTTCATATATTCCAATAAAGCCTATCGTGTTATACAGATGCTCAAAGTCTATTAAGCCATGCGTAAAGTTTGGTAACAAACCCTTATCTACATTGCGCATAATAATATGTCTGACACAATCTAGCGCTTGTAAATTCGTCCAGACTCTATTTTCAAGTTCGGCAAGGTATTCCTCTTCAGAGTTTGTATCCAAAGCTATTCGCGCCAGATTTATTGTTGAAACTTTAACAGAGCCAACCTTTAACGCACTCCCACCTATTGAGTTGAAATAACCCAGATCCTCAATGTTGGATTTTAACCGGCAACAATTGCTTAACGAATTTACATTCTTATCAATAAATAGATTGCTATCTGACCATTTCATATTATGTTGGATGGCCCAACGCGCAAACTCTTCATCAACAAATTTGTTATTCTGCCGCAATAAGCTGATAGTACTTACTGGGAATGTAAACATATTTGTGCTACGAATATCAGACATGACTTCCATGTACCACTTCTGGAACTCAATTATCTCCTCTTCGTAGTCAATCATAAATGTCCCGTCCGGGAACACGGCTCCGCCGAACAATGCCTCAAAATAAGGGTGATCAAATACGCTTGTATTAGTAAATGCGCTTTGTGATCCATCTCTTACATACGGCTGATTAACCGCATATATAAATCTCTGGAAGTTTTGTTTTGCATAATACTCCGGCGTTTTTGTGTAATAGCCATCATCGATATCTTTTTTCCAGAAATAATACATATATGGAATCAGATTAGGTAATCCGACCGCGCCAGATGTACGGTTCGAAGCATAACTAACAAACTCTTTTATAAAATCAACAAATGTGATTAAGTGTTCAGCCGGTTTGGCATTCTGTCCATCTATAAAATACAAACCCTTTTCTGCCAAATCCTTTAAGTCGTATGCAAAACAGTAGCTTCTAAATGTAGAGGAATTAGCGTCATGCATATACAAATCGCCAATCCATTCCATTCTCAACCAATCATTCGCAGCTTTAAATCCGAACTTCTTTTGGATTTCATAATAAATTTTGTTAAAGGCCAAGAGTTTAGAATGAGGTTTACTCATTTCACGCTCAAGAGTAACAATATCTTTGTGTCCTACATTGGCATTCCCATCAATAGACGAATCGGCTACGGTTGTTGTATCTACAAAATTGTCGATAAAATCTGTATAACTTAATTGCTTATCAGAAAAACCATTAATGGTTGCAAGCTCAGTTCCATACTCACTAAAAAGCTTGTTGTATTGTGTTGTAAAGTTCTTGTCTAATTTAATTGATATATCCATCTCTCACCTCACTGCTCATTTGTCCAACGTAATGCCTGCATAAAATCAAGTTCTTCGCCGTTAACTTCGAGCATGGGAAGTGACATGAATCCTTTGTTTTGCATCACCTCTTCATCGGTGACTACATCAAATTTAATGTTTTTATTATTTAATTTGGTCTCCAAAACATTACATTTTGGACACCCAGTGCTATATAAAACTATTGACATGTCTTCATTTTTCTCCGGATTATTTTTTTATTCCTTTTAAATCCGCTCAAATTAATCAGCCCAATGGAATCACTCCCCTTCCTCTTCACTATGGATTCGTCTTAATGTGTAAACCCAATGCTGTATTCTTCCCGCAATATAATTAACTTCCTCTTCGGATAGCGGTTCGTCAATTGTTATACGTATTGCTCCATACTGATACTCTTCTGGAGTTTTGATTGCTTTTAGAACGTGAGACGGATCGACAGATTGACTGTTGCAAGCAGAACCGGAGCTTATATAAATCCCATCCGTATCTAACATGAGAGCTAATGTCGAGCCTTCAATGTCCGTAAAGCTGATATTAATATTGCCAAGCACTCTATTATCTATTGGCCCATTCAGTCTGCTGCCCGGTATTTGTAACAGCTTCTGCATTAAATCAGCAGTCGTTTTCGCAATCTCTCGATCTCTAGGTTCCCAATAGTATGGGTTATGATAATGTCTTAATTTTCTGAACTTGCAAGCCACTCCAGCAATGTACGGAACATTCTCAGTCCCGGCTCGCAGTCCATACATCTGTTGACCGCCGTATATTACTGGAGATAAATCTATGCCGTCACGTACATATAACATCCCAATGCCCTTAGGAACACCAATCTTATGGAATGACGCCGACAAAAGATCAATACCATCTACACTTACACCACAATGAGCAAACCCCTGTGTGGCATCTACATGCAGATAACAGTTCTTATATTCGTGAATGATTTTGGAGATTTCTGCGATGTCCTGTACTGTCCCGATCTCATTGTTTACAAGGCCAACTGAAAACATGATTTCGTAATACGAACGAGAAAGGGTACGAGCCAATGTTTTCAAGAACTCTAAATCAACTCTGCCAACTTCATCAACCGCGATATTCCATTGTATACACGGTTGAGCAACAATGGACTTATGCTCTATTGGCGTGGCACAGACGATCCTTCTATCTAAAGCCTTCGACCATCCTGTGAGCGCTAAGTTATTGGCTTCTGAACCAGACCCTGTAAAAATAATCTTATCGCCATCATTGGCTCGGAGATAATCTTTAATCACGTCCTGTGCGTCTTCAATGATACTCATGGATTCGCGACCGGACTTATACAGATCAGAGGGATTTGCCCAGTTTTTGTTTATCGTTCTATAAATAACTTCTGCAACATCTGGATCCACTTTTGTTGTAGATGCCGAATTCAGATAATATTCTTTATTGTTCACGCTCTTCACTCCTTTTTGAAATATAGCAGAGAGAAGCGGCAACGATACTGACAGCTCCTCCAACAAAAAGCCCAACCAAAAAAGCAATCACCACTTTAATCATTAAATGCCTCCACAAACCCATTGCATACACCGGTTTTTTTATTCGGGCCGAATGCATGGCTCAACTTAATTACGATATCAAACGGTGCGTTTTTGTAATGTCTGAGACAATTGAGATTGTCGCATCGCATCATAGCACAATACTTAAACTCATCTTGTTCTTTAGGCTGTTCTTTCTTTCTCAAAACAGTGACACTCCCCACATATTCCAACTGATAGTCATTGCTTCCTGTACAAGCTGATCTGGCGATTTTTTATAACCCGGATTCTCAATTACCACATCTGCTTCTTCTCGAACACCGTCATACTGACCAACATCGCATAAGCTGCGGCGGTAACAACCATCTATATCTCCGCCCCGATACAGCATTTTTATTAACCGGTCTCTCCTCGGTACACTTAAATAAACGCAAATGCATTTACTCCATGGAACAATGTTTCGAATCCGTCTCATTCCAGAAGGAGTTACAATAACCACAACATTCTCATTCTTGCTAACAGCATCTACAATGTCGGATTTTAATAATCCGTAAAACTCACCATTGTATTCTGTCATTTCCAAAAACTTATTTGCATTATTATTAAAGAAAGATTTTGGAACAAAATGATAATCTACACCATCTCTTTCGCCATTTCGTGGCATACGAGTGGTGTAGGTTATAATCCGACTGTAGTTAGACGAATCAACAATACAATTTGCCATTGTGGTTTTCCCACTTCCAGACTCTCCAACAATCACAATAACCAAGACAAAGATCCCCCTCTCATAAAATGAAAAACGCCGGTTACACACAACCCTACTCTTTCACTTGTCCGGCTCCATAGTCCGGGGCTACGGTGTAGTTGTGTGCGCGTCTCCGCTCCACCGGCAGGAGCAGCTTTCGTTCGCGGATTAGCTCGCGCCTGCTGACTAGACATCACCGTTTCATGCTTTGCCATACCTATAGGTTGTCAGCTTCGGGCCGTCGGGGTGACAGGATTTGAACCTGCGGCATCTTGGTCCCAAACCAAGCGCTCTACCAAACTGAGCCACACCCCGGTGAGAACGACGCATGGCAGAGCGCCGTCCTCGTCAAAGAAAGGGGTAATAACAAATTAGATGTCTGTGCAGAACTTTATCTGGGCATCATCCTTGAAGACATCCTTCGCAATTGTCTGAAACAGTGTGGACTCCAGTCCATGAATATCCCCAATATTGTCGTTGTAGAACTGTACAACCTTCTTTGCGAATACCACATACGTGAAGTTAGGAGCCATAATACTATCAACAGCCTTGGCATAAGAGAATGCCGGGTTACCGGAAAACGCTTCTTGGAACAAATCAGCCTTTGTCAGGTTATTCTGATTGGCAGGAACGACAGTAATCTTAACTGAAATATTCCCAAACACCTTTTCATTGGGAAGTAATGCTGTAAGTGCCTGAGCCTTAGCATTGTTATCTACATAGAGCTTAATCTCGTATGTCTCCTCGTCGTAGGAAACGTTGACTTCCGAATCATCCCTAAAGAGGCAATCAATCTCGTGATAAAGTGTTAACCAAGGCGGTGATAACTTAATCTTTTCCATTACACAATTCTCCTTATAAAGCTAATGAGTATATGTTTAACAACTAGTACTGGCGATGGGACTTGAACCCACACTTCATTACGAAAACGGATTTTAAATCCGCAGCGTCTTCCGATTCCGCCACGCCAGCGCATTACGGGTGTTTATAGGCCAAGGTTGGGTTCGAACCAACGACATTCGGATTACAAATCCCGACGCTCTCCCAACTGAGCTACTCAGCCACACCCGTCAGAGTTGTCCGTGCCTTGCTTGCGTTTGCGCAGACGCTTGTCTTGCACGTAGATGCTGTGCACTTGGCATCGCTCTGATTGGGGATTTGGGATTCGAACCCAAGACACACGGCTTATAAGGCCGCTGCTCTCACCATCTGAGCTAATCCCCAAACCCATACAAGGATTCGAACCTCGATCTGGTGACATCTGGATGCGTCCATCCCATCACCCGTCTTTCCAGTTAGACCATATGAGTTATACAACTTAGCGTGTATATGCTGTGTAAGCTACAGAATTCGGAGCGCAGCTTCGTCATTGTGTGGCAACGGTTGCATTAACAGATGACAAAAGCACATTCGCATACTTACACTTATGCGAACACTCATACCGGAATCGAACCGGTGTCTTCAAATAGATTTGTTGTTCTTCCACTAAACTAATGAGCGTCTATACAGGAGGTTTTAAAACATGAGCACTTACGTGCAATAGAGAGACCGGCTTTGACACCGGAATCTCATTCATCCCAACCTTGGAAATTACTCAATTGCCACATTGAGCACTGGGCTAGTTGGATTCGGACCAACGTATGCAGCAGTCAAAGTGCTGTGCCTTACCACTTGGCGATAGCCCAATAGTGCGCGGGATTTTTAACGGGGTAACTATTAACATTCTTTAAGGGGGTGGGGTATCTATATGGGGAAAGTGTGACCCGCGCTTCGCACTTATTTGTCTTTAATCCCAGCCGTACTTCTCGCCTTCTCTAACAAACCTTAAAAAACTTTGAACATCTTTTTCGTTGTCAGCCTCATTCCACGCCTCAATAAATTTGTTTACGACTTCATCTGAGTTGCTAAAATCGTACTCTATTGTTGGCTGAACGCCCGGATATGAATACCGTTCAATTAACTTGTGATGCCCACGGACTTGGATCCCACCGGCATGTACATCACAAAAATCAACTCCCAAAAAGTTCTCGCATTCTCCAAGCTTGTCGTGAATCTTGGCCTGTATATCCAACAGATCGTTTGCATGATTGAGATACGTGTTATCGCCAATGTAAGGCTGAAATTTAAACCTCGGATCATACATAGTGTTTATATCCTCCTAAATGGAAAACTTCTTAACTTCATCGCAGAACTGCATGTATTCATCCGGATTATCCGTTCTAATCTTGACTTGTATAGGCTGATTTAAATCTAGTGCCATTACACCGATCAGAGATTTCCCATCAACTATTCTCTGTCTCCCAATGTTCCATACATCCACATCGCCATCTGCTCGCGATGCAATGTCAACAAAATTGATAACGCTATTTGTATCAAGGCGTATAGTAAAATCGTATTCTTGCATGTGTTTCTTCCTATTTAAATATGTATTTATTTGATCCACCGTTAAGGGATCGCGATCCATGCTAAACTGTCCGAAGATTTTAGAGAGATTTTTCTTTTGATCATCGAGACTATTAAAAATAATGTAGTCACCCAACTGTAACTTTATATCCTCTTGATTCGTAATCTTTTTTGATCTGTTGCACATCCGAAGGACGAACCATAGTTGCGAATCTTTCTAAAACAAAATTGGGAAGCATCTTAATACATGTGATCTGTGTGCGTGTCTCTTTTTTCATAATCTATACCCTACTTGCTAAAATAGTGATCACCCTCGATCAGGACGGGTGTAGTTCTCGGAATGTAACTCCGACCATTAAAAAATAAAATTTCTGAATTTGTCCGCTCGCCCAACTCAAGCGCTATTGCTTTATAGCAATCTTCTGTCGGAACAATGTCTAAGAACGATTTACTCTTAACCGGAGAAAACTGGTTCGGAGCATATATGACATCTATGATCGTGGACTCTTTGAATCGTTTGCTGTCTACGCGATTAAGCACTACATCGACCACATATCTTTTACCAAGCAAGCCCTGATTACCAGCTTCTGCAAAAACTAATTTTGCAAATATGTCCAATGTCTCTTGGTCTATTTCGTACTGTAGCTCCGCAGCATGATCGTTCTCGACAGCAAGTATTTTTCGTGAGAATATAAGTGATAAGATTAAAACGATGAGTGCCGTAATGACTAAACGTCGTACCTTCAAATTTTCACCTCCCATGTAAGTGTTGTTATGACACCTCACAGTGTTATTATATCACTATGTAGTGTCATGTCAACACCTACTAGGAGTATATTTTAGTGGCAGGAAAGATATGATCTAAGATTCCAATAACCCTTTTTGTCTTTTACAATACCACCCGGCTCAACCTCAATCACGCTTCCTTCTTTAAAGCCGTAGTGGGTATCATAAACATCTGCACGGCAATATATAACAGCCATTTTGCCCGAACCAACACTGATTGTCTCGACACGGTAGTTCCAAGGCTTTTTTGTATCGCCATACTTGCCATATATTGGAGTCATCTTCTGTATATATACCTTACGCAGATCATCCTTTTTACCGGTGTAGCATGTAACATACCCAATGAACTCCGTTTCCCACGCGGCTCTCTGGGCAAATGTCACTGCAGTGATACCGGCGCTTTTAACAACCCGTTCCAGATCATGCATCAGTCCACTCATGTCGGTGATCGTCCAAGATTTGGCTTCTGACCCATCCTTCTTCCGGCCTGTAGCGTGATCCGCAATAACCATTCCGACATATTTGTTGATTCCAGTCCGATTGATTTGAATTGCCAAGCCACTATCAAGCACGTTCGTGTAGATATCATACAGTGTTAATAGTTCGTTGATCTCACCATAATCAGAGAAGAATCCGATCTTGATCAATATCTGCATCTTGCACGTATCGATCCTAACATTTTCCTCGATAAGTCTCACCACATCTAAAAAGCTCATTTCCTTGATGTTTTTTGTGTTGTGGTATACCATATATAGTGCTTGTGCCATGGTCTTATTACAATATTTAATACTCGCTACGCCCTTGACAATTACGTTAAGCTCTTTGTCGAATGAATACCCGGCTTGAGCCAGTCCAAACTTCGGAGCAATGACCCGGATTCCATATTGGCCTGCAAGATCAGTAGCTTTTGCAATATCTTCTTGTGTAACTGAGTTGGTCAAGTACGAAGTAATAAACTCCAGAGGATAGTACGTCCTCAGATACAGACACCGGAATGTGTTGAGCGCATAAGACACTGCATGGCCCTTGTTAAATGCATATGATCCGGAATTCTTGATGATCTCAAGGAACTGTTTCGCCTCTTCTTCCGCAACCTCTCTCGGCTTATCCGATTTTGAGCAATATCCATCCAGAATCTTAGGCATGGCAGCATCGATAGCTTCTTGGTCTTTGTGGCCTATAGCGCGTCTTACAGAGTCTGCTTTCGATCCATCGAATCCGCAGATGTCCATTAAGAATGCACTGATGTCCTCTTGGAAGACGATGTAACCTCTATTGTCCTTAAGCAGATCGTCAATGATCTTGGATGGATTTTTGTTTACGTGTCCATCCACAAAGTCATCTCGGAAACTTTCTGCCGCCGGTCGAAGTACTGCTGACAACTGTGCGAGGTTCTCAACTGACCTTGGCTTCATTCTACGCAATGCTTGGAATGCAAAATCGGACTCAAATTGAAAGTTGCCAACAGGACTCTTGACCGCATCGTCCCAAACCTTTGGGTCAAGCAGATCATACTCGGATATTTTTTGCATCGGCCTACCAATGTACTTATATGCGTCACGAGTGATCTGTAATGTGTTCAGCCCCAAGATATCGTACTTGAGGAACTTTAGATCGTGCAGTTCATCCATATCGAGCATCGAGATCCAGTCTGATTCCTTCTGGAAGCAGCCGCATGCTCTCTTCACATTAATCGGAGCAATTACCATCCCGGCAGGATGTACACCCTGTGATACGACCACGCCATTAAATCCATCGATATAATAAGCCACATCTGGATACTTTTTCGAAGCTGACTCGAAGTCCTTTTCGAAGGCTTCTTTCATCCGCTTCATAATCGGGATCGAATACGGATTATCGCCTTCAATCTGTTTATCAAGCGCTTTCAGTTCCGCAATCTGAGCTTTAATCTCTGCCGCCTTCTTATTGTTTTCTTTTGTATTTGCGATGATCTTATCCGCGTTAATCTTCTTTAATTCGGATATGAGCGTTTTAATGTCTTTTTCGTGGAGATGTTCCATCTTCCACCTCTCAGCCAAACCACCGACAACCTCTTCGATGATGGACTTGATTGTGGCACAGGAATTGAACGTAACAATGTGGCAAGTTTTATCTTTGCCAAACTGCTTAACGATATGCTCGAACACCAACTGCTGTTGATCTGGACACACATCCACGTCGATATCGCCAAGCTCGACGCGATTCTCATTTGCAAACCGGCTGAAGATTGTCTTAAATCTAACGGAATCAACATCGGTGATTTCAAGCAGATACGCAACCTTGGACCCAGCTACAGATCCACGACCGGGGCCTGTCGAAATATTATGTGTATGGCACCACTTCAACAACTCGTGCATAGACAACATAAACCCTTCAAAGCCCAAAATCTTAAATACACGATTCTCCTCTTCTACGCCACTGCGAAATGCCTCAATTTCGTCTGAAGGAATTGTTCCATCGGCGATCTTTTCCTCGAGCGCTTTTTTAACCGTCTCGTAATACACGCGTTTGTCTTCGTCTTCACTACCATGCAGGATCGGGTTTTTGATACTACAATCTGGAACCAGTTCCTCGCATAAATACGCGACTTCGTTTGTGCTCCGAATAGCCTCATCAATCTGATCCTCTGTAAGAACACCTTGATCATGATACATCTGGACTAGTTCGTCGTAAGACTTCATGCTGAGATCAAACTCGTCTTCGTTCGTATACACGATGTGTTTCCGAGCCATCAGCACTTTCCGGCATTCGAAATGATACTTGTTTAGCGCATGAGTATCGGTTGCAGATATCAGCGGAATATGCTCACGTTTGCTTAACTCCGCAAGTTTAGCATTGTATATCATCTGATCCGATGAGTTAACGTGTGGTTGAACCTCAAGATAATCATATCTACGAAGCAATCTCTCGAACCATGGGTCATTTTCATCCAGATTAGCAAGTGGCCCGGCAAGACAAGCCGAAGTTGTGATGATGTTCGGAGAAAGTTTGCAAAACTCATCGAAACTGAGTCTCGGCTTATAATAGAAATGATCCTTATCGTGCGATATAGACACCATCTCATTAAGCTCTTCCAGACCAGCCATATTCTTAGCAATCAAGATGGTATGATAGTTGTCACGCACCTTTTGTTCGGGCCGAAGCGTTCGTGTAAGATAGCACTCGACCCCATGAAGATATTTGAGGCCCAACTTCTTCGCATACATCAGCTTCTTATACCATTGCCAGATGTTGCCGTGCTCTGTAATGGCGATTGCATTCATGCCCCACTCTGCAGCTTGGTTCATGTACTGCCTGTAATCCGTGACCGAATCCAGAAGCGAATACATACTGTGACAGTGTGTGATCGTGTAATTGTTCATATAAGCCTCCGTTGAATCGCTAATATATTGGTAATTTATGCCTTTTTCTGGTCGTTTTTATCAACATATTGGCAATTACTGTCTTCGCCATCCTTAATGTACTTTTCACCGGCAACAAAGCCCTTCGCAAATCCGTCATCCCACCTGTCATCGTAAAAGCATGCAATGAAAAATGTGAGCAACAGCCCAGCTCCAAGCATAAAGCCAAAAATCAATGATCCTATATGTATCGTAACTTCCATCTTACTCGTCTTCCTCTTCTTTTATCTCTATATTTAAACTGCCACAATGTGGGCAGTGTCTCGTGCACTCACCTCTGCCCCAGACGGAGCCGTTACAATTCGAACACACATATATAGGTTCGATATGAAACTCAGACGCCTCTTCATCTTTAACCCAATACCCAACTGG
>JAFRLH010000071.1 GCA_017431345.1 Lachnospiraceae bacterium | reverse complement strand
TTTTGAAAAAACTAAAGGGGCGGGCGAAGGAGCCGGACCGGCGCACAATACGCACATCGACAAACAAAGCAAAAACAGCTGCACACCGCATAAAACCGTGGTTTACAGCTGTTTTTAATTTTTCCAAGTGTCAAAGCCGGGTTTGTCAAACAGCTGAAAAGGGGATCAGACCGGAATCTGTTCCCCTTTGACTGTCATTTTTTATTCTTCTTCGGTACTTCTGTAAGTATGCCGTACAGCACGAATCTGGCATTGGAAAATTCGTAACTGCATGTCGAAAGCGTAAGGATATGACTGTTGACATGCGGTACGACGATCCCCTTGAACGCGGAGTTCTCCAGCCTTTTGTCGATCCATTTCTGCCGGTCTTCCACTGTCGGAAAAACAACATCCCACGAATCTTCTTTTACGGAAGAAACATATCCCGCGAACAGTTCCACGACATAATTCTTTTCCGGCGTCATGAAGAGCATATACGGATGCTCCTCGTAATATCCTTCTTCCTTGTAATGGTCCAGATCCCGGAACATGCTTCCGTTCTTCATATGATGCCCGTAAAGAATGGAATTAAAATCCGAAAGATCCGCTTTGTTCTCCGCATCCAGGAAAATGCTGCCTGCCACGTTATGGATGCCTTCAAAGGATTTGTGGAGATACTCATCGTTATTTTTCCCCTGTACTACAGGATAATCGATGTGTGTCTCCGGACAATAGATCCAGCCGATGGTATCCGGATTTTTCTTCAGCAGCCCTTCAAAATCCACGTCCGGGAACGACACATTCCACCAGATGCCGGGCTCCTCCGTGTGCGGCGCAAAATCCTCCTCTTCGCCGGAGTGATCGGTATAGTCACGCAGACCCTCGTATTCCACTTCATTTTTATGATATTCCATCATCTGGGTAAAGATCCTGTATCCGGAATATCCCATCACACAGAGAAGCGCGACGATAATAATATCAAGTATGATCCTTTTTCCTCTTTTCATCCGATGCTCCCGTTCCGAACGGCCCTGTTTCCGTTCATGATATATTGCAGTATAGCACAGCTGTCTGCAGGCGTCAAAAAATAGGCATTGTATATTCGACGATTTAGTGCTATCATTCCGGGTTAGAGGTCCCAAACCGGCGTGCTGTTCTGCGGGGATGCACAGGCCGCGGATCGAAAGTACTACCGTGACAAAAGGAGTCATTATTCATGATGAACAAAGCACTGAACGATCTCAGGAAACTGATGCAGGAACGCGGCATGGATGCCTATCTTGTCCCTGCCTGTGATTTTCACCAGTCGGAATATTTCATCCCGCATTTTGAATGCACCCGTTTTCTTTCCGGATTTACAGGGGAATCCTGTACGTTGGTGATCACACGGGAAGAAGCCATGCTCTGGACAGACGGGCGGTATTATGTCCAGGCGGAAGCGCAGATGGATCCGGAATTTACACTCTGCCGGCTGGGCGTAAAAGGCGTTCCCACCGTTATCCAGTATCTTTCCGATCAGCTGCCGGAAGGCGGAAAGCTCGGCTTTGACGGAAGGCTGATCAGCACAAAAATGATCAAAGAATACCGGGAAAAACTTTCCGGAAAAAATGTCTGCTTCTGTTATGATGAAGATCTGGTCGGTCTTATATGGCCTGACCGTCCTCCCATTGCTCCTGCACCGGCATGGCTGCTCGGAACGGAATACACAGGAAAAACGGCAGCAGAGAAACTGTCGGATGTACGCGCTGCAATGAAAAAGCAGAAGGCAGATGCGCATATCATCGCTTCCCTGGATGATATCGCCTGGCTCTTCAATATCCGCGGCGGCGACATCCCGATCACTCCGGTCGCTTTTGCCTATGCTGTGATCACACAGGATTCCTCTGCCATCTTTCTGAATGACGAAGCGGTAAATGACGATATCCGGAAAGCCATGGATAACTGCGGAACTGTGATCCGGCCTTATGATGCGATCCTCGATTCCGCAGCGGCAATACCGGCCGGATCCAGGGTGCTGCTGGATGAAAGAACGGTCAGCATGGCTGTCACTTCTGCGCTTCCCGAAGGATGCACCGTTATTGACGCGCTGAATCCTTCGACCATAATGAAAGCGGTCAAAAATCCGGTGGAGATTGAGAACAACCGAAAGACGCACATTAAAGACGGCGTTGCGATGGTACGCTTCATGAAATGGCTCGAAGAGCATATCGGGAAAGTAGAGATCACTGAAATATCGGCAAGCGATGTCCTGGAAGGATTCCGCCGCGAGCAGGATGGTTTCCTGGCACTTTCCTTCGATACGATCTCCGCCCATGGTCCTCATGGCGCCATGATGCATTATATGGCAACGCCGGAGACGAATGTCCGCCTTGACCCGAAAGGATTCCTGCTGGTCGATTCCGGCGGACACTATATGGCAGGCACCACGGACATCACCAGGACTTTCGTGCTGGGTGAGATCACACAGGAAATGAAGCAGTACTTTACTGCCGTTGTCCGCGGCATGCTGAATCTCGCTTCCGCAAAATTCCTTGCCGGATGCCCCGGCTACACCCTTGACATCCTTGCCAGACAGCCTATGTGGGATCTTGGCATCGATTACCGCTGCGGCACCGGTCACGGTGTCGGGTATCTGCTGAACGTCCACGAAGGCCCTCACAGTTTTTACTTTAAGCCGCGCAGGCCTTACGATTCCACCGAACTCGAACCCGGCATGGTGATCACGGACGAACCCGGCATCTATCTGGATTACAGATACGGCATCAGGACGGAGAATGAACTGCTGGTAGTCGCTGATGAAGCAAATAAATACGGCCAGTTCCTCAAATTCGAGCATATCACTTACTGCCCGATCGACTTGAGGGCAATCGATACTTCTTATATGTCGGCGAAAGAGATCCGGCTTCTGAACGACTATCACAAGCTGGTATATGAAACACTGAAAGACCATCTCAGACCTGAGGAAGCAGCATGGCTGAAGCACGCGACCAGGGAAGTGAAATAAAAAAGAGCCTTATGGCTCTTTTTTTGTCGGCAAATGGTCAAATGATCTCCAGGAGTTTCTCCGAGCGGATCAGCGCATAAGCTGCTTCCATTTCAAGATACATATTCCGGTCTTCCCCGAAAAAGGGAATGGAATCACGGATAGTGTTATACACTTTTTCCGTATATTCGCCCAGACGGATATCCTTTTTCTGTCTGCGCAGATCCACAGCCTGTGCAGCATAAAGCGCTTCAATGCCCGTCAGCCGCCTTATATTATCAAGAATACGCATGGCTTTCTGCGCGGCATAGGGAAGATTTGTACCCCTGTCTTCTATCCCGCCTTCGAGAGAATAGAAATCCATCGAAGAAGGCATGGCCAGATGGCGATTCTCGGCATCCAGGTTGGCATAAGTATTCATGATCGTGGCAAATCCGAGGCTTGCGTTATCCCACGGCGCCAGATATCTTGTGAGATGCGTGAACGCCGGATCTGTCATGCGCAGCATTCTGTGAACGATCGTCTTTGACCAGGTCGCGAGCGCGCATGCAAGCATCTCCACACCGAAAGCAAGCGTCGGTGTCTCAAAATTAGCAGTGACCGAAGTCTCCTCGGAATCCGGAAGGACACAGGGATTGTCTGATGTCGAATTAAGCTGGATGTCAAGGAATCTGCGGACAAACCCCAGCGTATCCCATACTGCTCCCGTTACGCAGAAACCGTCCCGGAAGGACAGTGCATCCTGCAGCGCGCGGTCCTCATCCGGCTCATACAGATAGCTGCCGGCAAGGAACTTTCTGCACTGTGCGGCACATTTGATCTGCCCGGGAAGACCTCTTAAGGCGTTGACTTCTTCCCGCATCTGTTCCACATTTCCGTTAAGTCCTTCATAGTCCAGGCAGTAGATCAGCTGAGACATATCGAGAAGCTTTTCGGTCTCTTTCACAAGAAGCGCTGTCATGGCTTCTCCCTGGGCGTTTGAAAGGATCACTGTATGCGCGTCCTTCAGTTCCATGACGTAACGCCCGATCCCTTCCGCTTCCATGGCTTCTTTGCTGCTGACGATCTTCCCCTGATAACTCACATTGGCTTCCCCGATAAAAGCCATCCCGATATGGGACAGCGTCGCGATATCATCATCTCCCATGGAGCCTCTTGAAGGCACCTGCGGAGTAATGCCGTGATTCAGGAAATCCCTGTACAGATCCGCCAGTTCATCCGTCGCGCAGCAGGCCCCCAGCAGGATCTGGTTAAGCCGGATGCACATCATAGCCCTTACCTCGGCGTCTTCATGCCAGGGTCCTGCTCCCAGGCAGTGTGTTCTGATCAGGTTCCTGTTATACGCGGCAAGCGCGCTTTCTTCCATTCCCCTGTCTTTGTTCCAGCCTACGCCGCGGTTAAGGCCGTAAATCGCTTTGCCGCCTTCCGCAAGTCCTGTCATGACCGCCCTTCCCCTTGCCAGCCTGGCATAGGCAGCTTCATCGATCTTTACCTTTCTTCCCTCATAGGCGACCTGGTATACGTCTTCCACCGTAAGACCGCTTCCGGTAAGTATCAAGTCTTTCATTTTTTCCTCCTGCTGTCTGATGATGGTCACGCATTCATGATCAGCGTCAAGCTTTACAAGATCACCGTCCTGTATCTCTGACCAGAAACTGTCGTCCACTTTCCATACCATCGGTATTTCCATGACAACAGCTGTAGACACAAGCACGGTGTCCAGGAACCGGACGATAAATCCGACAGGCGCTTTGCTGTTCTGCACCAGATTGTACAGACCGTCTGCCTGTACCACTGAACTGCCTTTGCCTCCGGGAAATACTACGATCTTTCCGGATATGCTCTTCCCTTCCAGATCATGTCCTTTTTCGGTAATGATCCCTGCTTCGAAATCCGCATGATAGAACAGGATCTCCTCTTTGGAACACACGGCCTCTGCCGTTACATGGCCGGGAGATATCTTCCTGCAGCCAAAAACGAGCTCCCTCATGATGTTCCTCCTTTTACATAGCCGCCATCGGCGTGCTGCTGTCAGGCTTTCCGGAGACTGCCCACGAAAGGCAGGTCTTCATATCCCGAACTGCCATGCTCATCCCGAAGTTTTCCATATAATAGATCGCCTTCGGAGAATCAGTGGCGCCGTTCTTTCCTTTCAGGCATTGAAAACAGTACTTTTCATCAACGCATGTATCCGGGATCAGATCTGCCCCCGCTTCCTCCAGCATCTCTTTGATCCCGCTCTTTTCCGCTTCGGCAATCACAGTACGCGAGGTCAGGATCATTACAGGAACGCGCGCCTTTTTCCCCCGCAGAAATTCTGCCGCTGTTCTGACCTGCTCACAGGTATAATGCGGACATCCCAGGATCACATAATCGACGGAATCACCGGGCTCATGGGAATACAATGCAAACGCTTCATTCATATCCTGTTCGGTCAGTTCTACCGTTCTGACCGGTGCTCTTCCTCCGAAAGCAGCCTTCTCATCCGGCGCTTCGGGCGTTACTCCGGGTATATGGAACATATCATAAGAACCGGATATATTCAGGGATGCTCCGAGCGCTATGAGCGACTCGGTATCGATCTCATCCGGAAGCCCCGTAAAGACAGGTATACCGCGTCCGATCTTTTTCCCGCAGAGTCCCAGCATGGCAAACCTGATTGCGCTGTCGACCCTTGCGGACACTTTTACCAGGACCGTTCCCAGCCTGTTCTCCGGAAGAAGCATACCGTATTCCGGAACAAAGCCTGTAATGGCCGCGCACGCTGCGCTCATGGCGCTCTCCCTGTTCGTTCTTGCCCCCAGGACGGAATTCGCGAACACAGTCACGCTGGTCTCCGAAAAAGCGCAGATCTCTCCGAACCCGGGTCTGTTGTCGGAAAGATATGGCGTACAGCTGAGCGTCATATTCGCGCCAAGCTTCGTGTAGGCGGCTTCGGTGCGGCGCATATTTATGGAATCCTCTTCCGCAAGCCACCCTTTTTCCCGAAAATACTTCACACAGTATCCGGGATTGACAGTAGGAATGACTCTTGCTGCGGCACCGGCTTCCGTCATCTTTTCAGTAAACCAGATATCCGCGTTCTGGGCGCTGAGTGAAATATGGACACGGCTTACGGGTACCATCCGCTCCGCTTCAAAGCCTTCTCCTACCGCGCACTGAATACGCATGGCCATCGCCGCGCCTTTTCCGTATTTTCCCGCAAGCATTTCCCGCTGTTCTTCAGTCAGCTTCATGTTTCTTTTCCCCGGCATCAAGATTTCCAGCCAACGTATTATAGCCTTTATAGAATCCGCTTCCCGATTTCATGCCGAGAATGCCTTTATCCACCATCTCTTTAAGCGCCTTCGGCGGTCTGTCCCTTTCCTCTCCGCTGGCTTCAAAATAGGACATCTCAATATTATAGATCGTATCCAGCCCGATCAGATCCATCAGTTCGAACGGCCCGACTTTGCTTTCCCATTCTTCCTTCCAGCCGCGGTCGAAATCCCCCGGCGTACAGTAGCCGTTCGCCCACAGCCACAGACATTCTCGCTTCACCGCTCTCCATACACGGTTTATGGAATATCCTTTAACTTCTTTCTCCGTGACGATGGGATCAAATCCCAGCGTGTGATAATGGGCCATCGCAGCCGCTTTTGTCTCTTCCGCCGTATACGCATTCCACATCAGTTCGACATGGCTGTTCCTGACCGGATCATCATGATCGCTCTGGAAAGACTTTTTCTTTCTGGCTTCACTGCAGTGAACGCAGATCTCGCTCATCAGCAGGGAAGAGGTATTGGAGCTGAACAGTGTTTTTTCGGGGCATACTTTATCAAGCTGTCCGAAGAGTTCCTGCTTCAGGGCCAGTTTTTCGGGAACACACTCAATGACCAGATCCGCATCCTCTGCGCACTTTTCCAGGGAAGACGCATAGGTTATTCTTCCGAGCAGTTCTTCTTTTCCGGCTGCCGTGAGTTTCCCCTGTTCCATATAATAATCTGCCCACTGAAGGATCTTCTGCCGGCAGATCTCTCCGGATTTTTCTGTCCTGCTGTATCCGCACACCAGTTTTCCGTGGTACGAATTCCGAAACGCCAGCATCGACCCCTGAATACCGATTCCTATGATCGCTACTTTCCTGATTCTGTCCTCTGCATTCATCTTCACAACCTCCGGGACTATTTGGGCATTATAACCAAATGAACAAAATCATCATACTATGCTTACGTCCATTTTCCGTCTTAATCTGTCACTGTAAAGCAAAAAAGTCCGGACATTTCCCGGACTATTTTATAGGGATCTATACCGACGCGACCGCGTTTTCAGACCACGCCCTGCGCTTCGATATGCTTTACTGCATCCAGATAGTTTACTTCATGATGATACTCTCCTTCATAAAGAAGTTTGTGGTCCTGATCAAAGATCAGGATCGTATCAGGTATACAGCAGGACCATCCCTCCAGCTTAAAAGTAAGTCCCCTCTCCTTAAGCCATCGTTTCAGATCCGCAAAATCCATAAATACTTCACTCATGCTCCCATCTCCTGTACTTCCTGATTTCTCCTCTGCCAGGCAGCGGAGATCTTCTTTCCCATCTCTGTCATGGCATTGATGCGTTCCTTAAGATCATCACTGCTGAATCTTACAGAGGGCCCCGACAGGGACACCGCTGCGACCAGCCGGCCTTCCGCATCGGTAACAGGCACAGCAATCCCGAACAGGCCCTGCTCTCTTTCTCCGTTGCTTATTGCATATCCGGCTTCCTTTACCGAATCATACATTTTGAATAAGGATTCATCTTCGATCAGCCTGCGTCTGTCACTGTCGTTCATATACGCGATCATGATCTTGCCTGCAGCGCCGCGGATCAGATCATGCCTGGTGCCGACCAGTACGACCTGCCGCAGTTCTCTTCTGGATTCAATCGATTCTATGCAAAGCTTGGAGTGTCCGTCCGGAACGAACAGGCGGACATCCTCGTTATATTTCTCATTCATTGCCAGCATATACATATATGCCGTCTTTCTCAATTCCTCATGCGATTCCCTGGACATGCGTTCTGCAAGCCAGAGGATCTTGTTTCCGAGACGGTATGTCTTATCCTGCGTATTCTTTACAATAAAATCATGCTCCGCAAGAGCCTGCAGGATCCTCAGTGCGGTGCTCGATGAAAGACCGGTCTTTTCCGCGATCTCAAGAAGTATCATCACATCTTTATCCATAAAGCACTCCAGGATATCAAGTGCTCTTTCTACGGATCTTGTCGGTGAATTCTGTCTTTCCATGCCGGCCTCCTGTTCATGAAAAACCCCCGCGGAGAACCGCGGGGGCGGTAAGAGAATCAATTATTTGTTCATTTCAGCGACGATCTGATCGATGGTCTTGAACATCTGCTCTACGGGAGCTTCGTCAACGCCGGCCCACAGTTCGATCTGGCGTGCGCCCTGATAAATGACCATTCCAAGGCCGTTGATGATCTTGCAGCCCTTCTCCTCAGCATCCAGCAGGAACTGGGTCTTCAGGGGATTGTAGGTAGCATCGAAGCAGACATGCTCGGGCTTGATGCACTCTTTGGCGATGGGGGTCTCGCCCTCATGGCCTCTCATGCCAAGACCGGACAGGTTCATCAGAACATCAGACTCTGCAACAGCAGCCTTTACAGCCTCTTCATCAGCAGTACGGATCGCTACAGCAACTTCTCTTCCGAACTTCTCGTTCAGATCCTTTGCCAGGGTCTCGCACTTCTCGGAACGGGAGCTGATGAACATCTTCTTTGCGCCGAGATCAGCCATGGTGAAGCAAACGGATTTTCCGGTGCCGCCTGCGCCCCAGACGAAGAAAGTGGTCTCATCGAACTTTACGCCTTCCAGCTCCAGAGACTTGGTCGCTCCGAAACCGTCGGTGTTGTAGCCCTTCAGTGTGCCGTCAGCGCTGCGTACGACAGTGTTGATGGTTCCCATCTTCTCTGCAAGTCCGTCCATCTCATCCATGAACTGAACAGCGAATTCCTTATTGGGCTTGGTTACTGCAAAACCGGCATAGCTGTTATCTTTCTTGATGTTGGCAATATTGTTGCCGATCAGCTCATTGTTGGTCTCCAGCGGGAAATAATGAGCGTCAAATCCCATGGAAGCATAAGCTTCGTTCTGCATACGGGGAGAGAAAGACTGTCCCAGAGGAGTGCCAAGAAGAGCAATAAGTTTGGATCCCATAATGATACCTCTTTCCGCACGGTTTACCGTGCACTTTATTTTTACCGGGACGACCCGGTAGAGATTGAATTGTATGTATGATATCTGCCCGGCGCTATGTCCACGCAGAGGTGAGTGCAGGCACTCCCCTCTGTGTGTCCGCATCACCGGAGCTTATACGCTTATTTCTTCGGCTGACGTACAGGCAGCGGCAGTTTCAGATCCTTGGACTGGCCGGCTTTCAGTACATAACCGTCTGCTGCATGTCCGATCATCTCGACCATACGGCGGGAAAGAGCGATGACCTTGTCATTGTCGATGCCGGTCTCTACACCCATTTCATCCAGGCAGTGGATAACATCTTCGGTAGCCACGTTTCCGGCTGCGCCGGGAACGAACGGGCATCCGCCTACGCCTGACAGGGAACCGTCAAACTGATTCATGCCTGCCTGCATACCGGCGATAATGTTGGCGATCGCAAGTCCTCTGGTGTTATGGAAGTGCAGCCACCATGTATTGTCGGGATAAGCTTTGCGGACTTCCGTGCAGATATTGTAGACCTGGGAAGGATACGCCATACCGGAAGCATCCGACAGGGAGATCTCGGTGATGCCTACTGCCATGTAAGCTTCGATGATCTTCTTGACTTCATCGATCGGGATATCGTCATCCCAGGGTGAACCGTAAGCCATGGAAATAGATCCGGAGATCTCAAGGCCATTGGACTTGGCAGCATCCACTGCCTCAGCAAATCCGGCAACGGATTCTGCGGGAGTGCGGTTCAGGTTGGCAAGGTTATGTCCCAGGGAAGCGGAAACATTCAGCTTGACCTTCTTGCAGCCGCAGGCTACCGCACGGTCTACACCGCGCTTGTTGGGGATCAGTGCGCGAAGCTCGACATCATCGGGGATATCATAAGCCTGCATTGCCTTGTAGACTTCGTCAGTATTTGCCATCTGAGGGACCTTTACGGGATGCATGAAGGAACCGACTTCGATTACCTTGTATCCTGCATCGATCATTCCTCTTAACAGTTCTACCTTATCCTCTACGGTAAGGATAGCGCCTTTTTCATTCTGGATACCGTCACGAAGACCTACTTCGCAGATACGGACTTTCTTAACATAATCAAATGCCATTCTAATTCTCCTGTAAATGCGCATGCCGAATGCCCGAACAGGAACATCCGGCATGCGCCTCGATTAACTTATTGATTTAGGATCATGCGATCAGGCATCAGCAGCCTGTGAACGAACGACTTCAACAGTCTTTCCGCCCATTTCATCCGCGAATTTCAGACGGCCGTTCTCGATGCTGACGTTCTCCTTATGCGTGTAGATATCGTTGATATTCCATACGCCGGGGGTAGGAACAGCGATGTTCTCCATCGGAGCGTCGATCAGGAAAGGCTTGCCGTTCTGTACGGCTTCCACAGCCTGCTTCAGAGCATCTTCGAACTCGGCAGCGCTCTGGATCTTGACAGCGTCTACGCCGTAAGCACGTGCAACTGCTGCCCAGTCGGGTGAATAGGATTCCCATGCCTGCTGGAAGGTTCCTTCGCCGCCCATGGTATTGCCCATCTCGGCAGGACGGATCTTGAACTCGGTTCCAAGATGCAGACGGCAGTTCTCTCTCTCATTCTTGTAATGCAGTCCTTCAAGACCTGCGATCGTTCCGAATGCGGAGTTGTTCATGACGACCCAGATGACAGGGATGCCTGCTTCAACAGCGGTAGCCATGACGCAGGGGTTCGCAGCACCGAAGCCGCCGTCGCCGGTAAGGGTGATAACGACCTTGTCAGGAGCCGCAAGCTTTGCACCGAGGATAGCACCGGCGCCGAATCCCATGGTAGCCAGTCCTGAAGGATGGTTGATGGTTCCGGGGATGGTGATATCATACTGCTGCGCCATACCGTTCTTGTTCCAGCCTACATCGGTGAAGATCAGGGCATCTTCCGGAAGGATGGCCTTGCAGTCGCGAAGGATGCGCTGAGGGGTCATCGGGAAGCGGTCATCGTCGCAGATCGGCTGATTCTGCTTCTTGAAGTTGGCCTTGTACTCAGTGATCTCCTTGCGAAGCTCGGGACGATCAATACCATTCGGGCAGATTTCCTTCGCAGCTTCAAGGATCTGTGCAAGGGCATGTTTCAGGTCAGCGATCGCACCGATCTCTACAGGATAGTTGCGGCCGATCTCGGTAGGATCGATATCGATCTGCATGAACTTGGTCACGCTCTGATCGAATGTTACGCCCTTGTACCAGGAGGAGCTGTCAGCCTCTGCCATACGGGATCCGAGGATCAGGATATGGTCGGCTGTAAGCGTCTTCTGATGGGTAAGCTCAAATCCCCAGAAACCGGTCTGTCCAAGGAGCAGCGGATGCGTATCCGGGATGCAGCCCTGGCCCATAAGCGTACGGGATACCGGAATGTCAAGGAAGTCTACCAGTGCTTCCAGCTCTTTGCTGGCCTGTGCAAGCAGGACGCCGCCGCCGGCATGGATCAGCGGGTTCTTTGCCTCGATCAGGGTCTGCGCGATCTTCTTTGCAGTTGCAGGATCAAGGGCGGGCTTGATGGTCTCATGAGAATCCATATAGGTCCTCTCCCATACATCGTTCTCGATCTCACGGGAGAACATATCCATGGGAACAGAGATCAGGACCGGGCCGGGACGGCCGGACTCTGCAAGACGGAATGCCTTGTCCAGTACTTCCGGGAATGCTTCGGGACGGTCAATTCTCCAGGCTCTCTTTACGAAGGGCTTGTAGATATCATACTGGGAACCGTCGCAATGCATGTTCACTTCCTGATGGGGATGCTTTCCATAATAATAGCTGGGAACATCACCGGCGATGACTACCATGGGGATGGAGTCAAATGCGGCATTGGCAACACCTGTGGTCGCATTGGTAAGGCCCGGGCCAAGGTGGCAGATCATGACACCCGCCTTATGGGCAATACGTGCATAACCGTCAGCTGCTGTAGCGGCGATCTGCTCATGGCGGACACTGACATATCTCAGCTTCGTGGAACGGCTGAATGCATCCAGCATGGCGATAACAGTATGACCGCAAAGACCAAATACATACTCAACACCTCTGCGCTCCAGATAGTCGACGATGCCGTCGGAAACTAATCTTTTCATAGACGAAAGATCTCCTTTTTTAGTTTGATTGATTCTGATTTGTTTTATAAACGGGCCGGGCTGCCCGAATCGGACAGCCTTGGCCTTATTCATTCTCGATCAGATAGCGTCGTTGGAGTTGTATGCAGAATACTGAACCTTCTCCAGCTCCGGATCATAGAACTCACCAAAGAGCTCTTCATCTGTCTGCCAGTCGGGAGTCTCGTACTCACGGGATACCCATGTGACGTTCATGTAGTGATGCAGATGCACGTTCTCGGAAGTAGCATTGCCGCCCCATGTGCCGCAGCCGATGGAGGAGGTCATAGGCATACCGTTGTTCATGGAACCGGAGTTCGCCTTGGACTGAGGCTGACGGACCATGATACGTCCGACGCGGGCTACCATAGCCAGTCTGTGGATATGATCATCGTCGAAGGAGAAGATACCTACGGAATGGCCCTTGCCGCCGCACTTGTCATGGATCTCCATGATCGCGTCGATCGCGTTCTGGAACTCACCTGAATATTTGTGTACAGCCAGGACTGTGGAAAGTTTCTCTCTTGCCCAGATTCCGGCTTCTCCGCTCTCGTATACGCCGGTGTTATGGGAAGCGATCAGGAAACGGGTGGTCTCAGGAACTTCGAATCCGGCCTTCTTAGCCATATCCAGTGCGGAAAGAGCAACGGTATCGGACAGTCTGTGGATCTCTTCATCCCACATTGCACGACGCATCTTGTCCTGCTCTTCTTCTGTCATTACATAACCGCCAACTTCCTGCAGAGCCTTGATGGACTCATCCCAGATGCTGTCATGGATGATAACGTTTCCGTCAGCGGAGCATCCGGAACCGAAGTCAGAAGTCTTGGAACGCATGGTGTTGTCAGCTGCATGATGCAGATCCTTGATCGCGGTCTCATCCCAGATCATGGTAGCATTGCCGGCGCCTACGCCGAATGCAGGTGTGCCGGAGCTGTAGGAACGGCGTACAACGCCCTGTCCGCCTGTTGCGATAACAAGATCGCACTTGGTCATAAGAGCTTCGGAGATCTGACGGTTGATCTTGCAGCCGTTGGTTCCGAGGATCTGGATCAGATCAAGGGGAGCGCCTACACGGGCAAGGCCTTCACGCATCAGGTCGATGGTCTTCTTGGAAGTGCCGGCCGTTCTGGGATGGGGGCTGAAGATGATGGCATTACGTGCCTTCAGAGCATAGATGGCGTTTCCTGCAGGAGTCAGATCGGGGTTGGTAGCAGGGATAACGCAGGCGATGATGCCGACGGGCTTTGCATACAGCTCGATCTTTCTTTCAGGATACTCGCCGATCTTGCCGACGGATTTCTCACGCAGGCAGTCACGGAGGATACCGCGGATTTTGAATCTCTTGTTCTCACGGGAGATCGGATCACCGAAACGGCTCTCTACGATACCCATCTCGACCAGCTCATGGAAGGTCTTGGAGTTTGCAACTTTCTGTGCGATGGAACGGATAGCGCGATCAATGTCTTCCTGATTCCATTTCTCGAACTCAAGCTGTGCTTTGTCGGCACGCTCGAAACACGCTTCGATATCAGCGATCTGATCTTCGGTCAGCTTGGAATAAGGTACTGTCATGTCACTCATTCTGCTCATAGTGGGGTTCCTCCTTAAAAATAAATGGGGAAAAAGGGGTTCTGACTCCTTTTTCATATTGAAAACATGTGACTGATTTCATACTGTGAAATCAAATCTTTCGTACAATGAAATTATACACTGATTTTATAAGGCGGTCAATCTGTTTTTATTATAATTGGCATACTCTTTTTATATGTCATCATTAACTTTATTCTATAACAGATTTTTGTTGTATATATTTACTGCATGGACCGCATGAACGTAAATGCCCTCCCGGCAGGTACAAATCCGGGAGGGCATGAAGCGGGATCAGTCCGCTGCTTTTTATTATTCCACTCCGTTCTCCGCAAAGTATGCTTTTGCTTTCTCAAGGCACATTCTCGCATGGCCTTCCCATCCGCGTGCTTCGATCTCCTTGAGGTTCGGAAGCTCGATGGAAAGCGGGATGCCGGGCATAGCCTTGACCATACCTGCGATATCCATGACGCCGTCTCCGGGATACATACGGCCTTCTCTGGCGGTAAAGAGCATCAGGTCATCCTTGATGTTGTCAAGGACGGGATCTCCGCCGGGGCCTGCAGGGCCGTCGCACAGATGGATGAAACGGAAATATTTGCTGCCGGTACGTGCAAGCTCTTCAGCAGTTACGCCTGCGCGGCCTGCATGAAGCGTATCGACCATTACGAATACGTTGTCTCTGTGAAGGGCATCGACAAGGGTGATGTCCTCCTGCAGATTCCTGACACCAGCCCAGGGCAGGAACTCGATATTGTAGCAGAGGCCGAATTCCTTAGCCATATCCGCTACCTTGCCGGCTGTCTCGGTGTACCAAGCTTTGTCTCTTGTCCAGACACTGCCGAGAACATCCGTAGCACCGAGCTTGGCTGCGCATTCAAATGCGGGCTTATACTCTTCGATGTCCAGGTCAGGGCGGATACGGGCAAGCTCGATATCCATGATGGGCAGGTCATATTCTTTCATTGCGTTCTTGATATCTTCAAAAAGCTTTGCATCCTTCTGCGGAAGGAATTCCGGCTCTCCGGGAAGATGCATAGGGATCGTACGAAGGCTGACCGTGTCATAGCCGACTTCCTTTGCGATCTTGAACTGTGTTACCGGATCTACGCCCGGAAGTGTCAGATAAGCGAGTGAAAATTTTCTTGCCATAGCGACTCTCCTGTTTCTTTTTATTTTGTAACAGATCCTTCAGTTTCCCCGGGGATCTTTACATCTCTTATATTGTACAATAAAAAACGATGATAAATCAAGTAAAAATTGTATGAATTGAAGACTATTGTCATAATTTCACTCTGTGGAATTGTTGCGCAGACTGAAAAACGCTCCGGGGCTGCCGGAGCGTTCTTTCCTTGTATCTTAGATCAGCTTTTTATATCGGAAATCAGTTTATCCCAGGCCGCCTGATCCTCTACATAATATTTCGGACAAAGTTTGCCGGTAACATCATAATGACGGATCACGTCATCCGGAGAAATGGAGTATTTTTCACACAGCTGTTTGATCAGTTCGACCATCGAGCGGTAAGTCTCCTCCGAAACAGCGCCGCTCTCATCCGCATGGCAGTATTCCACGGAGATGGTATCCAGATTCCTGTCATTGGACGCATAGGCCACTTCGCCCGGCGGAACACAGATGACCACTTCCCCTTCCAGTCCGACAATATAATTCACACTTGCCCTGGCGGCATGGCTCTCCGCAAGGCTTTCATAATAATCTCTTCTCTCCTTGGCCGTTACACCCGGTTCGGCTGTATAATGAACAACGATGCCGGTCAGCTTATGCGTGGAGATCCCCGGTCTGGAATAGGAATTGACGGTAAGATAATCCTCTTCCATCAGTTCCGAAAGATCCTCCGGCACTGAACGCCCGATTCTTTTCTTCACAGCGCCGGTAATCTGCAGGATCAGAAAGATCACGACCGCAAGCACTGCAACAAAACACGCCGCGGCGATCAGGCGGTTCCTGAGCGCACGTTTTTTGCTGCGCTTTAACAGCTCGCCGCTTCTGGTCATTTTTTTCTCCGCACCGCTGTCTGCGGAAGAATCCGTCCGGACTTTCTTTTTCTGCGGACGTACAGGCTTTTCCTGCACGCCGGCTTTTCTTCCCATCAGTCTGGCTGCAGCTGCCGCCCCTGCATTTCTGCCTTTTCCGGTTCCCGCTTCTGCTTTGTTCCTGCTGTCTTTATCATAACCGGATACATACAGAGTGTCTTCAGGCTCCGCTTCCGGCATTTCTCTCTTTACTTCTTTCTTTATCTCTTTTTCAGCCGGTTCTTCCTTCTGCTGCTGCGCTGTCTTTCTGACAGTCTTTTTTACCGGCGCAGACGGATTTCCCCAGTCAAATATCAGATCACTGTAATTGACCTGTTCGTCTTCAAATCTGTTATTATCCGACATTGATAGCTCCAATCTATATAAAAGGACATAAATGTCCTGACCATTCTTCCAAAACTTTTATCCCACCGCTGATCCGATCCCGAAATACAGGATCACCAGGATCCCGAGGACGATCCGGTATACACCGAACGCCTGAAAATCCCTTTTTCTGATATATTCCATTAAAAATCTGATTGCCGCGACCGATACCGCAAATGCTACTGCCATCCCGAGCAGCAGGCACAAAAGCTCCGCGCCGGAAAAAGCCAGTCCATGACGGAGAAGCTTCAGGGCGCTCGCGCCGAACATGATCGGAATCGCCATGAAGAACGAGAACTCCGCTGCGACAGATCTCTTTACCCCGAACAGGATACCGGCAAGGATCGTAACGCCGGATCTGGAAGTGCCCGGGACAAGAGACAGCACCTGCGCCGCACCGATCAGAAGAGCCATTCCCCATGTCATTTTCCGGAAGCTCTTTACCTTCGGCACACGCTCCCGGTTCTTTCTCTCCACGATAATGAACAGCACGCCGTAAAGGATCAGCATGGCAGCCACGACAGGCCATTTGTAGAAATGCTCATCGAAGAAATCATCAAAGAGCACGCCGCATACGCCTGCGGGAATACATCCGACGATCACTTTCGCCCAGATGCCGAAGATCTCTTTCTTCTCCTCTTCGGTATGGGAAGGCATGAAAGGATTCAGCCGTTTGAAGTACAGCACGCAGACGGCAAGGATCGCACCGAGCTGGATCACCACACGGAACATTTCCATGAATTCATCGGACAAAGCCATCGGCCAGAAACTTTCAAACAGAATCAGATGTCCGGTACTGCTGACCGGAAGCCACTCGGTGATGCCTTCCACAATTCCGTAAAAAATGACCTTGATGACTTCAATAAAATTCATGTTATTCTCCGTTATAAGGCGGGATCCGCCAGTCTATTTCTTCCGATCCGTTCTCCTTCAGGAACGCATTTGCCTTTGAAAAATGCCTGCAGCCGAAAAATCCGGAATACGCGGAGTACGGACTCGGATGCGGTGCTGTAAGGACAAGATGCTTCGGATTATCCAGCATATCCTTTTTTGCGCCGGCATTTCTCCCCCACAGCATGAATACGATCGGACGGTCTTCTTTATTAAGCGCCCTGATCACCGCATCGGTGAACTCCTCCCATCCGATCCCCTTATGGGAATTCGGCTTATGCGCCTGCACCGTGAGGACAGTATTCAGAAGCAGCACGCCCTGTTCCGCCCATGAAGTCAGGCATCCGTGATCCGGCGGATCTATGCCGAGATCGTCGCGGATCTCTTTATAGATATTCGCCAGCGACGGAGGAACTGCCACTCCCGGTCTTACGGAGAAGGACAGCCCGTGCGCCTGGCCCGTCCCGTGATAGGGATCCTGGCCGAGGATCACGACCTTCACCTTATCAAACGGTGTCAGTTCAAAGGCGCTGTAAAGATCCTGCGGCGGCGGATAGACCGGGCCGCTTTCATAAGCGGCTTTCACGGTATTGTAAAGCTGCCTGTAGTACGGCTTTTTAAATTCCGGCGAAAGTACCTTCAGCCATTCTCCTGCTATTGCTGCCATAATCCGGTTTCCATTCTGTCCTGCGCAGCACTGGCTGCTGTCCGCAGGATTTTCCCTCATGCATTGACTAAAGTTTCCTGACCGGGATTCCCCTTCCGTCCAGATATTCCTTCAGATTACTGATCTCAAGCTCCTTATAATGGAACAGCGATGCCGCAAGCGCCGCATCGGCTCCGGCTGCTGCAAAAGCATCGTAAAAATGCTCTTTTGATCCGGCCCCGCCGGAAGCGATCACAGGGATCCCGACCGTATCCGCGACCGCTTTTGTGATCTCCAGATCATATCCGTCCTTCGTGCCGTCCTTATCCATGCTGGTCAGCAGGATCTCGCCGGCACCGAGCGATTCGACCTTCCGGGCCCAGGCAAGCGCGTCCAGCCCGGTGTCTTCCCGTCCGCCTTTTACGAACACTGTGTACCGCCCGTCGGGATGCTTTTTCACGTCGATCGCGACAACGACGCACTGGTCGCCGAACTTCTCAGCTGCCTCGGAAATCAGATGCGGATCCCTGACTGCCGCGGAATTGACCGAGATCTTATCCGCGCCGGCTCTCAGGATCTTTCTGAAATCATCCACCGTGCGGATGCCTCCGCCGACCGTGAACGGGATGAACACCTGGTCTGCCACACGGCTGACCATATTGACGACGGTGTCCCTGTTCTCATAAGAAGCCGTAATATCCAGAAAGACCAGTTCGTCCGCGCCGGCAGCGTCATAAGCCGCAGCTGTTTCCACCGGGTCGCCCGCATCTTTCAGGGACACGAAATTTATACCTTTTACCACCCTGCCGTCTTTCACATCAAGGCAGGGAACGATCCGTTTTTTCAGCATGCTGTACCTCACGCTGCGAAAATTTACGCGTTCACAAAATTTTCCAGTATCTTCAGTCCCCTGCTGCCGCTCTTTTCCGGATGGAACTGACAGCCGAACACATTGCCGGATTCCACCGCGACAGCCATGGACGTCCCGTATTCAGTCCTCGCGGCAACGATCTCTTCCTTCCCGGGTTCCAGATAATAGGAATGGACAAAGTATACTTCCGTGCCGTCCGCAAGACCGTCAAGAAGTCTGGATTCCTTCTGTTTTTCGAGGGAATTCCAGCCCATATGCGGGATCTTCAGACCGTCTGCCGCAGGGATCTTTACGATACTGCCCTGCACGATCCCCAGGCCGGAAGCACCGGGGCTTTCCTCGCTGTCATCAAAAAGGAGCTGCATCCCCAGGCAGATCCCCATCAGGGGAATGCCTCTGCCGACGGCTTCCCGCAGAACTTCGGGGATACCAAAAGCGCGGAGCTGCTTCATGGCTTCTCCGAAAGCGCCCACGCCGGGCAGAATAATATGATCTGCAGCAAGGATACTGTCCTTTTCTCTTGTTATCACCGGCTCTTTCCCAAGATGAACGAGCGCTTTATAGGCGCTGTTGAGATTTCCGGCGTCATAGTCAATGATCGCGATCATAACCCGTCCTCCGACACATACGGATAATAGTATAAAGGAAAAGAGGGCTGTTTACAATAATCATTTTGTTTTCAATTTCTTACATTTTTGTAACGATTTTCAGCACGGAGAAGGTCAGTGCTTATCAAAAAGAAGCCGCCCTGCCGGGCGGCTTCTTCTCCTGCTGTCTTATTCATTCTCCTGTTCTTCCGCTTCTGCCTCCGGTTCTGCTGCCTCGGCTTCCGCTTCCGGACTTTCATCAAATTCGTCAAACGCTGCAGTATCGTCTTCTTCCGGCGCAGCCTCTGCGTCTTCATAAAGATCGCTTCCGTCCGTATCCAGATTCACGTCGCGGTAACGCTTCATGCCGGTTCCGGCGGGGATCAGCTTTCCGATGATAACGTTCTCCTTCAATCCGATCAGATGATCGACCTTGCCGTTGATCGCAGCTTCGGTAAGCACCTTCGTCGTTTCCTGGAAGGATGCTGCGGAAAGGAAGGAATCCGTAGCCAGGGAGGCTTTCGTGATACCAAGCATGATCTGCTTGCCCTCTGCCGGCTCCTTGCCTTCTGCAATGAGCGCTTCGTTCATATCCTCATAATCCAGGACATCCATGGAAGTCCCGGGAAGAATATCGGAATCTCCGCTTTCCTCGATGCGGACTTTCTTAAGCATCTGACGGACGATGACTTCAATATGCTTGTCATCGATCTCAACACCCTGCAGACGGTATACACGCTGCACTTCGCGGATCATGTAATCCTGCACTTCGCGTACGCCCTTGATCTTCAGGAGATCATGCGGGTTGACCGAACCTTCGGTAAGCGCATCGCCTGCTTCGATCATGGCACCGTCTTCGACCTTGATCCTGGACCCGTAAGGGATCAGGTATGTCTTGGTGCTTCCGGTCTCCGGATCCGTGACGACGATCTCTCTCTTCTTCTTTGTATCTTTCAGGACAGCCTGTCCGCCGATCTCGGAGATGATCGCAAGTCCCTTGGGCTTTCTGGCTTCAAACAGCTCCTCGACACGGGGAAGACCCTGTGTGATATCGCCGCCGGCAACACCGCCGGAGTGGAAGGTTCTCATGGTCAGCTGGGTGCCGGGCTCGCCGATCGACTGTGCGGCGATAATACCGACCGCTTCTCCGACCTGCACCTGTCCCTGTGTAGCCATGTTCGCGCCGTAGCACTTCGCGCAGACGCCGACATGGGAGCGGCAGGTCAGCACGGTACGGATCTTCACAGCCTGTTCTTCCATCTTCTCAACAGAAGCCATGATCTTCGGAGCCAGGATCGGTGTGATCAGCTGGTTGACTTCGGCGACCACTTCGCCGGTCTCGGGATCAACAATATCCTGCGCCAGCGTACGTCCGGTGATTCTCTCCTCCAGGCTTTCGATGACTTCCTTGCCGTCCGTAAAGGCACGTACTTCCAGATAGGGGATCTCCCTGCCGACTGCGCAGTCTTCCTCCCGGATGATCAGATCCTGCGATACATCGACAAGACGTCTGGTCAGGTAACCGGAGTCAGCCGTACGAAGAGCGGTATCCGACATACCCTTTCTGGCACCGTGTGCGGAAACGAAGTATTCCAGAACATCAAGACCTTCACGGAAGTTGGACTTGATGGGCAGCTCGATGGTACGTCCGGTCGTATTCGCCATCAGTCCGCGCATGCCGGCCAGCTGCTTGATCTGCTGCTGGGAACCGCGGGCGCCGGAATCCGCCATCATAAAGATGTTGTTGTACTGGTCAAGGCCGGAAATCAGGTCTTTGGTCAGTTTGTCATCGGCGCTCTGCCAGATCTCGATAACTTCCTTGTAACGCTCTTCTTCCGTCAGCATACCGAAACGGTGGTTCCTGTTGATCTGATCGACCGCTTCCTGCGCGGTATCCAGGATCTCCTGCTTGCTGGCAGGAACGGTCATATCGGAAATAGAGACCGTCATGGCTGCCTGGGTGGAATAATGATATCCGATCGCCTTGATGCGGTCGAGCGCTTCAGCAGTAGCAATAACGCCGTGCGTATTGATGATCTTTTCAAGGATCTTCTTGAGCTGTTTCTTCTTTACGTGGAAGTCCACCTCAAGCTTATACTTGTTTTCCGGTATGGAACGGTCCACAAATCCGAGATCCTGATCGATGATCTCATTGAACAGGAATCTGCCGTAAGTGGATTCGACCAGTGCATGGGAAACGCTTCCGTCCTCATTCGTAAAGGTCCTTCTGACATGGATCCTTGCATGGAGCTCCAGTTCCTTGTTCTCGTAAGCCATCCTGGCTTCATTGAGATCCTTGAAGTAATGTCCTTCGCCCTTTGCGCCGGCTCTTTCCTGGGTCAGATAGTAGATACCCAGAACCATATCCTGGGACGGAACAGCTACAGGGCCGCCGTCCGAAGGCTTCAGAAGGTTGTTCGGGGAGAGCAGAAGGAATCTGCACTCTGCCTGCGCTTCCACGGAAAGCGGAAGATGGACAGCCATCTGGTCGCCGTCAAAGTCGGCATTGTATGCCATGCAGACCAGGGGGTGAAGCTTGATCGCTTTACCCTCTACCAGGATCGGCTCGAATGCCTGGATGCCGAGACGGTGCAGCGTAGGCGCACGGTTCAGCATAACGGGATGTTCCTTGATGACATCTTCCAGAATGTCGAACACCTCGGGCTGCATGCGCTCGACCATCTTCTTGGCACTCTTGATGTTGTGCGCGATATTATGTCCGACAAGCTCCTTCATGACGAAGGGCTTGAACAGCTCGATCGCCATCTCCTTCGGGAGGCCGCACTGATAGATCTTCAGTTCGGGTCCCACGACGATAACGGAACGGCCTGAATAGTCGACACGTTTTCCCAGAAGGTTCTGACGGAAACGTCCCTGTTTTCCTTTCAGCATATCGGAAAGGGATTTGAGCGGACGGTTTCCGGGGCCGACGACAGGACGGCCTCTTCTGCCGTTGTCGATCAGCGCATCCACCGCTTCCTGCAGCATTCTCTTCTCGTTGCGGACAATGATGTCCGGCGCGCCGAGCTCGAGCAGTCTTGCAAGACGGTTGTTCCTGTTGATGATACGGCGGTACAGATCATTCAGATCCGATGTCGCGAAACGTCCGCCGTCCAGCTGCACCATCGGGCGCAGATCCGGCGGCAGCACGGGAATCACGTTCATGACCATCCATTCCGGACGGTTTCCGGAAGCCTTGAACGCTTCCACTACTTCCAGCCGTTTGATGATGCGGGCACGCTTCTGTCCGGTCGACTTTTCAAGCTGATCGCGCAGTTCTGCGGAATCCTTGTCCAGATCGATGGCGGCAAGCAGCTCCTGCACTGCCTCGGCGCCCATGCCGACTCTGAAATTGCCCATGCCGAACTTTTCGATCGCCTCCCGGTATTCCTTCTCGGAAAGGACCTGCTTTACTTCGAGCGAAGTATCCTTCGCATCAAGTACGACATAGGATGCGAAATAAAGCACTTTCTCCAGCACACGGGGAGACATGTCAAGGATCAGTCCCATACGGCTCGGGATGCCCTTGAAATACCAAATATGAGAGACAGGCGCCGCCAGGGCGATATGTCCCATTCTCTCTCTTCTTACGCTTGCCTTTGTGACTTCGACGCCGCAGCGGTCGCAGATCACGCCTTTATAGCGGATCTTCTTGTATTTTCCGCAGTGGCACTCCCAGTCCTTGCTGGGTCCGAAGATCTTTTCGCAGAAAAGGCCGTCACGCTCAGGCTTCAGTGTCCTGTAATTGATCGTTTCAGGTTTTTTCACTTCCCCTCTTGACCAGCTGATGATCTTTTCGGGAGAAGCCAGGCCGATCCTTATTGCGTCAAATGCCAGCGGCTGATAAGTTTCATCGTTTAATGCGGGCATAAAAGATCTCCTTTCTTATTCGTAGTCATCGTCACTGCCGAAGCTGTCCGTATCCGCAAATACGGGCTCATCTTCGACGAACATGGAGTCATCGGGATCATCATACAGATCGTCCGGCATCGCGGCGTCCAGATCATCCGGCATCTCGTCCGGTTCTGCCGAAACGAGTTCTTCATCCTTGAACTCCTGCTTCTGATAGCCGTAGGCAGCGAAATCCTCTTCATTCCTGCGGTAATCCCTGTCGCCTTCGATCACGGAGCGGAAATCTCTGGCTGCCATATCGACATTCTCCTTGACTTCCACTTCATCTCCGTTTTCATCCAGAAGCTTGACATCCAGTCCCAGTGCCATCAGCTCCTTGAGCATGACCTTGAAGGATTCGGGTACGCCCGGCGTAGGGATGTTCCCGCCCTTGATGATCGCTTCGTAGGTCTTGACACGGCCGATGACATCATCGGATTTCACGGTCAGGATCTCCTGCAGGGTATAAGCAGCACCGTAGGCTTCCAGCGCCCAGACTTCCATTTCTCCGAAACGCTGTCCGCCGAACTGTGCTTTTCCGCCCAGCGGCTGCTGCGTGACCAGGGAGTAAGGGCCTGTCGAACGGGCATGGATCTTGTCGTCTACCAGATGGTGGAGCTTCAGGTAGTTCATATGTCCGATCGTAACTTCGGAATCAAAGTTCTCACCGGTACGTCCGTCCCTGAGCTGGACTTTGCCGTCTCTGGTGATCGGAACGCCCTTCCATTCGGCGCGGTGATCCAGATGATCCGCCAGGAACCGGAACACTTCGGGATCCAGATGCGCTTCATATTTTTCCTTAAAGGAATCCCAGTCGGAATTCACATAATCATTCGCCAGCTCCAGCGTATCCATGATATCGATTTCTTTCGCGCCGTCGAAAACAGGTGTGGTGACCTTGAAGCCGAGGGCCGCGGAAGCAAGCGACAGATGGGTCTCCTTGACCTGCCCGATATTCATACGGGAAGGCACGCCGAGCGGATTCAGAACGATATCCAGCGGACGGCCGTTCGGCAGATAAGGCATATCCTCGATCGGAAGCACGCGGGAAACAACACCCTTGTTTCCGTGACGTCCGGCCATCTTGTCGCCGACAGAGATCTTTCTCTTCTGGGCGATGTAGATCCTGACGGATTCATTCACGCCGGGAGAAAGTTCGTCACCGTTCTCTCTTGTAAACACTTTTGCATCGATGATCACGCCGTAAGCGCCGTGCGGTACCTTGAGGGAAGTATCCCTGACTTCGCGTGCCTTCTCGCCGAAGATCGCACGCAGCAGTCTTTCTTCCGCTGTCAGTTCAGTCTCTCCCTTGGGCGTGACTTTTCCGACAAGGATATCTCCGGCACGGACTTCCGCGCCGATGCGGATAATGCCGCGCTCATCCAGATCCTTCAGGGAATCCTCACCGACACCGGGAACATCCCTTGTGATCTCCTCCGGTCCGAGCTTGGTGTCGCGCGCTTCGGCTTCATATTCCTCAATATGAATGGATGTATATACATCATCCTGTACCAGGCGCTCCGAAAGAAGGACGGCGTCCTCATAGTTGTAGCCTTCCCAGGTCATGAAACCGATCAGCGGATTCTTTCCGAGACCGATCTCTCCCATATAGGTGGAAGGGCCGTCCGCAATGACCTCGCCGGCTTCGACTCTCTGGCCTTTGTCAACGATGGGCTTCTGGTTGTAGCAGTTGCTCTGGTTGCTTCTCTTGAATTTTGTAAGATGATACTGGTCCAGCGTCCTGTCATCTCTGCGGATCGATATATCGGTCGAAGACACGCGCTCGACAACGCCGGCATGTTTTGCAAGCACGCAGACACCCGAGTCAACGGCCGCCTTGGCTTCCATACCTGTGCCGACAACAGCAGAGTCGGTGCACATAAGCGGCACGGCCTGACGCTGCATGTTCGATCCCATCAGCGCACGGTTCGCGTCGTCGTTCTCCAGGAACGGGATCATCGAGGTAGCCACGGAGAAGACCATCTTGGGGGAAACGTCCATGTAATCGATCTTTCTCTTGTCGAATTCGGAGGTCTCTTCCTTATATCTTCCGGCGACGTTCTTCCTCTTGAAATAGCCGTTCTCATCCAGCGGGGAGTTCGCCTGCGCCACATAATAGTTATCTTCTTCATCGGCGGTCATATAGACGACTTCGTCGGTGACTCTCGGATTTTCGGGATCCGACTTGTCCACCTTCCTGTAAGGCGCTTCCACAAAACCGTACTCATTGACGCGGGCATACGTCGCCAGCGAGTTGATCAGTCCGATGTTGGGACCTTCAGGGGTCTCGATCGGGCACATGCGGCCGTAATGCGTATAGTGTACATCACGCACTTCGAATCCGGCGCGGTCACGGGACAGGCCGCCGGGGCCGAGCGCGGAAAGACGTCTCTTGTGCGTAAGTTCCGAAAGCGGGTTGTTCTGATCCATGAACTGCGACAGCTGGGAGCTTCCGAAGAATTCCTTGACGGCTGCAGTCACGGGCTTGATATTGATCAGGGACTGCGGGGTGATCGATTCCTGATCCTGTGTGGTCATTCTTTCCCTGACGACACGCTCCATACGGGAGAGGCCGATCCTGTACTGGTTCTGCAGCAGTTCGCCGACCGCGCGGATCCGGCGGTTGCCCAGATGATCGATGTCATCGTCATGGCCTACGCCCCAAGCAAGATGCATGCAGTAGTTGATGCTGGCGAAAATATCCTCTCTTGTAATGTGCTTGGGAATCAGCCTGTTGATATTGCGGCTGATCGCCGTGCGAAGTTCCTCCGGCTCTGCAGACTCCTGCATAAGCTCCATAAGTACGGGATAATAAACGCTCTCCTTGATGCCAAGATCCAGGGGATCAAAATCCACATAGGCCGACAGATCGACCATCAGGTTGGAAAGCACCTTGACAGTCCTTTCCTCGCTGATCACGCTTACCGATCCGATACCGGCGTTCTGGATATTGACAGCCATTTCCGTATCGACGATATCACCGGCGGATCCGAAGATCTCTCCGGTATCCGGATCCATGACATCCTCTGCGAGCTCCTTGCCCACGATACGGCTCTTAAAATGAAGCTTCTTATTATATTTGTATCTGCCGACCTTCGCCAGATCATACCGTCTCGGATCAAAGAACATGCTCTCCAGAAGGCTTCTGGCGTTGTCAACATAGAGCGGCTCACCGGGGCGGATCTTTTTGTACAGCTCAAGAAGTCCGGAGTCCGCATCCGTCGCCTGATCCTTTGCAAAACTGGCGGTCAGCATGGGGTCTTCCCCGAACATCTCGGTGATCTCGGCGTTCGTCCCTACGCCGAGGGCGCGCAGAAGAACAGTGACCGGAACTTTTCTGGTCCTGTCAACGCGCACATAAAAAACATCATTGGAATCGGTCTCATATTCAAGCCAGGCTCCGCGGTTCGGGATCACGGTACAGGAATAAAGCTTCTTTCCGAGCTTGTCATGAGCAATCCCGTAATAGATTCCCGGAGAGCGGACCAGCTGGCTTACAATAACACGCTCAGCTCCGTTTATCACAAAAGAGCCCGTATCAGTCATGAGCGGAAGATCTCCCATAAAGATCTCATGCTCATTTATCTCTCCGGACTCCTCGTTGATCAGGCGTACTTTCACCTTCAGGGGAGCTGCGAGCGTGGCATCTCTTTCCTTGCACTCTTCAATGGTATATTTTACATCATCGCGGCACAGCGTAAAGTCAATAAACTCCAGGCTCAGATGACCGGAAAAATCGGAGATCGGAGAGATGTCCCTGAAGACTTCCCTTAAACCTTCATCGAGGAACCAGCCGTAGGAATCCTTCTGGATCTCGATGAGATTAGGCATCTCCAGTACTTCTTTCTGTCTCGCGTAGCTCATCCTGACGCCTTTACCGGCTTTCACCGGACGCATTCTGTAATTCTCCATAGACGCACACACCCCTGTTTTATTCGATTTTCAGTATTTTGTCCTATATTTAGGGCATAACACACCACAATAGAAGTAAACTTTATATTAGCAAAAACAATACCCCCTGTCAATCAAAAAAAATGATTTTTCAGGACTTTTTTTGATGTTTCGCTTGCATCAGCACACGGATAGTGTTATAATATTTTGGCATTTGAGCCGCCGTCCCCTGATCGGACGCGGAAAACGGAGGAACAATATGGTCTGGAAAGTTCTGTTAATCGTACTTATAGTAGTAGCCGCCGTTCTGGCGATCCTTTACTTCCTCGGCCGGCGCACCCAGCAGAAGCAGGAAGCTGTCAACGAACAGATCGAAGCCATGAAGCAGACGGTTTCCATGCTGATCATCGACAAGAAGAAGCTGCCCCTGAAACAATCCGGGCTCCCGCAGCAGGTGATCGACCAGACTCCCTGGTATGCAAGACGCGGCAAGATGCCCATCGTGAAAGCGAAGGTCGGTCCCAGGATCATGAATCTCGTTGCCGACCAGCAGGTCTTCGATCTTCTTCCCGTAAAGGCTGAAGTCAAGGTCGAGATCTCCGGCATTTACATCACCGGGATCAAGAGCGTGCGCGGCGGCAGCATCAAAGCGCCCGAGAAAAAGGGCTTTCTTGCAAGGCTCCGCAACAGAGTTTCCGCAAATCCCGACAAATAAGCAGACATCATGAAACCGGACGGCAGGAAGCCGTCCGGTTTTTTATTTCTGTCCCGTTATGGAAAAACCGCTCTCTTCATCCTTGGACTGGATCAGTATCTTGACGAAGCATCTGTTCCTCTGCACGCCGTTCACTGTCATTGTATACCGGATATCAGCCAGGATCTGCTCTTTCTCCACCGTGAGCGTGACCGACGTCGTATCCGTGGACATCTGCAGCTCTCCGAAAGGCGTACTGTAAAAGGCTTCCCGCGTCTCGCCGGTACGGAACTCCATCTCTGAACAGACGACGCCGGTCTTCCGGATCTTTACGTAATCAGGCGCAGCAGTCACAAAATTCCTGATCGGTTCATCGCACCCTTCAAGCATCTCCTCATAGACCAGAACATGCCTGCCGTCCTTCAGGTAATACTTTCCGGGCGTAATGACATCAATATAATCTTTTTCGTCTTCACCGTCTCCGGTATAGATCAGCCCGGTCACGGTGATCAGGACATCTTTTTTCATGCGTCCTCCATCAATACCCTTCGATGTCGACCACCTGTGTCTTTCTGATATCATACGGCAGGATCGAGTTCGCAAAGATTTCGAACTTTTCCGCGCCGTCGCTTACATAGAACCGGTGTCTGGGCGGCAGTTTGTTCCCTGCGGGCGAAGCCAGAAGATCATGTTCGGCTAACATCGCCTTCAGTCCGATCGCCGTCTCATAGGCGGGATTGACCAGCGCCACGGAATCGCCCATACATCTGCCGATCAGCGAACGCAGCAGCGGGTAATGCGTACACCCGAGGATCAGCGTATCGATATTCTGGTTCTTCAGATCCTTGAGATACCGGTTTGCGATCTCCTCCGTAACGAAGTCATGGAGCATGCCCTCTTCGACCAGCGGCACGAACAGCGGACAGGCTTTGCCGAACACGGCGACGTCGGGATCGATGCTCTGAATGAACCTGGTATACATGCCGCTGTTGATCGTGGCGTCCGTCGCAATGACGCCGACCCTGCGGTTCCTGGTCGTTTTTACGGCCGTTCTTGCGCCGGGTTTTACAACACCGATGATCGGAAGATCGATCTCTCTTTCGATCGTCTCCAGCGCATAGGCGCTGGCGGTATTGCACGCCACAACAATGGCTTTTACATCATGGGTTTCAAGAAATGATACGATCTGGCGTACGAACCGCAATACGGTACCCTGCGATTTCGTACCGTAAGGCACCCTCGCGGTATCTCCGAAATAGACGATCCGCTCATCCGGCATCTGTCTCATGATCTCTCTGGCGACGGTCAGGCCGCCGACGCCGGAATCAAATACGCCAACAGGCTGGTTATTGCTCATAATTGTCTTTCAAAAGCGGAGCAGATGATACGCTCCACAAGTTCCTCCAGTTCTATCCCCCGTTTGCCGAAGAGCATCGGGTACATGCTGATGGACGTAAATCCGGGGAGTGTATTGATCTCGTTGAAGATAACCCTGTCGGTGCCGTTCTCCAGGAAGAAATCAACTCTGGCAAGACCTCTGCCGTCGACCGCGTCGAACACGGTCCTGGCAGTACGCCTGATCTCCTCTTCCTTTCCTTCCGGCAGCACAGGATCCGTTAAAGTTCTTGAATCGCTGTTGTTGTATTTTGCGTCATAGTCATAGAACTCGGCGGCCGCAAGGATCTCTCCGACGCCGGAAACGAGGATCTTTTCTCCGTCCTGCAGGACAGCGCATTCCAGTTCCCTGCCGACGATCGTTTCCTCAACAAGGATCTTGGAATCCTCAGCGGCGGCAAACGCAAGTGCTGCAGCAAGCTCTTTTCTGTCCCTTGCTTTGGATACGCCTCTTGACGATCCGGCATTCGCGGGCTTCACAAATACAGGATAGGGAATTTTTTCTTCGACTTTCCGGATGACAGCGTCCTGGTCTGCCAGTTCCTTTTTGCGCACCGCGACATAGTTCGCCTGCGCTGCAGGATATCTTTCGATCACTTCTTTTGTAAACACCTTGTCCATGGACACTGCGGAAGAAAGAACACCGCAGCCTATGTAAGGGATCTTCGCAAGCTCGCAGAGCCCCTGGATGGTGCCGTCCTCACCATACAGGCCGTGAAGGACCGGGCCAACCACATCCACCCGTTTCGTCTCCACCTTTCCGTCTTTCAGCAGGATCAGGCCGTGAATTTCTGCATCCGGGGAAAGGATCGCACGGGTGCTTCCGTTTTCCCAGCTTCCGGGCGCAACGCTGTCCCCTTCGTTCAGGATCCACCTGCCGTCCTTTGTGATGCCGATCTTTACGAGTTCGTATTTTTCCGTATTAATTGCACCGATCACGGTAGCTGCCGACATGCAGGACACTTCGTGTTCCGAAGACTGTCCGCCATAGATCAGTGCAAGGACTATCTTATCCATCCAAGATCTCCCTTTTAATTAGTATTTTTCAGGTTCGGGATACTCTGTTCCGAACGTTTCCACTGTCATCTTCTCTATGACCTGCGGTTCCCTGGGGCGGTCATTGTAATCTGTCGCGCACATGGCGATCTTATCGATCACGTCCAGTCCCTCTGTCACAGCACCAAAAGCCGCATACTGTCCGTCGAGATGAGGAGATGTCTGGTGCATGATGAAGAACTGCGATCCTGCCGAGTCCGGATGCATGGCTCTGGCCATGGAGAGGACGCCCTTGGTATGCTTCAGATCATTCCGGAATCCATTCCTGTTGAATTCCCCTCTGATGGAATAGCCGGGGCCGCCCATTCCCGTTCCTTCAGGATCTCCGCCCTGGATCATGAAACCGGCAATGACTCTGTGAAAGATCAGGCCGTCGTAGAAGCCTTTCTTCACCAGGCTGATAAAATTATTGACTGTATTGGGCGCAATTTCAGGATAGAGCTCCGCCTTCATCACATCCCCGTTCTGCATCGTGATCGTTACTACCGGATTCGCCATGATTCTTCCTCCTTCTTGCCTCATCCGTCCTGCGGACGAGGATTCCTGTGCGCCTGCCGTGCAAAGCGCCGTCAGTATATAGTATTTCATTTTCGGACGCCTGTCAAGAATGCCTCCATCCGTTTGCGTTCATAATCTGTTCATATTTAATTATCAAATCGTTTACACCGAAATCACGGGTTTGACATTTCTGCCTTTTAGTATATAAGCATAAAGAAAGCAAGCCAACCGATCATTTTTTTCATAAACAGTCGCATTTGCGACTTCCTCCCTTTCATAATGTGAAGCTCCCGCAGGTGGTGCGGGAGCTTCATCCTTTGAACAGAAACTCTATTCAGATAAAAGCACGGTGTTCCGCTTCCGCAGAATGCCGTGCTTTTTCGTGGCTGCCGTTAAATGTCGCTTACCTGGAACATCATATCGCCGTAGCTCGGATACGGCCACATCTTCTTGTCCACCATAAACTCCAGCTTGTCGATCGGGGTTCTCAGCGCGTTCATTGCGGGAACGACCTCCCTGTTGAAGCGCAGCGCCGTTTTTACCATATCTTTTTCAGCCGCAGCGGAAGCCACTGTCTTTTCAAGCGCCGTCAGTGCTTTCTTCGCCTCCGCCAGCAGGCTGCTGCATTCGCAGAGCAGCTCTGTCTGGGCGCTCACATCTGCTTCCGGACAGGCTTCCCGTACGGAACTGAGCGACCGTGCAAGCTCCCCGACATACCTGATCACGGCAGGGATGTATCTCTTCCCGGCCATATTGATCATCGTATGGGCTTCGATGTTAACGGTCTTTACATAGATCTCATAGCTGATCTCTTCCCTGGCTTCAAGTTCGGTACGGCTCATGATGCCGAGCCCTTCCAGAAGCTCTACATTTTCCTTCCGCCGCAGTGCAGGGATCGCGTCTACCATGCCGGGAAGATTCGGAAGCCCTCTTCGTTCCGCTTCCTCGACCCACTCTGCCGCATAGCCGTCTCCGTTGAAGATGATCCTCTCGTGCTCCGTCAGATTTTCCCGGATGACCTGCATGGCGCACGCCTTCTTATCTTCCGCCGCTTCCAGCCTGTCCGCCGCTTTCCGGAAGGCGTCTGCAACGATTGCGTTCAGGATCACGTTGCAGGTGGAGATCGAAGCGGAGGAGCCCACCATACGGAATTCAAACTTGTTTCCCGTAAAGGCAAACGGCGAAGTGCGGTTCCTGTCCGTCGCATCTTTCATGAAATCCGGCAGCGTGCTGACGCCGGTATGAAGCATGTCCCCGCGTTTGCTGCTGGTAGCTTCTCCTGTTTCTATGATCTGCTTTATAATATCTTCCAGCTGTTCGCCGAGGAAGATCGAGATGATCGCGGGCGGCGCCTCCTGCAGGCCGAGACGGTGGTCGTTCCCGACATCGGCCGCCGAGAATCTTAAAAGATCGGCGTGGCTGTCAGCAGCAGCGATCACGCAGGACAGCGTGAGCAGGAAAAGTAAGTTCTCATGCGGGTTTTTCCCGGGCTTCAGGAACTGCGTGCCGTCATCCGCTGTCAGGGACCAGTTGTTGTGTTTTCCTGATCCGTTGACCCCGTTGAAGGGCTTCTCATGCAGCAGGCATGTCAGATTATGCTTGCATGCGATCTTCTTCATGGATTCCATGACCAGCTGATTCTGATCTGTGGCGAGATTGCACTCCTGATAGATCGACGCAAGCTCGTGCTGCGCGGGCGCGACTTCGTTATGCTGTGTTTTTGCCGGGATACCCAGCTTCCAGAGACGTTCGTTCAGATCGCTCATGAAACCGCCGATGGCTTCGGGAATGCTCCCGAAATAATGATCCTCCATCTCCTGTCCTTTGGAAGGCATGGCGCCGAAAAGCGTCCTTCCCGTATATATGAGATCCTTCCGTTTCAGATAGATGTCCCTGTTGATCAGGAAATACTCCTGCTCCGCCCCTACCATGGGCGTCACTTTTTTGGCCGTTGTATTACCAAGCGCCCTGAGTATGCGCACCGACTGTTCACTGAGCGCCTGCATCGACCGCAGCAGCGGCGTCTTATTGTCGAGTGCGTCCCCGGTATAGGAGCAGAACGCTGTCGGGATACAAAGGATCGTGCCGACCGCGTCATGTTTGAGGAAAGCCGGCGAAGTGCAGTCCCATGTCGTATAGCCTCTGGCTTCAAAGGTGGCCCTTAAGCCGCCGGAGGGAAAAGAGGAGGCATCCGGTTCGCCCTTTATAAGCTCTTTTCCGGAGAACTCCATGATCGTTCTTCCGTCGGGCGTGGGAGCGGAAATAAAGGAGTCGTGCTTCTCCGCCGTAACGCCTGTCATCGGCTGGAACCAGTGCGTATAATGGGTGGCGCCTTTTTCGATCGCCCAGTCTTTCATGGCGTTTGCGACCACCTCAGCCGTAGCCGGACTGAGCTCGCTTCCTTCTTCAATCGTCTTCTTCAGATCCTTGTAGATCTTCCCGGGCAGGCGTTCACGCATCACTTTGTCATTGAATACATCTTCGCCGAATATCTCATCTATCGTGCATCTGACTTCCATAGGGGTCTCCTGCTCTTTTTATTTCCGCTCATTTTACCACAAGATCCGGCATTTCGTCTACGATTATCGCATAGATCTCGTCCGCGATTTCCTGCGGCGAACGGCTTCCGTCAATGATCTTCACATTTTCAGTGTCCTGCACTGCCTCGAAGGCTCTGAGATACTGATTCCTGGTCTTCTCCAGGATCTCTTCTTTCTCGAACAGTTCCGTCTGCCCCCTGTTCGTGTTGATCCTCACCATCGCTGTCTTCGGGGACACATCGATAAAGAAGGTGATATCGGGGCGCATCAGCGCAGCACAGGGTTCATTGACCGAGATCACATACTGCAGCGGAAGCGAAGTGCTCTGATAGGCATAATTGGAGAAATAATATCTGTCGCAGAGGATCACATTTCCCTTCTCCCTGACCGCAAGAAGCCCGTCCTCCTCCCGGAGGATATGATCCATCCGGTCCGCCGCGAACAGCGGTGCAAGCACGCGGTTGTCCGCTTTTACCTTCTTTGTCAGCACGTCTCGCAGGAGTTTTCCGAAAACGGAATCCGTAGGCTCCCTGGTCTCGACGCAGGGGATCCCTGCCGTTTCGATCCTGTCTTTCAGCATCTGCAGCTGCGTGCTTTTTCCGCTGCCGTCAATGCCTTCAAATACGATGAACAATCCTTTTTTACTCATGATTTTTCCTTTCGGGATGTATTGCTTTTTTACGCTTATTCCAGATTGCCTGTATAAAGCTGATAATATTTTCCTTTTTTCCCGATCAGCTCGTCGTGCGGTCCTCTTTCAATGATCCGCCCTGCTTCAAGCACCATGATGCAGTCGCTGTTCCTTACGGTCGAAAGCCTGTGGGCGATCACGAAAGTCGTACGGCCTTTCATCAGCGCGTCCATGCCTTCCTGCACCAGCCGTTCCGTCCTTGTATCGATGGAGCTTGTGGCTTCATCCAGGATGAGGACCGGAGGATCGGCGATGGCTGCCCTGGCGATCGCGAGCAGCTGCCGCTGGCCCTGGGAAAGATTCGATCCGCTGCCTTTGAGCATCGTGTCATATCCCTGCGGCAGGCGTCTGATGAATCCGTCGGCGTTCGCCAGTTTCGCAGCGGCGATCACTTCCTCTCTCGTCGCATCCAGCTTTCCGTACCGGATATTTTCTTCCACCGTGCCCGTAAAGAGCTGGGTCTCCTGCAGGACGATCCCGAGACTCCGCCGCAGATCCGGCTTTTTGATCTTCATGATATCCTGGCCGTCATAGGTGACCGACCCGGTATTGACGTCATAAAAACGGTTGATCAGGTTGGTGATCGTCGTCTTTCCGGCGCCGGTGGATCCCACAAAGGCGATCTTCTGTCCGGCTTCCGCATAGAGTGAGATATCATGCAGGACGATATGATCCTCCGTATAGCCGAAATCCACATGATCGAAGACGACTTTTCCTTTCATGGGGATATATTCCACCGTACCCTTTGACGGATACGGATGCTCCCAGGCCCACATCCCGGTGCGTTCCTTTACGGGGATGATCTTTCCGTCCTCCATCCGGCATCTGACCAGTGAGATGCATCCGTTGTCCTCTTCCGGCTTTTCGTCCAGCAGCGTAAAGATCCTCTCCGCACCGGCCAGTGCCATGACAATGGAATTCATCTGCGTCGTGATCTGGTTGACCGGCATCGAAAAGTTCCTGTTAAAGGTGAGGAAGCTCGCAAGCCCTCCGAGCGTAAAGCCCATAAAGCCTTTCAGCGCCAGCACGCCGCCGGCTATGGCGCAGAGCACATAGCTGATGTTGCCGAGCTGGGCATTTACAGGTCCCATGATATTTGCGGTTCTGTTGGCGGAATCTGCACTCTCGTAAAGGGACTGGTTCAAAGTCCCGAAATGCTCCATTGCAATGTTCTCGCGGCAGAATACCTTTACGACCTTCTGCCCTTCCATCATTTCCTCGATATTTCCGTTCACGGCAGCCAGATCCTTCTGCTGCGCCAGGAACGATCTTCCGGAAATGCCGGCCAGCTTTCCGGAGAGAAAAAGCATCAGCCCGGCCATGGCCAGCGTCAGCAGGGTAAGCACCGGGCTCAGCATCAGCATGCAGGCTACAACGGTCACGACAGTCAGGCCGCTGTTGATGAACTGCGGAATACTCTGGCTGACCAGCTGCCGCAGCGTGTCCACATCGTTCGTATAATTCGACATGATGTCCCCGTGGGGATGTGTGTCAAAATACCGGATCGGCAGGCTCTCCATATGCTCAAACATATCATCCCTGATGCGCTTGATCGTCCCCTGCGATACATAGATCATGATCCTGTTGTAGGTAAAGCTTGCGAGGATGCCCACAGCGTAGATCCCCGCCATTACCAGGATGGCGTGCAGCAGCCCGGAAAAATCCGGATCGGGCGAGGATACCAGCGGACCGATATAGCCGTCGATCAGAGTTTGCATGAACATCGTGCCCCGGGCGTTGCAAAGCACCGAAATGACGATACAGACGGCCACGACCGCGATCTGGATGCCGTAATACTTCATGACATAGGACATTACCCGTTTGAAGAGACCGACAGGATCTTTCAGTTTCGGACGGGGTCCCCGCATTCCTCTTCTTCCGGGTCCGGAGACGGGCTTCCTGTTCTGTTCGCTCATCCGTTCTCGCCTCCTCTCCTGTCAAACTCCTCATCCCGGTAGTCCGCATCGGCAGCGCGGGCAGCTTCATCGAAATCTCCGCCTCCGCTTGTCTGCGTCTCGTAGATCTCGGTATAGATCTCATCCTTTCCGAGAAGCTCTTCATGCGTGCCGAAACCGTGCACGGTCCCGTTCTCCAGGACAAGGATCCTGTCTGCGTCCATGACCGAAGAAATGCGCTGGGCGATGATGATCTTTGTTACGCCCGGGATCTCCTCCCGGAAGGCTTTTCTGATCCTGGCGTCGGTAGCTGTATCGACAGCACTCGTGCTGTCGTCAAGAATCAGGACCTTCGGGTCCTTTAACAGTGCCCTGGCGATGCAGAGCCGCTGTTTCTGTCCGCCGGAAACATTGCTGCCGCCCTGTTCGATATACGTGTTGTAGCCATCCGGGAATTTCCGTATGAATTCATCGGCGCAGGCAAGCTTTGCGGCTCTTACGCACTCCTCTTCCGAAGCGTTTTCGTTTCCCCAGCGAAGGTTGTCCAGGATCGTACCGGAAAAGAGCACGTTTTTCTGCAGGACCACCGCGACATTGTTCCGGAGCGTATCCAGGTCGTACGCCCTGACATCGATGCCGCCCACCTTCACGCTTCCGCCGCTCACATCGTAAAGCCTGCTGATCAGGCTGACCAGCGTCGTCTTCGCGCTTCCCGTCGCGCCGATGATCCCGACCGTCTCGCCCGAAGCGATCTTAAGGCTGATATCCTTCAGTACATTGACGTCACTGTCCCTGTTGTATCTGAAATCAACATGCGAAAAGGACACACTGCCGTCCGGGATCGTACAGACCGGATCTTCCGGATTCGTCAGTGAACTTTCTTCGTTCAGCACCTCGGCAATACGCTGGCCGCTCGCAGAACTCATCGTGATCATGACGAATACCATGGAAAGCATCATCAGACTCATCAGGATATTCATGCAGTAGGCAAGCAGGCTCATCAGTTCGCCGGTCGTGAGCGTACTGCTGACGATCATCTTTGCGCCGAGCCAGCTGATCAGCAGGATGCAGGTATAGATCGTCGTCATCATGATCGGCATATTCAGCGTAAGGATCTTCTCAGCCTTTACGAACAGCCTGTAAACATTTTCGCTTGCCCGGAAAAACTTGCTCTTTTCGTATTCTTCCCGCACGTATGCTTTCACGACACGGATCGCGGAAACATTCTCCTGGACGCTTGCATTCAGATCGTCATATTTTTTGAACACTTCACGGAAATGCTTCGTGACATTCGATATGATCAGTCCGAGGAAAACAGCGAGGATCAGGACTGCGAGAAGATAGATCCTGGCCAGACTGTGATTGATGTAGAAGGCCATGCACATCGCCACGATCAGCGTAATAGGTGCGCGGACGAACATCCGGAGGAGCATCTGGTACGCCATCTGGATATTCGTGACATCGGTCGTCAGCCTGGTGATCAGGCCGGCTGTGCTGAACCGGTCAATATTGGCAAAGGAAAAGGTCTGGATATGGTCGAACATCGCTTTCCGCAGATTCCGCGCGAAGCCGGTAGAAGCTTTTGCCGCGAAAACGCCGCCGAGGATGCCGAACAGCAGTCCGAAGCCGGCGGCAATGACCATGATCATGCCGACTTTCATGATATGCTGCAGATCGCCTTTTTCCACGCCGTTGTCAATGATCGAAGCCATGAGAAGCGGGATCACCATCTCCATGATGACTTCCGCCACCATCATGACCGGCGTAAGGATGGATGGGAGCCTGAACTCCCTGATATAGGATGCCAGTGTTTTTATCATTTGATTACCTGCCCGCTGTCTTTTCAGGAACGCCCGTAAAAGGACAAACTTCTTTCATACATCTGTTAGTGGTTAGATTACTCCTGCCGGAGAACCTTTGTCAAGAACGAGTTGCCGGGAGAGGCTATCTCCCGGGAGTACAAGACCTGCTTGCAAATCAGGGCAGGATATGATATAAATAGAATCCGAAGCCGGCTTGGCGGAACTGGCAGACGCACGGGACTTAAAATCCCGCGGGTGGTGACACTCGTACCGGTTCGATTCCGGTAGCCGGCATCATAAAAAAGCTGACGTGCACCTGCACGTCAGTTTTTTTATGTTTCACAGATCTGTCAAATGCACTCTTCCATTGCTCTCAGCAGTTCACGCGCATTCTTTTCCGCATCACCTTTGAATACCGCCGAACCGGCGACCAGAACATTTGCACCGGCTGAGATCAGCATCGGAATGCGCGATGCATTCACGCCGCCGTCCACTTCTATATCAGTCCGCAGCCCCCGGGCATCCAGCATTCCCCTGAGTTCCTTAATTTTATCGGTCGAATAAGGAATGTAATCCTGCCCGCCGAATCCGGGGTTCACGGACATGATAAGCACCATGTCGCAAAGAGGAAGAACATGGGTGAGCACGGATACCGGTGTTGCCGGGTTGACGGCAGCTCCTGCCATAAGCCCCATCTCCTTAATATGATGAAGCGTCCTGTCAAGATGTCTGCACGCCTCGGCATGCACGGTAATGAGGTCTGCTCCCGCAGCCCTGAAATCGTCCAGATATCTGTCCGGCTCTTCGATCATAAGGTGTACATCAAAGACCATGTCTGTCGCTTTCCGGATGCTTTTGATCACCGGCATCCCGTAAGAGATGCTCGGGACAAAATGCCCGTCCATGACATCGATATGCAGATAATCCGCTCCGGCTGCCTGTACTGCGCTGATCTGGCTGCCCAGCTGTGTAAAATCGGCGGATAAGATCGAAGGCGCAAGATGGTACTGCAGTTGTTCTTTCATACTGTTCACCTGTACTTTTTCCTGTCCGCAAGCTCTTTAGAGAGCTGGACATAATTCTCATACCGTATTCTGTGGACCGCGCCCTCTGCGACTGCGGCTTTCACGCCGCAGTCCGGCTCATTGATATGCGCGCAGTCCATGAATCTGCATGTCTTCCTGTATTCGGCAAATTCCGCGTAACAGTCTTCCAGATCCCGCAGATCTTCCGCAAAGATATCCAGCGCGGAAAAGCCCGGCGTATCAAGGATATACCCGCCTCCCTGTACTGCAAAAAGCTCGGTATGTCTTGTCGTATGCCTCCCCCGCATATTTTTGCGGCTGAGGCCTCCTGTCATCATCTCCGCTTCCGGACAGATCCGGTTGATCAGTGTGCTCTTTCCTACGCCGGAAGGACCGGCCAGGACGGTCACGGAATCCTTCAGCAGTTCCCGGACTTTCTCAACACCGTTCCCGCTTCCTGCAGAGATCCGGTACATGTCATGTCCGCTGTTCCTGTAGATCTCTTCAAAGACAGCACTTTTTTCGTCCGGGAGAAGATCGCATTTGTTCCACAGGATCACGACCGGGATCCCCCGCTTTTTCATCATGATGAGAAAACGGTCCAGCAGGTTCAGATTCGGCGCCGGCGCGGATACCGCGAAGACCACCATCACCCGGTCTACATTTGCAACAGCGGGTCTTATCAGGGAGTTCTTTCTGTCTGCGATACTGACCACATTCCCTTTAAGATCCGCTGCATCAGTGATATCAAATACAACTTTATCGCCTACCAGAGGCTTTTCATTCCTGTTCCTGAAAATGCCTCTGGCCCTGCATTCATATACATCTTTTCCGTCATGGATATAATAGAATCCGCCGACGCCGCGGATGATCGTTCCTTCGCCCGTCATGATATGACTTCGTCATCTGCGGGCTGCGGTTCGGGTTCATTCTCATATTCATCCGGATCGCCGCCGTCTTCGAACATTTCCGGCGTTTCCGGCTCCTCCGTCGCTGCCGCCGTGGTCGGTTTCGGTCCCTTTCCGATCACAATATCGATGCTGCTTCCCTTTTTGACTTTGGATCCGCCCTTTTTGCTCTGGCTGATCACGACATCCCTGTCGCTTTCTTCACTGTAGTCCTCGTCTACATCACCGACATCAAGGCCTGCTTCTGAAAGCGCGGACTTCGCTTCGGAAAGGCTCATGTAAATCAGATTCGGAACCTCGACCTGCTCAGAACCGCTGCTGACCGTGAACGAAACCGATGTGTTCTCTTCGACCTTTTCGCCCGCTTCCGGATCCTGTCTGATGACCATTCCCTTGGAAACGCTGTCACTGGCTTCATAGCTGATCTTGCCGGCCTTCAGATCATTGTCCTCCAGCCGTTCAACTGCTTTTGATTCCGAAAGTCCGGTAATATCGGGCACTTTTACTTCCTTGACTGCAGGTCCTTCCGAAATGATCAGGGTAACAGAGGCGCCCTTTGAAGCTGCAGATCCGGCGGAAGGATCCGTATTGATCACCATGCCTTCCTCGATCGAATCACTGTTCTCGCTCCGTGTCTTACCGGCCACCCGGAACCCGAGGCTTTCCAGGATGGATCTTGCATTGGCTTCGCTCGAGCCCAGGATATTCGTGGGAATCGTAATGGCCTCCACACCCGTGCTGACCTTGATCGTAACGACAGTGCCGGGATCGATCATCTCACCTTCCCTGTATTCCTGCTCAAAGACCTGCCCCTCTTTGTAATCATCCGACGGTCCGGTCTCCACATTTGCTTCCAGTCCCATATCCTCGAGCGTCTTCACCGCATTCCGCTGCGTCATGCCCAGAAGATTCTTCATGGCGACCTGCTGCGCGTCCTCATCCCCCTGGGTCGACACTTCCGTTCCTGTGCTTTCAGCAGCAGAGGTATCATCCGGAAGGAACGCCATATCCGATCCGCATCCCCGCAGGGCAAATACCGCCACGATGATCACAATAATAAGCGCGACAACGATCGAAATGCCGGTAATGACTCTCTCCATTCCCGAATCCCTGCCGGTATATCCGCTGTAGGAATACTCATCGTCGTCATAATCATTATAACGTCTGTGCGTCCTGTCGCGGTCGGATACATAGGTCCTTTCGCGTCTGGGCATGCGGTCATCGTTGTCATAATCGGCAGTATCATCCATGCCGTAATCTTTTTTATAGGCGCCGGCACGGACGTTCCTCTGCCTTTCGATCTCTTCCTTGTCGTCTCCCGAGAAGACCATGGTCGGAGAAGAACTGGTGAGCGATGCGATGCGCACAAAGTCTTCATTCGGCATGGTCAGGGATTTCTTAAGGTCGCTGATCAGTTCCGTAGCTGAAGAATACCTGAGTTCCGGCTTTTTCTGGGTGCATTTCAGGATGATCTTTTCAAGGCTCACGGGGATCAGCGGCTCGTATTCCCTCGGCGGCACCATTTCTCCCTGGATATGCAGGAGTGCAACCGAGACCGTGGACTCTCCTTCAAACGGCACTCTGCCGGTAAGCATCTCATAAAGCGTGATGCCCAGCGAGTAAATGTCGCTCCGCTCGTCGCAGTATCCGCCTCTTGCCTGTTCCGGGGAAATATAATGGACGCTGCCCATCGTGTTGGAGCTGATGGTCTGCGAGGAAGAAGCCCTTGCAATACCAAAGTCGGTGACTTTCACCTTGCCGTCTCTGGAAATCATGATGTTCTGCGGCTTGATATCTCTGTGAATAATGTGCTGCTTGTGCGCCGCCTCGATTCCTCTTGCGACCTGCATGGCTACTTCAATGGATTCCCTGATCTCGAGTTTTTTCTTGCGTTCAATGTATTTTTTCAGGGTGATCCCTTCCACCAGTTCCATTACAATATAATGAACGCCTCTGTCCTCGCCGACATCGTAGACATTGACGATGTTCGGATGCGCGAGTCCTGCAGCGGACTGGGCTTCCATGCGGAACTTGCTTACGAAATTCTTCTCGTTGGAGTATTCCGACTTCAGTACTTTTATCGCGACCGCACGGTTGAGCTTCAAGTCCGTTGCCTTGTATACATCAGACATTCCGCCCGAGCCTATGCGGCTTATGATCTCATATCTGTTTCCTAAAAATGTTCCGGCTCTCAGCATGTTTTTTCATCTCCCGTTTCAGGGTCTACCACCACTATGGAAATATTATCCTGTCCCCCGCGGCGATTACCCTCCTGCAGAAGCATCAGGACTGCTTCCTGACATGTGCCGCTCTCATTAACGATCTGCCTGATCTCTTCGTCATCCACCATGTTCGACAGTCCGTCGGAACACAGCAGGATCCTGCTCCCGGGCGTAAGGGTTATTTCAAAAAAATCAGCGGTTACGGAATTTCTTACCCCTACTGCCCTGGTAATCACATTCTTATTCTGGATGAACAGTTCACTGTCCCGCTCTATCCTTCCCTTTGCGACCATTTCCTCGACCCAGGAATGATCTTTGGTGATCTGTCTGATCTCCCCGCCGATCATATACAGGCGGCTGTCGCCGATATTTGCCACATATAGGATCCCGTCATCGATGACCGCACAGACAAGCGTCGTGCCCATGCCGTGAAGATCATCGAAGGCGCAGGCTTTCTGATAGAGTTCCCTGTTGACTTCCTGGATCGCTTTGCTGAATGCAGGGATCGGATCGCCTCCGTCGTCAGCCCTGATCAGTTCGACCATCCGCTCCACTGTATAGCGCGAGGCGAATCCGCCGCCCTGGTGTCCGCCCATCCCGTCGGCGACCATATAGAAATTCGGGAGACTGCCGAGCGGTGTATCCTGTGCGAATACAAAATCCTGATTATTCTTTCTGATCTGACCGACATCGGTCAGTGCACAGCTCTTCACAGTTCTCCCTCCCTTCCTATGCTTTTTCCTGAAATCTTCTTCTTAACTGGCCGCAGGCGCTGTCAATATCAGCGCCCATACCTCTCCTAATAGTAGCATTAATTCCGGACTTTTCAAGTCGAATTTTAAAATCCTCCGCGTGCGCCCGGCTGCTTCTTCGGTAATTTCTTTCCCTGACAGGGTTCACAGGGATCAGATTGACATGACAGTTTTTCCCGGCTAAAAGCCTGATCAGCCGGTCTGCGCTCTCCGGCGTATCATTGACACCGGCTATCAGCGCATATTCATAGCTGACTCTTCTCCCCGTAGCATCAAAGTATCTGTCACAAGCCGCGATCGTCTCTGCTATGGTATATCTGTGCGCGACCGGCATCATGGTACGCCGCAGTGCATCCTCCGGCGCATGCAGCGAAAGCGCAAGTGTGATCTGCAGTTTTTCCTCCGCAAGACGGTCGATCATCGGTACGAGCCCGCATGTCGATACGGTAATCGCCCGCTGACTGATCCCCCCTGCCGCTTCATCGGACATGATCCTGATAAAACGGACGACCTGCTCATAGTTGTCGAGCGGTTCTCCGGTCCCCATGACCACAACATTGCTCACTCTTTCTTCGGTGATCCGTTCAATGCTGTATACCTGGGCCAGGATCTCCGAAGCGGTCAGGTTCCTGATCAGTCCGCCGATCGTCGAAGCGCAGAAATGGCAGCCCATCCGGCAGCCGGCCTGGGAGGAAACACATACGGAATTGCCGTGTTTATACGGCATGAATACGCTTTCAATGATCTGTCCGTCCCGCATCCTGAACGCGAATTTCTGTGTACCGTCCGTTTTCGAGATCTGGCGGGCCGCCGCGGCAGGATCCGGAAGCCATGCGGTCGCCTTCAGTTTCCCGCGCAGGGATGCCGGTATATTTGTCATCTCATCAAACGAGACCGCTCTTTTTTCGTGGATCCACTTATAGATCTGTCCCGCTCTGTAGGCAGGCTCACCTGCCTCGGAGAGCAGGTCCCTGATCTCCGGTTCATAAAGCGACGCAATATCCGTTTTCCCCTCTGCCGGGGTAATCCTGTCCTTCTCCATCATATCTTCTTTCTGAATACCGAAATAAAAAATCCGTCGCAGGGATCGATCCCCGGCAGCGTCCTGATATATCCCTCGCGGGCGGTCTCCCGGGACTGCAGCACCTCCGGAAGAAGCGGTGTGATATCTTCGGGAACGAGAGAAGAATGCGACAGGATATAGTCCCTTCCTCCTTCGTTCTCTTCCTTCGTTACGGTGCATGTACTGTAGATCAGCACCCCGCCCGGCCTGACATATTTCCTGACATTATCCAGGATCTCCCGCTGCAGCTTTGCCAGCTGTGCGATCTCCGAGGGGGAAGCATTATATTTGATATCCGGTTTCCTGCCGAGCACGCCAAGGCCGGAGCAGGGAAGATCTGCGATCACGATATCCATGGCTTCCTCCCATTCCGGGACGAAAGCAGCCGCGTCCTGGCAGATGACTTTGATATTCGGCGCCCCGGCGCGCGCCGTATTTTCCGAAATCAGCGCGCACTTTCTGTCAGATTTATCGCAGGACAGCACCATCGCATCCGGCAGGACATCCGCTGCAAAAAGGCTTTTGCCGCCCGGTGCCGCGCATACATCCAGCACGGTCTCTCCGCCCAGCTTTCCGGCAAGATAGCCGACCAGCATGGAAGAAATGTCCTGCACCGTCATCTCTCCCGCGGCAAACAGGGGGATACGCCGGATATCGTCACTTCCCGAAATAGACCAGGCTCTTTCCGGGAAGGAAGCTTTCTCCGCATCCACCCCGCAGGCTTTCAGGATCTCAATGCGTTTTCCGTCAAGCGAAGCATCTCCCCTGAAACGGATATACACTTTCTGAGGGCCTTTAAAAGCGGCTGCCATCTTCGCAGTATTCTCTTCTCCGAACTCCTTCACGAACAGCTTCATCATCCATTCGGGAAGGCCGAGCTTAATATATTCCGGAACCGGTGCCCAGTCGGTCTTTCTGTAAGCGGAACGCAGCACACCGTTGACAAAACCCGCCAGGCTTTTCTGCCTGGTCTTTTTGACGGATGCTACGGTTTCATAAATGGCCGCGCGGGGAGGGACCCGGTCCATGAACGCTTTCTGGTAAAAGCCCATGCGCAGGGCATTCCGGATCACGGGTTTCATGCGTTCTGCCGGAAGCTTTGAGACCTGATCGATCAGATAGTCCAGATAAAGCTGTTCCTCTTTTGTCCCTTTGACCAGCCTTCTGACAAGCCTGATGTCTTCGTTTTTAAAAGCGGGATGCGCATCCGGGAGGGCGTTCAGAAGATCTCCGATCTTCTCTCCCTCCTCCATTTTCACAAGGATCGAAAGCGCTGCATCTCTGGCAGTAATCATAGCTATCTCCTGCGGTTCGCAATGGCAAGCAGTCTTATCAGCTGCAGGATCGAAGCGGCAACCGCAGCCACATAAGTGAGCGCCGCCGCCTTCAGGACTTTTCTGGAACCCGTCACTTCATCCTGTGCCATCAGGCCTGTGGACTGCAGAAGGCGGAGTGCACGGGCGGAAGCGTTGAACTCGACCGGCAGCGTAACGATCTGGAACAAAAGAGCGCCCATGAAGAAAATGATTCCCAGCTTAATAAAGAAGGTACTGGGAGATCCTCCGATCAGCAGTCCGATAATGATGAGCGGCCAGGAAAGCGTTGAACCGATATTTGCGACCGGCACCAGCGCGCTTCTGATCGCGAGCGGCGCATAGCCTTTCGCGTGCTGCATGGCGTGTCCGCATTCATGCGCTGCAACACCGATCGCAGCAAGGCTCGTCGAATTATAGACCAGATCCGAGAGACTGACCGTCTTGTTCCGCGGGTCAAAATGATCCGTCAGATTTCCTGCAATGTGCTGCACGCTCACATCATAGATCCCCTGCGAATGAAGGAGCTCCATCGCAGCCTGTGCGCCTGTAAGTCCGCTCCGGCTTGCGACACGCGAATACTTTCTGAATTCCGAATTTACCCTGGAGGACGCGATCATTGATATTACCGCGCCGATGATCACCAGGATATATGTCCAGTCAATACCGTACCCGTAATAGTAACCCATAAAACGCTCCTTTCCTTAATATACTGACAAGCATTGTCAGCCAAGCAGTTCGCCTTCGGAAACAGGATAGCCGTGCAGATATTCCGCTGCGGTCATTTCCTTCTTCCCTTCCGGCTGAAGCTGTCTGACCATCAGGATCCCTTCTCCCGTTCCGATGCCGAAGCCTTCCTTTGTCATGCAGGCAATGCTGCCGGGCGCGGCCTTTCCATCAGATACGGAAGCACCCGTGATCTTCAGTCTCTTTCCGTTTCGTTCCGTATAGGCGCCGGGCCAGGGATACAGACCTCTCACTCTTCTCTCAAGCACTGCAGCAGGCTGGGAAAAGTCCATCCGGCCCATCTCCTTCTTCAGCATCCCGACATAGGATCCGCTTTCCGGCTGCGGGACCGGAACGATGGTTCCGGCTTCCAGCCCGCCAAGCGTCTCCATCAGCAGCTCTGCGCCGAGTACAGACAGTTTATCGAACAGGCTGCCGCCAGTCTCATCCTCTGCGATCATTATCTTTTTCTGCAGCAGGATATCGCCCGTGTCCAGGCCTTCATCCATGAGCATCGTGGTGACGCCGGTCTCTTTTTTCCCGTCCAGGATCGACTGCTGGATAGGGGCTGCCCCCCGGTATTCCGGAAGAAGCGACGCATGCACATTCACACACCCCATAGGGGGGATCTCCAGGACTGCCTTCGGCAGGATCTGCCCGAAAGCGACCACGACGATCACATCCGGAGCGAGTTCCGCAAGCGTACGGATGACCGCTTCTTCTCTTAGTTTTTCAGGCTGAATGACTTTCAGCCCGTATGAAAGGGCCGCCTCCTTTACCGGAGACATCACAGGGGTTTTTTTCCTGCCCTTCGGGCGGTCGGGCTGCGTATATACCGCAGCAATATCAATGCCGCCTTCCTTCATTGCTCTCAGTACAGGCACGGAAAAATCCGGCGTCCCCATAAATACAGCTCTCATACAGTCTCCTTTCGATGTTCCGTTCCGGTTATTACAAGTATATCCTAAAGCACCGGATTCTTCTATAGAATTCACACAACTTTAACGAATTCGTAAATGACGGCATTGTAAAAGGGAACCGCAGGTTCCCTTTCATCCGATCATCTTATGATTATTTCATCCCTTCCCGGTCCGTTGCTGATCATTTTCAGCGGCACCTGCAGTTCCTCTTCGATCCTCTCGATGTACTTTCTGCAGTTCTCCGGAAGCTGACCGTATTCCTTTATGCCCCTGATATTGCATTTCCATCCGGGCATCACTTCCCATACGGGCTTTGCCTTTTCCAGCTTTGAAGCGGCCGGGAAGTCTTTCGTCACTTCTCCGTCGATCTCATAGCCGGTGCAGATCGGGATCTCATCCAGATAGCCGAGCGCGTCCACGATCGTAAGGACCGCTTCCGTAGCTCCCTGGATACGGCATCCGTAGCGGCTCGCGACCGCATCGAACCAGCCGACTCTTCGGGGCCTTCCGGTCGTAGCGCCGTACTCACCCTTGTCGCCGCCGCGTTTCCGGAGTTCTTCCGCCTCTTCTCCGAAGATCTCGGAAACGAAAGCACCGCCGCCTACCGCGCTCGAATACGCTTTCACGACTGCAGTAATGTTCTTTATCTCATAGGGAGGGATGCCTGCGCCGATCGCGCCGTACGCTGCCAGCGTAGAGGAAGAAGTGACCATCGGATAGATACCGTGGTCCGGATCCTTCATCGAGCCCAGCTGGCCCTCCAGGAGAATATTCTTCCCGTCTTTTATTGCCTGGGAAAGGTATGCAGAGACGTCCGCCGCGTAAGGAGCGATCATATCACGGTAACTGTGCAGTTCCTCCATGATCTCCTCTTTTTTCAGCGGCTCTTTATGATACAGGTTCTCCAGCATGACATTCTTGAGCGTAATGATCTTGTCCACTCTGTCGGAAAGGATCTCGTCATCAAAAAGCTCGTTCACCTGAATACCGATCTTGGCAAATTTGTCGGAATAGAAAGGCGCCATCCCGGAATGGGTGGATCCGAAAGCCTTTCCTGCAAGCCGTTCCTCTTCACATACGTCGAACAGGATGTGATACGGCATCAGAAGCTGCGCCCTGTCTGAGACCATGATCTTCGGCGCCGGTACACCCGCATCCGTCAGCGCTTTCAGTTCTTTTATAAGATAAGGAACGTTCAGTGCAACGCCGTTTCCGATGATATTTGTGATATGTCCGTAAAATACGCCTGAAGGAAGCAGATGAAGCGCAAAACGGCCGTAATCGTTGATGATCGTATGTCCGGCATTGCTGCCGCCCTGAAAACGGATGACGATATCGGATCTCTCCGCGAGCATATCCGTGATCTTGCCTTTTCCTTCATCTCCCCAGTTTGCACCTACAATAGCACGAACCATAAAAACCTCCTTACATGATTCCCCGCAGGAACGGTCTTCCTTCCGTTTATCCTGCTACAATATACCCTATCACCGTGTCAAAATCAAGTACCGTCTGCGCATGTCCGCGGCAGCGACGCGATTTGTCAATCACTTTTTGTCACAAAATTTGTCGCAAATAGTTTCTGTTCATTTTCGGGCGGTCTGCTATAATAATTCCCGTCACCCGGACAGAACCGCTTCTGTCCGGTCAGACAGAAAGACCAGAAATACCGCAGGACATACACTATGAACCGAATACTGCAGATCAGGAAAAGGAACGGCCTCTCCCAGCAGCAGGCCGCAGATCTGATGCATATCTCCAGGAAGAACTACGGAAGGGTGGAAAGAGGCGAACTCATGCCCTCTTCCCGTTTCCTTTTAAGATTTTCAAAAGCCATGAACGTAGGGATCGACGAGATCCTTTCCGCCGGCCCGACCCGTTCTGTCCCGGTGTATTCTTCCGCTGAAGAAACGATCCTGTCGCTCTACCGGATGCTTGACCGTTCAGGCCGCGACTATATCTACCGGGAACTCCTCACAGAGAGCGCCATCAGCGCTCAAAGCAGTCTGAAGGAAGGATCATAACGTTTCCGGAGTCCTTTCGGATAATGGTTCTTGATCTGCCTTCCGTCACATGTCCCAAATCCCGCCGGGAAGCCGGAGGCCGTCATCAGGACGTATCCTTTCTGTCCTGTGTGAGGGATCGTCTCCCCGTTCATCCATTTCAGCACTTCCTCTGCGGACATGGCGTAAGTGTTCCGGACTTCGTCCGCGGATACCGCCATGGCGAGCGCATGGGAAAAGCTGATCCGTCCCTTCTTAACAGATGCGATCTCCAGGCCGCATCTCTTTATTTTCAGGCCGTCCGGGCTCCCGGTCCCTTCCGGCGGAAGCCAGATATTGTCTCCGAAGCAGACCAGGCTGTCCCGTTCGGGTACAGGCATCTTCTCGGTATCAAAAAGCGCCTCCCAGGAAGCACACAGCAGCTTATAAGATTCCCTGTCCGGCGTTTTTCTGCGGTCCTTCTTTCTGTTCCGCTTATCCTCCTGTTCTACTTCTGCAGAACAGGCTTTTTTCAGCAGCGCGATAAAATGCCCTTCTCCCCGGGTGCGGTGCGGCCAGATGCGGACTGTCCGTTCCAGCGGAAAGTCTGCGCTTCCGATCCCCGGCGATCCCCCGGGAATTTCCATTTCTCCAAGCGTAAAATCCGGATGCAGCTTCAGGAACTGCGCGATCGTTCTCTCATTCTCTTCCGGTGCAAAGGTGCAGGTAGAGTAAACGATCGTACCGCCGGGCTTCAGCATCCCTGCCGCACAGGCAAGGATCTCCTGCTGTCTTGCCGCACACATGGTGTTGATCCCGGGGTTCCATTCCGCCCTGACTTCCGGATGTCTTCGCATCATGCCTTCTCCCGAGCACGGCGCATCAGCCAGGATCCGGTCAAAGAAGGATCCGAAATGCGCCAGCAGACGCCCGGGCATTTCATTTGTCACGACCGTATTTCGTATACCGAGTCTTTCCATATTCTGGGAAAGCACCGCCGCGCGATCCGGGTAGGGTTCGTTGGAGACCAGCAGTCCCTTTCCCTGCAGCCGCTGGGCGATCTGGGCTGTTTTCCCGCCCGGTGCCGCACACAGATCCAGCACACGTTCTCCGGGTCTGATCCCCATCTGCGGTACGGGGATCATGGCAGACGGTTCCTGAATATAGTACAGACCGATATCGTGCCAGACCGATTTTCCCGGCGTATCCGGCCGGTCATAATACCAGGCATTCTTCTCCCAGGGCACTTTTTCACTGCTTCCCGGAATCACTGCAGTCCGCAGTGCTTCGATAATCTCTTCCCTGCCGCCGGTCTTTTGCATATTAAAACGGAGAGCCTGCCAGCCTTCCTCTGACAGACTCTCTCTGTAATCACGGAATTCCTCTCCCAGCAGATCCTCCATCCTCTCAAGAAGTTCTGCCGGCCAGCCGAAATGCACCTTTGTTTCAGACATGATCAGTCTCCGTCATCTTCATTCTGATCCTCATCGTCGTCCTCTGCCTCTCCCTCTGCACCGTCTTCACCGGCAGCAGCAGCTTCGGCAGCTTCCAACTCTTCTTCCCGCTGCTGCGCCTGCACTGCATCCACCTTCTTTGTGGCTTCATCGGCATAATCGCTCGCAGGGAACCGGTCGACGATCTGCTGATAGTATTTCAGGGCAGAGGATGCGTCGTCACGTTTTTCATAGCATCTTGCCAGATAATAGATCGCATCCACATAGTCAGGGTTCAGTGCCAGGACCCGTTCAAACTCCGGGATCGCCTTTTTGTAGTAATTATCATCATAGAGCTGTTTGGCTTCCTTATAGACGCCCGAGATACGGTCCACAGTCACATACTGTTTGACGACGTCGTACATCTCCTGATAAATTTCCGAATCGACCAGATCCTCATCGATGCGCTGATACGCCTCCACGAGATCATCTACATTTCCGTTCTCACGGTTCATATACATTTTCAGGAGGTAAAGCATGGAGTCATACTGCTGTGAAAGACCGTCGTCACCCGTAAGCTGCGCGATCCTGGCTTCCATATTCTGCTGCTCCACCTGCATATCGGAGATCTGGTTCTCCAGGTTCGTAACTTCAAGAGATTTATCGGAAAGTTTGCTGTCATACACGGCAATTTCCTGATTGGAGCGTACATTGCTGTTCCTGTTCATCGCGGGCATGATCACGAACTGATACATGCACAGTGCCGCTGCCGCGCCCGCAAGGACCGCCCACATGGTCCGCATCCTGGCATCCCGCGCATTGTATTCCGGAACGATAACGTCATCTTCCGGATCCGTATTTCCGATCGCCGCTTTTCTCGCGATCTCATTCTGGATGCGCTCCCTGGCCTCCGGTCCGCTCTTGCCGAGCTTTCCCTTGATCGCATTCTGGTATTTCAGGCAGAGCGGATTGCCGGCATCGACCTTCAGCGCAGCCCGCAGCACCTTTCCCGCCTTTGAATAGGAATGTTCATGAATGTAGATCAGGGCCAGGAGCTGATGCGCACGGATAAAATTCGGGTACTGCCTTACCAGCCTCTTCAGGGAGACCACCGCAAGATCGGAGCCCCCGCTCTTTGTATTTACCAGCGCCTGATTGTATTTCTTGACCGCCTGGTTCATATCATCCAGATGATTCTTGTCATCGCGGAGCGCGGACAGCCATTTATCCGCCGGGTTGTCGCTCATTTTCAGGTTCTTGCTGATGACCCACTGGCAGAGCGCTTCCGTCACTTCGCCCGTCTCATAATAGATGAGTCCCAGGAGATTCCTGGCTTCCGTATGTTTTTTATTCAGCTTAAGACAGAAGCCGAGCATCTGCGCGGCGCCGGTCAGATCCCTCAGGCGGGCTTTTTCAAGGCCCGCATTGTAATAGCTGTTGGACAGGCGGATGATCTTTTTATATTCGCCGACATCTGTCCCGCATTGCAGGCAGAAGCGGCCGGAGCCCAGACGGCTCCCGCATTTATAGCAATACATGCTTACTGCCTCTCCTTTTCCTTAAGGATCTCCAGCATAATATCTGTCATATCCTTCAGATTCATATTTACGATGGCGTCCTCTGCCTCTTCCACTTCCTTGCTGGGACGGAACTTTGCCAGTTCCTCTTCAAAATTAATGACCATTTATATTCTCCTGATAAGGAAATCAATATTCTTTCTGATCCTGAAGTCTTCTTCAGGTCTTACCATAATTGGATTGCATTACAAAAAGTAAATTCATGATTCACCCGGATTGTTTCGCTCTTCGAGCTTCCACAATCCTCCCTCCATTCGCAGTTCACAGGGGCCCTGCCCTGTTTCCTGCTCATGAAGGAGTGCCCTAAGTGCAATTTTCTCCGCTCGTGCAGGCACAGTTTCGAAAATTGTACTTTTGGCTTGTGAATCATGATAAAACAAAACGGCTCTTTTATCAAGAGCCGTTTTTATTCTGTTTCCTGTGCCTGCTTTTCAAACAGGCATGAAATCCGGTCAGGTTCCCGGTGCTGTTCTTACAGAATTCCAAGGGACATCAGAAGAAGGATGGAAAGGATGACCGGTGCAACGAACTTGATCATCAGGGTGAACAGACCCTTCCTTCCGAGTTCTTCCCCGTTCTTTCCTGCCTCCTTAAAGACGAATTCCGGTTTCATCACCCAGCCGATCAGGATACAGGTCGCAATGGCTACGACCGGCATCAGCACGTAGTTGGAGATGTAATCCATAATATCCAGGATCTGCGCGACTGCTCCGTTGGGAAGCGGCAGTTCGAAGTAGAACACATTGTAGCCCAGGCATACCAGGATGCCCAGTGCCAGCGCGATCACGGACTCCAGGACCGTACCTTTCGTACGGGACAGCTTGAAGTGATCGATCAGGCCGGATACAACTGCTTCCAGCACGGACATGGCGCTTGTAACGGCCGCAAAAAGGACCATGGCGAAGAACAGCGTTCCTACAACACGTCCGGCAGGGCCCATGGCGGCAAACACCTTCGGCAGGGATACGAACATCAGGGAAGGGCCGGCTGCCATGCCGTCGGGTCCCATGAATACGAATACTGCGGGAATGATCATAACGCCTGCCAGAAATGCTACGGCAGTATCGAAGATCTCAATGCGGTTGATGGACTGTACCAGATTGGCTTCATCCGGCACATAGGATCCGTAAGCGATCATGATACCCATGGCGATCGACAGACTGTAGAACAGCTGTCCTGCGGCATCCATGACGATCAGCAGGAATTTCTTGAATGTGACACCTTCAAAGGAAGGGATCAGATACACCTTCATTCCCTGCAGTGCGGTAACAGTATTGCCGGATGCATCGGTCGATTTCAGCGTCATCGCAAAGACCGAGATCCCGATCACGAGCAGGATCAGGACCGGCATAAGGATCTTGGAATACTGCTCGATACCGGACGCGACGCCTTTATAAATGATAAAAGCGCAGATTCCCAGGAAGATCACCAGCATGATGATCGGTTCGTACTGGGCGGTGATGAAGCCGCCGAAATATCCGTCCGCGGCGGTGTCAAGGCCGTAACCGGCCAGAAAAACGATGAAATATTTCAGCACCCAGCCGCCGATCACGCAGTAATACGGAAGGATCATGAACGGAACGATGCTGGCGATCGCGCCGACCCAGCCGAACCGCTTGCTCAGTTTTCCGTAAGCAGTCAGCGGACTGCTCTTTGTATTTCTTCCTATGACCACCTCTGCGGTCAGCAGCGTAAATCCGAATGTCAGTGCCAGCACCAGATAGACGACAAGGAACAGTCCGCCGCCGTCTCTTGCTGCCAGGAACGGAAATCTCCAGATATTTCCGAGGCCGACAGCGCTTCCGGCTGCAGCAAGGACAAAACCGATCGATCCGGAAAATGATTCTCTTTTTTTGTTCATAACGAAACTCCTGCTTGTTTTACCGTACGGCCTGCTTTTTCTCATTCCGATGCGCCGGGCCGCGGCAGCCGCATCAAAGTGAAACTATACCATAGAAATAATTATCGGGCAAGGGCATCCGGCATGAAAATCCCGTTTTGTTTTCATCAAAAAAAATATTTCAATCCCCTGTTTTCTGTATTTCACGGATCTTCCCGGCCTCCTTGACCTTTTTCCTGATTTCATTTATGATATTCAGGATATCGGCGAACAGGCCGATCCATTTAAGGAGCAGACAACATGGCTAAAATCATCCTTACCGGCGACCGTCCTACCGGACGCCTTCACCTCGGACATTATGTGGGTTCATTAAAAAGAAGAGTCGAACTGCAGAACAGCGGCGAATATGATAAGATCTTCATCATGATCGCAGACGCACAGGCACTCACGGACAACGCAGAGCATCCTGAAAAAGTGCGCCAGAATATCATGGAGGTAGCCCTTGACTATCTTTCCGTGGGACTTGATCCCGCAAAGTCTAACCTGTTCATCCAGTCCATGATCCCGCAGCTCACCGAGCTTACATTCTATTATGCGAATCTGGTGACTGTATCCAGACTGCAGCGCAATCCTACTGTCAAGAGCGAAATCCAGATGAGAGGCTTCAATGCTTCCATTCCGGTCGGTTTCTTCACCTATCCGATCTCACAGGCAGCCGACATTACCGCTTTCAATGCAACGACTGTCCCTGTCGGGGAAGATCAGGCGCCGATGCTGGAACAGTGCAGGGAGATCGTCCATAAATTCAACACGACCTACGGCGAAGTACTTACCATGCCGGATATCCTCCTGCCCGACAATGAAGCCTGCATGCGGCTTCCCGGAACCGACGGAAAGGCCAAGATGAGCAAATCCCTCGGGAACTGCATCTATCTCTCCGATTCCGAAGAGGATGTCAGGAAGAAAGTCATGAGCATGTTCACGGATCCTGACCATCTGAAAGTCAGCGATCCCGGAAAGCTCGAAGGAAATACTGTATTCACCTATCTGGACGCCTGCTGTCTGGATGAGTATTTTGCGGAATATCTGCCGGAGTACGCAAATCTGGAGGAGCTGAAAGCGCATTACCAGCGCGGAGGCCTCGGAGATGTGAAGGTAAAGAAATTCCTGAACAAAGTCATGAACGAGCATCTGGCGCCGATCCGGGAAAGAAGACATTACTGGGAAAACAGGCTGTCCGAGGTGCGCGACATCCTGCAGGCCGGTACGGAAACAGCGGAACGCACTGCTGCAGAGACACTGAACAATGTCAGGAATGCGATGAAGATCAACTACTTTACCGATCCCGACTGGCTGAAGGAAGCCGAGGAAAAGTACAGATAAAAAAGAAGCTTGGGGATGATTCTCCTGTTCCCGGCTCTGAAAAAAGGAATCAAAAAAGCCGCCAAGCGGCGGCTTTTTTGATTCCTTTTATTTTGTTCCGAAGATCCTGTCTCCCGCATCTCCCAGTCCGGGGCAGATGTAGGCGTTCTCGTTCAGTTCGCGGTCCAGATGACCGACGTAGATCTGCACATCCGGATGCGCCTCGTGAAGTCTCTTCAGGCCTTCCGGCGCGGCAATGATGCACAGGAATTTGATCTTCTTTCCGCCGTGCTGCTTGATGAAATCCACAGCGGATACAGCGGATCCGCCTGTAGCAAGCATGGGGTCCGTTACCACGATCGTTCTCTCTTCGATCGGGTTCGGCAGTTTGCAGTAATATTCATGCGGCTCATGGGTCTCTTCATCCCTGTAAAGACCGATATGACCGACTTTTGCCGAAGGAACGAGCTTCAGGATACCGTCCACCATGCCGAGACCCGCACGCAGGATCGGCACCACGGCAAGCTTTCTTCCTGCGATAACAGGCGTCATGCATTTCTCGATCGGTGTTTCGATCTCAACTTCCTTTGTCGGAAGATCACTTAAGGCTACAAATCCCATGAGCATTGCGATCTCGCTGACCATGGCGCGGAATTCATTCGTACCGGTGTTCTTGTCTCTTAAGAGGGAGATCTTGTGCTGAAGAAGCGGATGATCAAGGATACTTACATTGTCAAGATACATTATTCTTTACCTTCTTTCTTCTCAGGATATGTATTGATGCCGATACCGCGGTGGATATCGCCTATAGGATTCTTTCCGAATTCATAATCATTGCCGGGCAGGACCGCATTCATCAGGATGCCGAAGATCGCGGCCAGCGCCAGACCGGTCAGGGTGATATTCGCTCCGCCGATGGTGAACGTAAGGCCGTTCGCGAACCCGAGTCCGCAGACCAGGATGACAGCTGCGATGATCAGGTTCCTGGACTTCTTGAAGTCTACCTGGTTCTCAACAACGTTTCTCACGCCGATCGCGGAGATCATGCCGTACAGAACAAAGCTGATACCGCCGATGATCGCGGAAGGCAGGGTGCCGATGATGCCGGCCATCTTCGGAATAAAACTGAAGAAGATGGCAAAGTAGGCTGCAATGCGGATGACCCTGGGATCATGTACATGGGAGAGTTCCAGAACGCCGGTGTTCTCCCCGTAAGTCGTATTCGCAGGGCCGCCGAAGAAAGCGGACATGGCGGTCGCAAGGCCGTCGCCGATGATGGTCCTGTGGAGTCCGGGATCTTCCAGGAAGTTCTCTCCGACTGTCGCGGAAATTGCGGAAACGTCTCCGATATGCTCCATCATGGTGGCAAGTGCGATCGGCGCCATAACAAGGATGGCCGTCAGATCGAATTTGCAGATCTGAAGCGGCGGCAGGCCGACAAACTTTGCGGAAGCAACGCTTGCGAAATCAAGCAGCGGGCTTCCGTCCGCAGCCGTCATTCCCATGGCATTGAAAACGATCGCACAGATATAGGAAATGACCACGCCCATCAGGATCGGGATGATCTTCCACATTCCCTTGCCCCAGATATTGAAAATAACGACCGTGCAAAGAGCGATCAGCGCCAGCGGCCAGCAGGTCTCGCAGTTCGAGACCGCCGAAGGCGCCAGGCTCAGGCCGATGCACATGATGATCGGGCCGGTCACGACAGGCGGCAGGAAACGCATGACTTTATGCACGCCGACCACTTTGATCAGCAGCGCAAGGATCAGATAGGACAGACCGGCAACAACAATGCCGCCGCAGGCATAGGGAAGCTTCTCGCCATAGGTCATATCCGCAAAAATGCCGGTCTTAAGCTCTGCGACTGTAGCGAATCCGCCGAGGAACGCGAAGGAGGATCCCAAAAACGCGGGAACCTTAAAACGCGAACAAAGGTGGAAGAACAGTGTGCCCAAACCGGCAAATAACAGGGTGACCTGGATGGAAAGTCCTTCTCCGTGGAAATATCCGTTTACCAGGATCGGAACAAGGATCGTGGCGCCGAACATGGCGAACATATGCTGCAGTCCCAGCAGAAGCATCTTTGGCATGCCCAGGCTCCTGGCATCCCTGATGTTGCCGTTTTCATTCATTGTCTTTTCTCCTTCTTTTGGCAATGACATTATCCGTCATCGCCATTGCATTTGTTAACTTCATCCTGAATAAGATACCACAAAAGGAGGGCTTATTCAAGGAATCCTGATGAACTTATAGGATACTCTTATCATCCGTTTTTCCCTGCCGGATCATCGGGAATGTTTCTTCTTTCCTGCCAACAGTTTCATCTCGTGCGCGTTCTGATAGACCGTCTCCGTGATCTCTGATCCGCCAAGCAGCCTTGCCAGTTCCTCAACCGTTTCCTTGTCATTGAGCGCCCTGATCTGTGTGCTCGTACTGCCGGCAGCACTGCGCTTCTCGATCAGATAGTGATGGTCTGCCATCGCGGCGATCTGCGGCAGATGGGAAATGCAGATGACCTGCCTGAATCTGCCGATCTCCGACAGCTTTTCTGATACTTTCTGGGCGGTCCGCCCGCTGATCCCGGTATCGATCTCATCGAAAATCAGTGTGGGGATCTCGTCTTTATCGGCCAGCACCGCTTTGATCGCAAGCATGATCCGGGACAGCTCACCGCCGGAAGCCACCGACGCAAGCGGTTTTTCCTCCTCGCCTTCATTTAAGGAGATCAGGAACTCGACCGCATCCTGCCCGTCGCGGGCCGGCGCATTCTTCAGTTCCTGCCGGATAAAGAGCTCCACATAAGGGAAATTGAGCTCCCGGATCGCGGAGGCAAGTCTTTCCGACAGCATCGGGATCTGCCGTTTTCTCAGCAGGGTGAGTTCTTCCGCGCAGCGCTTAAGCACCTTCTCCTGCTCTGCAAACGCAGTTTCTGCCTCCTTTTTCCTGTCCTCCGCAGCAAGAAGCTCTTCTTCTCTCTGTTTTCTGTCTGCGAGTGCAGTCATGACATCCTCATAACTGCTGCCGTATTTGCTGTGGATACGGTGCAGTTCGTCAAGGCGTTCCTCCGTCTCGCGGAACTCCTCCGGATCAAAGGTAAGTTCTTCCTTATAGGAATACAGTTCCCGGACCGCTTCCGAGAGCAGATCTTCTGTCTGCGCCAGGATCTCCATAAGCGGTTCCGCACCTTCATCCATGGAAGCAATGCCGGCGATGCATTTGGAGGCATGGGAAAGCAGTTCTTCCGCGGAAGGTTCCCCGGACGTCAGGCAGTTCTCCGCTTCCGCCAGGCTTTCACCGATCCTTCTGGCATTGTTCATCCTGCGGAACTTCCGTTCAAGCTCCTCCAGTTCTCCTTCCTTCATCCCGGCTTCTTCGATTTCCGAGATCTCATACGACAGGAAATCCAGTTCGCGCCTGCGTTCTTCCGGATCCATCGTAAGGCTTTCGAGATATTTTCTGGCGTTCATGTAAGCGGAATATGCTTTTGCCATGTGTTCCTTCGCACGCTCGATCTCCGCTCCGCCGAACTGGTCCAGGATATCCAGCTGTTTTTCTTTTCTGATCAGTGACTGATGCTCATGCTGGCCGTGCATGTCGAGAAGGAGCGCTGTTACAGCCCGCACCTTCTGCGACGTTACTGTCTCATCATTGATCTTATGCACACTCCTGCCGGGGAGGATCTTCCTGGAAATGACGATGCAGTCATATTCCGTACTGATATCCATGGCATGGAGCTGTTCCTTTTTCTCTTCTTCCGACACTTCAAAAACGAGCTCCGTATAGGCAAAGGGAGCTCCGTGTCTGATCACGTCGCTGCCGCATCGTCCGCCGAGGGCAGCGCCGACCGCGTCGATCAGAAGAGACTTGCCGGCACCGGTCTCACCGGTCAGGACATTCAGGCCGGATCCCAGATCCAGATCCGCCTCTTCGATCAGCGCAAAATTTTTTACATGCAGATTAAGAAGCATAGACTTCCTTTCTTCCGATCCCCTTGTATCATGACATCTTTGTTCTCAGCGTCTCCAGGAAGCTCTGGGTCGAGAGTTTCACGATCTTCGTCACCTGGTCCGCGCGCCTGATCTCCACCCGGCTCCCCGGCACCAGTTCAGCCTCTGAATCGCCGTCGAAATACGCCACATACTTCGTATCCGATCCCACATCCTTCTCATTTCCGAGGATCTCCAGCTCAATGGTATCCGTGGAGGACAGGATCAGGCTGCGGTTGTTAAGCGAATGCGGGGCGATCGGCGTCACCAGGAACAGCTTCGCTGTCGGCTCCACGATCGGGCCGCCGCAGGAAAGATTGTAGGCCGTTGAACCGGTCGGCGTAGAGATAATGATGCCGTCCGCAGTATACATATAAAGGAATTCACCGTTCACATAAAGCTTGAAGCTGAATACTCTCAGGGATCTGCTCCTGTTCGCGGTCAGGTCGTTAAGCGCCACGTCTTCATGGGTGAGCGTTCCGTCCGGCGAGAAGACACGCCCTCTCAGCATCATCCGTTCTTCGATAATGTATTCGCCCGCAAGCAGACGCTCAAGGATCTCCGGCACATTATTCCTGTCTCCCTCGGTGAGATAACCGAGCGTCCCGAGATTGATGCCGATAAAAGGGATGTTCTTGTCCACCAGGTTCCTGGAAGCGCGCAGAAGCGTTCCATCGCCTCCGAGCACGATCACGCAGTCCGCGTCATCCGGGATATCGTCATAGATCCCGACCGTTTCCTGCACGATACAGGATGCGTGCCGTTTCATAAGATAGTCGCTTATTCTGCCGGCCGTCCTCCGGCACGGATCCTTTGTTTCATTATTGATAACATAAAACTTCTTCATTTCTGTCCCCCGTGATCCAGCGCTTCATGGGCTGCCGCAACGACAGCGGAAGCATCTGTCTCCCTTTCTTCTCCCGGCTGATTCGAGATATAAAGCAGATATTCAATATTTCCTTCCGGCCCTTTGACAGGAGAAAAAGTCAGCCCCCGGACAAAAAATCCGAGCTCTTTTGCATGTTCGATGACTTTCAGAATGACTTCTTCATGTACAGCCGGATCCCTGACGACGCCTTTCTTTCCTACTTTTTCCCTGCCGGCTTCGAACTGCGGCTTGATCAGACATACCAGCGAAGCCTGATCCGCCAGCAGCGCCTTCACCGGCGTCAGGACCAGCGTCAGGGAAATGAAGGATACATCGATCGAAGTGAAATCAATTTCTTCCGGGATGATTGTTTTATCCGCGTAACGGATATTCGTCTTTTCGAGACATACGACCCGTTCATCCTGCCGGAGTTTCCACGCGAACTGACCGTATCCGACATCCACAGCGTAGACTTTCCGCGCGCCGTTCTGCAGCATGCAGTCCGTAAAGCCGCCGGTGGATGCGCCTACATCCATGCATGTCATTCCTGTCAGGTCGAGCCCGAATTCCTTCATCGCTTTTTCAAGCTTCAGGCCGCCGCGGCTCACGTATTTCAGGCCGCCTTCCTTCGCTGTGATCAGCACGTCCTCTTTGAACATGCTCCCCGGCTTGTCTTCCCGCTGACCGTTGACCAGGATCAGCCCTTCCATGATCATGGTCCTGGCCTTCTCCCTGGTATCGGCAAGCCCGGCAGCCAGGACCAGTTTATCAAGCCTTTCTTTCATAGCCCGCGCCTTTCATCACGGAGAGCACGCTTTTGCAGACACCCTCCGCATCCAGTCCCAGCATGGTCCTGAGTTCGTTCACGCTGCCGTGCTGGACGAAACCGTCCGGCACAGACAGGATCTTCACTTTCAGTCCGATCCCCTCTTCGGCGATCTTCCTCGCCACATGTTCTCCGAATCCCCCGCTCTTTACATTTTCTTCCAGCGTAAAGAGGATCCTGTGATTGTGGGCGGCTTCCCGCAGGACATCCGCATCGACCGGCGAGACGAACCGGGCATTGATCACAGAGGCCCGGATCCCTTCTTTTTTCAGAAGTTCCGCGGCTTCGCCCGCGACCGGCACCATGGTGCCGACGGCAAGCAGCGCGACATCCGCTCCTCTGACCAGCCATTCCGCCCGGCCGTATTCGATCGGCGCCCGATTATTCTGAAAAGCTTCCGACGCCTGTCCCCTTGCATACCGGATCGCCAGCGGGCCTCCGAACGTGCGGCTGTATTTCAGCATGTCTGCCAGCTCCCATCTGTTCTTCGGCGCCATGACCGTCATGTTCGGGATCATGGACAGGAAGGAAAGATCGAAGATGCCCTGGTGCGTATCGCCGTCATTGCCGACGAGCCCGGCTCTGTCAATACAGAATTTCACGTCCAGCGAAGCAAGACATACATCATGAATGATCTGGTCAAAACCTCTCTGCAGGAACGAGGAATAGACGCAGAAATAAGGCTTCAGCCCGCCCGCAGCCAGACCGGCGGCGAATGTAACTGCGTGCTGTTCCGCTATGCCGACATCAAATACGCGGTCGGGATATTTGTTTTTCACCTTGCTGAGGCCGGTCCCCTCCGGCATGGCTGCTGTAATGGCAGTGACAGCCGGATCCTTATCCATCATCTGCAGGAAGGTATGCGAGAAAACATCCGTCCAGTCAGGCTTTTCCTTCTTCTTCAGACTGTTCCCGGTCGCCAGATCGAACGCGCCGACGCCGTGGAAGCGCTCCGGATTCTTTTCCGCCGGTTCATAACCCTTGCCTTTCTTCGTGATCACATGAACGAGAACGGCGCGGTTAAGCCGCGAGGCTTCCTCGAACGTCCTGCGCATCGCCTCGATATCATAGCCGTCGACAGGTCCCAGATAGGTGATGTCCATATCTTCAAAGATCATTCCCGGAATGACCAGCTGCTTGATACTGTTCTTGGTCCGGCTGATCCTGGAAACAAGCCCGTTTCCGATCTTCGGGATCTGGGAAAACGAATCCTTCACGTTTTCTTTCAGTGCATTGTACCGGGGGGCAGTCCGAAGCTTCCCGAGTGCCGTGGAAATGCCTCCCACATTTTCCGCGATCGACATGTTGTTGTCATTGAGGACAATGATAAAATTGCTCTTCAGCCGCGAAGCGTTGTTCAGCGCTTCTATGGCCATGCCGCCCGTAAGTGCACCGTCTCCGATCACAGAGATCACTTTGTAATCTTCTCCCTTTGCATCTCTGGCATACGCAAAGCCCAGTCCTGCAGAGATCGATGTCGAACTGTGTCCTGTATCAAAAGGATCGCAGTCGCTTTCACTCGTTCTCGGAAAACCGCTTATGCCGCCGAATGTCCGGAGCGTCTCAAATTCACCGGAACGGCCGGTCAGCAGCTTATGCGTATAAGACTGGTGTCCCACGTCCCAGATCAGCTTATCGGTCGGGATGTCGAAGGTCAGGTGAAGCGCCATCGTCAGTTCCACAACGCCGAGACTCGATGCCAGATGTCCGCCGTTCCTGCTGACCACGTCAAGGATCTTCTCCCTGATCTCCTGTGCCAGAAGGCCATATTCTTTCGGTTCGATATCTTTGATATCTCCTGCTTTGTTTATGCGTTCAAGTACCATAATAAAACCTCATCTGAACTCAGGACAGAGTTCGGGAAATGCTGTCTGCAGGGGATTCAGTAAGTGCGTTTTTCCAGTTTGTCAACAAGCGCCAGGAGAGTATCCTTCTCTCCGGGCATCTGCCCGATCAATGTCTTCACCCGTTCCGTCAGCGCATGGACTTCTTCCTTTGCGCCGGAAAGCCCATGAAGCGTCACGTAGGTCACCTTGTTGTTCCTCTCGTCGCTGCCGATCGGTTTGCCGAGTTCCTCTTCCGTGCTCGTAATATCGAGGATATCATCCTGGATCTGAAAAGCCCTTCCGAGGATATAGCCGGTCTCTTCCAGTTTATCGATATCCTCCGAGCCGGCAAGCGCGCCGCCGATCATCAGCGAGGCTGCCAGAAGCGCTCCCGTCTTGTCTCTGTAGATATACTCCAGAAGATCCTCTGTCAGTTGTTTTCCGGTATTGATCACATCCACGGTCTGCCCGCCGCACATGCCGTAAATGCCCGCTTTCTGCGCCAGAATGCCGATCGCCTTCGCGGCTCTGTCCGGATAAGCAGTCATAGCGAACCCTTTCGCAGCCGTTTCAAAAGCAAACGTCAGCAGCGCATCGCCGCAGAGAATGCCCACATCTTCGCCATAGACCGACCAGGTGGTCGGTTTCCCGCGCCGCAGCGTGTCATTATCCATTGCCGGCAGGTCATCATGCACCAGCGAATAGGTGTGGATCATCTCCAGTGCCGCCATAAAAGGCTCGATCACTTCCTCTGTCCCGCCGAACATTTTATAGGCATCATACATCAGGGAAGGACGGATGCGCTTGCCGCCGGCCATCAGGGAATAGATCATGGATTCCGCGAGCACGCCGGCAGGGCCTTCCTCTTCAGGAAGATATTTTTTAATGATCTCCTCAATATTCATAGATTCCTCCAGACCAGTGCGGTTCACTCCGCGCCTTCTTCCAGTATAACGAGCTGTTTCTCGATATGGTCTATCTCATCATTGCACCGCTTAATAAGCTTCAGGCCTTTCTCGTACATGGAAAATGTTTCGGAAAGAGAATGCTCGTTTTCCTCCATGTCGGCGAGAAGTGCGTCAAGCTGCTCATAGGCCTGCTCCATGCTGAATTTTTCTTTTTTTTCTTCCATGATGATAGTGCTTATCCTTTCATCTGATATCTGTAAAGCGGTGCAGGCAGCTGCAGAAAAACCGATATATTTCCGCGGTGGATCCTTCGCCGCGCTGCTCCTCAGGGTGACACACTCTTGAATGACCCTTCAGAGCAATCAGATTTTCTCAGATCCTCCTTCTGCCGGCAGCGCGTCACTTCTGCACATCCCGCATCGACACCTCACCGACCCTGGCATGAATACTGCCGTCCCTCACCGTGACCGTGATTTCGTCGGATTCCTTCACCTGCTTCACGGACGCAAGATTCTTCCCCTCCGCATCCGTCACGAACGCATATCCGCCGGAAAGCCGGGCGAGCGGTGACAGTGCCTCCAGCCTGTGCGCCAGCAGTGCGGTGCGGTTCTTCTCCTCCGTCAGTTTCCTGTGCATGAGATCCGAAAGATCCCTGTGTCTGTCACCGGCACCTTTCTTATACTGTTCCAGCTTCATCCGCGGGTGCTGTCTCTGCAGAGCCGCCCTGTACGCAGACAGCTTCAGCCGTTCCCTGGCCGCAGCAGCCCCGGCATTTCTTTTCAGCCGCGTCTCATATCCTGCGAACTCTGCCAGCAGCGTTCTGACATCGCAGACCGCCAGCTCCGCTGCCGCCGAAGGCGTCGGCGCTCTCAGATCGGCCGCAAAATCCGCGATCGTAAAATCCGTTTCATGGCCTACCGCAGAGATCACGGGCGTACCGCAGTTAAAAATCGCCCATGCGACCGTTTCCGTATTAAAAGCCCACAGATCCTCTATGGATCCGCCGCCCCTTCCCGCAATGATCACATCCACGCCCAGCTTATCCAGCGTCTCTATACCTGCCGCGATACTGGGTGCAGCCGCATCCCCCTGGACGATCGCCGGATACAGGATCAGCTGCGCAAACGGATTGCGGCGCGAAGAAATATTGACGATATCCCTGATCGCGGCACCGGTCGATGCTGTCACGATCCCGATCCGTTTTGCGTATTTCGGAATCGGTCTCTTATACTGCTCATCGAATATTCCCGCTTCCGAAAGCTTCTTTTTCAGTTCCTCGAACTGTGCATACAGATCACCGATCCCGTCCTGGATGATCCGCTTCGCATAAAGCTGATAACTTCCGGATCTCTCATATACGGATATGCTTCCTGTCACCAGAACGCTCATCCCTTCCGTCATGGTAAAGGAAAGGCCTCTCCTGTCTCCGGCGAACATGACGGCTGACAGTGTACCTGTCCTGTCTTTGAGCGTAAAATAGATGTGCCCGGAAGGATGGTACTTACAATTTGAGACTTCTCCCTTAACGGCGATCTGCCGCAGCAAGAAGTCTCTCGTCAGAAGATTTTTTATATACGAATTGACCTGTCCTACCGTAAAGACAGAACTCTGCATCCCGTTCACTGTTCTCCCCACTTTTTGGCAAGCTTTCCGAGGATCGCGTTGACAAAGGCGAAGGATTCGTCTCCGCCGTATGTCTTTGTCAGTTCAACAGCCTCATTGATCGCCACACGCACCGGCACCTGATCGTCATATTTCATCTCATAGGCGGCCAGCCGGAGTATGGAAAGCTCCACTTTTCCCATGCGCTTCACCTTCCAGCCTTCGGATACGGAGTCGATCGCTTCATCCAGTTCCCGGATATGCGGGATCACGGCTTTCACTTTCTCACTGATCTCATTCCGGTCTGTCTCTTCCAGCTCCGAAAGATTCTCCTTATAGATCTCGCACTGCGCGTCTATCTCATCCTCTTTATAAAACATTATCAGGAACAGCTCTTTGAAGACCTGCTCCCTCATCTCACTTCTGGTCATGGGCGCTGTCCTTATTCCTCTTTCATGCTCACGCCGCAGATCTTTATGTTGACCCTGGATGTACTGTATCCGGTCATCATCTCAATGGCGTCAGCGACATGTTCCTGTACCTTTTTTGTCACTTTAGGAATACTGTATCCGAAGCAGATATTGAGACCGAGATAAACCTTTACGGTCTCCTCTTTCACATCGACCTTCACGCATTTTTTCAGCGCGCCCCTGCCGAGCCTGGCGATCTTATCCCTTCTGTAGTTATCTCCAAGAGAGTCAACGCCCTCCACGTCCGCAGCAGCAAGCGCTGCAATGACCGCTATGACATCATCCTCTACCATTACCTGTCCGGATTCTTCAACTTCATGAATCACGTGCTGATTCCTTACTTCTTTTTCATTTTCCATGCTGTTCTCCATTCCGCCGGCATAGATGCCTGCTCGATGATCCATCCCATTGTTTATTGTAGATTATATCACGCATAAAGGTATTTTACCATTACTATTTAAACTGCCGCATCCAAAAGCGTTTCCGTTTGATTTCATACCCTGTCTGCTGTATTATTTTATTGAGTAAGGTACTAAATGATACCTATGGAAGGAAGGATCGAGAGTATGTCTGACAGGCCTGAAATATCTGTAATCATACCGGTCTATAATGTCGAGCCATATGTCGAACAATGTGTAAAAAGCATTACTGACCAATCCTTTAAAAAGATCGAGATCATCCTTGTTGACGACGGATCCCCCGATTCCTGCCCCGGTATATGCGATCGTCTGGCAGAATCAGATCCCCGCATCAGAGTGATACACAATCCCCATCTGGGCCTTGCCGCTGCCCGCAATACCGGCATCGATGCTGCCGCCGGAAAGTATCTTATGTTTGCGGACAGTGATGATTTTACCGCGCCCGGTTTTCTGGATATCCCGCTGCGTGCTGCGCAGAAGACCGGGGCTGATATCGTCATATTCCAGTTTGCTGCTGCAGATATCGACGGCAGACCGCTCCCTTCCAAAAGAAAAAAAATACAGCCTGCAGCAATTGACCGTACCCGTGCCCTGTGTATGCTTGCCGAAGAAAAGCTCCAGGATTACGCCTGGGACAAGCTATACCGGAGAGAATTGTTCGATACCATCCGATACCCCGACGGTGAAAGATGGGAAGATCAGGCGACGACCTACCGGCTTATTGACAAGGCTTCCCGTCTGATCATACTGCCGGATATTCTTTATTACTACCGGACGCGTCCCGGCTCACTGATCCACGAGGACCTGCGTACTGCTTTTGAGATCATGGCCGATCACCGCAATCAGGAATATGAGTATCTGATGCTTCATTGTCCCCCCGCCGGCAGAAAAATGGAGATTACAGTTGCCCGGACCGAACTTGCCTTTCTGTACTATAACTTTTTCCGCCGCCCCAAAAAATATGCAGAGATCCGAAGGCGTCTCACGGCAAGAAAGATCAGACCTTTTGACGGCAGCCGTTTTCTGTGGCTCAGGATCCAGCTGGTCCGGATCTCTCCCGCCCTTATGTGGTCCGCAATGAAAATATATCATCTTATCAAAAGAACGGATCATTGACCCTATTCAGAACAACACAGTGGATGCTGCAGGATCTGGGCTAATTCCGGTCAGCGGGAGCAGCTTCCTTTTCCCTGATGATCCTGAGCATCCGTTTAATAATGACCGATGCCGGTATCACGGTGAGAAGGTCAGCAGCAGCCTGCGTTCCGGCCACGCCCTTCCCGCCGAAAAGCCAGGCGAGCGGATATACGATGGGGAAGAAACAGCTTCCCTGTCTTGCTGTGGCGAGGATGATGGCATAGCCCGCATAACCGAGGCTTGCGCAGAGCATGTTGACCATGGCGACCCAGGCATGGACCGGAAGCGCAATGCACTGCAGCCTGATGCACAGGGCGCCGATCTGCTGCATATGCGGATCGACTGCGGAGAACAGACGGATGATCGGGACAGCAAGGAATGCGATGAACAGGCCCATCACGACGGAACCAATGATGGAAAACCTGCATGCAAAACCATAGCATTCCCGGACGCGGTCATACTGTTCCGCACCCCAGTTGAATCCGGCGACCGGCTGATATCCCGAACCGAACCCGAGGATAATGCTGAACGGGAACATCATGATCCTGTTGGATACGCCGATTCCCGCAAGCACCGAATCCGATATTCCCCCTGCAATATGATTCAGCACAATGGCGGAGATGACAGCAAGGCCGTTCCTGAGCAGGGACGAGGATCCCACGCTGACGACTTCGAAAAGCATCTTTGCTTCCAGACGGAATTTCCGGATACTGATCGACAGCATGCTGCTGCCTTTCAGATAAGGCACGATCAGGATCAGAAAGCTCACCAGCTTGGAGATGGCCGTTGCCATGGAAGCGCCGGTAACGCCCAGTCCCAGTTTAAAAATGAAGACCGGATCCAGAAAACAGTTCAGCACACCGCCGAATCCCATGCCGATCATGGAATAAAGCGCGCTTCCTTCCGCCCTCAGACATTGATTCATGACAAAACTGGACGCCATCAGCGGGGCTACCAGAAGGACATAGGTCGCATACTGCACCGCATAGGTCTCACAGGTATCGGTTGCACCGAGCACTCTCACCATCGGTCTCATGAACGCCGTTCCGAAAAGAAGGATGAGCATCCCGAATGCGAACGCGATGAACCACACCGTTGAGAGCACTTCTATCGCCTGTTCCTTTTTCCTTGCACCAAGCAGTCTTGAAATATAACTGGCAGCGCCGATCGCGAAAACGGATCCTCCCATCATGATGATCTGATCCAGCGATGCATTCACGCTGACTGCAGCCGTCGCATTTGTTCCCAGGGAACTGACAAAATACGTATCCGCCAGGTTATAAACAGAAGTAATAAGAAAAGCTATAATCGTGGGGACCGCCATTTCCAGCGTTACTTTCGGGATCGGATCCGTCAGCATTTTCAATTCCCGTCTGGATTGTTTTTCCTCTTTCACAGCATCTGTCCCTTTGTCTTAAAAAGAAAATAACTCCGCCTGCAGCTCCTGCAGACGAAGTTATTGTATATGCGGGATAAAATGAAAGTCAAGCAGTTTACTTTTTCCGGAACGACGAATAGGTGACGCCCTTTTTCAGACCGCCCCGGCAGTCCGCCAGTTCACTGACGGTGACGAGCTGATATCCTTTTTTCGCAAGCCAGGGGATGATCGTTTTTGCCGCCATTGCTGTAGGCCTGTGGATATCATGCATCAGGATGATGCTGCCGTCTCCGTGATGATTCTTCACATGGGAGACCGTGGCGGAAGTACTTCTGGTCTTCCAGTCAAGCGTGTCGACATTCCAGGTGATCAGCGGCATGCCGACCGTACTTTTTACCCGGCTGTTGTTCGCTCCGTACGGCGGCCTCATCACGGCAGGCTTCACGCCCGTGACCTTTTTGACCGCAGTATTCGTTTTGCTTATCTGGCTCCGGATCCCTGCAGCGCTGAGCGTATTGAGATTTGCATGATTCCAGGAATGATTGCCGATCTCACAGCCCGCCTTAAAAGCTTCCTTCATCTGTTTTTTATAGGAATTCACGCGGTTCCCGACGACGAAAAAGGTAGCTCTTCCCCCGACTTTTTTCAGTTCTTTCACGATCATGGGCGTATAAGCCGAAGGGCCGTCATCATAGGTCAGGGCGATCATTTTCTTTTTGATCTTGATCTTGCGAAGGAAGACGCCGTTATCATCAAAATAGTACATCGTCTTTTTTGTCTTTACCTTCCCCCTGACCATTTTTCCCTTTTTGTCGAAATAATACGTCTTCCCGTCCTCTTCGATCCATTTTTTCTTTACTTTCTTTCCGTTAAGGTAGTAATAGGTCTTTCCGTTTTTAACGCGGAAACCGTCTTTCGGCGCCTGCGCCTGTGTTTCTTCCGCTGTCTTTTTTGCGGTGTTTTCCGTTTCTGCTGCAAATACACAGCCGGGAAGCGCTATGGCGAACAGGATCGCTGCCGCAAGCACCGTGATCATTCTTTTTTTCATACTCTGCCTTCTCCCCTCCACAGTTCTGCTGCCCTAAAGTTTACCGCAGCGGCAGAGACAAGTCAACGGGAATGGGATCCGGATCATTCTCCCGGTCTCCCATTCCCGCCGCGTCACATCATCACTTCTATTATAACATGTTCCCCTTCCGGGAATACCGGCATGCGATTCCCGGAGATCTTCTCTCCATTTACTGTCACGGATCTGACGCCGCGTTCTGCGCCGCCAGGATTTTTCACCGTAATCTCGTATACCGCGCCCCTGAATTTTCTCACCGCTTTGAATCCGCTGCAGTCAGCCGGAATGCACGGGTCGATCACCAGTCCGTCATAGTCCGGCTTGATTCCGAGGATCGCCTGCGATACGCTTACAAAGCTCCAGGCTGCCGTGCCGGTCAGCCAGCTGTTCTTCGCCTCGCCGAAGGAAGGGGCGTCCTTCCCGGCGATCATCTGGCTGTATACATACGGTTCCGTACGGTGAATCGTGCTGATCGCTTCCGTATAAGCCGGGCATGTCTTCCGGTATACTTCAAAGGCTCTGTCTCCATGTCCGAGTTCCGCTTCTGCACAGACGATCCAGGGATTGACATGGCAGAATATACCGGCGTTCTCCTTGTATCCCGGAGGGTAGCTGGAGATCTCTCCCAGCTCGGTACGATAGGAAGTATAGGCAGGCTGCAGAAGGACGATCCCGTATTCTGTATCCAGGTGTTCCTTTACACTCTCCAGCGCGCGGGCTGCTTCGCCTGTTTCTTTCCCGATCCCTGCCATCACGCACATGCCCTGCGGTTCGATGAAGATCTTTCCTTCTTCACATTCCCTGCTCCCGATGGGATTGCCGAATGCGTCATATGCCCTGCGGAACCATTCTCCGTCCCAGCCTGCGCCGAGGACGGTCTGTTCCATTTTCAGGACCGCCTTCTCCGCTTCCGCCGCCTCTTCGGGGAGTCCCTTTCTGCGGCAGAGTTCCGCCCACTCACGGCCGTACTTTACGAACATACCGCCGATGAAAACGCTTTCAGCGACCGGACCTTCACTCGGGCCCGTCGTCTGGAAGCTTTCGCCTGATTCTTCAGAGAAGCAGTTCAGGTTCAGGCAGTCATTCCAGTCTGCCCGGCCGATCAGCGGCAGTCCATGCGGACCGAGATGCGTCCGGGTAAATCCGAATCCTCTGCGGAGATGCTCCATAAGCGGCTTTGCAAGCGCGGGATCATTATCAAAATCCACCATTTCATCAAGGATCGCCAGATCTCCGGTCTCCTTAATATAAGCAGCAGCAGCGGCAATGAGCCAGAGCGGATCGTCATTGAAACCGCTGCCCACAGCCAGATTTCCTTTCTTGGTCAGCGGCTGGTACTGATGGTACGCGCTGCCGTCCGGGAACTGTGTCGCCGCAATATCAAGGATCCTCTCTCTTGCCCTTTCCGGGATCATATGGACAAATCCCAGCAGATCCTGGCAGGAATCCCGAAAGCCCATGCCTCTTCCCATACCGCTCTCATAATAGCTTGCCGAGCGGCTCATATTGAAAGTGACCATGCACTGGTACTGGTTCCAGATATTGACCATGCGGTCCATCTTCTTATTGTCTGAAGAAACGCTGTAATTGCCGAGCAGCCTTTTCCAGTTCTCCTTTACGGCTTCCAGGGCGGCGTCAAAATGAACGTCGTCCGGATAACGGGCGATCATCGCATGCGCTTTCTCCTTATTGATCACGCCCTTGCTTTCCCATTTCCTGTCTTTCGGATTTTCTATATATCCGAGGCCAAAGATCAGACTGCGGGATTCACCGGGCTGCAGCGTAAGATCGAACTGCATGGCGGCCGCCGGCTGCCAGCCGTGTGCAATGCTCCCGGTACAGCCGGATCCGAACACGGCTTCCGGACGGGCCGGGCTGCCGTAAGTGCCCAGGAACGCTTCTCTTGCAGTATCAAATGCATCCGGCAGAGTGTTCGACCAAAATACCGCATAATGATTCCGTCTTTCCCGGTATTCCGTCTTATGATAGATCACCCCGGGTTCAGTCTCCACTTCCCCGGTCGAGAAATTCCTCTGGAAATTCGTACTGTCGTCCATGGCATCCCACAGACAGAACTCAATATAAGGGAATACCCGGATCTGTTTCGCGCATTCTGCCGTATTGCATACCTTCAGCCTGATCAGCAGGCAGGAATCTCCCGCGGGTACGAACAGTTCCTGCACGGCAGTGATCCCGTTCTTCGAACCGCTTATGACTGAATAACCCAGCCCATGTCTGCAGGAATATTCGTCCGGTTCGGCCTGTACGGGCTGCCAGCCGGGATTCCATACGGTATCTCCGTCTTTTATATAAACATGAAACCCTTCCTGATCCAGCGGCGCATTATTATAACGGTATCTTGTTATACGGCGCAGCCTGGCGTCTCTGTAGAAGCTGTAGCCTCCGGCAGTATTGCTGAGAAGCGTGAAGAAATCTTCGCTCCCCAGATAATTGATCCACGGCAGCGGCGTACGCGGCGTGGTGATCACATATTCTCTGTCAGCATCATCAAAATAACCGTACGTCATGTCAGTTTCCTCTGTTTTAAATTAAACGTTTAAGTTCGGTTTCGTTTCAAGATTAACCCATCTTTTTCGAAAAAGCAAGCCGAAAATCAGCAAAAATGCTGATAATTGTCATCCCGGATGGATCCTTTTCGCGTCATTTATATCCGGAATCCAAATATCGATATAGTTTTCGTCAATAAAAGATGCCGAAAATCGGTTTTTCTGTAAAATTTTTATGTTTATTATAAATAATGCTTGCAAAAATGGTTAAGTTGTTTTATGATGGACTTGCGAAAACGTTTAAGTAAGCATTTAAGGAGATGATCGCTTGGTCTCAATGAAGGATATCGCGCAGCGCTGCAGCGTCTCGATCGCTACAGTCAGCAAAGCGCTCAACGGACATCAGGACATCGGAGAATCGACCAGGCAGTTTATCATTGATACCGCGAAGGAAATGGGATATACAGCCAATTCGGCTGCCAGAGCCCTGAAGACGAACCGCACCTACAACCTCGGGCTTGTCTTCGTTGATCTTCAGAACAGCGGTTTCATGCATGAATACTTTGCATCCACGCTGACCTACTTCCGGATCGAAGCTGAAAAGCAGGGATACGATATTTCATTCTTAAACAACCGGGTGGGACCGCAGAATCAGACTTATCTGCAGCATGCTCTCTACAGAGGTGTGGACGGCGTCGCGATCATCTGTGCGGATTTCAAAGATCCCATGATCCAGGAACTGGTCTTCTCGAATCTTCCGATCGTCACACTGGATCACGCTTTCCACAACCGTATGGCTGTTCTTTCAGATAACATGGAAGGCATGGCAGTACTGCTGCATTATGTATACGGAAAAGGCCACCGCCGGATCGCTTATATCCGCGGGAATGACACAGCGGTAACGGAAAACCGCATGACCGGCTTCTTCAGGGCCTGTGAAGAGCTGAAACTCGACATTCCGGAGGAATATCTTGAGCATTGTGAATACCATGAGCCGCGCAGCTGCTATCTCGCAACAAAGAGGCTGCTGGCTCTGCCGGAAAGACCTACCTGCATCCTGTTCTCCGATGATTATTCCTATATCGGCGGGGTGAATGCGATCACCGAAGCAGGGCTGCGGATTCCGGATGATATATCGGTCGTCGGATATGACGGGATCCACATGGCAAAGATGGTCAGCCCGAAGCTTACCACCTGGGAACAGAACGCAGCGGAACTCGGAAAGACGGCAGCCGCCAGGCTGATCGACAGGATCGAGAATCCGCGGACTTCCCTCCCGGAACATCTCATCATTCACGGCAGACTGCTGGAAGGGGAATCCGTAAAGCAGCTCTGAACCGGAAAACAGTTTCATTTATTAAAGGAGCATTTTTAAAATGACGCGCGAGGAGGCAGTAAAGAAGGCGGAAGAGCTTGTCAGTCTTATGACAACCGAAGAAAAAGCCGGTCAGCTTCTTTTCAATGCTCCTGCAATCGAACGTCTCGGAGTACCCGAATACAACTGGTGGAACGAAGCGCTGCACGGCTTAGCCAGAGGCGGAACAGCGACCGTGTTCCCGCAGGCGATCGGCATGGCCGCCATGTTCGATGACGAACAGCTGGAGAAGACAGCGGATGTGATCGCGACCGAAGCCAGAGCAAAATACAATGCTTACTCCGCTCTCGGAGACCGCGATATCTATCACGGACTGACGATGTGGTCACCAAACATCAACATTTTCCGGGATCCCCGCTGGGGCAGAGGCCATGAAACATACGGCGAAGACCCGTATCTTACTGCAAGGCTCGGGAAGGCTTTCGTAAAAGGCCTGCAGGGAAACGGAGAACATCTGAAAACAGCCGCCTGCGCAAAGCATTTCGCGGTGCACAGCGGACCGGAGGAATTAAGGCACAGCTTCAACGCCATCGCTTCCGAGAAGGATCTGGCGGAAACCTATCTTCCCGCTTTCCAGGCGCTGGTGGAAGAAGCGGATATAGAATCTGTCATGGGTGCCTACAACCGCACCAATTACGAACCCTGCTGCGCGAATTCCTACCTTATGAATAAATTGCGCGGCGAATGGAACTTCAGGGGACATTTCGTATCGGATTGCTGGGCGCTCAATGATTTCCATGAACACCACCGGATCACCGGATGCCCGGTCGAGACCGTCGCACTGGCGCTCAAAGCCGGATGCGACCTGAACTGCGGAGGTACCTATGAGTTCATTATGCAGGCGCTGGAAGAAGGAAAGATCACCGGGGAAGACATTACAAAATGCGCCGTCCGACTGATGACAACACGATTCCTGCTCGGCATTCTCGGAGATGAAAAGACGGAATATGACAGCATTCCATACACGGTTGTGGAATGTGAGGAGCACAGGGAACTCGCTCATCAGGATGCTCTTAAATCATGTGTTCTGCTTAAGAACAGCGGCATCCTCCCCCTGAACAAAGAGACCTGCGGTACGATCGCCGTGATCGGACCGAACGCGGACAACCGCACTGCTTTAATAGGGAACTATCATGGCACTTCATCCAGATATATAACCGTTCTGGAAGGCATTCAGGATATTGCAGCCGGCACGAACAGAATACTGTATTCGCAGGGCTGTGCATTGTCGGAGGACAGAGTCGAGCCGCTTGCAAAACCGAACGATCGGATCGCAGAGGCCGTCACTGCCGCGAAATATGCCGATACAGTGATCCTGGTCCTGGGACTGGATGAAACGCTTGAAGGAGAGGAAGGTGATACAGGGAACAGTTATTTCTCGGGCGATAAGAAGGATCTCCTTCTTCCGGAACAGCAGCGGATCCTGATGGAAAAAGTGCTGGATGCCGGGAAGCCCACGGTCGTGATCCTGATGGCAGGAAGCTCCATAGACATGACATATGCTCAGGAAAACGCCGGTGCCGTTATGCTTGCCTGGTATCCCGGAGCAGAAGGCGGAAGAGCCGTAGCCGAGCTGCTGTTCGGCATGGAATCCCCTTCAGGGAAGCTGCCCGTCACATTTTACAGAAACAGCGCCCTTTCCGAAATGCCCGACTTTACGGATTATTCCATGAAAGGCAGAACATACCGTTATTACACGGGAGAACCGCTTTATCCGTTCGGTTACGGGCTCACCTATGGGAAATGTGTTGTAAAAGATCTTAAAACAGACGGACAGAAGGCTGTTGTCACTGTAAAGAACACCGGAAACTGCGATACAGGAGAGGTGATAGAGATCTACGCGAAAGATGACGATTCCGCGTATGCTCCGCCGAACCCGGTATTGTGCGGCTTTAAGAGGATCCGTCTCGCAGCAGGCGAGGAAGCGGACTTCAGTCTGGAACTCGATAAAAATGCTTTTACTGTAGTTGATGATGCCGGCAGCAGGACGCCCGGAAGCGGAAACTTCACCGTCTATGCAGGCTTCGGCGCACCAGATCAAAGAACAGCAGAACTTAGCGGCCAGAACATTCTTACCGCAAAGTTCAAAAAGAAAACTGAATAAGGAAGCATCCGGGACGGCGGCGGTGTTTTCGCCTGGACACGGAAACGGCCCCTGCCCTGCCGGACAAAATAGTAAAGAAAAATAATTTAGGAGGATTACTAAATGAAAAAGATGAACAAGATCGTTGCTCTGCTCCTCGCACTCACCATGTTACTCCCGTTTGGCGCCGTCAAAGCACAGGCAGCCAGCGGAGACAAAGTCATTAAACTGTGGTGTATCGCTACTGAGAGTGACGCGAACCATGACGCTTATGTAAAAGCTGTTGAAGAGTATGAAGCTGCTCATCCCGGCGTAAAGATCGAATGGGAAGCATTTGAGAACGAGTCCTACAAGACCAAGATCAAAGCAGCTATGAACGATCCGTCCACACTGCCTGACATCTTCTTCTCATGGTCAGGCGCATTCCTCGGCGACTTTGCCGCTGCCGGAACCGCTTACTGCGTAGATGATGTTTATCCGAAATATGCAGCGAACCTTCCCGAGGTCATGCTTCAGAACTCCACCTATGACGGAAAGCACTATGCAGCTCCTCTTACCATGAATATCGTAACTCTGTTCGCCAACATGGATCTGCTGAAGGAAGCCGGATGGGATCATGTACCGGAGACCTATGAAGATCTGACCGCTTGCTGTGACGCTCTGGTCGCAAAAGGCATCGTACCTTTCGGCTGCGCAGGAAAAGAAACATGGTGCGTAACTGAGTATCTTGAGCCCATCATCGAGAAGACCATCGGCTATGAAGAGATGAACGAAATCTTCGCAGGCCGCAGCACATGGAACAATCCCGAGATCGCAACAGCTGTTGACACCTTCCAGGAAATGATCAACAAGGGTTACTTCGATCCCAACGGCATGGCTCTCGGAAATGACGAAGTAAAGGCCAACTTCATTGCCGGCAAGACCGCTTTCTATCAGAACGGTTCCTGGAACTGCGGCGAAGTGAACGATGCGGAAGGAAACTTCCAGGTCGCTCTGTTCCCCGTAATGAACAGCGAAAAGGCTACCTACGGCCAGGTCATCGGCGGACCGAATGACTGCCTCGCAGTTTCCGCTTCCGGTGCTGATCCCGCTTTCGCAGCTGACGTAGCATTTGAGCTTGCAAAGAGCATCTGCCACTATGGCTACCTTGCAGGTTCCGGACTGCCCGCATGGACACCCGATTATGACACCAGCGAAGTAAAGCCTCTCGTAGCTGCTGTTGCTGACATCGTATCCAAATCCGAAGGAATGGTCCTGTTCGGAGACAACGCCATGAGCGCTGACCCTGCAAACACCTACCTTGACTATGTATCTCAGGTCTATGGCGGAGAGCTTAACGGTGCAGACTTCATCGCCGGACTTTCTGCAGACCTTCAGTAATTATTTCTTGACCGTCATCCGGTAAGAATATTATCTGACACTTGACAGGGCAGCCCTCCTGAACCGTCCAGGGATTTGGGAGGGCTGCCGCATCTTTAAGGATAAGGACTTGAGACAATGACTAAACTATACAGCAATAAGCTGCACATTATTCTTTTTCTCCTGCCGGCGCTGATCCTGTTCTGCGGAGTCCTGATCGCCCCGATCGGAGCATCAGCTTATTACAGTTTTTTTGACTGGAGCGGAATTGGAGAAAAGACCTTTATCGGTCTCTCCAACTACAAAGAACTTTTTACAAGCAATTCGATCAACTTCATGAGAGCCCTGCGCAATTCCCTTCTGCTGGCGGCCCTGTCAGTATTCCTGCAGCTGCCCCTCGCTCTCGCGCTTGCTCTTACGCTTGGCAAAAGGGTCAAAGGCGAACGTGCCTTCCTGTCAGTCTACTTTATGCCGGTTCTTATCTCCACCGTTGTTATCGGTCAGCTGTGGCTGAAGATCTACAATCCTGACTATGGCGTACTGAATGTATTCCTTCGCAGCATCGGACTTGAAAATCTGGCCAAGATCTGGCTGGGAGACAAAAAGACCGCCCTCTGGGCAGTGTTCGTTCCTACCTTGTGGCAATATGTCGGCTATCATATGCTGCTTCTCTACGCAGGCGTTAAAAGCGTACCTCCGGAGATCCGTGAAGCCGCCATGCTCGACGGCGCGACCGACGGGCAGGTCAATCGGTACATCGTTATTCCTTATATCAAACCGATCATCCGGATCAGCGTGATCTTCGCTGTCACCGGCTCCCTGAAATCCTTCGACCTGATCTACGTTCTGACAAACGGCGGTCCCATGCACTCCACGGAAGTGCCCAGCACGCTGATGATCAGCATGCTGTTCTTAAGGAACCGCTACGGAATGGGAAGTACGATTGCCGTGCTGCTGATCTTACTCTGCTTCGGCTTCGCCCTTCTGATCAACACAGTATTCAAGGAGGAGAAATAAACAGATGAAAACTTCAGATAGAGTAAAGCGGACCATCGTTTATATCGCCCTCATTTTCTGGCTGATCATAAACCTCTTCCCTGTATACTGGATGTTCACGTTCTCTTTAAAGAACAACGAAGAGATCTTCGGAAGCAACGTAATCGGACTGCCGAAACACTGGCTGTGGTCGAACTATGAAAGCGCCCTGAATACCGGCCATATGCTCTGGTATTTCAGGAACAGTGCAATCGTCGCAATTGCAACGATCCTGATCACGCTCGCTGTAGCGCTGATGGCATCGTTTGCACTGACCCGTCTGATCTGGAAACAGCGCAAGACCATGAACAAGTTCTTCATGCTCGGACTGACGATCCCGATCCATGCATCGATCGTTCCCGTGTATGTAACGCTGTCCAGACTGCACCTGCTGAATACTTACTGGGCACTGATCATTCCGTACTCTGCATTCTCACTGGCCATGGCCATCCTGGTGTGCACCGGATTCATGAATGATATCCCCCGGGAACTGGATGAAGCGGCCTGTATCGACGGCTGCGGCGTCTGGGGCGTTTTCTTCAGGGTCATCGTACCGCTGATGCGCCCTGCTGTAGCGACCGTAGGCATCTACACCTTCCTGCAGTGCTGGAACGAGCTGATGTTCGCGAATATCTTCATCAGCAAGACGGAACTGAAGACCCTGCCTGTCGGCGTACAGGCACTGTCCGGGCAGTATACCACCGACTGGGGCCCGATCGGCGCAGCGCTTGTGCTGGCTACCTTCCCTACCCTGGTACTTTACATCTTCTTAAGCAGAAGGATCCAGGAAAGCTTCATGGCCGGCGCCATCAAGGGATAAAACGAAAAAAGAGAAAAAAAAGAATGCAGGAATCTGCATTCTTTTTTTATGTCTCCCGTCTGTGATATTTCTGCCGGTATTCCTTTAAGGTCATGCCGGTCTCCCGCCGGAACTGCTCTCCCAGATGGCTCTGGGAGGAAAATCCCAGATAGTGTGCGATCTCCAGATAGGAGTAATCCGAGTATGTAAGCATGTTTTTCACGAGCCGGATCTTTTCCCGCCGTATATACTGCGAGATCGTAAGACCGGTCTCCCTGTGGAACAGCGTAGACAGATATTTCGGATTCAGCGCCAGTGCACCAGCGATCTCTTCCGTCCCCAGTTTCTGGTGAAGATTCCGGTAGATATAATCCTTCGCCCGTGATACATGCTCGTTCCCGGGCGATGATTTCTGCAGAAGAATTTCTCCGGCGAACAGTTCTTCCCGGGTCGGATTCCGCTGCAGAGCCTCCGTCTGCTGAGCCTTCTTTCCCATAGCCTCATCCGCAGTCTCTGTACCTGCTGCAGAATAATCATCCATGCTGTTATCCGCGGGTTTTTCCCCTTCCGACAGCAGACTGACCAAACGGGCGAGATGATATTCCGCACCGCGGCAGAGCTTTGCAGCATGAACAGAAAGGCGGCACCGTTCCAGTTCGCTGATATATACATCACTGAGCGCAAAAGCCAGTTCCGGCTGCAGTCCGCCCCGGATGGCAGCACGGCTCGCCAGCGTGATCACCACAATACAGAGATTTTTCAAATTCCGCAGGCTGTCCTCTTCGTTGAGAATACCGATCTCCCCGGAATACTCCTCCAGGATGCTCTGCTCCAGCGCGCGCACATCCCCCTGCATGATCGCCGACGTCTCACGGATCTCCTGATCATAAGGATTGTGCTGGCGCCTGTTTTCACGGATCTCAAACATCCGGGCAGCGACTTTCTCATTCATCCTGCGGCGCCGGAGCTCCGGGAGGCAGTCTTCCTCCCGGAGCCGGCTGTTCTGTTTTACCCATTCAGAATTATTCACATTCATTGGACAATTTCCTTGTTTCAGGCAGCCGGCTCTCTCCGGCTGTTTTTCTGTTCCGTTTCTTCCGGGATCAGTCTTCCGATCCTGCCCAGCGTCCTTTCTCCAGATCTTCCACGACTTTGCCATAGTGCTTATCCAGATCGAACAGCAGCAGGCAGACAAGGCCGATGCAGCACACGATCAGCGGCACCCAGATGCAGGCAACATTGATCGACGCGATCGCTGAGGCGGAGGTAGGATCCGCATCGAAGCCGCCGGCGGAAAGGATCCAGCCGAGTGCGGCGGTACCGAGACCGGAACCGATCTTCATGGTGAACGAAGAAGCAGCATTTCCCATACCGGTAGCCTGTACGCCGGTCTTCCACTGACCATAAGTGATGGCATCCTGCAGCATACCGAACATGGTCGCAGCGCCGCAGCCGAAGCCGAAGCCCTTAATAATGTTGGCGACAAATACGATACCGACATTCTGTCCCGCGAGGAAGGTCAGGATGAAACCGACTGCAGATACAGCCATACCGAGGAAGCCGGTCCATCTCTTGGAGACTTTCATCATGATCACGGGCGTAACGAACATAATGCCCATCTGTGCCAGTGACAGCGCGTTCGCCAGTCTGGCATATGCGCCTTCATTGCCGAGCACATACTGTGCGAAATAGTAGTTGCTTCCGAAGAAGGTCGACATCATGAAGTACAGTGCGAACAGGAAAATGACCATCAGGATCCAGTATTTGTTCTTCAGAAGGGACTTCAGTGCTTCCATAACGGAAGGTCCCTGCGCAGCGCCTGCTTTATCCGCTTCGGCCGCATTGTCCACGACACGCTCTCTGGTGCAGAAGAAGGTGATCAGGTTGAGCACGACAAAGGCGATCATCAGGACGAGCATGGCCATGGACCATCCGAACTGGGAAGTGTCGCTGCCGCCGAAAGCCATAACGAGCTTCATGACGACGGTATTGACGGTCATGGTACCGAAGGTCGCGAGCAGCATACGGAAGTTGCCGAGCAGTCCGCGCTCATACTGATTCGTTGTCATCAGTCCCTGCAGCGTAGCATAAGGAACGTTCAGCGCGGTATAAAAAATGGTGGATACCAGGTTGTATGTCAGGAAAATGTATGCGATCTGGAGCGTTCCGGTGAAGCCGGCCGGCACGGAGAACATCAGCACCGTGCAGATCGCCAGCGGGATGCTGGCACGGATCAGCCAGGGACGCGCTTTTCCGTATTTGGATTTCGTCTTATCGACGATACGGCCCATGAACAGATCGGATACGCCGTCAAAGATCTTGGAGATGGCCATGACGGACGCAGCTGTTGCGGAAGGCACGCCGACGACAGATACATAGTATACCAGAAGAAACGCCGAGATTGAAGAATAGACAAGGTTTCCTGCATAATCGCCGATACCATAGGCGATCCGCTCCAACCAGGAAAGTTTTGCATTGGGATCCATTGCTTTTGTATTCATTTTTCTCTCCTTTTATGATTGAAAATTATGATTGCAAGTGTTTCATACGCCCGGGAACCAGCCGAGATCATAGCACTTGCCCAGATCCCAGGAATCCCAGCCGATCCAGTTCGGTTCATTCACGGTGTCCAGCAGCAGCTTATAGCTCCAGTAGAAATATCCCGACCCGTTCTGCCACGCGTTCAGCGTTGCATTGGCGATGGTCTGATAGATCGTCTTTTTCTGTTCCGGTGTGAAGGCTTCCGTGTTCTCAGAAAAATCCAGGCCGTTCAGACTGGTCTGTCCGCCCTTTGTATCCACGCCAACGGCGTAGGAATTGAAGACACACCACTCTCCCACGACTACCGGAATGTATTCCTGCACTTCGGCAATGTCCTTTGCCCATTCCTCTTCAATGTATTTCACATAACCGCTCAGGTTCTGCGGGCAGCCGAACGCTTCCGCGACCATCAGATACTGATGGGTATCCAAGATGGCCCGTTCGCGGAACGCTTCCTGTGTCAGGAACGCTTTCCAGTCTTTCAGGCGGAAGGCGTCATGGAAAACGACATACTGATCCTCCGCAAGATGCGGTGCAATGCGCGCAAAAGCCTTTTCATAGAATCCGCGCAGGAATTCCAGCGTGTTCGGCGCAGATCCTGCAGCCAGTTCCGGATCAACCGGCTTATATCTGTTCGGCACATCCATCGTGGACCACATCGGCTCGGTGATCGGCTCATTGATCGGCGTAATGCCGAAAAGGCCTTTCCTGCCCTCGTACCGGACTGCCAGCTTCTCCAGTACGTTCAGTACGAATTCCACTTCCTCCGGGCTCTGGCTCCATTTACAGACGCCGCAGATGCCGCCGTTGTCAAAACCGTTCTGGGAAAGCGGGGCCGTATGCAGATCGATCAGGATCTTCAGGCCGTATTTTTCCGCCCATGCGAAGGCGTGATCCAGATACTCGATGCATCCGATGAACGGCGGCCGGTCTCCGAAAATGAAATACGGCACCGGGATGCGCACATGCGTCAGGCCGATGGAGGCGATCTTCGCGAAATCCCGTTCGGTGATGTATTCGCTGCGGTGGATCAGCATCCTGGCCTCATAGACTTCTTTTGACAGCTGTGTCGGCAGGTAATACTCGTCCTCCGCCGTCGTGCCGTCGAAGAGATGCGGGCTCATCCATTTCTCCAGGACCAGCCAGTTTCCGAGGTTGACTCCTTTAATGAACATAGATTCTCCTTTCTCAAGATAGTTTGACTGCTGTTGTAGTTACTATTAATATAAAGAAAAACTCCCCTGAAAACTATCAGGAGAGTTTGCATTATATCAGATTCTTCAGAAGATGATGACGGTTTTTGCCGTTTAAATGTGCCGGGGGACGGTTCTCCGGCTCCACGGCAGCCGCTTTATTTCAGGTGCCGGAGACAGTTCTCAACAGCGCCTTTATCCTGGCGGCGGCCTCTTTCGTATCCTCCGGATCGCCGAAGGTGGAGAAACGCAGATAGCCTTCCCCGCAGGCGCCGAAGCCGGCGCCCGGCGTCCCGATCACCTGAATCTTATTTAACAGCAGGTCGAAAAATGCCCAGCTTCCCATCCCTTCCGGGCATTTCATCCAGATATAAGGAGCGTTCTTTCCGCCAGTGTACCATATGCCGAGCGAATCCAGCGCTTCCGTCAGCACCGCTGCGTTCTTCTTATATACGGCAATATTCTCTTTGATCTGCCGCTGTCCTTCTTCCGTAAAAACAGCTGCAGCGCCTTTCTGGATGATATAGGAGACACCATTCGTCTTGGTCGTGCGGTTCCTGACCCACATCGCATTCAGGTTCATACCGTCACGCTCCAGCGTTTTCGGAATCACGGTATATCCAAGCCTGGTCCCTGTAAAACCGGCTGTTTTGGACAGGGAGCAGATCTCAATGGCACAGGTGCGGGCTCCTTCGATCTCGAAAATGCTTCGCGGCAGCGTTTCCTCTTCTATAAATGCTTCATAAGCCGCATCAAACAGAATGACCGAACCGTTCTCATTGGCAAAATCCACCCAGGCTTTCAGTTGTTCATAGTTAAAGACTGCGCCGGTCGGATTGTTTGGAGAACAGATATAGAGAATGTCTGTGGCAGCCTCCGGGCAGGGTGCGGGAAGGAATCCGTTGTGATCTCCGGCCGGCAGCCGGATCAGTTTTCGTCCCGCCATCACGTTCGCATCCACATAAGCCGGATAGGCGGGCTCCATGACCAGCGAGCTTCCCGGCCGGGCGAACAGATCCAGAATATCCCCCAGTTCATCGCTGGCGCCGCTCGAGACGAACACCTCTTCCGGGTCCAGGGATATGCTGCGGCGCGCATAATGCTCCGCGATGGTCTTCCGAAGTACCGGATCCCCGCATTCCGGCATGTATCCATGAAAGCTGCTTTTTGCCGCCTGGTCATCCACAGCTTTATGAAGTGCTTCGATCACTGCAGGGGCCAGCGGCAGGGAAACGTCACCGATGCCCATGCGGTACAGCTTTGCGCCGGGATGATCTGCCAGATAGGCGCTGATCTTCTGCGCAATGTTGTAAAACAAGTATGAATCCTGAAGTTCACCATAATGCGTGTTAATGGCTGCCATAATCATTCTCCCCTGTTTCATCTGTTTTTTGATTGCCCGTCATTTTGAGCCTGCAAACAATCCGTCTCTTTTGTTCTTCCGTTTCAGTAAAACCGCTGAATGCAGGGCGTGAATCCTTCGTCACTTTGTTCCTCAGGATGACAGTTCCGGAGTGAGTCAGAAAACCGTCCCCCGGCTCAACAGGATGTCAGTTCCGGAGTGAGCCGGAGAACCGTCCCCCGGCTCACTCTGCATCGATCGTCGAAATGCCCATCGTCATCTCTTCCAGCACGTCCAGCAGCATCCTTACGGTATCCAACGACGTCAGCATCGTGATGTTATTCTCCGCTGCGCACCTGCGGATCGCCGCGCCGTCTCCGTAATGGATCCCGGACCGGATCGCACGGGTATTAATCACATAGCTCACATATCCCGCGCGCAGGGATTCGAGCACCTCTTCACTGCCTTTGCTCGGCTGCAGCCGGATCCTTGTATGGATCCCGTTCTTTTTCAGCACTTCACCGGTAAGCGCTGTCGCTTCTATATTGAAGCCCATCCTGTAAAAACGCCTGACCAGCGGTACAGTCTCCTCTTTGTCCTCATCTGCTACGCTGACAAGAACGGTTCCGTAATTCGGAAGCTTTAAGCCCGACGCCAGCATCGCTTTATATACCGCCCGGTGCAGCTTCCTGTCATAGCCGATCGCTTCCCCTGTCGATTTCATTTCCGGGGAAAGATAAGCGTCCATACCGTGCAGCTTGGAGAAGGAGAACGCGGGCACCTTTACGTAATACCGCTTCTTCTCTTCCGGGTACCGTACATGGATCCCCTGCTCCCGGAGGGAAACGCCCAGGATCGCCAGTGTGCCGATATCCGCCAACGAAAATCCGGTGGCTTTTGACAGGAACGGCACTGTGCGGGACGAGCGCGGATTGACTTCAATGATATAGACCTGTTCTTCCGGATCCACAATGAACTGAATATTGAACAACCCCTTTATGCCGATACCGAGACCCAGCTTCTCTGTGTAATCAAGGATCGTGTTTTTCACTTTTTCCGACAGGCTGACGGACGGATAAACGCTGATCGAATCCCCCGAGTGCACACCCGTCCGTTCCACCAGTTCCATGATGCCCGGCACGAAAACGTTCTCCCCGTCACAGACCGCATCCACTTCGACTTCCTTACCGCGGATATATTTGTCCACCAGCACAGGCTTGTCTTTGTCGATCTGCACCGCATTCTTCAGGTACTCCCACATCGACTCTTCCTTTGCCACGATCTGCATCGCCCGGCCCCCGAGTACAAAACTCGGCCGTACCAATACCGGATAACCGATCTCCCGGGCAGCTTCAACGCCGTCTTCCATACTGGTCACCGCCCTGCCCTCAGGCTGTGGGATCCCCAGGGAGAGCAGCAGCTTTTCGAACAGATCCCTGTCTTCCGCACGGTCGATCGCGGCACGGTCCGTACCAATGAGTTTTACGCCGCGTTCCGCCAGCGGATCTGCCAGATTGATGGCTGTCTGTCCGCCCAGCGTCGCGATCACGCCGTCCGGTCTTTCCATCGCAATGATGTTCATGACGTCTTCCGTTGTGAGCGGTTCAAAGTACAGCTTGTCGGAGCAGGTATAATCCGTGGATACCGTTTCCGGATTATTATTGATGATGATCGCTTCATAACCGGCCCGTTTGATCGTCTGTACGGCATGAACGGTGGAATAATCGAATTCGACCCCCTGCCCGATGCGGATCGGTCCGGAGCCCAGCACGATGATCTTCTTCCTGTCGGAGACTGCCGATTCATTCTCTTCCTCGTAGGTCGAGTAAAAATACGGAATGTAGCTTTCAAATTCGGACGCGCAGGTATCGATCATCTTATAGACCGGCATAATACCGAGCTGTGTTCTTTGTCTGTATACCGAAAGTTCATCCGTATGCCGCAGCACGGCAATCGCTTTGTCTGAGAAGCCGGTCCGTTTTGCCAGATACAGTATCGCCGGATCACAGGGAGACGCTTTGATCCGTTCTTCCATCCGAACAATGTTCTGAAGCTTGCGCAGGAAGAATCTGTCAATGGCTGTCACTTTATGAATTTCATCGACTGCACAGCCGATGCGCAGCAGTTCTGCAATGGCAAAGATCCTGTCATCCGTACCTTCTGCAATATACTGCAGAAGGGCCGCTTCCTCCATGCCGTCAAATTTCGGCTTGTGAAGATGATACACACCGGTCTCCAGGGAACGGATCCCTTTCAGAAGGCTTTCTTCGAAAGTGCGTCCGACGCTCATGACTTCTCCGGTGGCCTTCATCTGCGTTGACAAAGAATTGTCCGCATCCGAAAATTTGTCGAACGGGAACCGCGGCAGTTTTGTCACCACATAGTCAAGTGCCGGTTCAAAGGACGCCGGCGTGTTCGCGATCCGGATCTCCTCCAGCGTCATGCCGATGCCGATCTTTGCCGACACTCTCGCAATCGGATATCCGCTGGCCTTGGAAGCGAGCGCGGAGGAACGCGAAACGCGCGGGTTCACTTCGATCAGATAATACTGAAAAGATTTCGGATCCAGCGCGAACTGCACATTGCAGCCGCCTTCGATCCCGAGCGCGCGGATGATCTTCAGGGCGGCGTCTCTCAGCATATGATATTCTTTATTGGTCAGCGTCTGGGACGGGCAGACAACGATCGAATCCCCGGTATGGATCCCCACGGGATCCAGGTTTTCCATGTTGCAGACAGTAATGGCGGTATCATTGGCGTCCCGCATAACTTCATATTCGATCTCTTTATATCCCTTTACGCTTTTCTCCACGAGCACCTGGCTGACCGGGGAGAGTTCCAGCGCATTCCGCATGATCTCCCGGAATTCCCTCTCATCATCCGCAAATCCGCCGCCGGTCCCGCCGAGCGTGAACGCCGGACGCAGCACGACCGGATAACCGATCTCTTCCGCGATCTTCAGCCCCTCTTCCATCGAAGAGGCGACATCCGAGGGCAGCACAGGCTCGCCGATCTCTTCGCAGAGTTCCTTGAATTTTTCCCGGTCCTCTGCTTTTTCGATCGAACAGCTGCGCGTTCCCAGAAGCTCTGTGTGACATTCCGCCAGCACACCCTTTTTTTCAAGCTGCATCGCCAGATTCAGCCCGGTCTGTCCGCCGATCCCCGGAAGAATGGCATCCGGTCTTTCATAGCGGATGATCTTCGCGATATATTCGAGCGTCAGCGGTTCCATATACACTTTGTCAGCGATGGAAGTATCCGTCATGATGGTCGCGGGATTCGAGTTGCAGAGGAGCACTTCATAGCCCTCCTCCTTCAGCGCGAGACAAGCCTGGGTTCCCGCATAGTCGAATTCCGCCGCCTGGCCGATCACGATCGGGCCGGAGCCGATGACCAGCACCTTTTTGATATCCTTTCTCTTAGGCATGATCACCGGCTCCTTTCCCCGCTTTTTCCATCAGACTGATGAACTCATCAAACAGATACGCCGAATCCTGCGGCCCCGGGCAGCTCTCAGGGTGATACTGCACGCTCATCACACGATCCTTTCCGCAGCGCACGCCTTCCACAGTATGATCCAGGAGATTGATATGCGTGATCTCAAGCGGCGTATGTTTTATGCTCTCTGCATCTACTGCATACGAATGGTTCTGTGAAGTGATCTCGAGTTTCCCTGTCAGCAGATTCCTTACCGGATGATTCCCGCCGCGGTGGCCGAATTTCAGCTTGTACGTCTTCGCGCCATACGCCAGCGAAATGATCTGATGTCCCAGACAAATGCCGAACAGCGGATATTTTCCGATCAGTGCTTTTACTGTACGGATCGTTTCAGGCACATCCTCCGGATCCCCCGGACCATTGGAAAGGAATACGCCGTCCGGGCAGAGCGCTTCGATCTGTTCAGCCGGCGTATTCCAGGGGAGGATGATCACATGGCAGCCCCTGCGGTTCAGGGAGCGGACGATATTCCGCTTCATTCCGCAGTCGATCGCGGCGACACGGAACCTTTCTGTATTCCCTGGATATTCAGCCTGTACGCAGGTGCTGACTCTTGCAACCGCATTATGCGGCATTTCATAAGCTTTCAATATCTCCAGCCCGTCCTGTAAAGAAGTATGTCTATTTGTGATCAGAACTTTTCTGCTGCCGTGATCGCGGATCGACCGTGCGAGCTTTCTGGTGTCAATGCCGCTGATCCCGCAGATGCCGTGCGCCTTCATGACTTCTTCAAGCGTTTTCGTGCTTCTGAAATTGGACGGTTCATTATTATACTCCCGCACGATCATCGCGCCGATGGAAGGCAGGGAGGATTCATAGTCATCCTCCGCCATGCCGTAATTGCCGATCAGCGGATATGTCATCACGACAGCCTGATCCGTATAGGAAGGATCCGACAGGATCTCCTGATAGCCGGCCATGGAGGTATTGAAGACGATCTCCAGGACTTTCTCTTTCTCCGCGCCAAAAGAATAACCCAGATATTCCTGCCCGTCCTCGAGGATAAGTTTTCTGCTGAAGTCTGTACTCATTACTGTCTCTCTTATAGTTTCTGATTTCCCGAAAGTGACATTCTGAGTGAGCAATGTCCTCTTTTTATCAACTTAAATGTCCACTTTTTGTTTACCTGAATGTCCGCTTATGTCATCCTGAGTGCATCATCACCCATGTCATCCTGACAACGTCGCTTGCTCAGGATGACAGTCAGTATTTATCTGGCTTTTGCCGCCTCCACGAATCCCAGGAACAGCGGGTGCGGCCTGTTCGGCCTGCTCTTGAATTCCGGATGGTACTGCACGCCCACATAGAACGGTCTGTCTGTGAGTTCTACCGTCTCGACCAGCGTCCCGTCAGGCGACAGGCCCGAAAGTGTCAGCCCGGCGGCCGTAAGACACTCCCTGTAATCATTATTGAATTCATAGCGATGGCGGTGCCGCTCGCTGATCTCAAGCGTTCCGTAGCATCTTTCCATCGTTGTTCCCGGCTTTATCTCGCAGGGATAAGCGCCAAGCCGCAGCGTACCGCCCTTGTCGATCTCATCGCTCTGTCCGGGCATGAAATCGATCACCTTATTCCGGCAGTTCGCCTTGAATTCTCCCGAATCCGCATCTGTGATGCCTGCGACATTCCTGGCATATTCGATCACTGTGATCTGCATCCCCAGACACAGCCCGAGGAACGGGACGCAGTGCTCTCTGGCATATTTTGCCGCCAGGATCATTCCTTCGATCCCGCGGCTTCCAAAGCCGCCCGGCACGATGATCCCGCCAAGGCCTCCCAGCACTCTTTCGCTGTTCTCTTCCGTGATGGATTCGGAATCGATCCATTTTATGTTTACATGCACGTTATGATAGTACCCGGCATGATGCAGCGCCTCTGCCACTGACAGATAGGCGTCATGCAGGCCGACATATTTCCCGACCAGTCCGATATCTACCGGATGCGCATCCGCGCTGTGGATCTTCTCCACCATCTTCATCCATTCGTGCAGATCCGGCGCCGGCGTTTCGATCCCCAGTTCCCTGCAGACCACCTCAGAGAAACCCGATTTCTCAAGCATCAGCGGTGCTTCGTAAATATTCGGCAGCGTAATGTTCTCGATCACACAGTCTCTTTTTACATTACAGAACAGGGAGATCTTATCAAAGATCGAATCCTCCAGCGGCTCATCGCACCGGAGCACGATGATGTTCGGATTCACGCCCATCCCCTGCAGTTCTTTCACCGAATGCTGCGTCGGCTTGGATTTATGTTCTTCCGATCCATGCAGATAAGGGACCAGTGTGACATGGATGAACAGACTGTTCTCCCGTCCGACCTCCAGTGAGATCTGCCGCACCGCTTCAATGAACGGCTGGGATTCGATATCGCCGATCGTCCCGCCGATCTCCGTGATGACGACATCCGCATTCGTCTTCCGGCCGACACGGTAGACAAATTCCTTGATTTCATTGGTGATATGCGGGATCACCTGGACGGTCGATCCCAGATATTCTCCCCGGCGCTCCTTGTTCAGCACATTCCAGTAGACCTTTCCCGTCGTCAGGTTGGAATATTTGTTCAGATCCTCGTCGATAAAACGCTCATAATGCCCCAGGTCCAGATCTGTTTCAGCGCCGTCCTCGGTCACATATACTTCGCCATGCTGATACGGACTCATCGTGCCGGGATCCACATTGATATACGGATCCAGCTTCTGGGCAGCCACCTTCAGGCCGCGCTGCCGTAAAAGTCTTCCGAGCGATGCCGCAGTCAGTCCTTTCCCGAGTCCGGAAACGACGCCGCCTGTCACAAAAATATACTTTGTCATGGCTTTTCTCCTTTTTCCCAAAAGAAAAGGCAAAGACGCCTTCTGTATCAAATACAAAAGACGTCTTTGCCCTTCTGCCGGAATTATACACCCGAAGACATTTCATGTCAAGGATATACAGCCGCGTCAAAAGGATGCAGCGTCCTGCCCCTTTCCGTCAAAAATGTGTGACTTAACGACAGCTATTGACGCAGATTCGGAATATTATTATGATATTCTCATATACCGCTCATTTACGGGAGGATCATCCGCATGAAAAGATCGATCAGGGAATGGACTGTCCGCATTGTGATCCTGCTTGCAGGCCTTACCATAGCCCATCTGGGCGTAACGCTGTTTCTTCTTTCCGACCTCGGCTCCGATCCTTTTAATGTCTTAATTCAGGGATTATTCCGGACACTGTCCCGCATCTTATCCGTTTCATGGCTTACCCACGGCAGGGTCCACATCACAGTGAGCCTGCTGATCATCCTCATACTGCTGGTCGTGGACAGAAGTTATATTAAGATCGGCACCGCTTTGTGCATGGCCTTCGGCGGGCCCATCATAGATTTCTTCACGGCACTCCTGACTCCCCTTGCCTCCGACGCCTCCCTTCCGGTCCGCTTTATGATGCTCATCCTGGGCTGTGTGATCCTGGCCTTCGGCATGACAATGGTCATCCGTTCCGATGCCGGCACGGGCCCGAACGACCTTGTAGCACTTGTTATCAGTGAAAAAAGCGGGAAGAAATTCAGTATCGTCCGTGTGATCGTCGACTGCGCCTTTACGCTGCTGGGCGTCATAGCCGGCGGAATTGCCGGCGCCGGCACGCTGGTGTGTATGTTCCTGGTCGGCCCTGTGGCAGGCTTCTTCCTTCCGGTTAACGGCAGATGGATCGAAAGGATCGTCGGAAAGTTTTGCGGACAGCAGTCCTCCCTCCCCGGATGACGGAAACGACAGAACAGGAATAAAAAAAGAGCTGCCCGGAGAAGATCCTTTTACTGATCTCCCTCGGGCGGCTCTTTGTCTTCTGTCTGTTCGTCCGGTTCCGTATATTCAGTCTCCCGCCGGTATCTTCTCCATGCATAGACCGCAAAAGCAGCCCCGACAGCAATGAAAAGGATCCCGAACAGCAGTACCCACAACGGAACCTGTCCCTGCGGTCCGGTCAGGGCATCGCGGACGATTCCGTAACCCAGCCAGATCAGATAGGCGGAAATGGCGGCGCGCAGCACCGCAAAGCTTCCGCTTCTGGCCGGATCATAGTTATCCTTTTTGTTCTTTTCTTCCTTCATTCCCTTGTCCACGCTTTCATAAAACGCTGTACAGACCGGCGGGCGGCCGAAAGACCGCCCGCTTATCATAATCGTATTTCAGGATTCCATCAGTTGCTGTTCTGCTTGGACATAACATCAAAGACAACAGCAGCCAGCAGAACAAGGCCTTTAACGACCTTCTGGTAGTTCGCGTCCACGCCCATGATACTCATACCGATGTTAATGACACCCATCAGCAGAGCACCGATGATAACGCCGGGAACTGTACCGACGCCGCCGTAAGCAGAAGCACCGCCGATGAAGCAGGAACCGATCGCGTCCAGCTCATAGTTCTGTCCGTAAGTAGGCTGTGCGGAAGTCAGACGGGCGATCGTGAGGATACCCGCAAGACCTGCCAGCAGGCCCATATTGGTATAGGCGAAGAAGAAGATCTTCTTGGTATCGATACCGGAAAGCTTGGTCGCCACTTCATTGCCGCCGATGGCGTATAAATAACGGCCGACCGTCGTCTTGGAGGTAAGGTAGGTATAGATCAGCACTACGAGCGCGACCCACAGCAGCGCCATGGGAACGCCCTTATACTGGGCAAGACGTAGGGTGAAGAACATGATCACCGCTATCCAAACCTGCACTACCACATCACAAGCGGCGACACGGAGCAGGTCGTGGAGAAACTGGATAAAGGGCTGCTGGACTTTATCGTTCTTGCAGAAGCGCCGGACACAGACAGATATGAGTCGCTCCTCTTTCCGGAATCAGAAGAATGGGGACTTGTCATGCCGGCAGATGATGCCCTCGCAAAAAAACAGGCCATCCTGGCGGATGACCTGATCGGGCTGCCATTATTCTGTTCGGAGCAGAGCTGGGAGAACGATATCCCCCGCTGGGCCGGTGCAAAGATGAATGCCCTTCATCTGGAAGGTTCTTTCCGGCTCTCTTATAATGCTTCTCTATTTACAAAGGAGCATCTGGGATATCTTCTTACTTTCAACAAACTGATAAATACGTCCCCCGGAAGCGGCCTGGCATTCCGTCCGCTTACACCGCGCCTGGAGACGAAGCTGTATCTTGTGTGGAAAAAATACCAGACTTTTTCTCCGATTGCGGAACGGTTCCTGACGCAATTGAGAACATCATTTCCATCCCCGTAACAAACATTCCGATTTCTGAAGACCGATCACCTTGCCCACTGTACGCAGCTCACCTTGCCGCCGCTCACTTTCACCGTGATCTGATGACCGCTCTTCTTAAAAATATAATCCGTAACAGTTGCTGCCGGTACTTTCTTTTTATACTTGTATCCGGCTTTCAGCAGCTTTTTCTTTGCTGTTTTTGCTTTCATATTCAGCTTAACGCCGTACAGGGTAAGTCCCTTGTCCGAAGCATTCTGCAAAACGCTGATCTTCTTTGTTTTTTTATTACAGCGGAAAAACACCTGACCATCAGAGGACGTATACAGATTGCCCTGTGACATCGGATCATTGCTGTTGAAGGAAACATCCGGAAGCTTTTTCAGAAGCTTTTTATACTTCTTGTTCAGATAGGAAGATATCTCCACACATTTTTTTACTTTCACAGTACATTTAAGATCATATCCATAGCCCGTTTCACAGCTGATTACTGCTGTTCCGGCTTTTTTTGCTGTAACGACACCTTTTTTTGAAACGGCGGCTACGCTTTTCTTACTGGACTTCCAGCGTACGGGATCCATCTCTCCGTTTCCGACATACATCGTGATCTTCGCTTTTTCACCCGGATACAGGGTCAGGGTATCGTGATCCAGTATGACTGCACGTGCGATGGCATGAGCCGGTACAGCGGATGAAATAAGCATGAATACGGCAAGAGCTGCGACAAGAACGGAAAATACTCTTCTCCTCATGGTGACCTCCTTGATGGGACTGTCTGTATTATTTGTGATCTATAGAGATTATCCCATGAAGAGCTGTGGTTTTCAAGGGTTTCTTTGTATTCGACATTTCCTTAAACGTCGTTAAAAATATCGAATGACCTTCTGAGATCTTAGCGGAATTTGTCTGTTCCGCCGAACACGATGCTATGCAGGAGCCGAAATGATGACCCATCAATCATCTTCCAGCAACTCGTTTGTTCCCCCGACAAAATACTTATTTGTTACTCAAAATGTACTCGCTTAAACTACTTTATCTGTTGCAGCGCCCACTCAAAATATGTATCCATGTTTATAAACAGGAATCCGTTGTCACGAAGTTCCACCATGAGTTCTTCTATTGTTCCAGGGCGATATCCTCCTTCTAATTCAAAACCTTCGAAATCTTCGTCTCCCTCATTCAACACAATTTTCAGGAATCGCTTCAAGTCCCGATTAGCTCCATTCAGTTTTCGAAGATATTGCACAGCTTTTGTAAAAATCCCCTTTTTGTAATACAGAATCGATAAAGGCAGGAGCAGTTCGGTCTCATCGTAAGAATCAAACTGTTTATGAAGTGTTAGAGCAGCTTCCTCATCTTCAAAGTACGCATAAATATGCATAAGAAGAAAGCGAATGCCCATATTATCTCTTTCACAAAGGCGAAGCAGTTCTTTGCACTCATCCCGCGCCTGCCCTATCATACCGCATTCGATAAGCACGTTTACATATTTACAGCGTAATCGCATGTACGGTCTGGTCTCTAAAACACCCCAAAAATCGCCTATGTATTCCTCATCAAAATAGCCTGTCTCTTCCATAAAGGCTGTTGCCCGCTGGACTGCTTTTGCATAGTCCTGAACCAGGTTGGTGCTGTCTTTTGCCTTCAGTTCGAGAACCAATGATTCTGCATCAAAGTTGTGCGGATCCAGTTTCAGTGCTTTTTTTGCATACTTCAGCGCGTCTTTCATACACGTTGCGTTATGAGCTAATTCCAGATAATCATCTGTGTTTTCCGCCGTTTCCTTTGTTACAAATGCCGGAATACTGCTATTGTACTGCACTACGAATTCATTCATTAATCTCTCAACTTCTGCTTCTGTCAGATCATCATCGGAATGCTCTTCAAGATACTTATGAAATTCCTTAAATAGTTTTTCTGTTTCTTTGCTCATTGCAGAGTTCCTCCCATCCTCTATAGCGGCTATCAGCCACATAAAAGCCTGTTGAAATCAAGCAAAACGTAAGCAAAAACTACAAGCCTCTTATAATACTTAAGTAATCCTGCCTTTGGTCTACAACCGCATATATAATCACCTGTTTCTTACTATCATCGACCTTATAAAACACAAGATCTTTTTCCAAAATAAGAACCAGATGTTTTTTATTCAATTGATTTTCTGATCTCTGCCGCTTCCGCATCAGAAATATTAAGCGCAGCAACAGCTTTTTCAAAGGAGAAACCGAGATTTGTCATAAGCGCCTTAACATCCTCGGCTTTTCCTTCGGCTTTTCCTTCGGCTTTTCCTTCAGCTTTTCCTTTAGCTCTCCCCTCTTCTATCCCTTCACTCCTTGCTTCATACAATCCGGTCTCAATATCCAGGATCGCAATTTGTCTTCTTCTTAGCATATCTTCTTCCTGTGTCATTGCATGGCCCATGATCTCACCAGCCTCTCTGAATATGCTGTTTTTCCCAGCTAATACCTTTACATCTTCCCAGGTCTGCGCTGCAAACAGTTTTCCCCAGTCCACCAGACCTCTTTCCCTGTCCGGCTCTGTCGCATTGCCCAAATTACGCAGGTTCAGCGTATAGATCTGAAGCTCATCCGAGTACACTTCACCTTTCCTGTTGGAAATCGAATACATGTCAAAGAATTCCGTTCTTCCCTTTTCCTGATAATCCAGAATATCGATCTGGCGGATTGCTTTAATTCTCTCGTAATTCTTACCTACGTCCTGCCCAGCCATTAATCTGGCCGAATAGAAAAGCGTCCTCTTTCTCCAGATCTTCAGCGGTCTGACCTGCATTTCAATATTTACATAAACAGTATGATTCAATTCCGCCTTAATATCAAGTATAATTTCTTTCGCATCGATCCTGCTTCCATAATCGATCGGATTGAGGATCTCGATATCAGTGATCTCCTCAAACGGTATATCCAGAACAGATGCGATAAAGCCTTTCAGACATCGTTGTGATCTGTTCATAACAATGTGAAAAAGGACATCATTTGTCAGTGTGTAGGCCAGTCTTCCTTCGGCCTGCTCAAAATCAAAAGCGGTCATGGTATTCCTCCCGAAATTACTTTCAGGAAGTCTACCGCGGCCGCCTTTTAATGTCCACAAACTATTTGCGACAAAATTTGTTACTTTTTGTGATTGACGCAGAATGTCACTTGGCGAGCCGGGTCGAACGCCCCTTCAGGGCGTTCTCCACGCGGCTGTCGCCGCATGAATCCGCTGGCTGTCAATCTCCCGTGAGCAAGCTCCCGGAGCTTGTCATCCACCGTCTTCGCCTGGCTCGTAGAGAACGCGGTCATTCCCATTCCACCGTCGCCGGCGGTTTTGAGGAAATATCATACACCACTCTTGACACCCCCGGCACTTCATTGGTGATCCGGCTGCTCGCCCGTTCCAGCACCTCATACGGCAGCCTGCTCCATTCCGCACTCATGAAATCATCCGTATTCACGGCTCGGAGAGCGACGGTATATCCATATGTCCTGAAATCTCCCATCACGCCGACGCTGCGCGTATCCGTCAGCACGGCGAAATACTGGGCGGGACGCTTCTCCGGCGTCAGTTTATCGACTTCCTCACGGAATACCGCATCCGCCTCCTTCAGGATCGCAAGCTTCTCTTCAGTTATTTCACCGATCACCCGCACGCCCAGTCCGGGGCCGGGGAAAGGCTGCCGCCACACAAGCTCCTGCGGCAGCCCCAGAGCAGTCCCGGCCATTCTGACTTCGTCTTTAAACAGCTCCTTTAACGGTTCAGCGATTTCATCAAACGAGATCACATCGGGAAGACCGCCGACATTGTGATGGCTCTTTATAACGGCTGAATCCCCTTTTCCGCTCTCTATGATATCGGGATAAATGGTTCCCTGGGCGAGTACATTTACATGCCCGATCTTTTTTGCTTCCTCTTCAAATACACGGATGAATTCTTCACCTATCGTTTTGCGCTTGGTCTCCGGATCTGTGATGCCTGCCAGTTTTTTCAGGAATCTGTCCTGCGCATTTACGCGTATAAGATTCATTCCGAACCGGCCTTTGAACGTATGCTCCACCATGTCGCCTTCCCCTTTCCGGAGCAGGCCATGATCTACAAAAACACAGATCAGATCGTTTCCTATGGCTGCATGGAGCAGCGCTGCAGCAACAGAGGAATCGACGCCGCCGGAAAGAGCCAGCAGCACCTTTTTCCCTGCCAGTTCACGGCGGTACTTTTCAATCAGCGAAGCAGCATAGTTTTCCACCCGGTAATCTCCGGCACATCCGCAGATTCCGAAAAGGAAGTTGGCGAAGATCCTCTGCCCGTATTCCGTGTGCGTTACTTCCGGATGGAACTGTACGCCGAACAATGCCCGCTCCTCATCACACATAGCAGCGACCGGGCATTTATCCGTATAAGCGATGCAGCGGAAACCATCCGGCAGAGTACTGATAAAGTCTTTATGACTCATCCAGCAAACGCTGCTCTCCGGCACATTCCTCATCAGGACATTTTCCCGGTCAGATACAGCAACGGATGTTTTCCCGTATTCACCGGAATCTCCGGCATCGGACACAGTACCGCCTGCCATGAACGCCATCAGCTGGCAGCCATAGCAAATGCCAAGGACCGGAATACCGGCATCCAGAATCGCCGGGTCATAATGCGGGGAGGACGGATCATAGACACTGTTCGGTCCGCCGGTGAAAATGATGCCTTGATAGCCTTCCTCTGCGATTTCGCGTAAAGTGATCCGGTTATATGCTTTTATCTCAGCGTAAACATGCAGATCTCTTACTCTTCTTGCAATGAGCTGGTCGTATTGTCCTCCAAAGTCAAGGACGAGGATCTTTTCCAAAATGAATCTTCCTTTCAAAACATATTCACAATATTGTCATCCTGTAGGACCTGTGAAAAATGACATATGCTATGAGCCGGGTCGAACGCTCCTCCGGCGCGTTCTCCACGCGGTTACTCTACCGTCACTGACTTTGCCAGGTTCTTCGGCTTGTCGATATCGCATCCATTCTCCTTCGCAACATGATAGGCCAGGAGTTGGAGCGGCAGGATCTCGATCACTGCCGAGAAGATCTCATCCACTTTTGGCATGAACAGCAGATCATCCGCTTCCGACAGGATCTTCTGATTATCCCGGAACGTCAGCGCCAGCACTTCCGCGCCTCTGGCCTTCACTTCCACGATATTGCTGAGCGTTTTTTCCATGATCTTCCTGTTGCAGCAGAGTGCGATCACAGGAGTATGCTCTTCGATCAGCGCGATCGTTCCATGCTTGAGTTCCCCCGCGGCATACGCCTCTGCATGCAGATAGGAAATCTCCTTCATCTTGAGAGCGCCTTCCAGCGCGACTGCATAATCGGTATTCCGGCCGATGAAGAACAACGCCTTGCTCTTATGATATTTCTTCGCCAGTTCCGTCACTCTCGGATTCATATCGATCGCCTGCTGGATATGTCTGGGCAGCCGCGTGATCATGACCATCAGCCGGTCATATTCTTTCCCGGAGATTCTTCCCAGCTTTTCGGCAAAGAACATCGACAGCATATACAATACAGTCACCTGCGTGGTATATCCTTTTGTCGTAGCGACGGCGATTTCCGGTCCTGCCCAGGTGTAGACCGTGTAATCCGCCAGCTTTGCGACGGTGCTTCCAACAACATTAACGATCGCCAATACCTTCGCGCCCTTCGCGCGGCATTCTTTCATCGCTGCTATGGTATCTGCTGTCTCGCCTGACTGGGAGATCACGATCACCAGCGTATGTTCATCGATCAGCGGGTCGCTGTAGCGGAGCTCACTGGCCAGTTCCGTTTCCACCGGGATCCCGGTCAGTTTTTCAAGCGCATATCTGCCGGCGCAGCCCGCGTAATAAGCCGATCCGCAGGCGGTGATCACGATCTTCCTGATGCCCGCCAGTTCCGCAGCGGAAATATCGATCTCTTCAAAATCGATCCGGCCTTTCCGGATCCTGGGCGCCGTCGTCGCCTTTACGGCGGCAGGCTGTTCCATGATCTCTTTCAGCATAAAATGATCAAAACCGCCTTTTTCCGCCGCCTGTACATCCCAGTTGATCCTGCTGCTCTTCTTTTCGACCGGTCTTGCAGTGCCATCAAAGATCACGACAGAATCGGATGTCAGCTCAGCAAAATCCCCGTCGTCCATATAGATCACATTTCTGGTGTTCGACACAAGCGCCGTCACATCGGATGCAAAATAGTTCTCATCCAGCCCCAGGCCAATGATCAGCGGACTTGCTTCGCGCGCGGCAAAGATCTTCCCGGGTTCGTCCGCACAGATCACACCGAGCGCATAAGAACCCTTCAGGCGGTTCACGACTTTAATGAGCGTCTTTCTCATATCGCCTTTGTAATACATCTCGAGCAGATGGACGATCACTTCCGTATCCGTCTCACTGTCAAAATGATAGCCGCGCTCTGTAAGTTCTTCCCGGAGCTTAATATAGTTCTCAATGATCCCGTTATGAACGATCGCGAATTTTCCGTCGTTGGAAAGATGCGGATGGGCGTTTTCTTCCGTCGGCGCGCCGTGGGTCGCCCATCTGGTATGGCCGATGCCCACTTCGCCGGGCATTGTGTTCCCGTCCTTTGTGATCTCGCACAGATTCGCGATGCGGCCGCTGACTTTTTTGACGGAGAGGACGCCGTCGTTCATTACAGCAAGTCCCGCAGAGTCATAGCCTCTGTATTCCAGTTTTTTAAGACCATCCAAGAGTACCGGCGCTGCGTGGCGCAGGCCTGTAAATCCAACTATTCCGCACATGATAACCTCTCCTGTTATTTCCCGCTGTCTCCGTAGTTTGAAAGCACCCTGGCTGAAGGATCGTTCACATTACATCCTTCCCAGTTCCTGTTCGGCATCCAGAAATCCGCGATCATTTCACCCTGTCCCGGATAGTATTTCTCGAAAATATCCCGGTACAGCAGAGATTCTTTCGTAAAAGGTCTTGCGTGATCATATTTCCTGCAGCCCTCTTCAAACGCTTCGTCCGTATAGATCGTCTCCGCATATTCTTTAAGATAATCCACCATGGAATGTCCCACTGCATCCGAAAAGGCGGCTTTTTCCCGCCAGAGGATCTCATCCGGCAGCAATCCCGTTCCCTCGAACGCATGGCGAAGCAGATATTTTCCTTTGCCGTAAGTATTCCTCTTGATCGCCGGATCCAGACTCATCACATAATGTACAAAATCCAGATCCCCGAACGGTACACGGGCTTCCAGCGAATTATCTGCAATACACCGGTCTGCACGGAGCACATCATACATATACAGCTCCCGCACGCGTTTTTCGGATTCTTTCTGGAATTCCTCCGCCGAAGGAGCAAAATCCGTATATTTGTATCCGAACAGTTCATCGGAGATCTCGCCGGTCAGCAGCACCCTCAGATCAGTCTGCTCGTGGATCCCCTTGCAGAGAAGATACATGCCCATGCTCGCACGGATGGTCGTAATATCAAAGGTTCCCAGGATGCTGATCACTCTCTCCAGCGAGGAGATCACATCCTCCGGCGTCATATAGATTTCCGTATGGTGACTGCCGATATATTCCGCCGCCTGTCTGGCATATTTCAGATCGATGGCGTCTTCCGTCATCCCGATCGCAAAGGTTTCAATCGGGGTACTGCTTTCCTTCGCGGCAATCGCGCATACCAGCGAAGAGTCAAGTCCTCCCGAAAGCAGATATCCGACCTTTGCATCGGAAATAAGTCTCTTTCTGACGCCCGCGATCAGTTTCTCACGGATCACTCCACAGGCTGTTTCCACATCATCATGACATATTTTGTCCACTTGCGCAATATCGCAATAGCAGACAAACGCACCATCTTTGTAATAATGACCGGGCGGGAACGGATGGATCTTATCTGTCAGACCGATCAGGTTCCTCGCCTCGCTCGCGAACAGGATCGTTCCGTTCTCATCATAGCCGTAAAACATCGGGCGGATGCCGATCGGATCCCTGGCAGCAATGTATTCTCCTGTCTCCCCGTCATAGATCACACAGACATATTCCGCATCCAGCATCGCGAACATGTCCGTGCCGTATTCCCGGTACATCGGGAGCAGGATCTCGCAGTCGCTGTCGCTTGTGAACACATAGCCTTTCTCCTTCAGCAGATCCCGGAGCGCTGCAAATCCATAGATCTCTCCATTGCAGATCGAATAACTCCCGTCCAGTTCGAACGGCTGCATGCCGTCCGAAGACAGATCCATGATCGCCAGCCTGTGATAAGCCAGGATCCCGTTTCCGGTCTCAATGATCCGGCTGTCGTCCGGTCCTCTTTCCTTTGACCGCATGAATGCTTTCTTAAATGCCTCCAATGACAAAACGCTTCCGCAGCAGCTCATGATGGAACACATATGATCCCTCCTCAGATATCCGAGAACAGCAGATCCGCATAAGTAGGGAACGGCCAGTATTTCTTTGCCGTAAGAAGCTCTGCCCTGTCGCACGGATCCCTGAGTTCATCCATTTTTACCAGCACGCCGTCTCTTACTGATGCAGCTTCCCGAATAATATCCTCCGCCGCATGCAGTGCAGAGACCGCCATCTCCAGTTCCTCCGCTTTCCGGTCGATCTCCTCTGTCAGAGCGGAAAGCTTTTCGATCAGTTCTTTTTCATATCTGCAGCTGAGCCCGGACACCGCTGTCATTTTTACCGAAGCCCTTCCCGCGACATCCGCAGCATATTCTTCCACTGCCGGCGCGATCAGGGATCTTGCCATCCGGATCATGGTATTGGCTTCGATCACTACACTCTTGCAGTAATTCTCCAGCATGATCTCGCAGCGGGAATGCAGTTCCGCTTCAGAGAAGACATGGTGTGCCGTCAGCATCTCCACATTCTTCGGATCCAGCAGATGCGGCATAGCATCCGCCGTCGTCTTCAGATTCAGCAGGCCTCTCTCCTCCTCTGCTTCCCTGATCCAGCCGTCATCATATCCGTTGCCGTTAAAAATGATCCTTTTATGATCTCTGATGGTCTTCCGGATCATTTCATGCAGCGCTGTTTCAAAGTCCTCTGCCGCTTCCAGTCTGTCTGCATAGATCTTCAGGCTTTCCGCGACCGCCGAATTGAGCATAATGTTCGTGCACGCGATGCTGTCTGAAGAACCAACCATCCGGAATTCGAATTTATTTCCGGTAAAAGCAAACGGTGAGGTTCGGTTGCGGTCTGTCGTGTCACGGTTGAAACGCGGCAGCACATCTGCACCGAGACGCATTCTTACTTTCGCTGTCCCCTCATAAGGAATGTCTTTTTCGATCGCTTCCAGAATTGCGGTCAGCTCATCCCCCAGGAAAATGGAGATGACTGCCGGAGGCGCTTCATTTGCGCCAAGCCGGTGATCGTTGCCTGCAGTAGCCACTGCCAGCCGCAGCAGATCCTGGTAATCATCTACCGCTTTGATCACGGCGCACAGGAAAAGAAGGAACTGGGCGTTCTCATACGGCGTTTCCCCGGGAGACAGAAGATTGATCCCTGTATCGGTGCCAAGCGACCAGTTGTTGTGCTTGCCGCTGCCGTTCACGCCCTCAAAAGGCTTTTCATGGAGCAGACATACCAGGCCGTGCTTTGCGGCGACCTTCTGCATGATCTCCATCGTGATCTGGTTGTGATCCGTCGCCACATTGGCTTCCGTATAGACCGGCGCCAGTTCATGCTGCGCGGGTGCCACTTCGTTGTGTTCCGTTTTTGCAAGCACGCCCAGCTTCCAGAGTTCCTCGTTCAGTTCTTCCATAAAAGCTGCCACATCGGGCTTGATTACGCCGAAATAATGATCATCCATTTCCTGCCCCTTAGGAGGCTTTGCGCCGAAAAGCGTTCTTCCGGAGAAACGCAGATCCGGGCGTTTATCATACATTTCCTTCGTTACGAGGAAATATTCCTGTTCCGGGCCGACGAACGGGATCACACGCTTTGCGGAATCATTTCCGAAGAGCCGCAGGATCCGGAGCGCCTGCATATTCAGCGCCTGCATGGAACGCAGCAGCGGTGTTTTCTTATCCAGTGCATGGCCTTCATAGGAACAGAACGCAGTAGGGATACACAGGGTCTTCCCTTTAATGAACGCATAGGATGTGGGGTCCCAGGCGGTATAGCCTCTGGCCTCGAACGTCGCTCTTAATCCCCCGCTCGGGAAGGAGGATGCATCCGGCTCGCCTTTGATCAGGTTCCTTCCGGAGAATTCCATGATCACCCCGCCGTCCGGAGAAGGTGCGATAAAGCTGTCGTGTTTTTCGGCAGTCACGCCGGTGAGCGGCTGGAACCAGTGCGTAAAGTGCGTAGCGCCATTTTCTACAGCCCAGTCTTTCATGGTCTCCGCGACGGCATTTGCCACGGACAGGTCCAGCTTCTTTCCTTCGTCAATGGTCTTCCTGAGCGAATTATAGACATTGGCGGAAAGCCTTGCTCTCATCACCCTGTCGTCAAAGACCATGCTGCCGAAATAATCCTGTACATTTTTCATGACGCTATCCTCCTTTTTGCAAAAAAAGAGGCAAAGACGCCTTTTGCGTATCAACACAAAAGACGTCTTTGCCTTTATGGTGCGGATTATACACCGGTGTGATTATGTTGTCAAGCAGGGGACGGTTCTCCGGCTCATTGGCTCCTAAACTAAAAAAGTGTCTTCGACACTTCAACTCCCCGGAAGTTTGACACTTTGAATTGCTTTTCTATTTGATCGGATCTCCATTTATCCTTTGTAAAGACTGGATTTCCGGTCTTATTTTTTTGTCAAGTTTTTT
>JAFRLH010000070.1 GCA_017431345.1 Lachnospiraceae bacterium | reverse complement strand
CTGCCGGAAAGCAGCGCTCTGGCTACCGCGAGACGCTGCATCTGCCCTTCTGAAAAACCGGATCCACGTTCTCCCAAAGATGCATCAATTCCGCCGTCTGCAGCCCGGACAAAAGAATCGGCACACGCACACCTAAGTGCTTCCCAGATCTCTTCGTCAGGAATATCCCTGTCACATCCAAGCTGCAATCCTTCCCGGATCGTTCCGCTCAGGAGCCCGTTCTCCTGTGGAATATAGGCGAACAGCCTGCGGAAGGAAGCATCCAGAACGCCTTCTTCGCCATTGCGGAAACAGATCACCCGGTGACCTTCATCCGGCGCGTACAAACACATGAGCAGTTTCAGAATCGTTGTCTTTCCGCTTCCGGAGCCGCCAGTCAGCGCGGCAAACTCGCCTTTCCGGATCATCAGAGACAAATCCTGAACCACTGGTTTTCCACCTTCATAAGAGAACGTCACAGATCGCAGGCCAAAAGCAGAAAGCTCCTTTTCATAGATTTCCCGGATCTGCGCATCTGAAAGAGACTCCATCTCACGGTCTGCCGGCAGATTTTCGATTTCCTTCAGCTGCTCGGCGCTCCCGACCATCGCGTAGTAATTCGGCACCACGCTGAACGCCCCCGACAAAGGGGCGGCAATCTGCTGGACCAGGCTGATCATTGCTGTCATCGTGCCTGCTGTCATCGTGCCGCGAAACAAAAGGAAGCAGCATGCCGCAGCCCCAATGAGGTAGGCTCCCTGCGAGGCCAGATGAATTCCTCCGGTCGAAACAGCCATGATTTTTGTCCAATCCTTCCTGGCGGCCAGGACGTCATCAAAAGCCTTGCCCATATACCGGACAGACTGTGCTTCCCCGGAAAAAGACCGGATCACGGCAGTATTCGCGATTTGTTCCTGCAAAAGACCAGCTGCCCTTGAATCATGGCGGACGATCTCCTTGTGGCAGTATACAAGGCGGTTCCTGAGTGCGGCCGCGCACAAGGCCATCAGGATGAGGGCAATCACAATGACAGGGGTGCTCTGCGGCAGGATAACATGCATGGCAAACATCGCCGCTGCCAACTGTACAACGACGCCGATAAAAGCCGGAATCAGCTGAATAAGACTCTGGGAGACAATCCGGCAGCCGGTGATGATACGTCCCGCCCATTCCCCGGAATGCACTTTGGCAATCTGCGCATAGGAGCGCTGCATCAGAGTTTGAAATGATGCCTTCCGCAGGCGGATCTCCATTCTGGCCGCAAATATTCCATTGACATAACGCCCGGCGAAATAGGCAGCCACTTCCCCGGCGATCAACAGTGCAAGGAGAAGGAAGCTGCGTTCAAATCCTGCTTGCTCCTGCGCCACGGCAGCGTCCACCAGTCCACGCAGGGACAGGGAGATCAGGGTCAGCAGCACGGCCTGGACAGCCCGGAGGAAAGCAAGCAGACTCAGCCCGTACCAGTCGGGACGGACAGAACGAAGGATCCAGCGCTGCACAGAGCGATCCTTTTTATTTCTCCCCATCCTTCTTGATCCTCCGCATTTTCCGCAGAATTGCCGCATAGTTTTTCATTTCTTCTCCCGCTGCACGCCGGCCCGTATTCGTAAGATGCAGCCGCCGCCGGCTTGTTGTCGCAGGAACCTTCCTGATCTCATTTCCGCTCTGTCTCAACTTCAGAAGCCAGTCAACCCCCTCTCCGCTCGTCAGCGTTTCATCAAAAAGGCCGGCACCGTTTTCAAGAAGGACCTGACGCCTTGTCATGACACATCCTGCAATACATCCTTCATATGGTTCCGTCCGGGGCAGAAGCTTTTGCTTCTCGTCCGGGGCGAGCTCCGGAGAGATAAAATCTTCTGTAAGACCAATGGTCACCATAACGGAAGGATCCACCAGAAACGGTTTCAAAAGGTTCATGGCTGCGTCTTCTTCCAGAATATCATCCGCGTCGAGGAAAAATAGAAAATCTCCCCTGGATACCCGGATTCCCGCATTCCGTGCTGCCGCAGTATTTCGATGAGAATAACGAAGCACCTTAACCTCCGGAAAAGATCCGGCGATCTGCGCAGAAGCATCTTCAGACCCATCATCAACAACAAGGATCTCCAGTTCCTTAATCTCCCCAGGGAGCTTCAGGGAAAGGGCAGACCTGATCGCTTCCGCAATATATTTTTCCCCGTTCCACACCGGTATGACTATACTCAGAATCATTGTTTACCGTCCTTTCCGGATCCTCTGCGGGACAGCTGCCGGCCTGCCCGAGCAGCAGCGGCGATCATGCGAAATCGTTTCTCCCGGCTGTTCGGTGCGGTCAGCATTGTGTTTGTATTGTGAATCCGATAATACATTTTTGTTTCCGGAATAGAAATGTTGATATCAACGCCTTCTGTTGATGCCCTGATCAGCCAGTCAAAATCCTCACCGATATCCAATGATTCGTTAATATTTCCAATCCTCGCAAAGAGGGACCGGCGGATCAGCGCGGCTGTCATAGAATACCGGAAAGGCGCATTGAATATCTCCTTCTGACTCTCATTGGGATCAGTAACCTCCGCGTCCAGAAAGGTCTGAAATCCGCTCATAACAAGCTCATACTCCGGATGTTCATCCAGAAAAGCAACCTGTTTTTCAAGTCTGTCGGAATCCCATAGATCGTCCGCATCCAGGAAGGCCACATATTCCCCCTCCGAAGCCGCAAGAAGGGCATTTCTGGCTTTTGCGACGCCGCCATGCGGAAGCGCAAGAACCTTCACCTCCGGATAAGAACGAAGGATCTCAAGGGATCCGTCCGTTGAGCCGTCATCAGCGGCTGTAATCGAAAAATCCCGGTACGTCTGCTTTCTTAAGCATTCCAGCGTCTGCGGGAGAAAGCGCGCAGCGTTATAAACCGGTATCAGAACTGCTATCCTTGCCATTTTTCCTCCTGATCATATTCACATTCCGAATCATTTCCGCAATGCATGCCATCTCAAAGAACTTGTCGTCTTCTGTCCTCGTAAGAGTGATATTCCCGGCATGGATCCGCCGTTTATACAGCACTTCCGGAATCATATCCCCTTTGTTCTCTCCCAGCAGCTTTGCGCGCATTACCCATTCCGAATCTTCCCCGCGGCGCAGTTTTACAGAAAACGATCCGATCCTGTCAAACACTTCTCTGCGGACCATGGCGGAAGCCATATAATCCGGAATCACTTCCGAAAGAAGCTGTCGCTGTTCCTCACTGATTTCTTCTGCCCCGGCATCAATAAAGTTTTCATATCCGCAGAAGACAATATTGCAGGATGGGTTATTCAAGAGATAACGCACCTGCTTTTCCGCTTTCTCAGGCATCCAGAGGTCATCCGAATCAAGAAAAGCGATGAAAGATCCGCTTGCGGCCGAAAGGGCAAGATTCCTGGCCGCTGAAACACCTTGATGTTTCTGCCGGACACTTCGGACCGTAAATGTGCCCTTCCTTCTTTCCCGCTCAGGCAGCAGGATTCTGCCTTCTGCAACAGCCTCAATGATCGTCGGTGTCTCGTCATCTGACCCGTCATCCGCAAGAATCACTTCCAGATCCGGCCAGGTCTGGGCGCACAGGGTCTGCACCGCGGCCAGAAGATATTCCGCCCGGTTATAGACTGGTACGAGCACCGAAACGCGGGGCATCATTTCCTTCATTCTTCCTTCATGACCGGCCAGCCCATGGAAACATCTACTTCATGAACCGGATCAGCCAGAATGAGATCCTGCGCTTCCGCATATGCGTCCACCGTTAAATCGAAGCCGTCAGCATATGCTTCATCTCCAATTACTGCCGGCTCTCCTGTGCCCTCATCATCCGGACTTCCGATCAGAATTTCTTCCTCAAGAAGGGTCTTGATAAAAGCATCGATCTTCTCGCCGATCTCTTCAGGACATCTATCCTTCTTCCGGATTTCATCTGCGATTCTTGCCGGAGATACTCCCTTGAGAATCAGGTCCAGGACAGCTGAACCGAGTGAACTCATGCCATAATACATACCGGTCAGATAATTGATCACGATAGCCTGGCCGTCCGCGATGTCATAAAACATTTTCTCTTCATTGATCTTCATTGCAATTCTCCTTTTCCGCTTTTTTTCCGCATCATAGTCCTGTAAGGAATTCTTTCAGAGATTCTGCGTTTCTGGCAGGATCCCGGCTGAGATACATCTTATAAACAGGCAGGCCGAGAAGCCGTCCTGTCATCTCTTTCACAATATCAGTCTCCCGCAGTACATCAAGCTGCGAAAGTGAAGAATATACGATCTGCGTGAGTGCCTGGCCCGGGTGGATCAACTCAAATCGGGGGGCAGTTTCTCCCTTTGACGCAGTCTGCGCCCGAACCGATACTTGTTCCGGCAGTAAAATTGCGCGGATCTCAAGCGACTCTGTAAAGGGATATGCCGAAGCATCCAGAATCATCTTCCCGTTCCGCAGCGGGTCCGTATATAAAACCGGGAGGTCCGGCTCCAGAATCTTTGCCATATCCTGATTGAGACCAACCGTACGGTATAGCGGCATGGCCCGAAGTGGTCCGGTCCTGCTCAGGAGCACATAATCATCTGATACAAAATCCATCCCGGCAAACAGACAGGACACTGCCAGTGTCGATTTGCCCCGGCCGCCCCGGCCGCCGATCAGGATTCCGTTTCCGGCTGCCCCGACTGCAGCACTATGCAGAAATATCATGTCATTCTGCATGGCCCAGCGGAAAAACGCTGTGACCATGGCATGATTATGCAGGATCAGATCCTGTTCGGTATGATCGAGGCACAGATAATAGCGCCTGCGTATATAGTCCGCGCCCATCAGGCCGTATCCGGCGACCAGCCGCATATATCCTGTGCCGTCGGATGCTGACCAGACGCCTTTCTGCTCTGCTGTTCCTTCCGGCAGATAATGTGAAAACACGTCTTCCCAATATATGAAGTCTGCCGACGCTTTCGTTCCTTCCGCTGCCTCTTCCATCATTCCGGTCAGAGAAACGCCGGCTCTGTCAGCCTGCTCTTCGTTTTGAAAATGCATCCGGATATAATGTTCTCCTACGCGGACCCATATGATCCTGTCTTCCGGTGTCAGGGCATCCCGTTTCTGTTCAGCACGCTCATAATATGCAGAAAAGGTCCCACCAGATACACGCGCGCTCATCGATACTTCTCCCGCATAGCCATACGGCTATTATAGTATTCTCTCAGACTTCTCAGGTCTTTGACACCATGGCTGCGGGCAAGGTAGACCGGATAGTTCTTTGTCCGTGCCTTGTCAGCATGCCAGTGCTTTTCTGTTCTGTATTCATAATATGTCCTGCGGAAATAATGAAACAGATTCCTGGGCCGGAATGGATACCGCATCCAATCTGTCTTGTTTTCGGTTAAATACTCCATTTCCATGCTCCAGCGCCATAAGTCCTTAAGCCAGGCTTCATATTCCCGATCCTGAGTCTGCGTCCGGATCACCGGGATCGCGGGATCATCCCCAAAACAGTTTCCCAGCAGCGAGAGCATGAACCGAACAACATAGTCAAGACCATATTCCCGTGTATATGACTCCAGTTTCTGCCGGTCCGGCGGATAATTTTCAATAATACTTCTGCAGTCAAAAAGCCATTTCATACGATTCTCTGCCATTTCCCGGATAATGATATTCCTTGCATGGGTAGCGAGCTGGTGCAGGAACATATCTTCAGGGGAAAGAACCAGCACCTCCGTATCGTAAAACGGTACCGCATGGGCCCGTTTCCAGACTGCATCGTCCTGATCCGACATCTCTTTAAAAATCCACTGATGCACATCAAGTTCCACATTATCTCCCGAACACTTTCCGACGATCGTGTCTGACCAATCCGTAGTGTTTTTATATACAGTGTCATCAGTGCGCAGAAGATTCATTGCCTCCCCGAACCGGCCGCGCGGGACCGCTATATCATAGTCGTACATAATCCTGGGTATATTTCTGCTGTAGCAGCACCGCATCGCCAGGCCTTTCAGGAGCATCACGGGAATCCCGGCTTCCTGAAGGGTGTGTATCTTGGCAAGGAGCCATGGCATTCCCATGACATTATGCGCCTGACAATACCTGTGAATTCCCTTCAGCCGCGGCATCGCCGCCGCCGGGAAACCCTGCCAATTTGTCTGAAACCCCAATATGGAAAGCATCAGCATATAATTCATGTTTTCGGTATCAATATCCATGTTTTCCGTCAGATCATGGATAGTCTTCTCCTTGTCAGGATGTTCTGACCGGTCAAACAGAAGACGCATCAGCACCCGTTCTTTATCGTTAAGAAGCCGGCTGGAAAAAGCGTTCTCCCCGTCAAAACCGTTCTTGTTGTTCAAACGTGCCATCACGAACACCCCTTTCACGCAATTATTATATCAATTCGTTATTTTTATTAGATAGTTTCCGGCACCGATGTTTTAAAAAACAGGAAAAAAAATGCCTGCATATAACCGGGTGTTTACGGAAAAAACAGCATTCCTGAAAATGAAAAAGGACTGTGCTTTTTGTCACAGCCCCTTCTCATGCGGTTACTCGGGCTTTTTTGAAGCCAGAACCTTTTTGAGCAGTTCCTTCAGTG